>NZ_JAVDSG010000001.1:620000-1237500 GCF_031455225.1 Saccharothrix longispora
ACCGCACCCTGGAACTGGACCAGGTGAACGACTTCCTGGAGTCCATCCTGACGTCGCTGCGGGCCGGCGTGATCGTGCTCGACCCCGAGATGCGGGTCATCGCCTGGAACCGGGGCGCCGAGGAGCTGTGGGGCGTGCGGCAGGACGAGGCGCGGGGCGAGCACCTGCTGAACCTCGACATCGGCCTGCCCGTGGCCGAGCTGAGGCCGGTCGTGCGCCAAGCGTTGGGCGACGCCTCGTTCATGACCGAACTGGAGGTCGGCGCGGTCAACCGCAAGGGGCGCGACGTGGTCGTGCGCGTGGTGTGCAGCTCGCTGCGCTCCAACGCGGGCGAGCCCAACGGCGCGATCCTGGTGATGGAGCAGAGGGGCTGAGCGGGGTCGGTCGACGGGCCCAGAGGACGGGCCCAGAGGACGGGCTCAGCCGACCACGCGGCGGATGACGTCCACCGGTCCGATCGACTCGATGTCCTGGATCTTCACCGGCACGCCCTCGGTGGACGCGTGCACGGCGCGCAGCCCGTCGATGGCCATCGCCACGTGCGTCTGGCCCGAGTAGTAGATGACCAGGTCGCCGGCCCGCACGTCGTTGCGGGCCACCGACCGGCCGATCGTGGCCTGCCCGTAGGTGGTGCGCGGGATCGCGATGCCCACCGAGCGGTAGGCCGCCTGCATCAGGCTGGAGCAGTCCCACGTGTTCGGGCCGTTCGAGCCGAACACGTACGGCTTGCCGCGCTCCCCGAGCGCGAACGCCAGCGCCTGACCGGCCTGGCCCGGCGGCACGTCGATGTGGCTCATGTCGCCCGCGTTGTTCAGCGCGGCGCGCTGCGCCGGGCTCAACGCCCGGTACGCCTCGCGGGCCTCGTCGATCCGGCCGTCCAGGGCCGCCTTGCGCTGGTCGATCTCGGCGATCGTCTGGTTGGCGGTGTCGGTGGCCTCGACCGCGCGGCGGGCCGCGTCGTTCGCGCCGTCCACCGCGGCGCCGAGCCCTTCGAGCGCCTCGGCGTTGTCGCCGGCCAGCACGCCGAGCGCGGACATGCGGTTGAGGAAGTCCTGCTGCGAGTCGCTCACCAGCAGTGCCGACAGCTGGTTGAAGCGCGCGCCCTCGAACGACGCCTCGGTGAGCAGGTCCACCTGGCCGCGCAACGCCTCCTGGGCCTGCTGCGCCGCCGCGAGGTCGCGGTTGGCCTGGTCCAGCGCGCCCTGGGCGTTGGACAGGTCGTCCTGCGCCCGCAGGTGCTCCTCGTTGAGGGCCTCCGCCTCGTGGGCGAGGTCGGTGTACTTCTTGAGCGCGTCCGCCGCCGGGTCGGCTGCGGCCTGGTGGACGGGCAGGGAACCGACCAGCACGGCGGCGGCCGTGACCGCCAGGGCCGCGCGGACGGTGCGCAGAGCGGGGTTCGACGCCACGGTCGCGCGATCCTCCTGGAAGCCGGCAATGCCCCGAACGGGTTACACGGGCAAGTCGCGGACAGGTTACGGAACAACCCCGCGCACGTCCACCAGCCCCAGCCCTCACGCGAGTCGTACGTCCACCCCCCGCGAGTCGTACGTCCAGGTCCCGAGAGTCCAACGTTCAGGACCCCTGAGTTCTTTACTCGCGAGTGAAGAACACACGGCTCCTGGGTGTTGGACTCGCCCGGTCTGGAGGTTGGACTCTCGGGACCTGAACGTACGACTCGCGGGACCTGAACGTACGACTCGCGGGGTCTGGACTTACGACTCGCGCGGGGTGGGGTTACGACTCGCGGGTGAGGGTGGTTCGGCCGCCCGGGTGGGTCACGGCCTGGCCCGCGGCCCGGGTGGCCTTGCGGCCCGCTTCCTCCGGGGTGTCGCCCTCCAGGAGGGCCACGGTCAGGGCGGCCACGAACGCGTCGCCGCCGCCGGTGGTGTCCACCACGTGCTCGGCGGTCAGGGGGATCGCCGCGTGACCGTCCTGCCAGACCAGGACGTTCGCCTCGCCCGGGACCTCCAGGGCAGCGGTGGACGGGCCCCGGGCCAGCAGGGCCCGGCCGGCCTCCACGGCGTCGTCGACCGCGGTGATCTCCCGGCCGGTCAGGAGGGCCGCTTCGCGGTGGTCGGCGCGGATCACGTCGGCCGCGGCGAGGAGTTCGTCGGTTCCCGAGTCGGGGACGCCGTCCAGGACGATCAGGCCACCGGCCGCGCGGGCGGCGGCCAGGCAGGCGTTCCCCGGTTGCTGCAACTGGAGCACCACGGCGTCGGCGGAGGCCAGGGCGGACGACGCGGCGGTGACGTCCGCCGGGGTCAGCAGGCACGCCGGGGGGATGTCCTCCAAGTAGCGGTAGTGGCCGTCGTGCACCACGTCGACCACGAGGGCCGTCCGGGTGGCGGTGCGCCGCACGACCGCGTCCGCCGCTACGCCGTCCGCCGACAGCCGCTGCACCAGCAGGTCGCCGTCCCGGTCGTCCCCGACGACGCCGACGAGCGCGGCCGTCGCGCCCAGTCCGACGGCGTTCCGGGCGATGTTGGCGCCCTTGCCGCCGAGCATTTCGCGCCGTTCCGACACCGTCGCCGACCCCCCGGCCGAGGGCACCTCCGGCACCACGAGCACCAGGTCACGGGCTATCTGGCCGACCACCGCGATCCGCATGGTCGATCCGTACCCGGCGAGCGCCAAATGAAACGGATCGTTGACGGGCGGTCACCGGTGGTGCGATCGTGTTTCTGGGAGCGCTCCCAGTCCCGTGCCCACCAGATCACCGTCGATCTGAAGGAGAGACCTTGCGACTCAAGCGCTTTGGAGCGTTGGCCGTTGCCGCGCTCGGCGTCGTCGGCTTCACCAGTGTGTTCGTCCAGAGCGGTACGGCGGTGGCGCACGGGTCGATGACCTTCCCCCCGAGCCGCACCTACGCCTGCTACGAGGACGGCAGGATCGGTGGTGGCGGCGGCGACCTGAACCCGACCAACCCGGCGTGCGTCGCCGCGGTCCAGATCGGCGGCAAGCAGCCGCTGTGGGACTGGTACGGCAACCTGATCAGCCTGGCCGGCGGCAAGCACCGCGAGATCATCGCCGACGGCGACCTGTGCGGGCCGACCACCAAGTACGACGCCTACAACCTGACCCGCTCCGACTGGCCCACCACGACGCTGCGCGCGGGCGCGCCGATCACGTTCAAGTACAACGCGTGGGCGCCGCACCCCGGCACGTGGGACCAGTACGTCACCAAGGACGGCTTCGACGTCACGCAGCCGCTGAAGTGGTCGGACCTGGAGCCCGTGCCGTTCGACAGCATCACCAACCCGCCGCTGGGCAGCGGCGAGTACTCGTGGAACGGCACCCTGCCGAACAAGTCGGGTCGGCACGTCATCTACTCCATCTGGCAGCGCAGCGACAGCCCCGAGGCCTTCTACAGCTGCTCGGACGTGATCTTCTCCGGCGGCTCCGGCGGTGACACGCAGGCGCCGTCCGCGCCCGGCACGCCCACCGCGAGCGCGTCGTCCACCTCCGTCCAGCTGAGCTGGAGCGCGGCGGCCGACAACGTCGGCGTCAGCTCGTACCAGGTCTTCCGCGAGGCCGGCGCGAACGACGTGCAGGTCGCCACGTCCACGGGCACCAGCGCCTCGGTCACCGGCCTCACCGCGAACACCGCCTACCAGTTCTACGTGGTGGCGCGGGACGCGGCGGGCAACACCTCGCCGCCGTCGGCGGTCGTCTCGGTCACCACGACCGGTGGTGGCGGCCAGGAGCCCGGCGCGTGCTCGGTGACCTACAGCGTGCCGAGCAGCTGGTCCGGCGGCTTCACCGCGAACGTGTCGGTGAAGAACACCGGCACGAGCGCGGTCAACGCCTGGCAGCTGGCCTGGGACGTCCCGGCGGGCCAGGGCATCTCCCAGGCGTGGTCGGCCGACGTCACCGTGGCGTCCGGCAAGGCGACGGCCAGGGGTGCGAGCTGGAACCAGAACATCCAGCCGGGTCAGACGGTGAGCTTCGGGTTCAACGGGACGTCGCAGGGGACGCCCGCCAACCCGGTCTCGTTCACCCTCAGCGGCGCCACGTGCGCCACGGCGTGATGTTCGCGCGGTGCGCGGCCCTGGTCGCGCTCCTGGTGGGGTCGGTCGCCTGTTCCACGGCGGCCGACCCCGCCTCCCCCCTCGGGGCCGGCAACGCCCTGGGACCCCCGCTGGCCACCCCGGAGCAGGTGGCCGAGTGGGTGGAGGAGAAGACCGGGCAGTGCGGTGAACCGGTGCCGCGCTCGATGGAGGAGTTCGCCGAGTTCGTCGGCCCGCTGCGCGCGAAGCTCTACGCGCCGTACGTGGCGGAGTGGGCGACCTGCTCGGCGGGGCCCTACGAGCGGCTCGGGCTGGTGGTCTTCCAGCGGGAGCGGCTGGCCGACTTCCAGCGGGCCTGGCAGGGCGCGCTGTCGAGCGGCGAGGTCTCCGACGACCCGGACTTCGGCTTCGGCAACGGCTTCGCGCTGAGCGGCACGCTCGGCCTGGAGCCGCTGGGGCTGCACACCCTGCGCTGCACACCGGTGGGACCGGACGACGAGGTGGGGCACACGGTGCCCGCCGAGGCGGAGGGGTGCGTGTACGCGCAGCCCCCCGGTCACCACCACTAGGGGAAGAGGAGGCGGCTCGTCAGCGTGGCGGGGCGGTGCTCTGACGCACCACCAGCGTGGTGGCAAGCTCGATTCGGCGGTGTTCGGGCTCTTCACCACGTGCCAGCGTGATGGCGAGACGGGTGCCCGCCGCGGCCATGTCCTGCAGCGGCTGTCGGACCGTGGTCAGCGGCGGGCCCACCCATTGCGCCACCGGCAGGTCGTCGAACCCGATGACGCTGAGGTCCTCGGGGATGCGCAGCCCCGCGGCCCGCGCGGCCTCGTACACGCCGAGGGCCTGGAGGTCCGAGCCCGCGAACACCGCGGTCGGCGGGTCCGGCAGGTCGAGCAGCGGCGCGAACTGCGCGCGCCCGGACTCGACGTGGAAGTCGCCGTAGCGCACCAGGCGGGGGTCCACCGCGAGGCCCGCGGTCTCCAGCGCGGCCCGGTAGCCGTCCACGCGCGCCCGGCTGCACAGCACCCGCTCGGGGCCGCCGATCATGGCGATCCGCCGGTGCCCCAGTTCGATCAGGTGACGGGTGGCGGTCAGGCCGCCGTTCCAGTTGGTCGCGCCGATGGACGGCGTCTCCAGCTGGGGCTCGCCGATCGGGTCGACCACCACCACGGGGATGTCCCGGGCGCGCAGCTTCGCCAGTTGCTGCGAGGTCAGGTCTGAGAACACCGAGATCACGGCGAGCGGCTTGCGGGCGATCACGCCCTCCAGCCAGCCGTGGCCGGGGGTCAGCCGGCCCTGCGACTCGGAGAGCACCAGCGCGAGGCCCTGCTCGGCGGCGACCTGCTCGGCGCCCCGGATGATCTCCAGCGCCCAGGCGCTCTCCAGCTCGTGGAACATCAGCTCCACCAGGTTGGACCGGCGGGAGCGCTCGTCGGAGCGGCGCTGGTAGCCGTGCCTGCGGATGATGGCCTCGACCCGTTCCCGGGTGTGCGGGGCGACGTCCGCCCGGCCGTTCATCACCTTCGAAACTGTCGGTACCGAAACCCCGGCCTCGGCCGCGATGTCCGCGATGGTGATCTTGCCCGAGGCGGTGCCATCCGGAGAGGACGGGTCGGCTTTGGTCGGCATGCAGGCAGTCTACGACAGGGGGATACCGCCGGGACTCCGCAACATGAGGGCTCTGTGGGCGGTGTGGCTCACGTTCACCGTGACGTAATGCCGAAAATGTCGAACGTTACATCGAAACTGTCGAACACGATTGGTCGACCCGTTGCGCGAAGGTGGGGCGCGGCCGCCGGGAGAGTGGCGGCCACGCCCCTGGATCGCGGGCGGGCGGTCGTTGAAACCGGCTACTTGCCGAAACCGGCGGTCAGACCGCTGAGCAGGAACCTCCTGCCCATCAGGTAGACCGCGAAGATCGGCAGCACGGACAGCGTCACCGCCGCCAGCAGGGCCGGCACGTTGGTGCCGAACTGCCCCCGGAAGTCGTACAGGCCCAGCGTCAGCACGCGCGTCGACTCGGACTGGGTGAGCACCAGGGGGAACAGGAACCCGTTCCAGGCGTTGAGCGCGGTGTAGACCACCACGGTCATGATCGCCGGTCGCGCCAGCGGCAGGACCAGCGACACGAGCACCCGGAACGGTCCGGCGCCGTCGATCGCCTGCGCCTCGTACAGCTCGCGGGGGACGTCCCGCAGGCTGTTGGTCAGCACGAGCGTCGCCACCGGCAGCGCGAACGCCGCCGTCGGCAGGATGATCGCCAGCAGCGTGTCGTACAGCTGCATCCGGGTGATCAGCAGGTAGATCGGGATGATCGTGGCCTGCGCCGGGATCGCCAGGCCGACCAGCAGCAGGGTGAAACCGCGCTGCACGAACTTCCCCCCGCTGCGGGCCACCGCGTAGGCGCACGGCACGGCGATCGCCACGACGATCGCCACCGTCACCACCGTCACCACCACGTTGTTCAGCAGGTACTGGCCGAACCCGCCGGTGAGCACGGTGACGTAGTTGTCGAGCGTCAGCGCGTCCGGCACCGACCACGCGCTCTTGCCGAGGTACTCGCTGCGCGTGCGCAGCGACACCGTCACCAGGTACAGCAGCGGGCCCAGGACGATCGCGAGCCACGCCAGGGCGAACAACCCGGCGGGCCAGTTGGGGCGGGACTTCACGAACCCTCCTGCTGACTGCTCATCGAGCGGAACCCGCTCCAGCGCATGACCGCCACCGACAGCGCGGTGCCGAGCACGACCAGCACGACCGCGATGGTGCTCGCGTAACCCATCTCGAACCCGACGAAGCCGGTGATGTACATGTGCAGCGGCAGGATGCGGGTCGCGGTGCCCGGTCCGCCGTTGGTCAGGATCAGCACGGTGTCGAAGGTGGTCAGCGAGCCGACCATCATCAGCACCGACGACGTGACGATCGTGAACCGCAGTTGTGGCAACGTGATGTTCACGAACTGCCCGAACCGGCCCGCGCCGTCGATCGTCGCCGCCTCGTACAGCGTCGGCGGCACCGCCCGCGCCGCGCCCTGGTAGAGCAGGGTGTGGAACGGGATGTACTGCCAGGAGATCACGAACACCACCGTGTAGATCGCGATGTCCGTGTCGCCCAGGAACTGCGGCCCGCCGACGAACGCGCCGAAGTTCGGGTCGAGCAGCACCTGCCACAGCAGCGCGATGGCCGCCGTGGACAGCAGCAGGGGCAGGAAGAAGATCGAGCTGAGGACCGCCCGCGATCGCTGCTTCCCGGCCGCCCAGACCCCGACCAGCAGTGCGATCGGGGTCTGGACGAGCCAGGAGACGACCATCAGCAGCACGGTCCGCCCCACGGAGGCGGTGGCCTCGCCGTCCTGGACCAACCGGGTCCAGTTGTCGACCCCGTTGGGGGCCGGCGTGCCCAGGCCGTCCCACGCGGTGAAGCTCAGGTACACCACGATGACCATGGGCAGCGCCGCGAACAAGGCGAAGAACGCGAACGCGGGAACGGCGTACCAGCCCGAAGGCCGCTGGGACGACATCAGCGCGCGGCCACCGCGTCGACGAACTGCTGCGGCGAGACCTTGCCGAGGAAGAACTCCTGAAGCTGGGTCAGCATGAACGTGGCGTCGTCCGCGGGCAGGTCCTGGTCCCAGGACAGCTGGAAGTTCTTCGAGTCCAGCACCAGTTCGTAGATGAACGTCGCGTAGTCCGGGTTCGGCGACTTCTTCAGCATCTCCTCCGCGCCCACGACCGGCGGCACGTCACCGGCCTCGACCAGCGCCTGGATGTAGGAGTCCTCGGTCAGCGTGGTGGTGAGGAACTTCTTGGCCCCGTCGAGGTTCTTCGAGTCCGACGTCGCGGAGTAGAAGTTGCTCACGTTGCCGACGAGGTTCCCCGCGTCGCCCTTGCCGCCCGTGACGGACGGGAAGGCCACCCAGCCCAGCTTGTTCTGCTTGACGAAGTCCGGGCTCTGGTCGAGCTGGTTGGTGTACTCCCAGGAGCCCATCAGGTGCATCGCGGCCTTGCCCTGGGCCAGGATCGTCGAGGCGCCGCCCGCGTCGTAGCCGACGGAGGCGAAGTTGGAGCCGAACGCGCCCCGGTCGATCAGGTCCTTGAGCTTGGTCATGGACTCGACCACGGCCGGGTCCTTCCAGCCCGCGGGGCCGTTGTCCCGGATGTTCTTGAACACCTCGGGGCCCGCCACGCGGTCGAGCACGTACTCGGCCCACATCAGCTCGGTCCACGCCTGCGAACCGGCCAGCGCGATGGGGGTGACGCCCTGGGCCTTGAAGGTGTCGACCAGGGTGAGCAGGTCGTCCCACGTGGTCGGGGGCTGCGCGCCCGCCGCGGCGAAGACGTCCTTGTTGTAGAACAGCATCACCGGCTGCATGCCGCGCATCGGCACGCCGTAGGTCTTGCCGTCGAGCTTCGCGCCGTCGAGCACGCTCGGGATGAACTTGTCCCGGACCGCCGCGTTCTCGTCCAGCACCGCGGTCAGGTCGGCGACCTTGCCCGCGTCGACGTACTCCTTGAGGTTGCCGCCACCCCAGTTGAAGAACAGGTCCGGGGCCTGCGGCGACCCGATCGCGACGCGCAGCCGCTGCTTGTACGGGTCGTTGCCGAACGTCTCCAGCGAGGCGTTGCCGCCGCCGGCCTTGAACGAGTCGATCGACTTCTGCTCGATCTTGTTGAGCACCGGGTCCTCCAGTGCCCACACCTTGAGCCCGTTCGCGGGGTCGGCCGGACCGGACGACCCACACGCGGTGCTCACTGCTGCCACGGCGACGAGCCCCATCGCGATGAGGGGACGCATCCATGAACGGCGGGACATGCGACCGCCACCCTTCTGCCACGCTGCGGAATTGTTCGTGGCATCGAAACATTTCGAAACATCCACGACTTGCGGAGAACCTAGACGGGTGTCGAACGCGTGTCAAGCGTCACGCGCCGACCTGTTGAGACGACATTTCCGCACTTCAGAGGCTCGCTCTTGTGTTTCGATCGAGTTTCGATACTATCGGCCGCATGCGTCGAGCCACGTTGGCCACGATTGCCGCAGCAGCGGGGGTGTCGCTCCCGACGGTGTCCAAGGTCCTGAACGGGAAGGACGACGTCGGCGCGGAGACCAGGGCCCGCGTGCGGCAGTTGCTCGCCGAGTACGACTACGTCCCGGTCGGGTCGCGCCGCGCCTCCGGGCACATGCTGGTCGACCTCGTGTTCACCGCCCTGGACAGCCCCTGGGCGGTGGAGATCATCCGCGGTGTCGTCGACACCGGCCTGCACGTCGTGGTGTCCTCCACGGACAAGCCGCGCCGGCACACCTCGTGGGCGGCGTCGCTGGTGGAGGCGCGCCGTGCCGGGGCGCTGCTGGTCACCTCGCAGTTGACCGCCGCCGACCGGCGCGTGCTCGCCAACTCGCGCATCCCGGTCGTCGTCATCGACCCCGTGGACCTCCCGCAGCCGAACGTGCCCAGCGTCGGCGCCACCAACTGGGCGGGCGGCCTGTCCGCCACCGAACACCTGCTGCGCCTCGGCCACCGCCGGGTCGGCGTCATCGGCGGACCCGCCGGGATGCTGTGCAGCCGCGCGCGCGTCGACGGCTACCGCGCCGCGCTCGACCGGGCGGGCATCGCGTTCGACCCGGAACTCGTCAGGCACGGCGACTTCAAGCACGAGGGCGGGTTCCGGCGGGCGGCAGAGCTGCTCGCCATGCCCGACCGGCCCACCGCGATCTTCGCGGGCAACGACGAACAGGCGCTCGGCGTGATCGAGGCGGCCCGCGTCGCGGGGCTGTCCGTCCCGCACGACCTGAGCGTGGTCGGCTTCGACGACTTACCGGTGGCGGTGTGGTCCTCGCCCGCCCTCACCACCGTGCGCCAGCCGCTCACCGAGATGGGGCGCCACGCGGGCCGGATGCTCGCCGACCTCATCGCGGGGCGCCCGGTGGAGACCGAGCGCGTCGAACTGGCCACCGAACTCGTCGTCCGATCGTCAACGAAGGAGCCGCCGTGCTGAACCCCTGGGCCGATCCCGGAAAGCCGACCGCGGAGCGCGTCGCCGCCCTGCTGGCCGAGCTGACCCTGGAGGAGAAGCTGGCCCAGCTCGTCGGGGTGTGGGTGGGGATCTCCGAGGGCGAGGAGGTCGCTCCCGCGCAGCACGAGTTCGCCGAGCCGCTGCCGCCGTGGGACGAGCTGACCAAGCCCGGCCTCGGCCAGCTGACCCGCGTCTTCGGCACCGGGCCGGTCGACCCCCTGGTGGGCGCCAAGGTGCTCGCCGAGACCCAGCGCAAGCTCGTCGCCAACACCCGCTTCGGCATCCCCGCCATGGCGCACGAGGAGTGCCTGGCCGGGTTCACCGCGTGGCAGGCGACGGTCTTCCCCGTCCCCCTGTCCTGGGGCGCCTCGTTCGACCCCGAGTCGGTCGAGCGGATGGCGCGCGAGGTCGGCCTGGTGATGCGCGACGTCGGCGTGCACCAGGGCCTGGCCCCGGTGCTCGACGTGACCCGCGACCCGCGGTGGGGGCGCACCGAGGAGACCATCGGCGAGGACCCCTACCTCGTCGGCCTCATCGGCTCCGCCTACACCCGCGGCCTGGAGTCCAGCGGGATCGTGGCCACCCTCAAGCACTTCGCGGGCTACTCGGCCTCCGTCGGCGGGCGCAACCACGCCCCCGTGCACATGGGGCCGCGCGAGTTCGCCGACGTCGTGCTGCCGCCGTTCGAGATGGCCCTGCGCCTGGGCGGCGCCCGGTCGGTCATGCACTCCTACGCCGAGGTCGACGGCGTGCCGCCGGCCGCGGACCCGGCGCTGCTGACCGACCTGCTGCGCGGCCGGTGGGGCTTCGAGGGCGTCGTCGTCGCCGACTACTTCGGCGTGTCGTTCCTGGAGACCGCCCACGGCGTCGCCGGGTCGCCCGGCGAGGCCGCCGCGCTCGCGCTGACCGCGGGCGTGGACGTGGAGCTGCCCAGCGTGCGCTGCTACGGCGAGCCGCTGGCCGAGCTGGTGCGCTCCGGCGTCGTGGACGAGGCGCACGTGGACGTCGCGGTGACCCGGGTGCTCACCCAGAAGTGCGAACTCGGCCTGCTGGACGAGGGCTGGGAGCCCGAGTCGCCCGCCGTGAAGCGCGGCGAGCCGGTCGACTTGGACCCGCCCGCGCTGCGCGACCTCGCCCGCACGATGGCCGAGCGGTCCGTGGTGCTGCTGGACAACGAGGCGGGCGTGCTGCCCCTCGCCGCGTCGGGCGCCGGTGCGTCGCGCATCGCGGTCGTCGGGCCGTGCGCGGACGACGTGCTCGCGCTCATGGGCTGCTACGCGTTCCCGAACCACGTGGGCGTGCAGCACCCGGACGTGGAGCTGGGCGTGGAGATGCCGACCCTGCTGGAGGCGGTGCGCGCGGAGTTCCCGCACGCCACCGTCACCACCGCGCTCGGGTGCGAGGTGTCCGGCGACGACCGGTCCGGCATCGCCGGGGCGGTCGAGGTCGCGCGGGACGCGGACGTGGTGCTCGCCGTGCTCGGCGACCGCGCCGGCCTGTTCGGCCGCGGCACGTCCGGCGAGGGTTGCGACGCCGAGGACCTGTCGCTGCCCGGCGTGCAGGGCGAACTGCTGGACGCGCTGCTGGAGGCGGGCAAGCCCGTCGTGCTGGTCCTGCTGGCCGGCCGTCCCTACGCGCTGGGCCGCTACCGCCCCGCCGGGGTCGTGCAGGCCTTCTTCCCCGGCGAGGAGGGCTCGGGCGCAGTCGCGGGCGTGCTCAGCGGGCGGGTCAACCCGTCCGGCAAGCTGCCCGTGCAGGTCCCGCGCGGTTCCGGCGGCCAGCCCACCACCTACCTGCACCCGAAGCTGGGCGCGGTGGGCGGCGTCAGCTCCGTGGACCCCACGCCGCTGTACCCGTTCGGCCACGGCCTGTCCTACACCTCGTTCGAGCTGACCGGGTTCGAGTCGGCCGAGGAGCTGCCGTCGGACGGCGAGGTCGAGGTGTCCTGCCTGGTGCGCAACACCGGCGGACGGCGCGGCGCGGAGGTCGTGCAGCTGTACCTGCACGACCCGGTCGCCTCGGTGACGCGGCCCGTGCGCCAGCTCGTCGGGTTCGCCCGGGTCGAGCTGGACGCGGGGGAGGAGCGGCGGGTGGCGTTCCGGCTGCACGCCGACCGCACGTCGTTCACCGGCCGCGACGGCCGCCGCGTCGTGGAGACCGGCGAGGTGTCCCTGCTCGTCGGCTGCTCCAGCACCGACATCCGCTGGGAGCGCACCGTGCGGGTCACCGGCGAGGACCGGTACGTCGGCCACGAGCGGGTGCTCGTCACCCCGGTCACCGCGTCGACCCCGTGAACCGACCCCGTGAGCTGGTCGTGGACGTTCGAGACCCCGGGCCGAGCAACCCGGGGTCCCCGGTGGGCAACCGGGTCCACTGACCGGGCTGGGGTGTGGGAGGGCTATGGCGGTGGCCCTCCCACACCCCGCCCACCACGTCTCAGAGGTGGGCGCGCAGGTGCCGCAGCTTGCGCTCGTCGTGCACCCTGGGGGTGGTGTGACCGCTGAACGGGAACACCGCCATCTCCTTCGGCGCGGTGATCTCGTTGTAGGCCGCGTACACCGTCGACGGCGGGCACACCTCGTCCATCAGGCCCACGCTCAGCAGGCACGTCGCGGTGATGCGGCGGGACAGCAGCGCGCCGTCGACGTAGCGCAGGGTGTCCAGCGCCCGCGGGATCAGGTCCACGTGCTGCGCCAGGAAGTTCGAGATCTCCGCGTACGGCTCGGCGCCGGTGATCGTGACGGCCCGCTGGAAGTCGCACAGGAACGGCACGTCGGCCTGGCACACCCGGACCGCCTCGCCGCACAGCGCCGCCGCGGCCAGCGCGAGGCCGCCGCCCTGGCTGCCGCCGGACACCGCGAGCCGCGCCGGGTCCACGCCGTCCAGCTCCGCCGCCACCTCCACCGCCCGCGCCGCGTCCACCATCAGCCGCGTCACGTAGTACGTCTCGGGCGAGGCGATGCCCCGGGTCATCACGCCGGGGTGCTCGGGGCCGGCGAACCCGGAGTCGGCCGTCGCGCCCAGCGTCCACCGGCCGCCCTGGCCCCGGGTGTCCATCACGAACACCGCGTACCCGGCGGCGGGCAGCAGCGCGTGCTCCGACGGCAGGCCCCGGCCGCCGCCGTAGCCGATGAAGCAGACCACCGTCGGCAGCGGCTCGTCGCCCGCCCCGCCGGGGCGGATGTACCAGCCGCGCACCCGGTCGCCGCCGTAGCCGGAGAACTCGACGTCCCACACCGGCAGCGGGCCGTAGGCGTCCGCCGCGTACGGCGACAGCACCGGCGGTCGGGCGGCGGCGCGCGCCTCCTCCAGCCGGGACTTCCACCACAGGTCCAGGTTGTCCGGTTCGGCGGTGGCGGTCCGGTACTGCGCCAGTTCCCGCTCGGAGAGGTCGAACCAGGGCACGGTGGTCCCCTTTCCAGGTGATCCGTTAAGCGCTTAATTACCCTACCGGGGGAGGGGGGCCGCGCCGCGGTCTAGACTCGATGATCACGTCCAGTGAGGAGGCGCGGGTGCGAGCCAAGCGTCCGACCATCTCGGACATCGCCAAGGCCGCGGGCGTCTCCACGGGGGCGGTGTCCTACGCGCTCAACAACCGGCCGGGCGTCTCCGAGCCCACCCGGCGCCGGATCATGGACATCGCGGACCGCCTCGGCTGGGTGCCCAGCAGCGCCGCGCGCTCGCTGTCCGACGGCCGGGCCAACGCCATCGGCCTCGTCGTGGACCGGCCGGCCCGGGTGATCGGCGTCGAGCCGTACTTCATGCAGCTCATCTCCGGCATCCAGGGCGCGCTCGCGGGCGGGCCGACGGCGCTGCTGCTCCAGGTGACCGACAACTCCGCCGCCGAACTGGCCGCCTACCGGCGCTGGTGGGGCGAGCGGCGGGTGGACGGCGTGCTGCTGGTCGACCTGGTGGAGAACGACCCCCGGGTGGAGCTGGTGCGGGAGCTGCACCTGCCGGCCGTGGTGCTCGGCGAACCGGTCGTGCCGGACGTGCCGTGCGTGTGGACCGACGACGAGGTCGCCGTGGTCGAGGTGCTGGAGTACCTGGTGGCGCTCGGCCACCGGCGGATCGTGCGGGTCGCCGGACCCACCAGGTTCGTGCACACCCAGGCGAGGTCGCGGGCGTTCACCACGGCCGCCGCGCGGCTCGGCCTGGGCGAGGCGCGGGTCGTGCACGCCGACTACTCGGACGAGGCGGCGGCCCGCGTGACGCGGCGCGTGCTGACGGGCGGCACGCCGCCGACCGCGCTCGTGTTCGACAACGACGTGATGGCGGTGTCGGCCCTCGGCGTGGCGCACGAGCTGAACCTGCCCGTGCCCGACCGGCTCTCGCTGGTGGCGTGGGACGACTCGGCGCTGTGCCGCCTGGTGCGACCCGCGCTGTCCGCCGTGCGCCGCCCGATCGCCGAGCGGGGCGCCGCCGCCGTCCGCCTGCTGCTCGACGTCGTCGCGGGTGGCGCGCCCGACCAGGTGAAGACCTCCGACCCCGAGCTGGTGCCGCGCTCCAGCACCGGCCGGGCCCCCACCACCTGAGACCCGCCATTCGAGACCGCGAGACCCGTCCGCAGGTTCGGGGCTCGACGGACCGGGGGCGTCCGTAGGACACTGGTGACCCATTTCTGGGAGCGTTCCCAGCAGTGACGGTGGATCGCGCGCAAAAGCGGTCCTGACCTGCGCTTACTTGCGAAACTCCCGGTTGACTCTTAAGCGGTTAATTGCTTTGGTGTGGAGGTCCGCCCCCGGGCGGGTGCGCTGCCCTGCGCTCGCTTCTGTCAGTGTCGACAACCACGCGAGGTACACCCATGCGCAAGCGATTCGCCTTGGTCGGCGCCGCCGTCGCCGCCTTGGTCCTCTCCCTGCTGGCGGTGGTCCCGGCCCAGGCGGCCACGGGCTTCACCGTCAGCAACGGGCGTCTCCTGGACGCCAACGGCAACGACTTCGTCATGCGTGGCGTCAACCACGCGCACACCTGGTACACGAGCAGCACCACCCAGGCGCTGAAGGACATCAAGGCCCTCGGGTCCAACACCGTCCGCGTCGTGCTCAGCTCCGGCGACCGCTGGACGAAGAACGACGCGGCAGACGTGGCCAACGTCGTCTCCCAGTGCAAGGCCAACAGGCTGATCTGCGTGCTGGAGGTGCACGACACCACCGGCTACGGCGAGCAGAGCGGCGCCGTGACCCTGGCCCGCGCGGCCGAGTACTGGCTCAGCGTCAAGAGCGCGCTGGTCGGCCAGGAGAAGTACGTCATCGTCAACATCGGCAACGAGCCGCACGGCAACACCGGCTACCAGAACTGGACCAACGACACCAAGGGCGCCATCCAGGCCCTGCGCAACGGCGGCCTGACCCACACGATCATGGTGGACGCGCCGAACTGGGGCCAGGACTGGGCGTTCACCATGCGCGACAACGCCGCGTCGGTCTTCGCCGCGGACGCGCTGAAGAACACCGTGTTCTCCATCCACATGTACGGCGTGTTCGACACGGCCGCGGAGATCAACGACTACCTCAACCGCTTCGTGACCGCGAAGCTGCCGATCGTCGTGGGCGAGTTCGGCCACGACCACTCCGACGGCAACCCCGACGAGGACACCATCTTCGCCACCACCCAGTCGCTCAAGCTGGGCTACCTGGGCTGGTCGTGGAGCGGCAACGGCGGCGGCGTCGAGTACCTCGACATGGTCACCGACTTCAACGCCGCGCAGCTGACGTCGTGGGGCCGGCGGATCTTCGACGGCGCCAACGGCATCAAGGCCACCTCGAAGGAGGCCAGCGTCTACGGCGGTGGCGGCGGCCCGACCGACACCACGCCGCCGAGCGCGCCGGGCACCCCGTCGGCGTCCGGCGTCACCTCCACCTCGGCGACCCTGACCTGGTCGGCCGCCACGGACGACGTCGGCGTCACCGGCTACGACGTGGTCCGCGTCAGCGGCTCCACCGAGACGGCGGTGGCGAGCCCGTCCGGCACGAGCACGACCGTCACCGGCCTGTCCGCGGGCACCGCGTACAGGTTCGCCGTCTACGCGCGGGATGCGGCGGGCAACCGCTCCACCCGCTCGGGCACGGTCGACGTCACCACCCGGCCCGGCGGCGGCGACCCGATCGGGACCTGCGCGGTCACCTACAAGGTCACCGGCCAGTGGCAGGGCGGCTTCCAGGGCGACGTGAAGGTGGCCAACACCGGCACGACCGCGGTCAACGGCTGGACGCTGCGCTGGACGTGGGCCGCCGGCCAGACCGTCACCCAGTCCTGGGGCGCCACCACGACCCAGTCCGGCGCGCAGCTGAGCGCGGCGAACGTGGCGTACAACGCGACGATCCCGGCCGGCGGCTCGGTGAGCTTCGGCTTCATCGGCTCGTGGAACGGGACCAACCCCGCGCCCACGTCGTTCGCCCTCAACGGCGCGACCTGCGCGACCGCCTAGGGGCCCGCGATGTCACCGAGAAAAACGGCACCGGGGAAAACGGCACTGGCGGCGCTGTTCGCGGCGCTCGCGGCGCTCGTCGGCGTTCTCGTGGCCGCGCCGGGGCAGGCGGCCGTGCGGGCCGCCGCACCCGTGCGGATCATGGCGCTCGGCGACTCCATCACCGGGTCGCCGGGCTGCTGGCGGGCGCTGCTCGACCGCGACCTGCGGGCCGCCGGGCACACCGACATCGACTTCGTGGGCACGCTCAACCCGGACGGCTGCGGGTTCGCCTACGACGGCCAGCACGAGGGCCACGGCGGGGCGCTCGTCACGGCGGTCGCCGACCAGGACCAGCTCGTCGGCTGGCTGGCCGCGAGCAAGCCGGACGTGGTGCTCATGCACTTCGGCACCAACGACGTGTGGAGCGCGCGGTCGACGGCGACCGTCCTGGCCGCCTACGGCAAGCTCGTGGACCAGATGCGGGCGGACAACCCGTCGATGAAGGTCCTCGTCGCCAAGATCATCCCCATGGCGGCGAGCGCCTGCGCCGAGTGCCCGCAGCGGGTGGCCGACCTGAACGCGGCGATCCCGGCCTGGGCGGCGGGCAAGTCCACCGCCCGGTCGCCCGTCACCGTCGTGGACCAGTGGACCGGCTTCGCCACCGGCTCCGACACCTACGACGGCGTGCACCCGAACGCCTCGGGTGACCGGAAGATCGCCGACCGGTGGTTCCCCGCCGTGGTGGCCGCCCTGAGGGGCGTCACACCCACGTCCACCACGACGTCGACCACCACCACGACCACGACGACCACCACGACCACCACCCCGCCTCCGGGCGGCGGGTGCGCCGCCGAGGTCAGGGTGGCCAACCAGTGGCCGGGTGGCTTCTCGGCGGAGATCACCGTGCGCAACAGCGGCACGACCGCGACCCGGGGCTGGACGGTGCGGTTCGAGGCGCGCGGCGGCATGTCCGTCACGCAGGGCTGGAACGGCACGTTCAGCCAGACCGGCACCACCGTGACGGTGGGCAACGCGTCCTGGAACGGCGCGCTCCCGGTCGGGGGCACGGCGAAGGTCGGGTTCAACGGCAGCGGCGACGCGTCCGGCTGGACCCCGACCGCCGGGTGCGCGGCGGCCTGACCAGGCGGGCGTCCGCGGTCGTGCCTCCGGGTGCGGCCGCGGACGCCCGTTCGCGTCCCGGGTGATCTTCCCGGGGCGATCCCGGGGTGGAGTACGGTTCCGTGCGCAGGCCCGGCGGTGTTCCCCGGGGTCGTCCTCGGGTGTGCTGGTGGGTGTGGATGCGCTTGCTCAGATCGTGCTACCGGTGGTTCCTCGCCCACGTGCCGGGCGGTCCGGTGCGCGGCCCCGTGGTCGGGCTGGTGGCGCTGTTCGCGATCAACGCGGCCCTGGCGTTCGCCCCCTGGTCCACCGCGACCCGCGTGCTGGTGGGTCTCCTCCCGCTGCTGGCCGCGGGCCTGGCGCTGGTCGCGTACCGGGTGAACTCCGGCGTGCTGGAGCGGCACCGCACGCTGCTGGCCCACTACGCCGACGTGATCTACGACGAGCTCCAGCCCCTCGTGCACATCGTGGCGTGGGAGGAGCGGGCGACGCTCGCCGCCAACGGCGACGCGGAGACCGAGGTGACCGTGACGGCCACGCCCGCCGCCGACGGGGTGCGGGTGCTGCGCCTGCGGTTCCAGGCGGGCTGGGACCAGCCGGAGGCCCAGCGGTCGCTGGTGAAGGCGGTGGTGCGCGGCGTCCTCGTCGACGAGCTGCCCGGCGCCCGGTTCGCGGTGTCCACGTCCTGGCGGGAGGACGGCCGGTTCGACCTGGCCGTGCACTTCCAGGAGCCGATCCCGGCGGGCAGCGAGGTCCGGGTCGTGGTGACCCTGTTCTGGCCGGGCAAGTGCGCGCCGCTGATGCGCTTCGGCGAACCGGACGCGTTCGCCTACCGCTTCGCCGGCAGCGTGCCGCACGTCTCGCTGGCGCTGCGCCTGCCGCGCGGGGTCGATGTCTTCTACGACGCCCTGGGCTTCGACCGGGGCGACCCAGGGTTCGTGCTGGAGTCGGTGCGCTCGCCCGCCGACCGCACCGAGGTCGTGTTCAGCGCCACCGACCTCCAGCCCGACCGGCGGGTGGGCGTGCGGCTCGACGTGGTGTGACCCGAGTCACGTCTGGTGGTGTAGAGATGCCGTCCGCGGTGCCGTCTGCGGGGTGAGGGCGCCGGGACGGTGCGCCCGCGCACCGAGGAGAGCGATCATGGCGAAGTTCCTGCTGCTGATGAACTACGGCACTACCGCCACCTGCGACACCCCCATGGACCGGTGGGCGCCCGAGGACGTCGCCGCGCACATCGGGTACCAGCAGCGGCTCGGCGAGGAGCTGGCCCGCAACGGCGAACTGGTCGACGCCCAGGGCCTGTCCGGTCCCGAGCTGGCCGCGACCGTCGTGTTCACCGGGGTCGGCGCGCCCGTCGTCACCGACGGCCCGTTCCCGGAGTCCAAGGAGCTGCTGGCCGGCTACTGGCTGGTCGACGCCACGCGGGAGCGGGCGCTGGAGATCGCGGCCAGGGCGTCGGCCGCGCCCGGCCCGGACGGCGTGCCGCTGGGCCAGCCCATCGAGGTGCGGGAGTTGATGTCGGCCCCCGCCGCGTCCGACCTGTGAGCCGCGTCGTCGAGGACCTGCTGCGCGAGTGCGCGCCGCGGGTCCTCGGCGCGCTCGCCCGCCGGTGCGGCGACTTCGCGCTCGCCGAGGACGCCGTGCAGGAGGCGCTGCTGTCGGCGCACCGGCACTGGCCGGTCGACGGCGTGCCGGACGACCCGCGCGCCTGGCTCGTGCGCGTCGCCGCGCGCAAGGCCACCGACCTGGTGCGCGGCGAGATCGCCCGCCGCAGGCGCGAGGACGCGGTGTTCCGCGAGCCACCGCCCGGCGAGGCGGCGGACCGCGACGACACGCTCCTCCTGCTGTTCCTGTGCTGCCACCCCGACCTGACGCCCGCGTCCGCCATCGCGCTCACCCTGCGCGCCGTGGGCGGTCTGACGACGGCCGAGATCGCCCGCGCCTTCCTGGTGCCGGAGGCGACCATGGCGCAGCGCATCAGCCGGGCCAAGCAGAAGCTGCGCGGCGCGGAGTTCGCCGTGCCCGGTCCCGACGAGCGGGCCGCCAGGCTGCGCACCGTGCTGCACGTGCTGTACCTCGTCTTCAACGAGGGCTACACCAGCAGCACGGGTGGTTCGCTGCACCGCGTCGAGCTGTCCGGTGAGGCGATCCGGCTCACCCGGGCGGTGCACGCGCGCCTGCCGTCCGACGGCGAGGTCGCGGGCCTGCTCGCGCTGATGCTGCTCACCGACGCCCGCCGCCCGGCGCGCACCGCCCCCGACGGCTCGATCGTGCCGCTGGCCGAGCAGGACCGGTCGACGTGGGACCGGGCCCTGATCGCGGAGGGCGCGGACCTGATCACCGCCGCCGTGGAGCGCGGTCCGATCGGCGAGTACCAGTTGCAGGCCGCCATCGCCGCCCTGCACGACGACGCCGCGCGCGCGGAGGACACCGACTGGCCGCAGATCCTCGGCATGTACACGTTCCTGGAACGCATCACGGACAACCCCGTGGTGACGCTGAACCGGGCGGTGGCCGTCGCGATGGTGCACGGCCCCGCCGCCGGCCTGGCCCTGGTCGACACCCTGGACGACCGCCTGCCCGGCCACCACCGCCTCGACGCCGTCCGCGCCCACCTGCACGAGATGGCGGGCGACGCGTCACGTGCCGCCGCGCACTACCGCGCCGCCGCGGCCCGCACCACGAGCCTGCCGGAGCAGCGCTACCTGATGGCCAAGGCCCGCCGCTCAACCTGATGCCGTTCGACGTGGAGCACGTCGTGGCGGTGTGGAGGGCGTCCCGGTGGTCAGGCCGGCCGCGGCGCCCAGGAGGCCGCCGCACACCCGCGGGGTGGCCAGTCGGGCCAGCCGGTGCCGCCACAGGGCGTCGGGCCGGCCACCCGGCCCGGTGGCGACGGCGGCGAGCGCCTGCGTGCCGACCACCGCGGAGGTGATGCCGTCCGCCTCGTCGCGCAGGTCGAGCCCCGCCACCAGCTCGCCGGCCCGCTCCGCCCGGCCGAGCAGGTCGCGCACGACGGCCGACAGGCACGCCACGTGCACGCCCGCGAGCAGGTCGAACAGCTCGCTGGTGAACAGCAGCCGCACGCCGACGCGCACCACCCGGTCGGTCCGCGCCAACCGGTTCATCTCGCCGGTCAGCTCCACCAGCGTGGCCAGCGGTCCGGCGCCGCGCCGCTCGATCGCGTCGCGCACCTCGTGCCACCGGCGGAAGTGCTCCTCGACCACGGCGACGGCGAGCGCCTGCTTCGACGGGTAGTGCCGGTACAGCGCGCCCTTGGTGACCGACACCCGGCGGCACACGGCGTCCAGCGACGTCGCGCCGTAGCCGTCCCGGTCGAACAGCTCGATGCCCGCGGCGACCAGGGCGGCCCTGGTGCGGGTTCCCCGCGCGGCGTCGTTCACGGCGACCTCGCTTCCCGGTGGCTACCCAGCGTAACGACCTGCTACGTTCCGGTCAACGAACGGCGCGGAGCGGGACGGAGCCGGTCACCGGGGCGGGGTCATCCGCAGCCCCGCGCACACCTCGGGCCACGCCAGGGCCGGCAGCCAGGAGCGCCACAGGCGGACCACGCCGGCGGTCGCCGCGTCCACCCCGTCGACGGCCCGCGACACCAGGTGCACGCCCACGAGCTCCGCGACGATGCCCTCGGCGCACGCGGGCAGGTTCACGCCGTCGCGCAGCTCGCCCCGCGCCGCCGCGCCGCGCAGCAGGTCGTGCACCACCGAGGTCCACTGGCCGAGCCGGCGCTCCGCCACGTCCTCGCACACCGGTGACTGGAACATCAGCCGCCGCTCCACCTCCTGGTCGCGCTGCGCCGCGTAACCCAGGTCCACCAACACCTGCAACGGGCTGCGGTGCTGCCGCTGCAACCGCTCCCTGGTGCGCGCCCACTCCGCGGCGCGCACGTCCAGCACCGCGACGGCGAGCGCCTTCTTGGAGCCGAAGTGGCCGTAGAGCGCGCCTTTCGTGACGCCGGCGCGCTCGCACACCTCGTCCACGGTCGCCCGCGCGTACCCCTCGCGCTCGAACACCTCGGCCGCGGCGGCGACCAGCGCCTGACGCGTGGTCACCCCCGCCTGCGCGTCCACCGGGCCACCGCCGCGGCCTGTTCCAGGTCCCGCGCGGGCGCGTCCAGCACCCGGCCGAGCCACGCCCGCCAGTACGGGCCGGGAATGCGCTTGCCCCGTTCCCACCGGGACACCTCCTCGCGGGTGACGCTCGCGTTGCCCGACGCGGCGTGCAGGCGTGCCGCGAGGTCGTGCTGGGTCAACCCGCGACCCCGCCGCAGTTCCGGGATGAGCTTGCTGATCGGCCGCGGTTCGTTCGGCACGGCGACACCTTTCCTCGACGGGCTCAGGGGCGCGGTCGTCATCCTGGCACCGATCCGTGCGGCCATTGCGGTGATACCGGGGGAACACCGGGGGCGGCGAGGGCCGAGGCGAGCGCCAGCGTGTCCGCGTAGAGGCGGAATTCGCTGATCAGGTCGTGCCGCACGGAGACCGACAGCGCGAAGTCGAAGGAGCGGGATTCGTCGCTCACGTGCAGGCGCGCGTGCAGCTGCCCGGTCAGCACGGCGTCCACGCCGTCGACGACCAGCGCGCGCGTGGTGATGCCGGTGAGCTCGAACGCGCCGAGGAAGCCCAGGAAGAACGCCTCCACCTCGCGGAGCGAGCGCACCCTCGCGGGCCACGGCGCACCCGGCACCGGCGCGGCCCACCACCGCACCTCGGGGGCGAACAGCCGCGCGGTGCCCGCCGCGTCGCCGGCGGCCCACCGGGCGACCAGCCTCTCCACCGCCGCCGTGACGCCGCCCAACAACGGACCTCCCCTCCCACCGCCGCGCCGCCGCGCCGCCGGTCGTCCAGTCTCGTGCGCGGGCGGGCGCGGGCACAGGGGCCAGTGGCGCGTGGGACATCCGGGTGGTACCGCGGGATGCGCCGTTCCGGGTGGTACCGGACCCCGTTCCGCCGGGTACCCCGCTGGTTCGACGCCGCGGCGTCGTCCCCGGACCTGCGACGCCTGCGAGGTGTGCCATGGTGGATCGAGGACATGTCCCCGCCCGGATCGGCGTTCCCGACGTCGTGACCGTGGAGGAGGAGACCGGGCGGCTGCGCGCCCTCGACTACGAGCGCGGCGGCGGGGCGTGCCGGGACGAGGCGGTCCGGGCGGTGGCGCGAGGTGAGCGCCTGCTGTGCGCCCAGGCCACCGGCGTGGTGCTCCGCAGGTTGCTGGTGGCGCTGGCGGACCTGCACAACCTGGCCGCGTGGACGTGCTTCGACACCGGCGTCGACCACACCGCGCTGCGGCACTGGCGGCGTGCCGGGGAACTGGCCGCGCGGGCGGGCAACCAGGACCTGGTGGCGAACGTGCACTACCGGACCGGTCGGTTGCGGCTGCACCGGGGCGCGCCGGCGGCCGCGTTGAGCTGCTTCGAGCAGGGCGTGGTCGCGGCCCGCCAGGCGGGGTCCCGGCACGCGGTGGCGATGCTGTTCGCGAACCAGGCGTGGGCGTTCGCGAGCCTCGGCGACGCGGAGGAGGCGCTGCGCCGGCTGGGCCGGGCGCGTGACGCGTTCGAGGCGAGCACGCCGTCGGTCGCGCCCGCGTGGGCGAGGTTCTTCGACGAGACGGACCTGACCGGGCTGAGCGGCATGGTGCACTCCGAGCTGGCGCGCACGGTGGACCGGGCGCACGCCGCGCGGGCGATCCGGGACCTCACCGAGGCGGTCGTCGGCTACCCCGAGGAGATGACCCGCAGCCGGTTGTTCGGCCTCATCGCGCTCATCGGGAACCACCTGCTGGGCAACGACTTCGACCACGCCGCAGCCGTCGGCGACCGGGCGCTCGCGCTCGCGGGCGAGGTCGACTCGCTCCGCGTGGCAGACCGGCTGCGTCCCGTCGGGCGGCTCGCCCGGGCCTGCCGCGCCGACCCCCGCGCCCGGGAGCTGGCCGGTCGGATCGCGGAGTTCGCGACCCCCGCCTGACCCGCGCCGTCCCACCGCGGCCGTCGAATTCGACTCGAATTCGACGGCCGTTCGACGTCGCCGTTCGAATGGCCGTCGAAACGAATCACGTCGTTGACGCGTGGCGAACAACGACGTAATACTCTGTTCGCACTTCTGGATAGCGTTCACACATATGAATGATCTTGCCGGGGAAAGGCTCCTCGCCATGCGAACCCTCAGTACTGCGCTCGTGCTCTCCTGCGCCTTGGGCGTGATCGTGGCGGCACCGGCGCACGCAAGCCCTGACCTGGGCAGACAAGTTCTGCAAGCCGGTGACGGGTGGGCGTCGAGCGGCACCGGGACGACCGGTGGATCTCAGGCGACGACGGTGCACACGGTGCGCACGGAAGCGGAATTGCGGGCGGCCCTCGCCGCCCCCGCGCCGCGCCTCATCAAAGTGCGCGGCGTGATCGACCTGCGCGCCGACTGCGCCGAACACGCGGCGGACGGCTACACCCTCGCGGGCTACCTGGCCGAATACGACCCGGCCGTCTGGGGGCGTGAGCGCGAACCCAGCGGCCCGCTGGAAGAGGCCCGCGCCGCGTCCGCGCAGCGGCAGCTGGCGGCGATCGGCGTCCCGGTGGGGAGCGACACCACGATCGTCGGCGACGGACGCGGCGCGGGCCTCACCGGCGCCAGCCTGCGCGTGCACAACGCGCAGAACGTGATCATCCGCAACCTCACCTTCCGCGACACCCGCGACTGCTTCCCGCAGTGGGACCCGACCGACGGCGCGGAGGGCAACTGGAACTCGGCCTACGACGCGGTGTCGTTGCAGCGCGCCACGAACGTGTGGGTGGACCACAACACCTTCACCGACCAGCCGCACCCGGACAGCGCCGCGCCGACCTACTTCGGCCGCCCGTACCAGCAGCACGACGGCTCGCTCGACATGACCAACGGCACCGACCTGGTCACCGCGTCGTACAACCTGTTCGAGGACCACGGCAAGACCATGCTCATCGGCTCGTCGAACACCTCGACCACCGACCCGGGCAAGCTGCGCGTGAGCGTGCACCACAACGTCTTCCGCAACGTCGAGGAACGGCTCCCGCGCGTGCGGTTCGGCCAGGTGCACGTCTACAACAACCTCTACGAGCCGGGACCGTCGTTCGTCTACGCGTGGGGCGTGGGCGTGCGGTCCGCGCTCCACGTGGAGAACAACTACGTGAAGCTGCGCGACGGCGGCGCGGTCGAAGACCTCATCCACAACTGGGGCGGCACCGCCATCACCGAGACCGGCACGCTGGTCGACGGCCGGCCGGTGGACGTGCTCGACGCGTTCAACGCGGCCAACCCGACGACCCCGCTCGCCGGTGACGCCGGGTGGACGCCCGTGCTGAACCGCGGCCTCGAACCCACCTCCCGGATCAAGAACCTCAAGGCCGGGGCCCAGCAGCGCGAGCGGTACCACGTCGCCAAGGGCACCGACTTCGACACCGTGCAGGCCGCGATCGACGCCGCGCCGCCCGGCACCACCATCACCCTCGGCAAGGGCGTGTACCGCGAGGTCGTCCGGGTGCCCGCGACCAAGCCCGACCTGCTGCTCAAGGGCTCCACCGGCAACGCGCGGGACGTCGTGATCGACTACGACAACGCCGCCGGCACCACGAAGCCCGACGGCACCGCGCACGGCACCACCGGCTCGGCCACCGCCACCATCGAGGCCGACGGGTTCACCGCCCGCGACCTCACCTTCAGCAACTCGTTCGACCGGGCAGCGCACCCCGGGATCACCGCCACCCAGGCCGTCGCCGTGAAGGCCACCGGGGACCGGCAGTACTACGACCGGGTCCGCTTCCTCGGCCACCAGGACACCCTGTACGCCGACACCCGGAACGTCGGCGCGCGGGCCCGCCAGTACTACCGGGGCGGCGAGGTGGTCGGCGACGTCGACTTCATCTTCGGCCGCGCGACCGCCGTGTTCGACCGGATGACGATCCGGGCGCTGGACCGCGGCGGCGACCCCAACGGGTACGTCACGGCCGCCAGCACGCGCCGCGACAACCCGCACGGCTTCCTCATCACCCACTCGCGCATCGAGAGCGACGCCCCGGCCGGCACCTACCACCTGGGCCGCCCCTGGCACCCCGGCGGCGACCCGGACGCCATCGCCTCGGTCGTCGTCCGCGACACGAAGCTGCCCGCCGCGGTGAAGACCGCGCCGTGGACCGACATGTCAGGCTTCTCCTGGCGCGACGCCCGGTTCGCCGAGTTCCGCAACTCCGGCCCCGGCGCCACGCCCGGCGCGGACCGGCCGGTGCTGACGGCGGAGCAGGCCGCGCAGCACACCGTCCGCGCGTACCTCGGCGACTGGAACCCCGCATGAGGACTCGCACGTGGGCGCCCTACGCGCTCATCGCCCCGACGCTGCTGCTGATGGCGGTCTTCCTGGTCTACCCGATCGGGAGCGTCGTCTACTACAGCCTCCAGCGCTACAACGTGACCCAGCCGTGGAAGAACGGGTTCGCGGGTCTCGACAACTTCAAGCAGATGCTGTTCGACGACCCGCTGTTCTGGCAGAGCCTCGCGTTCAGCGCCAAGTGGGTGCTCGTCGAGGTCGGCCTCCAGCTCCTGCTGGGGCTGGTCCTCGCCCTGATCGTCAACGAGACGTTCATCGGGCGCGGCGTGGCCCGCGCGCTCGTGTTCTCGCCGTGGGCGGTCTCGGGCGTGCTGACCACGGGCATCTGGATCCTCCTGCTCAACCCGTCCACCGGCATCTTCCAGGTGCTCTCCGAGTGGGGGATCGGCTCCCCGGGCACGTCGGTGCTCGGCAACCCCGACACGGTGTTCGACGCCCTGGTGGTGACCGAGCTGTGGCGGGGCGTGCCGTTCTTCGCGATCCTGCTGCTCGCCGACCTCCAGAGCATCCCCAAGGACCTCTACGAGGCGGCGTCCGTCGACGGCGCGAGCCGGTGGCGGCGCTTCACCAGCGTCACCCTGCCGCACCTCAAGGACGCGATCATCCTGTCGACCCTGCTGCGCGCGGTGTGGGAGTTCAACAACGTGGACCTCATCTACACCCTGACCGGCGGCGGACCCGCGAACCAGACCACGACCCTGCCGCTGTACGTGGCGCGGCAGGCCGTCGACTCGCACAACTTCGGGTACGGCTCGGCGCTCACGGTCGCCGGGTTCCTGATCCTGCTGTTCTTCTCGATCGCCTACCTGCGGTTGTCGAAGTTCGGGAGCCGAGCATGACCGAGACCCTGGGCAAGACCGACACCCTGGTGCGGGAGATCGCCGGCACCACGCACGCCCCGCCGCCACCCACCAGGCGTCGCCGCCGGGCGGTGGCCGAGGAGCCGGGCAAGCCGTGGATGATCCACGTGCCGCTGGTGCTCTACCTGCTGTTCACGCTCATCCCGTTCTACTGGATGCTGGTGTTCGCGGTGCGGCCGGCCGGCTCGACGCAGCTCGTGCCGTGGCCCATCTCGTTCGAGCACTTCGACACGGTGTGGAACGACATCGGGTTCGGCGTGTTCTTCTACAACAGCGTGGTCATGGGCCTCGGCGTGCTGGTGTTCGTGACCGTCCTGTCGGTGATGGGCGGCTACGCGCTGGCCCGGTTCAAGTTCCGCGGCCAGCGGGTCTTCCTGCTGGCGATGCTGTGCAGCCAGTTCATCCCCGGCGCGATGATGCTGATCCCGCTGTTCGTGATCTTCAAGGGCCTCGGGCTGCTCAACAGCATCACCGGCCTGGTCATCGCGGAGGTGGCGTTCCAGCTGCCGCTGTCGCTGATCCTGATGGCCGGCTTCATCCGCAACATCTCCGTGGAGCTGGAAGAAGCCGCGATGGTGGACGGCTGCTCGCGCCTGCGCGCGTTCTTCGCCGTCGTCCTGCCGCAGCTCAAGCCCGCCCTGGTGGCGGTCGGGTCGTTCGCGTTCATCGGCGCCTGGAACAACTTCCTGTTCGCCCTGATGTTCGCGACCAGGCAGGACAAGTTCACCCTGCCGGTCGGCCTGAGCTACACGTTGGGTGAGTTCAACACCGACTTCGGAGCACTCGCCGCCGGTGGCGTGGTCGCGGCCGTACCGGTGGTCCTGGTTTTCGCCGTCGTGCAGCGGTTCCTGGTGCAGGGGCTCAGCGCCGGGGCTGTGAAGGGATAGGGAGCATCATGAGAAAACTGCTGGTCGCCGTGGCCGCCGCCGCGCTGGCGCTGTCCGCCTGCTCGTCCGGGGGAGGTGCGGGGAGCGACGGGAACGTCACCATCACGTTCTGGGACAACAACGGCGGCCCCGCGCGCGAGCCGATCTACAAGGAGCTGATCTCGCGCTTCGAGGCCGCGAACCCGACCATCAAGGTCGAGTACGTCGGCATCCCCAGCGCGTCGGTGCAGCAGAAGTACGACACCGCCATCGCCGGCGGCGAGACGCCCGACGTGGGCGGCGTGACCACCTCGTACCTCGCGCACCTCGTCGGACAGGAGGCGCTGGCCCCCCTCGACGACCGCATCAACGGCGGGCCGCTCAAGGACAAGCTGCTGCCCTCGCTGGTGGAGACGGTCCGCCAGACCGCGCCGGACGGCAAGCTCTACCTCGTCCCGTCGTCGGCCAACATGGACATCATCTGGTACCGCACCGACTGGTTCCAGGCCGCCGGCATCGAGCCGCCGAAGACCTGGGACGAGTTCGTCACCGCCGCCGAGAAGCTCACCGACACGGCCGCGAACAAGTACGGCTACACCATCCGCGGCGGCGCCGGCTCGGTGTTCCAGCTGATCACCGAGGCGTACTCGTACTCCGGCGTGGACAACTTCTTCAAGGACGGCCGGAGCACCCTGGGCGACGAGGCCAACGCCGAACTGGTCGACAAGGTCGCCAAGCTCTACAAGAAGGCCACGCCCGAAGCCGACGTCAACAACAGCTTCACCCAGATGATCGCCCAGTTCACCGGCGGCTCGGTCGCGATGATGCACCACAACCTGGGCTCCTACAGCGACGTCACCAAGGCGCTCGGCGACAAGGTCGCCGCGATCCCGCTGCCGGTCGGCCCCGGCGGCAAGCGGACCGTCGTGCCCAACCCGACCGACGGCTTCGCGGTGTTCAACAACAGCGAGAAGCAGGACGCGGCGTGGAAGTTCGCCGAGTTCCTCACCTCCGTCGAGTCCAACAGCTACTGGAACGAGAAGGTCGGCCAGATCCCCGCCAACACCGACGTGCGCAGCGCCGAGTGGATCGACAAGGCCGCCCACGTGAAGATGGCGCTCGGCGTCCTGGAGGACCCGGCCACCGTCCTCGTGCCCGCCCCCGTGTACCTGCCGCAGTACTCCTCGATCACCAAGACCGACAGCGAGCCCCAGTACCAGAAGGTGCTCCTCGGCGAGCTGAGCGCCCAGCAGTTCCTGGACGACATGGCGGAGAAGCTGACCGAGGCGCAGAAGGAGTGGGAGGACCGCAAATGATCGAGCGCGTCGAGGTGTCGGTGTTCACGACCACCGCGTTCACCGCGGTGGACCCGCACGGGCACCGGCACCCCAGCGCCGAGCACGAGGTGCGCGAGGCACTGCTGGAGATCACGGACTCCTCCGGTGCGGTCGGCCGCGTGCAGGTGCACCCCGACCAGCTGCGGCCCGCCGTGCTCGACTCGATCGTGAAGCCGGTGCTGCTGGGCGCCGACCCGTGGGACCGGGAGCGGCTGTGGACGGCGATGGCGCGCAAGCAGCGCGGCTCGCACGGCCGCTTCACCGACCGCGCCCTCGGGTACGTCGACACCGCCCTGTGGGACCTGGCGGGCAAGCTCGCCGACCTGCCGGTGTGGAAGCTGCTGGGCGGCGCGCGGTCCCGCGTGCCCGCCTACGCCAGCACGATGTGCGGCGACGAGATCCCCGGCGGGCTGTCCACGCCCGGCGACTACGCCTCGTTCGCCAAGGAGCTGGTCTCGCGCGGCTACCGGGCCATCAAGCTGCACACGTGGATGCCGCCGGTGCCCGGCGCACCGAGCGTGCGGGCCGACATCGCCGCCTGCGAGGCCGTCCGCGACGCCGTGGGACCGGCCGTGGCCCTGATGCTCGACGCCAACCACTGGTACTCGCGCACCGACGCGCTGGAACTGGGGCGGGCGCTGGAGGACCTGGACTTCTACTGGTTCGAGGAGCCGATGGAGGAGGCGTCGATCAGCTCCTACCGGTGGCTCTCCGAGCAGCTGTCCGTGCCGGTCATCGGGCCCGAGGTGGCCTGGGGCAAGCACCTCAGCCGCGCCGAGTGGATCACGTCCGGGGCGTGCGACATCCTGCGCGCCGGACCCACCGACGTGGGCGGCATCTCGCCGACGGTCAAGGCCGCCCACCTGGCCGAGTCGTTCAACATGGACTGCGAGATCCACGGCGACGGCTCCGCGTCGCTGGCCGTCCTCGGCGGCACCGGCACCGGCCGCTGGTACGAGCGCGGCCTGCTGCACCCGCACCACGACTTCGACCGCGTGCCGCCGCACCGGCTCGCGATCGCCGACCCGCTCGACGACGAGGGGTGCGTGTCCCTCTCGACGGCTCCCGGCCTGGGGGACGAGTTCGACGTCGAGCACATCCGTTCGCACACCCTGGAGAGGTGGTGAGTCCGGTGTAGGCGCTCGGCCGCCGCCACGTGAAGAACCGCCGCCGGTTCCCTTTTCCATCCACAGTCGTATGGAGGAAACCGCATGTCACGCAAGACTTCCCGTGCGCTGCTCGCAGCAGCGGCATTGGCGTCCACCGCCCTCATGGTGGCGCCGTCGGCCAACGCGGCCTCGTTCAACCTGGAGGGCTGGGGCACGCAGTGCGGTGGCACCACCGGTGGTAGCGGTGGCTCCACGGTGGACGTCCGCGACGCGACCGCGTTCACCAACGCGGCCAAGTCCACCACCACCCAGACCATCCGCGTGAACGGCACCATCACGCTCTCGGCCATGACGAAGGTGGCGTCCAACAAGACGATCATCGGCGTCGGCTCGGGCGCCACGATCGCCGGCCACGGCCTCAACATCTCCAAGGTGTCCAACGTCATCGTCCGGAACCTGAACTTCAGGGACTGGCAGGACGACGGCATCCAGGTCGAGACCTCCACCAGGGTCTGGGTCGACCACAACACGCTGCGCAACGGCTACGACGGCGCGATCGACATCAAGCGCGGGTCGGACTGCGTCACCGTGTCGTGGAACAAGATCAGCAGCCACGACAAGACCATGCTGCTCGGCCACAGCGACGACAACGCCAGCCAGGACCGGGGCAAGCTGCGCGTCAGCTACCACCACAACTGGTTCGACGGCACCAACCAGCGCCACCCGCGCGTGCGCTTCGGCAACCCGGTGCACGTCTACAACAACTACTACGGCGGCGTGACGTCGTACGGTGTCGCTTCCACGCTGGAGGCGGGTGTCCTCGTCGAGGGCAACTACTTCGAGAACACCAAGGACCCGTTCCACCGCGGTGAGGGCAGCTCGCCTGCCGCCAACCTCGTGGCGCGGAACAACCACTTCGTGAACTCGGGTTCCGGTGACCAGGGCGGCAGCGTCAAGTCGATCCCGTACTCCTACACGCTCGACAGCGCGAGCAGCGTGAAGTCGACCGTGCAGGGCGGTGCGGGCACCGGCAAGATCTGACGTTCCCGCTCGGTGACGGCGGCCCCCGGACTCCTCGTCCCGGGGGCCGCCCACTGTCCGTGAGGACCTGGTCGAGAAGGGGGTGGATGCCCCAGGCGGCGACTCACGCCGCCACCGCGGGTGGTCGGTGGAGCAGGTTCTGGCGTGGCCTCTGTGCGGGGTCGATGTGTCGGGGTGGGATGAACGTCGGTGTTCCGCCGGTGGTGGTGATCTGCCACTGTGAGTGGTGGATGAGTGTGTGGTGGGTGCGGCAGAGCAGGACGAGGTTTGTCAGGTCGGTGGTGCCGCCGTCGGCCCAGTGTTGGATGTGGTGGGCGTCGCACCACTTGGGTGGTCGGTGGCAGTCGGGGAAGGCGCAGCCCCGGTCGCGGGCGTGCAGTGCCCTGCGCTGGGCCACGTTCACGGTCCGCTTGGCGCGGCCGAGGTCGAGTACTTCGGAGTCGCCGCCGAGGACGACGGGGACGATTTTGGCGTCGCAGGCGATGCGGCGGGCTTGTGCCGCGCTGAGGTGCCGGTCGCCGTCCAACAAGGCGTGCCCGACACCGCGGCGCAGGGTGTCGTGGTCGATGGTGACGCTGATGTGCGGCCGTTCCCCGGCCTCTGACGGCAGGTCGGTGGAGCGTGACGCCAGTGCGATCAGGTCGGCGAACGCCTCACCGCGCCGTCGTGCCGCGTCGCGGGGGCCGTCCGGGCGAGGGGTGGAGAGTGGTTCGAGCATCGCGGTGAACCGCGCCCCGCTTTCCGCCGACAACTCACCGAAGAATTCGAGTCGTCCGCCGGGCAGGTCGCGCAGGTGCAGCACGTCGCCGGGATCGGCGGCGGGTTCGTCCACCTCGTCCGCCCGGTCCTGTTCGGCGCGGTCGCGAATCCGGTCGGCCAGTTGCCGCACCGCTTTCGGTTCCACTGATCGCGCCGCCTCGACCAGGATTTCCTCGGACCCCTCGGGCAGGCGCAGCGAGATGGCCCGCGCCAATTCGGTCAGGTGTCCGTCGGAGAGTTCCTCCAACACCGCACCCGTCGCCGGGTGCAGGGGTGGAAGCGGTTGCCCGGTGGGGCTGAGCGAGGGCAGGAACAGGGTCACCTGCGCCGTCCACCGCTTCACCTCCCGCGGGTCGGCCCGCACCAACCGCCGGAAGGTGTCGGTGTCCAGCCCGCGCCGCAGCACCTCGGCCAGCAACCGCAGCCGCCGCACGTGCAACGCCCGCAGCGATGCCTCGACCTCGGCGATGGCGGCGAACACACCATCGTCGGAAAGCAGCGCGGGCGACACGTCCATGAATTCAGGCTATTCGAACACCTGTGCCCATTTCATCACTTGATCAGGTGAAACGCGGGATCGGTGGCGGCGGGTGTGGCAGGGCGTCCTCCTGGGACACCCGCCGCTCCGTCAGCTCAGCCCCGTCGCCACTTCTGGTTCGCGCTGCCCAGGCACTCCCACTGCTGCGCCGGGTTGCCGGAGCAGCGGGCGAGCTGGATGGCCGCGCCGTTGTCGCGCGAACCCCACGCCACGTCCATGCACAGGCCGAACGCGCGCACCGTGCCGTCACCGGGGAACGTCCAGTTCTGCGCGTTGGTGCCGTTGCAGTCCCACACCTGGAGGCGCTGACCCTCGACGCCGTTGGCGTTCGGCACGTCGATGCACTTGTCCTGGTAGCCGATGATCCGGCTGGTGCTGCCGCCGCCACCGGTCGTGGTGAGCTGGAGGCCGTAGACGTTCAGGATCTCGTTCACCGGTTGGAACAGCGAGGTGCCGCCGTTCGCGCAGGTGCCCGCCGCACCCGAGGCGACGCCTTGGGCCTGGTTGCCGGCCAGGTAGGAGCCGCCCGAGTCGCCGGGCTGTGCGCAGGCGGTGGTGGAGGTGAGGCCGTGGACCAGTCGACCGGAGTAGTTGACCGTGACGTTCTTGGCCTGGATCGTGCCGCAGCGCCGGCCCGTCGTCCGACCGGAGCGGCAGACCGACGCGCCGACGCCCGCCTCCTGCGACCCGGCGAAGGTGCCCTGGCCGACGTTGTTGAAACCGAGCGCGGGGCTGCCGGTGCCGCCGCAGTGCCCGGCCGTGACGAACCCGCCGTTGTTGACGGAGAAGCCGACGGAGCACAGCGTGTTGCCGTTGATGACGTACTGGTCGCCGCCCCTGATGTCGTGCACCGGGCGCGGGGCCTCGGTGACCTCGGCTCGGGCGGTGACGCCGGCCTTCGCGGCGAACGCGCGGGCGGCTTCGGTGGTGCGGGCGTTGACCACGACGGAGTTGGTGGGCGGGTCGACGTACCAGGAGTGCACGTCCGGGGTGGTGGCCGAGCGGTCCGGCCCGGAGCGGTCCAGCGCCGACTTGGCGTCGGCCAGGGACGTGGTGGGAGCAGGACGCCGACGCCTACCACGGGTTCCTGCTGCGCCCGGAGCAGGTGGCCGCGTCCGACCGGCTGGTGGCCGAGGCGGGCCTGCACGCGTGACGCGACCCCGCCCCCGGGGCCTGGGGCCACCGGGGACGGGGTCGCCGCTCCGGGTGCTACGGGTTGACGTTGATGGTGAACGTGCTCGTGCGGTTGCGGATGTTCTCCGCGTTGTCGCTGAACCGCAGGCCGTGGAACGTCACCGAGCCGACCGCCGGGCCCTGGTTGGCCTCGGGCATCTCGTTCGCCCACAGGCCGATGCCGGACTTGGCCTGGAACTGGTCACCGCTCAGCCGCGCCCCGGAGATCGAGACATCGGTCAGGACGGTGTCCTGGATCGGGTTCTCCGGTGTCGACCCGTTGTACTTGGTCTGGAACATGATGCCCGCGTACGTCGGATCGACGATGTCGACGTCGTTCACCCTGATGCCCCGGAACGGCTTGGAGGCCGAGAACATCCAGATGCCCGGAAACGTCTGCGCGCCCCAGAAGTGACCGCCCGTGCGGACCAGGGTGATCCCGCTGAACGTCGTCGGCTCGGGGCCGAAGCCGTTCATGGGGTAGCCGAAGTCCAGCGAGCTGATCGTGACACCGGAGTAGGTCAGCGTGTCGGCGACGTGGATGTTGCGGAACGTGTTGAGGAAGCCGCCGTAGACGGCCAGGCCCGCCGCGCGCCACGTGGTGAGCGAGGTCAGGTTCTCGTACACGTTGTTCTTCTCGTCCGCGCCGCCCGCGTCGATCGCCGAGAACAGCGCGAAGCTGTCGTCACCGGTCGAGCGCGCCTCGATGTTCTGCACGAGGTTGTCCGTGCTGCCGTTGGTCATGTTGACGCCGTCGGCGAACGTGTTGCGGATGCGCGAGTTCCTGATGGTCGTGAAGTCGGTGTTCGCGCCCCAGTAGAGGCACACCACGTGCTCGGCCCAGATGTCGTCGATGGTGATCCGGGAGACGTTCGCGAAGTCGAACACCTTGCCGGGGCCGTCGATGCGGGACGTGTAGTTGCCGAAGAAGCTGAAGCCCCGGAACACCGAGCCGTTGACGGAGGACTCGGCGCGGAAGCCCGCGTCGGTGTTCTCCTGCGTGGTCGGCACGACGAACTTCGTGAACCACGGACCGGCGCCGACCACCTGCACCGGCTTGCCGTACACCTGGAACTTCTGCGCCGTGGTGTACGTGCCGGCCGGCAGGTACACGCCGAGCAGGTTGCCGCTGGTGTCCATGCGGAACCGGTCCAGCGCGTTCTGCACGTCCTGGTGGCCGAAGCCGGTCGGCGTGACGAACCGCGCCGGGTCGGGGTTGGCCTTGGCGACCGCGTTCTCGAAGTTCACGAAGTCGATGGCGTAGTTCGTGCCGTTCGCCGCGTCCTTCTGGAGCTTGATCCTCGTGCCCGCCGGGAACGTCCCGTCGAGCATGGTGCTCGCCTCGTCGTAGATGTGCCGCGGACCGCCGGCGCTCGGCGAGTTTCCGGGACTCGCCTCGTTGCCGTACAGCCAGATGTGGCGCGAGTGCAGGTCGAGCGCTTTGTGGAAGGTGCCGTTGACGTAGACGTTGACGGTGGACGCGATGCCGCCGCCTCCCGCCGAGTCCGGGATGGAGAACCGGGTGACCAGGGTGTTGGTCGGCGCGGTGGTGGTGAACTCGACCGACTGGCCGGTGGCGTTCAGCGTGACCGCGCGCCGACCGGACGCTTCGCCGGCGAGGTCGCCGATGACGCGGTTCGGGCCGATCCTGCTCGCCCCGCCCGCGGTGACGCCGTCCTCGGCCTCGACGTGCTGCCACGGCACGTTCGCGCCGCGGCCCACGAACAGGGACTGGTCGGTGCGGTTGTTGCCCTGCCGGGCCGCGATCTCGTTGGCGTCCACCGCGACCTGGGTGCGGACGGTGTGGTTGCCGTTCGCGGCGGTCCACGAGCCCAGGGCGACCTGCGCGGACTGGCCCGGCTGGAGCACGCCCGCGTAGCTGCCGGTCAGCGTCCGCACGGTGCCGCCTGACCCGTTGAGGAGGGTCAGCGTGATGCCGTGCGCGCCGCCCGCGGTGGCGATCGAGCCGTCGTTGCGCAGGACCGCGGTGAACGCCGTGGCCTGGCCGTCGGACGGGTTGGTGGGCGACCAGCCGACCGAGGCGACCAGGTCCGAGCTGGGCACCGGCGTGACGACCAGTGCGGACGGGTGCAGGCGGGCGTTGTTCGCCTCGTCCTGCTCGACGACCTTCTTCGTCTCGTCGACCTTCGCCGCGTACTGGTAGGAGCCGGAGCCGCGCGGGCCGATGGCGGCCGTCGCGGTCGCCGACGCGCCCGCCGCGAGCGCGCCCACCTGGGCGGTGCCGACCGCGTCGGAGCCGAGGAAGAACGTCACGTCGGTGGCCGCGGACGCCGCCGTGCCCGCGTTGCGCACGGTCGCCGACAGGGTGATGGCGCTCGTCTCGACCGGGCTGACCGGGGTGAACGACGTGCCGGTGACGGTCAGGTCCGGGTTGGGCGCGGCGGTGCCGAACACCTGGAACTCGGCGACCTGGCCGCCGGGGGCGCCGGTGTTGGACGTGATGCGCAGCCGCACGTCCGCGACGCGGGCGGCCAGCGGGATGGTCACCGCGTTGCCCGACGCCGGGTCGAACCGGTAGTCGCGCGCCGGCACCAGGTCCGTGAAGCCGGTCGTGCCCTGCTCGCGACCCAGGACCTGGAGGTTCTGCGTGCGGGCGCCCCACGCGCTCGACGGGTTCAGCTTGACCGTGACCGAGCTGACGTCCGCGTTGGCGCCGAGTCGCGTGGTGAGCGTGCCGGGGTGGGCCGCGGCTTCCCAGTAGGTGTTCACGTCGTCGTCCACGGCGTTGGCCGCGACGAAGGTGAACGCGTGGGAGTCGGCTGTGGTGGGCTTGCCCTTGGCGAGGTTCGTGCCGGGCGGACCGGGGTTGCCGGGGCGGGTGACGCTCGCGCTCCGCGGCGACTGGTTGCCCGCCGCGTCCTTGGCGACCACCTGGTAGGTGACGGCGAGGCCGTCGGGCTGGGTGTCGGTGTAGGACAGCGCGCTGCCCGCCACGCTGGTGCGCAGTTGACCGTTGGCGTACACGTCGTAGCCGGTGACGCCGACGTTGTCGGTGGCCGCGTTCCAGGTGAGCCTGATCTGCCCGGACTGCGGGGTCGTGCACGCGAGGTTCGTCGGCGCGGTGGGCGCCTGCGCGTCGCCGCCCGACGGGCCGTGCAGCTCGAACTCGGAGATCTGCCCGGCGGGCCAGCCGGTGTTGCCGGTAATCAGCAGCCGCAGGTACCGCGTGGTGGTCGAGGTGAACTCGATGGTCGCGGTGTTGTTCGCGGACGGCTGGAAGGTGTGCTGCGCCGACGGCACGAGGTCGCTGAACGACGTGCCGTCCGCGCTGGTCTGCACGGCCAGCGTCTGCGTGCGCGCCCCCCAGCCGCTCAGCGGGGTCTTGAGCACCACCCGGTCGACCTTCACCGCCGCGCCGAGGTCCGCCCGCAGCCACTGCGGGAAGGCGTTGTTGGCGCTCTCCCAGTAGGTGGCCTGGTTGCCGTCACCGGCGTTGGGCGCCTGGTAGACGTCGGCGTGGCTGCTCGCGGTGTAGGTGGCGGGCAGCGGGGCCTGGGCGTCGACGACCCGGCGGACGTCGACCTCGGCCAGTTGCGCCCCCTCGTCCGCGCTGTTCGCGGTCACCTCGACCTGCACGAAGCGGACCAGCGTCGGGGCGACGTCGAACGTGACCCGGTTCTTCTCGGCGGGGCGGAAGGTGTGCGTGCCGGAGGGCACCAGGGTGGACAGGCCCTTGCCGTCGAGGCTCGTGCGGATGCTGAAGGTCTGGTCGCGCTCGCCGAAGTGCTCCGGCAGGGACAGCGCGACCTGGTCGATCCGGGTGGGTGCGCCGAGGTCGAGGCCGACGGACCGGGGCAGGGAGTCGGTCTGCCAGTAGGTGTTCGCGTCGTCGTCGTCCACCAGCGCGGCGGCGGGCGCCCCCTGGGCGACGGGGGAGACCAGTGCCAACGCGGTGAGGGACAGTGCGAGCAGGGAGGCGGTCAGGCGTGAACGAGCACGTGTCGTCGGTGACATCGTCGTGCTGGCCCTTCTCGTCGGGCGGGTGGCCGTGGCCGGGGCGGAATCCCGACCACGCAGGGCTGGCGCGTGCGAACAGGGATTTCCCGATCTTTGTCGGGTCTTTCCGCTTACTTGTCGATTTTTTGCAGTCTGCGCCCGAAGAGTTACAGAGGAATCGTCGGAAAGTCAACGGGTCAGCAGTGGCCGGTCAGCAGGTTTGCGCCATCCGGGGCAATCGCGCGGACGCCGTCGTCGCGGTCCGGGGGACCTAAACTCGACCACCTTGGGGAGGTGGCGGGTGAGCGACCCGAAGACGGCGTTCGCGCAGGCCCTGGCGGAGCTGCGCGGACGGGTGCCCGACCGGTCGGACGAGGCGGTGGCGAGGCGCGCGAGCGCGGTCGTCCTGCCGTCGGGGCGGCGGGTACCGGTCAACGCCCGGCGGCTGGGGGAGTGGGTGGCAGGCCAGTCCGTGCCGCGCGACTTCGACGCCGTGCTGGCCGTGGCGATGGCGACCGGCGGCGTGACCGGGTCGGCCGCGCTGCGCGAGCTGTGGCGTGCCGCCCGACGGGCGCCCGGACGGCAGGACCGCGAGCCGCGGGAGCCCCGCGCCACCAGGGTCGTCGTCGGCCGACCGCCCAGCGACGCGGCGGCGCTGCGCGACCGGTCGGCACTGGCGCGGGCCGTGGACGACGCGCTGCGCGCCGAGGACGTCCGGCAGGTGCTGCTGACCGGGCCCGGCGGCGTCGGCAAGTCGCAGCTCGCGACCGCCGTGTTCCACCGGGCGCGGGCCGACGTGCTCGTGTGGGTGGGCGCGCGGACCAGGCAGTCCGTGCTCACCGGGTACGCCCGCGCCTGGCGCGCCCTGGTCGGGGCCGAGGCGGGTGCCGACGAGGAGGCGCAGGCCGACCTGTTCCTGGACTGGCTGCGCACCACCACCACGCCGTGGCTGGTCGTGCTGGACGACGTGGACGACCTCGCGGAACCCGCCGGGCTGTGGCCCGCGGGGGACGCCGGGCGCAGCCTCGTCACCACCCGGCGGCGCGACGCGGCGTTGCTGCGCCCGGACGTGCGGGTCGTGCCGGTGGGCATGTTCGACCCCGACGAGGCCGCCGCCTACCTGTCCGCGCGGCTGTCGGTCGACCCCCGGCACAGCCCCGCGGAACTGGTCGCGCTCGCCGACGCGCTCGGCTGCTTCCCGCTGGCGCTGTCCCAGGCCGCCGCGTTCCTCATCGACAGCGGTATCGGCGTGCGCGGCTACCTGGACCTGCTGGCCGACCGCCGGCAGCGGGTGGCCGACCTGTTCCCGCCGTCCTCACCCGCCGACGAGCACGACGACACCGTCGCGGGCACCGTGCGGCTGGCCGTCGAACGGGCGTCCACGCTGGCGGCCAACGCGCTCGACGTGCTCGGGCTCGTCGCCGTGCTCTCGCCCGACGGCATCCCCGAGGCCGTGCTGCTCGACGGCGGGCGCAACCTGCTGGCGCTGCGGGCGCTGCACCGGCTCAACCTCGTCACCCACGTCGGCCGGGTGGAGGCGCACGCGCTCGTGCAGCGGACCGTGCGCGACCTCGTGCCGGACCCGGCCGCCGTGGCCGTGGCGGCGGCCGACGCCCTCGAACGCGAGTGGGCCTCCGCCGACCCCGACACCGCGGCGGCCCTGCACCGCAACGCCGAGGTGCTGCGCGCCGTCGCGGGTGAGCACCTGTGGGACGGCGGCATGCACCCCGTGCTGCTCCGCCTCGCCCGGCACCTGGCGGCCATCGGCCGGCCCGCCGCCGCCCGCGACGTGGCCGTCGCGCTGCTCGCCCGCGCCGTCGAACCGCGCGACGTCGTCGTCCTGCGCACCGAGGTGGCCAGGTCCACCGGCGACCTCGGTGACACCACGACCGCGCTCGCCGACCTGACCGGGGTGCGCGCGCTGGCCGAACGCGAACTCGGCCGCACCGACCTCGCGACCCTGTGGGCCCGCGAGCACCACGCCCGGTTCCTGATGGAGACCGGCCGCATCGACGCCGCGCTGACCGAGTTCACCGCCCTGATCGCCGACGGCGGCCTCCCCGCCTCCCACCCGCTCGTGGTGGAGGCCGAGGACAACCGGACGCTGTGCCTGGGCCTCGCGGGTGACGTCGACGGCGCCAGGGACGCGGCGACCGCGCTGGTGACCGTGCTGCGGACCGAACTGGGGCCGCGGCACCGGCAGACGCTGCGCGCCCTGGTCGGCCTCGGCCGGTGGATCGGCGAGACCGGTGACGCCCCCGCCGCCGTGGCGACCTACCGGGAAGCCGTCGAGGGGCTGGAGGCCGTCGTCGGCCGGGGCGCGCACGACACGTTCATCGCCCGCCACAACCTGGCCTACTGGCGTGCCCTCGCGGGCGACCTGGACACCGCCATCGCCGAGTTCGACGCCGCCGCGGCCGACGCGGAGCGCGCCCTGGGCGAGCGGCACCCCACGACCCTCACCTACCGGGGCAACCTGGCGTTCTGGCGCGGCGTCGCGGGCGACCCGCGGGCGGTGGAGCACCTCGCCGCCCTGCGCCGGCTCGTCGAGGACGTGTTCGGCCCCGCCCACCCCCGCGTGCTGCGCACCCGGCAGCAGCGGGCCGACCTGCTGCACCGGGCCGGGCGACGGGCCGAGGCGGTCGACGAGCTGCGCGCCGTGCTGGTCGAGATGACGCGGGTGCAGGGGGAGAACCACCCGCGCACCCGCGAGGCCGCCGACCTGCTCGACGGCTGGACCGGGCGGTAGGCACGGCGACGGCGCCGCACCCCTTCCGCGAGGGCGCGGCGCCGTCGTCCACCCGGCGGGTCAGGTGCGACGCACGATGACCCGCTGGAGCACGATGAAGGCGAGCAGCAGCGCGCCGATCACGATCTTCGTCCACCACGAGGACAGCGTGCCCTCGAAGGAGATCAGCGTCTGGATCGTGCCCAGCACCAGCACGCCCACCACCGAGCCGATCACGAACCCGACACCGCCCGACAGCAGGCTGCCGCCCACCACGACCGCAGCGATGGCGTCCAGCTCCATGCCCACCGCGTGCAGGCTGTAGCCGGAGAGCATGTAGAGGCTGAACAGCAGACCGGCCAGCGCCGAGCAGAACCCGCTGATCACGTACACGCCGATCTTCACCCGGCCCGTGGCCAGGCCCATCAGCCGCGCCGACGACTCGCTGCCGCCCACCGCGTACACCGTGCGCCCGAACCGCGTCAGGTGCAGCACGTACACCGCCGCCAGCACCGCCGCCAGCGCGATCACCACGCCGTAGGTGATGGTCACCCCGCCCGGCAGCTCGACCGTCCCGGTCGCCAGGTCGCGGAACGTCGCGTCCTTGATGGAGACGGACTCCACGCTGATCACGAAGCACAGGCCGCGCGCCAGGAACATGCCCGCCAGCGTCACGATGAACGGCTGCACGCCGAACCGGTGGATCACCCACCCCATCGCCAGGCCCAGCACCGAACCCGCGGCCAGCACGGCCAGCACGGTCAGCCACGCCGGCCAGCCGGAGCGCAGCATCGCCGCCGCGATCATCGTGGACAGCGCCACGACCGAGCCCACCGACAGGTCGATGCCGCCGGTCAGGATCACGAACGTCATGCCCACGGCGAGCACGATCAGGAACGCGTTGTCGATGAACAGGTTCGCCACCACCTGCCCGGACGCGAACCCCTCGTAGCGCACCGAGCCGACGCCGAACGTCGCCACGAACACCACGAACGTGGCGATCACCGGCAGGAACCGCGTGGGCACCCCGCCCGGCTTGCGCGTCGTGCCGGTGGTCGGCCCGCCCACCGGCGGTGCGGTCGTCGTCGCCGTCATCGCAGAGCCACCCCTCGCCTCACCCGGATCCGGACCGGTGCCTGGAGCAGGCACACCGCGATCACCACGACCGCCTTGAACACCAGCGTGATCTCCGGCGCGATGCCCGCCGTGTACACGGTCGTGGTCAACGTCTGGATGATCAACGCGCCCAGCAGCGTGCCGGTCAGCGAGTACCGGCCGCCGGCCAGCGACGTGCCGCCGATGACCACGGCCAGGATCGCGTCCATCTCGATCCACAGACCGGCGCTGTTGGCGTCCGCCGCGCTCACGTTCGAGCTGATCATCAGGCCCGCGATGCCCGCGCACAGCGCCGCGAACACGTACACCGTCCAGATGATCGTGCGCGCCCGGACACCCGCGAGCCTGCTGGCCTCGGGGTTCACGCCGACCGACTCGATCAGCATGCCCAGCGCCGTCTTGCGGGTCGTCAGCGCGACCAGGCCCAGCACCGCCAGGCTGATCAGGATCGCGATCGGCAGCACCACGAACCCCGCGCCCACCTGCCGGTAGGAGTCGCTGTTCACGGTGATGATCTGGCCCTCGGTGATCAGCATCGCGATACCGCGACCCGCCGTCATCAGCACCAGCGTCGCGATGATCGGCTGGATGCCCAGCACCGACACCAGGAACCCGTTCCACAGGCCCAGCACCGCGCACAGCACTAGCGCCAACCCCATGCCGACCCACGCGTTGCCGCCCGACGCGATGTGCGTGCACGTCACCGCGCCCGCGATGGCCGCCACCGCGCCCACCGACAGGTCGATGCCGCGGGTCGCGATCACCAGCGTCATGCCCAGCGCGATCAGCAGCGTCGGCGCGCCGTTGCGCAGGATGTCCACGAGGCTGCCGAACAACGCGCCGTCCTGCATGCGCAGCGCGAAGAACGACGGGGTCACCACCACGTTCACCAGCAGCAGCGCCACCAGCGCCAGCGCCGGCCAGAGCAGTCGGTTCTTCGTCACGAGGCCACCGCCTTGTCGATCGGCGTCACGACGACCTCGGCCTCGGCGGGCTCGTCGACCGTCCCCGCGATCAGCTCCATCACGTCGTCCACGCCCGCGTCGCCGCCCAGTTCGGCGACCATCTTCCGGTCGCGCATCACGACCACCCGGTCCGCGATGCGGACCACCTCCTCCAACTCGGCGGAGATGAACACGACCGCCATGCCGTCGGCCGCCAGGTCCGCCACCACCTTCTGGATCTGCGCCTTCGCGCCGACGTCGATGCCGCGCGTCGGCTCGTCCAGGATCAACAGCCGGGGCTCGGTCACCAGCCACCGGGCCAGCAGCACCTTCTGCTGGTTGCCGCCGGACAGGGTGCCCACCACCGCGTCCGCGTCGGCGGGCCGGATGTCCAGCATCTCCACGTACTTCGCCACCAGTTCGTCGGCCTGCCTGCGCGGCACCGGCCGGGCCCAGCCGCGGGCCGCCTGGAGCGCCAGCACCAGGTTGTCCCGGATGGTCAGGTCCGCCACCACGCCCTCGGCCTTGCGGTCCTCCGAGGAGAACGCGATGCCCGCCCCGATCGCCGCGCGCGGCCCGGTCAGCCGCAGCGGCGTCCCGTCCACCAGCACCCGGCCCGAGTCGGCCTTGTCCGCGCCGAACAGCAGCCGCGCCACCTCCGTGCGCCCGGAACCGAGCAGCCCGGCCAGGCCGACCACCTCGCCCGCGCGCACCTCCAGGTCGAACGGCGCCACCGACCCCTTGCGCCCCAGGCCCTGCGCCACGAGCAGCGGCTCGCCCGGCGTGTTGCCGGACCGGTGCTCGATCTCCTCCAGCACGCCCATCTCGCGCCCCAGCATCGCCGACACCAGGTCGATCCGGCTGAACGAGGCGGTCATGCGCTCACCGACCAGCCGGCCGTTGCGCAGGACCGTCATCCGGTCGGAGATCTCGTACACCTGCTCCAGGAAGTGCGTCACGAACAGCACCGCGACGCCCTCGTCGCGCAGCACCCGGATGATCCGGAACAGCTCCGCCACCTCGTCGACGTCCAGGCTGGAGGTGGGCTCGTCGAGCACCAGGACCTGGGCGTCCACGGCGACCGCGCGCGCGATGGCCACCAGCTGCTGCACCGCGATCGGGTGACTGCCCAGGACCGAACCCGGGTCGATGCGCAGCCCGATGCGCGCCAGCAGCTCCGCCGAACGCCTGCGCATGCCCTTGCCGTCGATCCGGCCGAACTTCCGGGGCTCGCGCCCGAGGAGGATGTTCTCCGCCACGGTCAGGTTCGCGCAGAGGTTCACCTCCTGGTAGACGGTGCTGATCCCGGCCGCCTGCGCCTGCGCGGGCCCGGCGAACGACACGGGTTCCCCCGCGTGGCGGATCTCGCCCGCGGCGAGCGGGTGCACGCCCGTCAGCGCCTTGATGAGCGTGGACTTGCCCGCTCCGTTCTCGCCCATCAGGGCGTGGACCTCGCCGGGGAACAGCCGGAAGTCCACCTCTTGCAGTGCCTTCACACCGGGGAACTCCACCGAGATGCCCCGCATGTCGACGACCGGCTCGGTCACCGGACAACTCCCCTCACACGCTGGGTGCGGTCCCCGCCACCACACCCGGAGGGTGGCGGGGACCGCGGTCTGTGATCAGTGCTCGCGGGTCAGTACTTGCGCTCCGGGAGCGCGGCCTTGGCCTGCTCCGAGGTGAACGTCGTCTCCTCGGTGACCACCCGCGGCGGCACCTCCTCGCCGGCGACGACCTTCTTCGCCAGCTCCATCAGCTGCTTGCCCAGCAGGGGGTTGCACTCGACGATGAAGTTGATCTCACCGGCGGCCAGTGCGGTCATGCCGTCCTTCACCGCGTCCACGGTGATGATCTTGATGTCCTTGCCCGGCACCTTGCCTGCGGCCTTGATCGCCTCGATCGCACCCAGGCCCATGTCGTCGTTGTGCGCGTAGACCACGTCGATCTGCGGCACCGACTTCAGGAACGCCTCCATGACCTGCTTGCCGCCCGAGCGGGTGAAGTCACCGGTCTGCGTGGCGACGATCTTCAGGTCCGTGCCCGCGATGGCGTCCTCGAAGCCCTTCTTGCGGTCGATCGCCGGCGCCGCGCCCGTCGTGCCCTGGAGCTCGACGACGTTCTTCGCGCCCGCCGCGTTCTCCTTCAGCCACTCGCCGGCCTTCTTGCCCTCCTCGATGAAGTCCGAACCGAGGAAGGTCTTGTAGAGCGAGGTGTCGTCCGAGTCGACCGCGCGGTCGGTCAGGATCACCGGGATGTTCGCGCGCTTGGCCTCCAGCAGGACGGTGTCCCAGCCGGTCTCCACCACCGGGCTGAAGGCGATGACGTCCACCTTCTGCTGGATGTAGGAGCGGATCGCCTTGATCTGGTTCTCCTGCTTCTGCTGCGCGTCGGAGAACTTCAGGTCGACCCCGGCCGCGGCGGCCTCCTCCTGGATCGACTTGGTGTTCGCGGTGCGCCAGCCGCTCTCGGCGCCCACCTGGGCGAAGCCCATGGTGAGCTTGCCGTCGTCGGCGGCCGGGGAGCCGGCGTCCCCGGACCCACCGGAGCCGCACGCGGTCAGCGCGGCCAACAGGACCGCGCTGGCGGCGGTCGCGATCTTCTTCAGCACTGGTCTTCCTCCGTGTGTGCCCGAGACACTGGCGGGGCGGCGATCCGCGTGACCGTGGTCACCTGGGCCACAAGAGTGAGCGTTCACAATCGGGACGTCAACCCCCTGGAAACAACAACTTTGCACGCTTGACATCTTCGTCAGGGCGGTCGTATGTTAGCGCTAACTTTTGTGACTCAGCGCACGTCAACACCCGGACGTCCTGTTCACCACGCGGCCTCCTGCCGCGCGCAAGACGAGAGCGACGCCCCCATGTTTCCCCTGCGTCCCGTCAGACTCCAGCCCTCACGGCCCGTCTTCGCGGCCGGTGACCGCCTGACCGATTCAGTGAACCGGTCCACCACAGCCGGCCACCCCGCTCCGGCAGGCCACCCCGCTCCGGCAGGCCACCGCGCGCCGGCCCTCCCCGTCACCGCGCTGGTCGCCGCGCTGATCGCGGCAGTGGTCGCGGCAGTGGTCGCCCCGACCGCCTCGGCCGCCGGCGTGACCAACGAACTCGTCCTGCACCACCCCCTCACCGAGACCTCCGGCACCGTCGCGGCCGACGCCTCCGGCGGCGGCCGGCCCGCCACCATCGTCGGAGACGCCACGCCCTCCGGCGCCGACGGCCTCCGCCTCGGCGGCGTCGACGGGCACGTCGACCTGCCCGACGACCTGATGCGCGGCCTGACCGACGTCTCCGTCTCGATCCAGGTCCGGATCGACGCCGACCAGTCCACGCCCTACTTCATCTGGGGCCTCGGCAACTCGTCGGGCAGCGCGGGCAACGGTTACCTCTTCACCACGGGCAACGCCTACCGCACCTCCATCGCCACCGGCAACTGGTCCACCGAGCAGACCGCCACGGCCGGGCGCGACCTCGCCAGGGGCGTCTGGAAGACGCTCACCTACACGTTGGCGGGCGGCACCGCCGTGCTCTACGAGGACGGTGTCGAAGTCGGCCGCAGGACCGATGTCACCACCACCCCCGCCGCCATCGGCAACGGCACCACGACCGCCAACCACCTCGGCCGTTCGGTCTACAGCGGCGACCGCCACCTCAAGGGCGCCATCCGCGACTTCCGCCTCTACGACCGCGCGCTCACCCCCGCCGAGGTGCACGAGCTGGGCTTCGTGTCCGACGAGGAGAAGGCCCGCCGCGACCTGGCCGCCCTCGACCTCGGCGACCTGTCCGCCGTCACCGCGGACCTCACCCTGCCGACCGCCGGCCCCTACGGCTCGACCATCACCTGGCACAGCAGTGACACCCGGTACGTGACCGCCACCGGCGCCGTCACCCGCCCCGCGCCGGGCAGCCGCCCGGAAACCGTCACCCTCACCGCGTCGGCGCACGGCCTGACCCGCGCCTTCACGGTCACCGTCCTCCCCGAGCCGACCGACCGCCAGAAGGTCGACGAGGCCGCCGCCGCGCTGACCGTCTGGAACGCCTCCGACGTCCGCGGCAACCTCACCCTCCCCACCACCGGTCTGCACGGCACCGAGGTGTCCTGGAAGTCGACGAAGAAGAAGGTCGTCACCGACACCGGCGAGGTCACCCGACCGGCGCACGGCGAGCGCGCCGAACGCGTCACCCTCACCGCGACCGTCGAGAGCGGCCGCAAGCAGGCCAAGCGCCGCTTCGAGCTCACCGTGACCCCGCTGCCGCAGCAGCAGGACTACGAGGGCTACCTCTTCGGCTACTTCACCGGCGAGGGCACCGCGTCCGGCGAGCAGGTCCACTTCGCCGCCAGCCGGGGCAACGACGCGCTGAAGTGGGACGAGCTCAACGGCGGCAACCCGGTGCTCACCTCCTCCCTGGGCGACAAGGGCGTCCGCGACCCGTTCATCATCCGCTCACCCGAGGGCGACAGGTTCTTCCTCATCGCCACCGACCTGAAGATGCACGGGAACGGCAACTGGGACCTCGTGCAGCGTAAGGGCAGCCGCCACATCGAGGTGTGGGAATCCACGGACCTCGTGAACTGGTCGCAGCAGCGCCACGTCCAGGTCTCCCCGGAGACCGCAGGCAACACGTGGGCACCCGAGGCGTACTACGACGACAGCATCGGCGCGTACGTCGTCTTCTGGGCGTCGAAGCTCTACGCCGAGGACGACCCGGGGCACACGGGCAACACCTACAACAAGATGCTGTACGCGACCACCCGCGACTTCCGCACCTTCACCGAGCCGCAGGTCTGGGTGGACCCGGGCTACTCGGTGATCGACTCGACCGTGATCAAGCACGGCGCGGAGTACTACCGGTTCACCAAGGACGAGCGGAACAACACCTCCTCCACGCCGTGCAGCAAGTTCATCCTGGCCGAGCGGTCCGCCGAGCTGCGCGCCACCTCCTACGACTTCGTGGCCGACTGCATCGGCAAGGGCTCGATCCGGCAGGGCGAGGGCCCCACGGTCTTCAAGTCGAACACCGAGGACAAGTGGTACCTGTTCATCGACGAGTTCGGCGGACGCGGCTACGTGCCCTTCGAGACCACCGACCTGACCTCCGGGCAGTGGCGGATGTCGACCGACTACCAACTGCCCAGCCGCCCCCGGCACGGCACCGTCCTGCCGGTCACCAAGGCGGAGATGGACCGCGTCCGGGCCGCCTACCCGTGAACCGGAGATCGGACGAGCACCTCAGCCGGTGACCGGCCCGACCGGACGGAGCGTGCGCGCGTGATGTGACGGGTCTCCACGAAGGGATTGGGTTGTGAGATCTCGTTCTCTGACACTGCTGCCCGCCGTACTGGCGGTAGCCCTCGCCGTGCCGGCGCTCAGCCCGGCCTCGGCGGCCGGCGGGGGCGGGTACGCGTTGCCCGGCTTCGCCGCGCAGGCGGCGGCCCGGACCGACTACACCATCGGCATCGACCCGCAGGCCAAGGGCGCCCCGATCGACCACACCATGTACGGCGTCTTCTTCGAGGACATCAACCGGGCCGCCGACGGCGGGCTCTACGCCGAACTGGTGCAGAACCGGTCGTTCGAGTACGACCCGGCCGACAACGCCGGCTACACACCCCTCACCGGCTGGGCGCCGACCGGCGGCACGCTCGACGTGGTCGACGACGACGCGCGGCTCAATGAGCGCAACCGGCGCCACCTCAAGCTCGGCCTGCCCGCCGGGATCATCAACGCCGGCTACAACTCCGGCATCAACGTCGAGCGCGATGAGAAGTACGACTTCTCCGCCTGGGCCCGCACCGACCAGGCGGCGGGCACGCCGCTCACCGTCGGCCTCACCGACCCCGCGGGCAAGGAGTTGGCACCGGGGCTGAAGATCCAGGTGCGCGGCGACGGCTGGACCAAGTACACCGGCACCTTCCGCGCACGCGAGTCGTCCACCACGGGCAGGCTGCTCGTCAGCGGCGGGGGAGCGGGCACCCTGCGGCTGGACATGGTCTCGCTCATGCCGCGGGACACCTACAAGGGCCACGGCCTGCGCGAGGACCTCGCCGAGAAGATCGCCGCCCTCAAGCCCGGCTTCGTCCGCTTCCCCGGCGGCTGCCTGGTCAACACCGGCAGCCACTACGGGTACGACGCCTCGACCGGCTACGAGCGCAAGCGCTCGTACCAGTGGAAGGACACCATCGGCCCGATCGAGGAGCGCGCCACCAGCGCCAACTTCTGGGGCTACAACCAGTCCTACGGCCTCGGCTACTACGAGTACTTCCAGTTCGCCGAGGACATCGGTGCCATGCCGCTGCCCGTGGTGCCCGCGCTCGTCACCGGCTGCGGCCAGAACCGCGCCACCGACGACCCGGCGCTGCTCCAGCGGCACATCCAGGACACGCTCGACCTGATCGAGTTCGCCAACGGACCGGCCGACTCGACCTGGGGGCGCAAGCGCGCCGAGATGGGCCACCCGGCGCCGTTCGGGCTGACGCACCTCGGAGTGGGCAACGAGGAGAACCTGCCCGACGCGTTCTTCGCCAACTTCACGCGGTTCCGCGCGGCGATCGAGGCCAGGTACCCCGACATCACCGTGGTGGGCAACTCCGGCCCGGACGACACGGGCGACACCTTCGACCGGCTCTGGCAGCTCAACCGCGACGCCGGCGTCGAGATGGTGGACGAGCACTACTACAACAGCCCGAGCTGGTTCCTGGAGAACAACGACCGCTACGACTCCTACGACCGCAACGGACCGAAGGTCTTCCTCGGCGAGTACGCCTCTCAGGACAACAGGTTCGCCAACGCCCTCGCCGAGGCCGCCTTCATGACCGGGCTGGAGCGCAACGCCGACGTGGTGAAGCTCGCCTCCTACGCGCCGCTGCTGTCCAACGAGGACTACGTGCAGTGGCGGCCGGACATGATCTGGTTCGACAACGACGCCTCCTGGGGTTCGGCCTCCTACGAGGTGCAGAAGCTGTTCATGAACAACGTGGGTGACCACGTCGTGAAGAGCACGGCCTCCGGCACCCCGTGGAACCCTCAACCGATCACCGGCGCCATCGGCCTCTCCTCCTGGGCCACGTCGGTCGCCTACGACGACGTGAAGGTCACCGCCGCGGACGGGCGCGAGCTGTTCGCGGACGACTTCTCCGGTGACGCGAGCCGGTGGACCGGCAACGGCACGGGCGACTGGGGCGTGGTGGACGGCGCCTACGTGCAGGCCGACACCGGCGTCACGAACCCCCTGGTGACCGCGGGCGACCCCACCTGGAGCGACTTCACGTTCAGCGTCAAGGCCACCAAGCGCTCCGGCGGCGAGGGCTTCCTGATCCCCTTCGCGGTCAACGGCGGCGGCAACCCGTTCTGGTGGAACCTCGGCGGCTGGAACAACACCCGCTCCGCCGTGGACGGCGGCAACTCCTCGCGCGTCTTCCACTCGGACGACACCACCATCGAGACCGGCCGCACCTACGACTTGCGGGTCGAGGTGCGCGGCCGCACCGTGAAGCTCTTCATCGACGGGCGGAAGTGGGCCGAGTTCGCCGACGACACCAACCGGGCGCCCGAACCCTTCCGCCAGGTGGTCACCCGCGACCAGAAGACCGGCGAGCTGATCCTCAAGGTGGTCAACGCGCAGGCGAACGCCGCCCGCACGAAGGTCGACCTGGGGGCCGGCACCTGGGTCCTGCCCGCTGCGGAGGCGACGGTGCTGGAAGGCCTGCCGGACGACGTGAACACGGAGTTCACCCAGCCCGTGAAGGCGCGCAAGACCCAGGTGCGCGTCTCGTCCGGCTTCACCCACACCTTCCCACCCCACTCGGTGACCTTCTTGCGGCTCAAGGACAAACGACGCTGACCGCACCCGCATCGGGATCTTCATGAAGTCCAAGGTATGGAACACCTGTTCGAACGTCATCGGTCCGCGAGCATGATCACCACATCGGGTGACCGGCCGGGTGGCGAACCGAGAGGAGCCGTTGTGAGTCTCGACCGCAGGTCCCTGTTCCGCGCCGGTGGCGCGCTGGCCGTGGCGGGCACCCTGCCCGCTTCGGCGGCCGTCGCCTCCGCGCAACAGCAGCAGGAGCGCGTCCCGGCGCAGGCGGCCGACCTGCCCACCCGCAACCCCCTGGTGGAGCAGCGCGCCGACCCGTTCGTCACCACGCCCGTGGACGGCATGTACTACCTGACCGGCTCCGTCCCCGAGTACGACCGGGTCGTCGTCCGCGGCGCGTCCACCCTGGACGGCCTGGCCACGGCCCGCGAGCGCACGATCTGGCGACGGCCCGCGTCCGGGAGGATGGGCGGCTACGTCTGGGCCCCGGAGCTGCACCGCGTCGACGGCCGGTGGTACGTCTACTTCGCCGCGGGCGACTCCGACGAGCCGTTCCGCATCCGCACCTACGTGCTGGAGTCGGACAAGGCCGACCCGCGCGAGGGCGGGTGGGTGCTCAAGGGGCAGGTGGTCACCGCCTGGGACACCTTCACGCTCGACGCGACCACGTTCGAGCACCGCGGCAAGCGGTACTTCCTGTGGGCGCAGAGCGAGCCCGGCATCGCGACCAACAGCAACCTCTACATCGCCGAGATGGCCACGCCGCTGGAACTCGGGAGCGCACCCGTGCGCATCGCCGTGCCCACCCTGCCCTGGGAGGTCCAGGGCTTCAAGGTGAACGAGGGGCCGGCGGTGCTCATCCGCAACGGCCGGGTGTTCGTCACCTTCTCGGCCAGCGCCACCGATGCCCGCTACTGCATGGGCCTGCTCACCGCCGACGAGAACGCGAACCTGCTCGACGCGCGTTCGTGGACCAAGTCGCCGAACCCGGTCTTCACGACGAACGACGCGACGCGGCGGTACGGCCCCGGGCACAACTCGTTCACCACCGTCGGCGACCAGGACGTGCTGGTCTACCACGCCCGCGACTACCGGGACATCACCGGCGACCCGCTGTTCGACCCGAACCGGCACACCCGCGTGCAGAAGGTGCACTGGAACGACGACGGCACGCCGAGCTTCGGGGTCCCCCTCGGCGAGGGCGGGCCGGTGGTGCGGTTGTCGCCGGTCGACTCGCCCCGGCTCGTCGTGCGGCACCACGACTACCGGTTGCGCGTCGACGGCGACGTGCGCGAGCTGGGCGACTCGCAGTTCCGCCTCGTCGACGGGTTCCTGGGCGCGGGCACGACCGCCGTGCAGTCGGTGAACTTCCCGGAGCGGTACGCGCGGGTGGACGGCGCGGCGTTGCGCGTCGACCCGTACGAGGACTCCGACGCCTACGGGCGGACGGCGTCGTTCGTGCGGGTGGCGGGTCTGGCGGGCCGCGACGGCGTGTCGCTGCGGTTGGCCGCGGACCCGGCGCGGTACGTGGCGCACGACGGGGCCGGGCGCCTGGTGCTCACCGCGCCGGGCAACGACCGGGGCGCGCGCGAGCGGGCGACTTTCCGCCTCGGCTGATGCGCGTCCTGACCTCCTGGGGACGGTCTCTGGTGGACAATGGTCGTGAGAGCACCTTCGTGGTGGACAACAGGTGTTATCGCTAACATCGCAAGGTGTCGGCATGAGTGGAGATGGGGCAGCAGTGGAGCACAGGACCGCGCGCGATCCCGCGATGACGGACGTCGCCAAGCTCGCCGGGGTCTCGCACCAGACGGTGTCGAGGGTGCTCAACGGCCACCCGAACGTCCGGGAGCAGACAAGGCTGCGGGTGCGCGCGGCCATCGCCGAGCTGGGCTACCGGCCCAACAAGGCGGCCCGCGCGCTGGTCACCGGGCGGTCCCAGCTCATCGGGGTGGTGGCGCAGAACTCGACCCTCTACGGCCCGGCCTCGCTGCTCGCCGCGTTCGAGCAGGCGGCGGCCGAGGCCGGGTTCGCGGTGAGCGTGGGCCGGGTGAACGTGCTGGACCGCAACTCCATCTCCGACGCCGTGGAGCGGCACCGCGACCAGCGCGTCGCGGGGATAGTGGTCATCGCGCCGACCGCGTCGGCCAACGACGCGGTCGGCGCCGTCTCCGCGGGCATCCCGCTGGTCACGGTGGACGGCGACCCGGAGCGCTCGACGCCCCTGGTGACCGTCGACCAGGCGGCGGGGGCGTTCGCGGCGACCACGCACCTGCTGGAGGCGGGGCACCGCACCGTGTGGCACGTGTCGGGGCCTCCCGACTGGTTCGACAGCGCCGGTCGCATAAGGGGTTGGCGCAGCGCGCTGGAGACGGCGGGGCTGGAGGTGCCGCCGGTGGTGCCGGCCGACTGGAGTGCCGCGTCCGGGTACCGGGCGGGGCAGATGCTGGCCCGGATGCCCGAGGTCACGGCGATCTTCGCGGCGAACGACCACCTGGCGCTCGGCATCCTGCGCGCGATGAGCGAACGCGGCCGCACGGTGCCGCACGACGTGAGCGTGGTCGGGTTCGACGACGTGCCGGAGGCGGCCTACTTCATCCCGCCGCTGACCACGATCAGGCCGGACTTCGACGCGGTGGCGCGGGAGACGCTGGGGCTGCTGCTGGCCCAGGTCGGCGACGGCGAGGTGGGCGCCTCGCAGCGCACGATCGCGCCGTCGCTGGTGACGCGGGACAGCGTCGCGCCGCCGCGCTGACCGGATCTTCGAGGACCCCGCGCCCGGTGCTGCCGGACGCGGGGTGCGGGGCGTGGACGTACGACTCGCGGTGCCCGAACGTACGACTCGCGGGGCCTGGACGTACGACTCGCGCGGGGTACGGGTGTCGGTGTGGCGGTCGGTGGGCCTAGGCTGGGTGGTGGGCGGCTGGTCGGGTGGCCGCCGTTGTGCACGCTCACTAAGTCGTTAAGACCACGTTGCGGGCAGGTCTTGACGTCGTGAATGTTAGCGATAACACTCACCAACCATGGCGAGCGAACCGTTGGTGGTGGGTGTCGACTTCGGCACGTTGTCCGGTCGCGCGGTGGTGGTGCGGGTGCGCGACGGGGCCGAGTTGGGCACCGGCGTGCACGACTACCGGCACGGCGTGCTGGACCGGGCGCTGCCCGATGGCACCCCGCTGCCCCCCGAGTGGGCACTCCAGGTGCCCCAGGACTACGTCGACGTGCTCAAGCACGCGGTCCCGGCCGCCATCGCGGACGCGGGGGTGGACCCGGCCGACGTGATCGGCATCGGCACGGACTTCACGGCCTGCACGATGGTGCCGGTCAGGGCCGACGGCACGCCGCTCAACGAGCTGCCGGAGTTCGCCGGCGAGCCGCACGCCTACGTCAAGTTGTGGAAGCACCACGCGGCGCAGGGGCAGGCCGACCGGATCAACGCCCTGGCGGAGGAGCGCGGCGAGGCGTGGTTGCCCCGCTACGGCGGGTTGATCTCCTCGGAGTGGGAGTTCGCCAAGGGGCTCCAGCTGCTGGAGGAGGCGCCCGGCGTCTACGCGGCGGTCGACCACTGGGTCGAGGCGGCCGACTGGATCGTGTGGCAGCTGTGCGGGCAGTACGTGCGCAACGCGTGCACGGCCGGTTACAAGGGCATCTACCAGGACGGCTACCCCTCGCGGGAGTTCCTGGCGGCGCTGAACCCCGATTTCGCGGGGTTCGTGGCCGACAAGCTCGACCACCCGCTGGGCCGGCTGGGCGACCGCGCGGGCGGCCTGACGGAGGAGGCCGCGGCCTGGACCGGGCTGACGCCGGGCATCGCGGTGGCCGTCGGCAACGTCGACGCGCACGTCACCGCCCCCGCGGCGCAGGCCGTCGGGCCGGGGCAGATGGTCGCGATCATGGGCACCTCGACGTGCCACGTGATGAACGGCGCGGAGCTGCGCGAGGTGCCCGGCATGTGCGGGGTCGTGCCGGGCGGCATCGTGCCGGGCCTGTGGGGCTACGAGTCGGGCCAGAGCGGCGTGGGCGACATCTTCGCCTGGTTCGTGGAGCACAACGTGCCGCCCGCCTACCACGAGCGGGCGCGTGAGCGGGGCATCTCGGTGCACGACCTGCTCACCGAGCTGGCGGCGGAGCAGGCGATCGGCGAGCACGGCCTGATCGCGCTGGACTGGCACAGCGGCAACCGCTCGGTGCTGGTCGACCACGAGCTGTCCGGCCTGGTCGTGGGCCAGACCCTGGCGACCCGCGCCGAGGACACCTACCGGGCGCTGCTGGAGGCGACCGCGTACGGCACGCGGGTGATCGTCGACTCCTACACCGACGCGGGCATCCCGGTCACCGAGCTGGTGATCGCGGGCGGCCTGGTGAAGAACCGGCTGCTGATGCAGATCTACGCCGACGTGCTGGACATGCCGCTGTCCGTGATCGGCTCCGAGCAGGGACCGGCGCTGGGCTCGGCGCTGCACGCGGCCGTGGCGGCGAAGGCGCACGAGGACATCCACGCCGCCGCGCGGGCCATGGGCTCGGTGCGGCGCGGGGTGTTCCGGCCGATCCCGGAGAACGTCGCGGCCTACGAGCGGCTGTTCGTCGAGTACCAGGAGCTGCACGACCACTTCGGGCGCGGCGCGAACGAGGTCATGCACCGCCTCAAGGCGCTGCGCCGGGCGGTCAAGGACGCCGAGAAGGGGGAGAAGTGACGACGGCGGTGGAGGACCTCCGGCGCACGGTCGCCGGGCTGCACCGGGAGCTGACCCGCTACGAGCTGGTCATCTGGACCGCGGGCAACGTGTCGGCGCGCGTGCCGGGGCAGGACCTGATGGTGATCAAGCCGTCGGGCGTGTCCTACGACGAGCTGACCCCCGAGGCGATGGTCGTGACCGACCTGCACGGGAACCTCGTGGAGGGCGACTACGCCCCCTCCTCGGACACCGCCGCGCACGCCTACGTGTACCGGCACATGCCCGAGGTCGGCGGCGTGGTGCACACGCACTCCCCGTACGCGACCGCGTGGGCGGCGCGGGGCGAGCCGATCCCGTGCGTGCTCACGATGATCGCCGACGAGTTCGGCGGTGACATCCCGGTGGGGCCGTTCGCGCTCATCGGCGACGACTCGATCGGCCGCGGCATCGTGGAGACGCTGCGGACCAGCCGGTCCAAGGCGGTGCTGATGAAGGGTCACGGCCCGTTCACCATCGGCAAGGACGCCCGGTCGGCGGTCAAGGCCGCGGTGATGCTGGAGGACGTCGCGCGTACCGTCCACTTCGCACACCAGCTCGGCCGGCCGGAGCCGATCGAGCAGCACCACGTCGACAGCCTGTACGCGCGCTACCAGAACGTCTACGGGCAATGAGCCCACGAGGGGAGCCCCGCATGTCCTCTGCTGCGAAGCCGCAGGTCTGGTTCCTCACCGGGAGCCAGCACCTCTACGGACCGGACACGCTCGACCAGGTCGCCCAGCAGTCGCAGCAGATCCAGCGGATGCTCACCGAGTCGGGGAAGCTCTCCGCCGAGGTGGTGTGGCGACCGGTGCTGACCGACACCGCGGCCATCCGCAACACCATGCTCGCGGCGAACGCCGACCCGACGTGCATCGGCGTCATCGCGTGGATGCACACGTTCTCGCCCGCGAAGATGTGGATCACGGGCCTGGACGTGCTGCGCAAGCCGCTGCTGCACCTGCACACCCAGCTCAACGAGGCGCTGCCCTGGGCGAGCATCGACATGGACTTCATGAACCTCAACCAGGCCGCCCACGGCGACCGCGAGTTCGGGTTCATCCAGACCAGGCTGGGCGTGCCGCGCAAGACCGTCGCCGGTCACGCGAGCGACCCGGTGCTGGCCGAGCGCATCGACGGCTGGATGCGGGCCGCCGCCGGCCACGATCACCTGAACGGGTTGAAGCTCGCCCGCTTCGGCGACAACATGCGTGGCGTCGCGGTCACCGAGGGCGACAAGGTGGAGGCCGAGCTGCGGTTCGGCGTCAGCGTCAACACCTACGGCGTCAACGACCTGGTCGAGGTCGTCGACGCGGTGGCCGACGACGAGGTCGACCTGCTGGTGGCCGACTACGCCGACGCCTACCGGCTCGCCCCGGAGCTGGCCAAGGGCGGGGAGCGGCACGACTCGCTGCGCTACGCGGCCCGCATCGAGGCCGGCCTGCGCCGGTTCCTCACCGACGGCGGGTTCGGCGCGTTCACCACGAACTTCGAGGACCTGGGCGGGCTGCGGCAGCTGCCGGGCCTGGCCGTGCAGCGGCTGATGGCCGACGGCTACGGCTTCGGCGGCGAGGGCGACTGGAAGACGTCGGCGCTGCTGGCCGCGGTCAAGGCGATGGGCGCGGGCACGGGCCGCGGCACGTCGTTCATGGAGGACTACACCTACCACTTCGGTCCCGGCGAGCCGAAGATCCTCGGCGCGCACATGCTGGAGGTGTGCCCGACGATCGCCGCCGACCGGCCGTCGTGCGAGGTGCACCCGCTGGGCATCGGCGGCCGGGAGGACCCGGTGCGGCTGGTGTTCGACGCGAACCCGGGCGACGCCGTCGTGGTCGGCCTGGCCGACCTGGGCGACCGCTTCCGGCTGGTCGCCAACGAGGTCGAGGTGGTCCCGCCGGACGAGCCCCTGCCGAACCTGCCGGTGGCCCGCGCGGTCTGGAAGCCCGCGCCGTCGCTGTCCACGTCGGCCGAGTCGTGGCTGACCGCGGGCGGCCCGCACCACACCGTGATGTCGCAGGCCGTCGACGCCGGGACGCTGCGCGACTTCGCGCAGATGGTGAACACCGAGCTGGTCGTCATCGACCGGGACACGACCACGGCGTCGTTCGGCGACCGCCTGCGCTGGAACCAGGCGTACTTCCGCCTCGCGCAGGGCCTGCACTGACCCGCGCGGCCCCGTCCCGCGCTGCACCAGCCCACTCCGGGCACCACCAAGGGAGAGAGAAACGATGAAGTTTCCGCGGTACGCCGCCATCGCCGCGGCCGCCCTCGTGCTGTCCGCCTGCGGCTCGGCGGAGAAGACCGTCGACCAGCAGAGCGGCTCCACGGGCAGCGCGCTGGTCGGCGTGACCATGCCGACCCGCTCGTCCGAGCGCTGGATCCACGACGGCGACAACATCAAGAAGGCGTTGGAGGCCAAGGGCTACCAGGTCGACCTCCAGTACGCCGAGAACGACATCCCGACGCAGGCCAACCAGATCGAGAACCAGATCACGAAGGGCGCGAAGCTGCTGATCGTGGCCTCGATCGACGGCACCGCGATCACCTCGCAGCTCCAGCAGGCCGAGGACGCGAAGATCCCGGTCATCGCGTACGACCGGCTGCTGCGCAACACCGACAGCGTCGACTACTACGCGACGTTCGACAACTTCAAGGTGGGCGTGCAGCAGGCGACGTCGCTGCTCACCGGCCTGAAGGTGATCAACGCCGACGGCAGCCAGGGCACCGCGACCGGCCCGCTGAACATCGAGCTGTTCGCCGGTTCGCCGGACGACAACAACGCCACGTTCTTCTTCAACGGCGCGATGTCCGTCCTCCAGCCGCACATCGACAAGGGCACGCTGGTCGTCAAGAGCGGCCAGACCGACTTCAAGACCGTGTCGATCCTGCGCTGGGACCCGGCGACCGCGCAGCGCCGCATGGAGGACCTGCTGACCTCCACCTACCAGGGCGGCGCCCAGGTGCAGGGCGTGCTCTCCCCGTACGACGGCCTGTCGATCGGCATCCTGTCCGCGCTCAAGAGCAGCGGCTACGGCACCGGCGGCACCGCGTACCCGGTCGTGACCGGTCAGGACGCCGAGGTCGCCTCGGTGAAGTCGATCGTCGCGAACGAGCAGTACTCGACCATCCAGAAGGACACCCGCGAGCTGGCCAAGGCCACCGTGGAGATGGCCGACGCGGTGCTCAAGGGCGGCAAGCCGCAGGTCAACAACGAGAAGGACTACGACAACGGCGTGAAGGTCGTCCCGTCGTTCCTGCTCGACTCGATCATCGTCGACAAGAACAACTACAAGCAGGTCCTGGTCGACACCGGCTACTACACCGAAGACCAGTTGAGGTAGATCGGATCATGTCCGACGACATCCTGGTGATGCGCGGCATCACCAAGCGGTTCGCCGGGGTCACCGCGCTGCACGACGTTTCGCTCGCCGTGCGGCGCGGTGAGATCCACGCGATCTGCGGTGAGAACGGCGCCGGCAAGTCGACGCTGATGAAGGTGCTCTCCGGCGTGCACCCGCACGGGTCCTACGAGGGCGAGATCACGTTCGAGGGCGAGCCGTGCTCGTTCGGCGGCGTCCGCGACAGCGAGCGGCGCGGCATCGTGATCATCCACCAGGAGCTGGCGCTGTGCGGCCAGCTGTCCGTCGCGGAGAACCTGTTCCTCGGCAACGAGCGGGCCACGCGCGGGTTCGTCGACTGGAACCGCACCAACCACGCGGCGGGCGAGCTGCTCGCCCGCGTGGGCCTGCGGGAGAACCCGACGACGCCGGTGGACGAGCTGGGCGTGGGCAAGCAGCAGTTGGTGGAGATCGCCAAGGCGCTGGCCAAGGACGTGCGCCTGCTGATCCTGGACGAGCCGACCGCGGCGCTGAACGACGACGACTCCGCGCACCTGCTCGACCTGCTCGACGGCCTGCGCGACGAGGGCATCACCTCGGTGATCATCTCGCACAAGCTCAACGAGGTCACCCGCATCGCGGACAGCATCACGATCCTGCGCGACGGTCGCACGATCGAGACGCTGCCCGCGAAGGAGGTGACCGAGGACCGGATCATCGCGGGCATGGTCGGCCGCGACCTGGAGAACCGCTTCCCGCCGCGCACCCCGCGGGTGGGCGACGAGGTGCTGCGGATCGAGGACTGGACCGTGCACAGCCCGTCCCAGCCCGACCGGGTGGTCGTGGACCGCGCGAACCTCGTGCTGCGGCGCGGGGAGATCGTGGGCCTGGCGGGCCTGATGGGCGCGGGGCGCACCGAGCTGGCGATGAGCGTGTTCGGTCGCACGTACGGCGTGGGCGTGTCCGGGCGGGTGCTCAAGGACGGGCGCGAGATCGACACGCGCACCGTCCGCAAGGCCATCCGGCACGGCCTGGCCTACGTCAGCGAGGACCGCAAGCGCTACGGCCTCAACCTCATCGAGGACATCAAGCGCAACGTGTCCGCGGCGGGGCTCGGCAAGCTGGCCACGCGCGGCTGGGTGGACGAGAACGAGGAGTACTCGGTCGCCGAGCGCTTCCGGAAGTCCATGGGCATCCGCGCCCCGGGCGTCGGCACGACGGTGGGCACGCTGTCCGGCGGCAACCAGCAGAAGGTCGTCCTGGCGAAGTGGATGTTCACCGACCCGGACGTGCTGATCCTGGACGAGCCGACCCGCGGCATCGACGTGGGCGCGAAGTACGAGATCTACTCCATCATCAACGAACTGGCCGCCGAGGGGCGCGCGGTGCTGGTCATCTCCTCCGAGCTGCCGGAGCTGCTCGGCCTGTGCGATCGGGTGTACGCCCTGTCCGAGGGCCGCGTCACCGGTGAGCTGACCCGCGCCGAAGCCACCCAGGAACGCCTGATGCAGCACATGACCCAGGGACAGACCTCATGACCGCGAAGACCGCCCCACCGCCGGTGAAGGCGCAGGCAGGACCGCAGCGCCGGTTCACGATCAACATCCGGCAGTCCGGCATCTACGTGGCGTTCGCGTTCATCGTCGCGCTGTTCGCGGTGCTGACCGACGGCGCGCTGCTCCAGCCGCAGAACATCTCGAACATCATCGTCCAGAACTCCTACGTGCTGATCCTGGCGATCGGCATGATCCTGGTGATCATCGGCGGGCACATCGACCTGTCGGCCGGGTCGGTGGTGGCGCTGACGGGCGCGATCTGCGCGGTGCTCACCGTGCAGATGGACGTGCCGTGGCCGTTCGCGGTGCTCATCACGCTGGTCGCCGGGGCGGTGATCGGCGCGGCCCAGGGCTACTGGGTGGCGTTCTTCGGCATCCCGGCGTTCATCGTGACGCTCGCGGGCATGCTGGTGTTCCGGGCGCTGACCCTGACCGTGCTGGGCAACCAGGGCATCGGGCCGTTCCCGGACGAGATCCGGACGCTGGCCAACGGTTTCACCTCGGGCTACCTGGGCAACGTCGGCCTCGGCCCGCTGGGCGGCGCCGACCTGGTCAGCCTCCTCGTCGGCGTGGCGCTGGTGGCCGGGTTCGCGTTCAACCAGTGGCTGCGGCGCAAGGCGCGGCTGGGCTACGGGCAGGTCGTGGACCCGTTCCCGGTGTTCGTGCTGAAGATCGTGCTGGCGGCGGTGGTCGTGCTGGCCGTGGTGGTGCAGCTGGCCCGGTTCCGCAACCTGCCGTGGGTGCTCGTGCTGCTGGCCGTGCTGGTGATGGGCTACTCGGTGATGGCGAACCGGTCGGTGTTCGGCCGGCACATCTACGCCATCGGCGGCAACCTCCAGGCGGCGACGCTGTCCGGCGTGAAGGTCAAGCAGGTCACGTTCTGGATCTTCGTGAACATGGGCGTGCTGGCGGCGCTGGCGGGCATCATCTTCGCGGGCCGGCTCAACCAGGCCGGTCCGACCGCGGGCGCGTCGTTCGAGCTGGACGCCATCGCGGCGGCGTTCATCGGCGGCGCGGCGGTGCAGGGCGGCGTGGGCAAGGTGGTCGGCGCGATCACCGGCGGCCTGATCATGGGCGTGATCAACAACGGCATGTCGCTGATCGGGTCCCCCAGTGAGCAGGTGATGCTCGTCAAGGGCCTGGTGCTGCTCGCCGCCGTCGCCTACGACGTCTGGACGAAGCGCCGCGCATGACCACCTGGTTGGTTGATTACACGGTGTAGCACCGGCGCGACAATCGCCGACATGACCGCCTCCGGCATCAGGGTCCTGTTGGCCGCCCTCGCCCTCGGTCTCGCCGCGACCCCGGTCGCGGTGGCCGAGGGCGCTCGCGTCGACTACCGCGAATGGCGGTCGGCGCAGCTCCTCGTGGGCACGCACGAGGGCACCGCGTTCGCGAGCGGCGGCCTCGTCGTGCGCCGCCCCGTCGGCGTGCTGGAGCACGGCGGTCGGGCGTACGAGTACGCCCGGTGGACCTCGCCGCGCCGCGCCACCGGGTTCGACGCCACGCAGGCGGTCGCCTCGTGGAACGCCGCCACCCCCGCCGGAACGTGGCTCCAGGTCGAGTTCGGCCGGGTGGGGCCGGGTGACGAGGGCACCTCCTGGTACGTGATGGGCCGGTGGGCGCTCGGCGACGCCGACGTGGCGCGGACGAGCGTGCCCGACGAGGGCGACGAGCACGGCCACGTCGACGTCGACACGTTCGTCGCGGAGCGGCCGCTGCGCGCCTACCGGTTGCGCGTCACCCTGTACCGGGCCGCCGGGACGACGGCGACCCCGCTGCTGCGGATGGCGGGCGCGATGGCCTCGGCCGTACCCGACCGGTTCGAGGTGCCCGCGAGCGCGCCGGGCGTCGCGCGGGGGATCGAGCTGCCCGTGCCGCGGTACTCGCAGAACGTGCACGAGGGGCACTACCCCGAGTACGACGGCGGTGGCGAGGCGTGGTGCAGCCCGACGTCGACCACCATGGTCGTGGAGTACCACGGGCGCGGCCCGACCGAGGACGAGCTGTCCTGGGTGGACCCCGGGCACGCCGACCGCGTCGTCGACCACGCCGCCCGGCACACCTACGACCACGACTATCGGGGCGCGGGCAACTGGCCGTTCAACACCGCCTACGCGGCGAGCTTCGGGCTCCGGGCGCACGTCACCCGGTTGCGGTCGTTGTCCGAACTGGAGTCCTGGATCGCCAGGGGCGTCCCGGTGATCACCTCGCAGTCGTTCCGCGAGGACGAGCTGGACGGGGCGGGCTACGGCACGGCGGGCCACATCATGGTCGTCGTCGGGTTCACCGAGGAGGGCGACGTGATCGCCAACGACCCGGCGTCGCCGTCCAACGCGGCCGTGCGCCGGGTCTACGACCGCAGGCAGTTCGAGAACATCTGGCTGAGGACCAAGCGGTATCGCGCGGACGGCACCGTGGCCGGCGGCTCGGGCGGCATCGCCTACCTCGTCACCAAGTGAGACGGGGACGCCGCCCGGTTCCGCCCACGTGGGCGGGGGTTGACGCGGTCGCGTGCCTTCGCTTGACTGGAGCATCGCCTGGGAGCGTTCCCAGGCGATCCCACACCCGGACCGCGAGGAGATCCGCCGCCGCAACGGGAAAGCGCTTACCAAGGAGACCGCTCCATGAGATCACTACTCGCCGTGTCAGCGTTGACCGCGGCGCTCCTGACGGTCGGCTCGCCGCAGGCGCAGGCCGCCTGCGGCGACGGGTCGTTCAACGCCGAGGTGACCGGCTCCGGCAGCAGCTGGACCGCGCGCAACGGCAGCCGTACCGTGTACACCGGCAGCAGCCTGCGCGCCGCGATGCAGGCCGCCAACGACAGCCTCACCGCGAACCGCACGACCAAGGAGCGCATCGTCGTCCGGGGTTCCGGCACCATCCCGGCGGGCGAGCGGTACTCGATGCGCAGCTACACCACGCTCGACGTCTGCGGCACCATCAACGTCTCCGGCTCCGGGTCCGGCGACTACGCCCCCGTGTACGCGCGGGGCGTGAGCAACATCGAGGTCCAGAACCTCACCCTGACCGGCACGCCGGTGTACGGCATCTTCATGCGCAACGTCGTGAACGTCGTCATCGGCACCGTGAACATGCGCCTGTCCAGGGGCCTCGGCGTCCGCATCGACAACCGCGGCGACACCAGCCAGCGCAGCCGCAACATCCGCCTCGACTACGCCTACGTGCAGGGCGCCAGCTCGCACGCGGTGGAGACCTACGGCCTCGACGGCCTGACCATCGGCACCGTCGTGGCGCGCAGCGTCGGCGAGTCCGGCCTGCTGCTCAACGACACCATCAACGCCACCGTCGGCACGGTCGACGCCGACAACGCGGGCGCGGGCACCGGCTACGCCGCGTTCCGCACCGCCAACCGCAACGGCCGCGTCGGCGACGGCTACCCGATCAACGTCCGGGTCGGCCAGGTCATCGCCCGCGGCGGCGGCCGGGGCATCTTCTGCGTCTCGGAGAGCGGCGGCCTCCAGATCGACCGGATCGACATCGCCAACACGGGCAGCAACTCGATCCTCATCGAGAACTGCTACAACGTGAACCTCGCCGCGCAGAGCGGCACGGTCACCGGCCCCGGCGACATCCGGCTCGCCGCGCGCTCCGAGTTCCCGGTGACGCGCGACATCGTCGTGCAGAACCTGCGGGTGACGAACTCCGCGATCCGCGAGAGCCCGTGCGGCACCAACACCACCTTCCGCAACAACACGCTGGTCAACAGCAGCCAGAGCGTCTGCTGACCCCCGCCGGCCGGGACGACCGGGACGACCCGCGTGGACGGGGCCGCCCGCGCGTCCCGGCCGGCGTCCGCAGAACCGTTCCGCTCACCCCGACCCATCAGTAATCTGCACTGACCCTGGGGCTGGAGGTGGCCGGGTGAACCGGTACGAGCGGTTGAACGCACTGCTGGGACTGCTGGCCGAGCGGGGCAGGGTCGAGGTCGACGAGGTCGCCGCCGAACTGGCCGTCTCCGGGGCGACCATCCGCCGCGACCTGGACCACCTGGCGGGGCAGCGGCTGCTCAGCCGGACACGGGGCGGGGCGGTCGCGCACCCGGAGGTCGCCTACGACCTGCCCCAGCGGTACAAGACCGTGCGCCGGGCGGGGGAGAAGCAGCGGATCGGCAAGGCCGCCGCCGAACGCGTGGGCCGCGGCGCGGTGGTCGGCATGAACGGCGGCACGACCACCACCGAGGTGGCGCGGGCGCTGGTCGCGAACGCCGACGCCGACGGCGTGCTCACCGTGGTCACCAACGCGCTGAACATCGCCGGCGAGCTGGCCGTGCGGCCCCGGGTGAAGCTGGTGGTCACGGGCGGCGTGGCCCGGCCGCAGTCCTACGAGCTGGTGAGCCCCCTGGCGGGCAGGATCCTCGGCGGGCTGAACCTGGACGTGGTGTTCCTCGGCGTGGACGCGATCGACCCCGACGCGGGCGCGTACGCCGACCACGAGGGCGAGGCCGAGGTGAACCGGATGCTCGCCGAGCGCGCGCACCGCGTGGTCGTGGTGGCCGACTCGTCGAAGATCGGTGCGCGGGCGTTCGCCGAGATCTGCCCCATCGGGCTGGTGCACGTGCTGGTGACCGATACCGGCGCGACCGAGGAGGACGTCCGCCGGTTCGGCGAGCGCGGCGTGGAGGTCGTGCGCGTCTGACACCCCCTCCGTTGCGGTCCGATCACGGGAACACCGGACTCCTTGACGCAGCGTTGTGGCACGGGACACAGTGTGCGCCGATTTCAGGTCGTCAAACCGCCACTCGGGTGACCGGGGCGGTGCGCTCCGTGACGACAGCGGGGAGGGGGAGGACCAGGCCATGACGCGTCCCGGCGCCCCCGTGACGACCCGCCCCGCCACCGCCGGACTGGGCCGGTCGGGTCGAGCCGCCTCGCACTTCACCGGAAACGGCGCCGGTGGTCGCGCCGGTCTGGTAGCACGACGTGCCGTGGACGCCCCCGTGCTCGACGACGCAGTCGACCGCGACCCCCGCCGGCGGGGGTCGCGCGGCGCGGGCACTTCAGGAACCCGAAGTCTCGCGGGACGTGATCATCGCGCGGGTGATCGACGTGCGGTAGGTGTGCTGCGTGCAGCGCGCCGGCAAGGGCTCCGGCCGGTGGTGGACGTCGCGGTGACGGGTGTCGACGACCCGCCGCCGACGTCCGTTGTGGACGGGAGCCCCACCGCGGCGCGGCAGTCGGCCGAGCGGTCCACCCGCACCGGGGTGGACGTGCCGGCCGGCGCGAACGGCGATCGGGGAACCCTGCTGACCGGCGAGGTAGTCGGCCGTGCCAGCGCCCCGGTCCGCTTGGGAGAGCAGGACGTGGATCGATGGGAGTCACCGTGATGGGCGTTCGGACAAAGGCGTTGCGACACCCTGTTGCCAGGGTCGTGGCGGCGCTGGGAGCAGCAGTTCTCCTCGCTTCCTGCGGGAGCGGAGGGGAAGGGGGCGAGCAGCCCGCCGGTGCGCTCCAGGGCCGGGGCGAAGTCACGTTCGCCACCGGCAAGGACACCTCCGGCAACATGCAGAAGCTCGTCGACCAGTGGAACTCGTCGCACCCGGACGAGAAGGTCCGGATCATCGAGCTGCCGGAGTCCGCCGACGCGCAGCGCCAGCAGATGGTGCAGAACGCGCAGGTGAAGTCCGACGCGTACACGATCCTCAACCTCGACGTGGTGTGGACCGCCGAGTTCGCGGCCAACCGCTGGGTCGTCGAACTGCCCGCCGACCAGTTCGGTGTGGACAAGTTCCTCGAACCGGCCATCAAGACCGCGCAGTACCGGGACAAGCTCTACGCCGCGCCGGCCTACTCCGACGGCGGCCTGCTGTACTACCGCAAGGACCTGCTCGACGCCGCCGGCGCGAAGCCGCCCACGACGTGGGCCGAGCTGATCAGCACCTGCCAGGCGGTCAGGGCGAGCCAGCCCGCGATCGGCTGCTACGCGGGCCAGTTCGAGAAGTACGAGGGCCTCACCGTCAACTTCGACGAGGCCGTGCACTCCGCGGGCGGCGAGGTCGTCGACTCCACCGGCAAGCCGGTCGTCGACTCGCCCGAGGCCAAGGCGGGTCTCGACGCGCTGGTGACCGCCTTCCAGCAGGGCATCATCCCGGAGAAGGCCATCACCTACAAGGAGGAGGAGGGCCGTCGCGCGTTCCAGGCGGGCGAGCTGCTGTTCCACCGCCAGTGGCCCTACCAGTGGAACCTCGCCGGCAAGACCGACGGCTCCTCGCAGGTCGCGGGCAAGTTCGACGTGGCCCCGCTGCCCGGCCTGAACGGCCCCGGCAGCTCCACCCTCGGCGGCCACAACCTGGCGATCTCCGCGTTCGGCAAGAACCAGGCCACCGCGCTCGACTTCATCAAGTTCTTCGTCGGCGAGGAGGCGCAGCGCTCCAACCTGCTCGCCACGTCGCAGGCGCCGACCCTGGCGAGCCTGTACGACGACGAGGAGCTGATCGCGAAGTTCCCGTACCTGCCGACCCTGAAGGCGTCGATCCTGTCCGCCAAGCCCCGCCCGCAGGCGGTCCGGTACGGCGACGTGACCACGGCCGTCCAGGAGGCCGCGTACGCCGCCCTGACCGGCACGAAGACCAGTGAGCAGGCGCTCAAGGACCTCCAGGCGAAGTTGCAGGAGCTCATCAAGTGACGGCGGTCGCCCGCCGCGCCCGGGGTGCCACCTCGGGCGCGGGGCGACTCGCCGCGGCGCTGCTGTCCCCGACGTTCGTGGTGCTCGGCCTCGTGGTCGGGTACCCGCTGGTGGCGGCGCTGCGGGAGTCGGTGTTCCGGGAGGGCTCGGACCTCGACGAGAGCGGGTTCGTCGTCGAGGGCACCCAGTTCGTCGGCCTCGACAACTACCTCTCCATCTTCGCCGGCGAGTCGGCGACGCGGTTCTGGAACGCGTTCGGCAACACCACGCTGTTCACCGTCGTCACGGTGGCCCTGGAGGTGCTGATCGGCGTCGGCATGGCACTGGTGATGCACCACGCGATCCGCTTCCGCGGCGTCGTGCGGGCCGGCATCCTCGTGCCGTGGGCGGTGCCGACCGCGGTGTCCGCGCTGCTCTGGAAGTGGATCTTCCAGGCCGACGGCGTGGCCAACGCCGTCATCGGGCAGCAGATCCTGTGGACCACCGAGGGCTGGCAGGCGAAGTTCGCGGTCGTCCTCGCCGACGTGTGGAAGACCGCGCCGTTCGTGGGCCTGCTCGTGCTCGCCGGCCTCCAGATCATCCCGAACGACGTGTACGAGGCCGCCCGCGTCGACGGCGCGTCGCCGTGGCGGCAGTTCTGGCGCATCACGCTGCCGCTGGTGAAGCCCGCGCTGCTGGTCGCGGTGCTGTTCCGGGTGCTCGACGCGCTGCGCATGTTCGACCTGCCGTTCGTGCTCATCGGGCAGCGCAAGGAGTCGGTCGAGACGCTGTCCATGGTGGCGTTCGACGAGGCGTCCAGCCTGAGGTTCGGGCCGGCGGCGGCGTACGCGACCGTGCTGTTCCTGTACGTGGCGATCACCGCCCTGGTGTTCGTGCGGCTGCTGGGTGCGGACGTCATCGGCGCCGCACGGGAAAGGGCGCGGAGATGAAGGCCGGGTTGAAGTACGCCGGGCTGGGCCTGATCCTGGTCTACTGCCTGGCGCCGTTCTACTGGATGGCGGTGTCCGCGTTCCGGCGGCCGGCCGACCAGTTCGAGCTGACGCTGCTGCCGTCGCCGTTCTCGCTGGACAACCTCACGGCGGTGTTCGCGCCCGGTGTCGGGTTCGGGCGGTCGCTGCTCAACAGCCTGGTCGTGGCCGGGGTGACGACGATCCTGACGCTGATCATCGGCGTCTCGGCGGCGTACGCCCTGGCGCGCTTGAACTTCCGGTTCAAGAACGCGGTCGCGGCGCTGATCATCGCCACGTCCATGTTCCCCGGCATCTCGCTGCTGGTGCCGCTGCTGGCGCTGTTCACCGACATCGGCTGGATCAACACCTACCAGGCGATGATCGTGCCGAGCCTGTCCTTCGCGCTGCCGCTCGCGGTGTGGAACCTGACCGCCTTCTTCCGGCAGATGCCCGAGGAGCTGGAGCAGGCGGCGATGATCGACGGCTGCACGCGCGGCCAGGCGTTCCGCAAGGTGATCCTGCCGCTGGCCGCGCCGGGCGTGTTCACCACCGCGATCATCACGTTCATCGCGGCGTGGAACGAGTTCATCATCGCGCTGTCGATGGTGAACGACAGCTCGATGCAGACGGCGACGGTGGCCATCTCCCGGTTCACCGGCGCGTACGGGTTCGACCAGCCCTTCGGCACCCAGATGGCGGCCGGCGTGGTCGTCACCGTGCCGCTGGTCGTCATGGTCCTGCTGTTCCAGCGCAGGATCATCGCGGGCCTGACCGCGGGCGGAGTGAAGTAGGCGCCTCGCGGTTGCTGCGGCCGGTCGTCACGTGTCGGGAGAGCCGTGGCGACCGGCCACTCACCTCCCTACGGCACCCGCCACTGCTGCGCCGTGCTCGTGTTGCACGTGTAGAGCTGGAGCTGAACGCCGTTCGCGGGGTCGCTGTTCGGCACGTCCAGGCACTTGCCGGACGCCGGGCTGACCAGCGTCCCGCCCTTCGGCCACCACTGCTGCGCCCCCGTCCCGTTGCACGTCCACAGCTGCACCTTCGCGCCGTTCGCCCGCGAACTGCCGCTCACGTCCAGGCAGCGGCCCAGGGCGCGCAGGGTGCCGTCGGGCGCCAGCGTCCACTGCTGCGCCGCCGAGGCGTTGCAGTCCCACAGCCGCACGGGCGCGCCGTCGGTCGGCCCCGCCGGCTCCGCGTCCAGGCACTTCGACGACAGGCCGCCGACCGCGCCGGACCGGGCCGGGACCGGCCCCACGTCGAACGACGGCGGCGCGTCGGCCGGCGCCGAACCCCAGGTCGAGGCGGTGGCGCCCAGGGTGAAGTCGAGCGCGCCGCCCTGCGCGACGAACGACGCGGGCAGCCACGGCCGGGTGGACGCCGCGCCGTTCACGCGCAGCGATTGCACGTACCTGTTCGCGTCGGACGCCTGTGGCGCGGTGATGGTGATGGTCGCGCCGTTGCCGCGCCTGACCGTCGTGGACGGGAACTGCGGGCTCGCCACCACCAGGTCGGCCCGGCCGGGGGCCTGCGGGTACAGGCCGAGCACGGCCCACACCGCCCACGACGACATCTGGCCCAGGTCGTCGTTGCCGACCAGCCCCTCCGGGACCGGCGTGAAGATCGACGTCAACGCGCGGCGCACCACGTCCTGCGCCTTGTGCGGCGCGCCCGCGTAGGCGTAGGCCCAGGGCGTGTTGAGCGTCGGTTCGTTGCCCAGGTAGGCGTACGGCTTCTTCGGGCCCGCGTTCAGCTCGGTGAAGAAGGTGTCCAACCTGGACACGACCGCCGCGTCGCCACCCATCGCGTCGAACAGGCCGCGGTGGTTGTAGGGCACCATCCACGTGTACTGCGCGGCGTTGCCCTCGACGTACTCGTTCTCCTGCACCGGGTTGAACGACGGCCAGCTCAGGTCGGTGTTGCGCGGCTTGAGGTACTTGCCGCCCGACTCGAACAGGTTGCGCCAGTTCTGCGCGCGGCGCAGGAAGCGCTCCGCGGTGGCCGCGTCGCCGAGGCGGGCGGCGAACTGCGAGATCGCGAAGTCGGCGCTGGTGTACTCCAGGGTCGTCGCCGCCGAGCCCCACACGTCGGGCAGCCCGGTCGGCACGTAGCCGTAGCCGTCGAACTGGAGCCAGCCGGGCCGTTGGCGGACGTCGTCCACCCCGGCGACCACGCGGCGCAGCGCGTCCGCCGTGTCGAACCCCGTGCCGCCGAACGCGTGTGCGGTGGACACGACGATCGCCATCGGGTCGCCGTTCATGACGCCCGTGCCGCCGTTGGCGACCGTCCACCGGTCGAAGTAGCCGCCCTGCGCGGCCTGGTTGACCGCGGACTGGGCGATGTCGGCCGCCTCCCGGGGCGCCAGGAGCGCGATCAGCGCCACCTGCGAGCGGTAGACGTCCCAGCCGGAGAAGTTCGCGTACTGCGTCCTGGTGGTGGTGTGCACCTGCCGGTCGAAGCCCGTGTACTGCCCGGTGACGTCGCTGAACACGTTCGGGTGCAGCAGGGAGTGGTAGAGCGAGGTGTAGAGGGTGCGCAGCTGCGTGGTCGTGCCGCCGGTGACGTCGATCCGGCCGAGCCACCCGTTCCACGCGGCGCGGGCGGCGGTGCGGACCTCGTCGAACGACCTCGTGCCGGTCTCGGCGGCCAGGTTCGCCTTCGCGCCGTCGAGGCTGACGAACGAGATGCCGACGCGGGCGGTCACGGTGGTGGCGTCGAACGACACGAACGCCGCCGCCGCGAGCGGCCGCACGTCCTCGGACGTCGCGCTCGGCGCGGGCACGCCCTGGGTCTGCGCGGTCTTCGGCGCGGGCGGCGAGGGGGTGCCGCTGTCGCCCTCCACCGCGAGGTCCTCGCGCACCTGCCCGTCCAGCACGGTCGCGGCGCCGGCGAAGGGCCGGTCGAAGGCGACGTGGAAGTGCAGTCGGTACCGGTTGCCCGCGCCGCAGAACCCGCCGCTGTCGGTGTAGCCCGACAGGCTGTCGGTGCCGACGGTGATCGAGCCCGAGGCGGCGTTGAACGCCCGTGCCGCGTCGACGGCGAGCGAGGCGCGCTGCCCGGCGGGGTAGGTGAAGCGGGCGACGCCGGAGCGCTGGTTCGAGGTCAGCTCGGTGCGGATGCCGTTGTCGAACCGCACCGAGTAGTAGCCGGGTGACGCCTGCTCGTTCGCGTGCGAGAACGTCGAGTGCGCGACCGGCGCGGTGCCCAGCGACGGCATGAACGGGACGTTGCCGAAGTCGCTGCACCCGGGACCGGACAGGTGGGTGAGGCTGAACCCGCGGATGCGGTTGTCGTCGTAGTGGTAACCGCCGTGCTGGTGGGTGACCGTGTCGGGGCTCCACTGGAGCATGCCGAACGGCGCGACGGCGCCGGGGAAGGTGTTGCCCCCGCCGCCGCCGTGCCCGAAGTCGGGACCGCCGGGCTTGGTGCCGACGAACGCGTTGACGTGCTGGGCGGGATCGGTGGCGGAGGGGGCGGGGGCGGCGCCCGTGCCGGTGATCGGCGTGGCGAGCGCGGTCAGGGTGAGTGCGGCGACTGCCGCGGAGCGGAGACGCATGTGTTCCTCCGACAGGGAGAGGAAGCGCTGACAACGTTGTCAGGGCTTGATTCTCCCGGTGGGCGCCCTCGTGGCGGAACCGCTGCGCGGGCGAACGCCGCCGGCCCGGCCCGTCCACCGGACAGCCGAGACGGAAATTCACCCATATTGATGATTTCAGTGCAAGTCGATACCAATGGTCCCGACCCGGTCCGGGTCCGGGTCAGTGCAGTTCCGCGGCGGCGGCACGGAGGACCGCGTCGGCGACGCGGGCCAGGGGCGGCGAGTCGAGCTTCCACTGCTGCCAGTGCAGGGGTACGTCGACCGGCCGGTCGGGGGCGAGGTGCACGAGGCCGCGGTGGCGGGCGATCTGGTGCTCGGTGAGCAGCGCCCAGCCCGCGCCGGACACGACGGCGTCCTCGAACACGTGCCCGTCCGGCAGGTGGTGGCGGCGACCGGCGGAGGCGGGGTGCCCGGTCTCGGCGCGGCAGAAGGCGTCCTGGAGGTCGTCCTTCTCGTCGAAGACGACGACGGGGGCCTCGTGCAGCGGCGTGCCGGTGTCGAGGTGGCGGCGGACGAACCGCTTCGAGGCGACGGCGTGGTAGCGGATGCTCCCGAGCGGGCGGACGCGACAGCCCTGCACCGGTCGGGGGGACGAGGTGACGGCGGCCACGACGAGGCCCTGGCGCAGCAGGTCGGCGGTGTGGTCCTGGTCGTCGCGGCGCACGCCCAGCACGAGCCCGTCGTCGCCGGCGAGTTCCCTGACGACGTGGCGGAACCAGGTGGACAGCGAGTCGGCGTTGACCGCGACGGCGACCGGGGTGGGGTCCTCGACGAGGCCGAGCGCGCTGAGGGCGTCGTGGTCGAGCAGGGCCTGCTGGCGGCCGTAGCGGGCGATGACGGCGCCGGACTCGGTGAGCCGGGCGGGTTTGGCGCGCACCAGCAGCACGCGGCCGGTGCGCTGCTCCAGCTGCTTGACGCGCTGGCTGACGGCGGAGGGCGTGACGTGCAGGGCCTTGGCGGCGGCGTCGAACGTGCCCTCGTCCACCACGGCCAGCAGGGTGCGCACGCATTCCGGGTCGAGCATCACGACTGCTGATGATACGTAAGGAACTTCAGCTGGTCTTGTGGCGGCCGGGTTCCTACCGTTCCCGGTGTGATGTACGCGCTGCTCGCCGGGCTCGGCACCGGACTGTCCCTCATCGTCGTGATCGGCGCCCAGAACGCCCTCGTGCTGCGGCAGGGCGTCCTGCGGCAGCAGGTGCCGGCGGTCGTCGCGATCTGCGCCGGGTCCGACGCCCTGCTCATCGCGCTGGGCGTCGGCGGTGTGGGCGCGGCGCTCACGGCGTGGCCGACCGCGTTGACGGTGGTGCGCTGGGTGGGTGCGGCGTTCCTCGTGGGGTACGGGGTGCTGGCCGCGCGCCGGGTGCTGCGGCCGGCGGCGTTGCAGTTGGGCGGGGCGGCGTCGGCGGCGATCGTGACGTGCCTGGCGCTGACGTGGCTCAACCCGCACGTGTACCTGGACACCGTGCTGCTGCTGGGCACCGCGTCGACCGGGTTCGGCGGTGACCGGTGGTGGTTCGGCGCGGGGGCGATGGCCGCGAGCGCGCTGTGGTTCAGCGTCCTGGGGTTCGGCGCGCGCCGGTTGTCGGGGACGTTCACGCGCCCGGCGGCGTGGCGGGTGCTGGACGCGGCGGTCGCCGTGGTGGTCACGGCGACCGGGATCTCGCTGGTCCTCTGATCGGGTCCGACCGGCGGAGGAGGCGGCGACGTCGCGCGAACAGGTCGGGCACCTCCACGACGGCGAAGTGGCCGCCCCGGTGAAGGGCGTGATCGCTACTCCGTTGGCGTCGTCGATGCCGGTGGTGCCAACGGCGCCTGCGCGTGTTGGCCTCGCCCACGGGTTTCCGGGGCTATCGTCTGGCCCCATGGCTACCTGGGACGACGTGCGGCGGCTCGCCCTCGCGCTGCCGGAGACGGCGGAGCGACCGAGCTACGAGGGTCTGCCCGCGTGGCGCGTGAACGACAAGGCGTTCGCCTGGGACCGGCCGCTGCGCGGGAAGGACCGCGACGTCCTGGGCGACGCGGCCCCGTCTGGCCCCGTCCTCGGGGTGAGCGTCGCGGACGAGGGGGTGAAGCAGGCGCTGGTCGCGGACGACCCGGCGGTCTACTTCACCACCCCGCACTTCGACGGTTACGCCGCCGTGCTCGTCCGCCTCGACGACATCGCGGCGGACGAGCTGGGCGAACTGCTCACCGAGGCGTGGCTGTGCCGCGCCCCCAAGCGCCTGGTGCGCGACTTCCGGCGGTGACGCGCCGCCGTCACCACGTGCTGTTGACCAGTCCTGTTCCCAGGTAGACCTGGTCGAAGCCGTTGCCGTCGTTGTCGTCCGTGTAGACGACGGTGATCCGCCCCCACGCGTCGACGCCCAGCGCCGGCTCGTCCTGGCGACCGGTGGCGGTGGACACGGTGGTCTGGCGGGGCAGGCGGCCCTCGACCGTGCCGTCCGGGTTGAGGCCCTGCGCCACGACGTCCTGCGCCTGCGCCCACGCGACCACCACGCCGAGCTGGTCGTCGACGCCGACCTGCGGGTCCGCGCCCGGCAGCGCGGTGTCCGACGCCGTCCGCGCCGCGCCCGCCGCGCTGAACGACCGGACGCCCACCGCGGCCGTGCCCGTGTGGTCGGTCTCCCAGGCCACCGCGAAGTCGCCGTTGAAGTTCGCCGCGACCGAGGGGCGGCGCTGCTGCCCGGTGGTCGTGGCGTTCGCGGTCGCCTGGGCGACCTTCACCCCGCCGGTCGGCGTGAGGACCTTGCGCGCGACGTCGAACACCCCGTCGCCGTCGCCGTCCTCGGCCCACGCGACGACCGCGTTGCCCGCCGCGCCCACCGCGACGTCCGGCCGCTGGTGCGTGCCACCCGCCGCGTGCGCCCGCACCTCGTAGGACTTGGCGGTGATCGACGCGAACCCGGCCACCCGCACCGTGGCGGCGGCGGAGGCCTGCTGGTCCTCCCACGCCACCGCGAACCCGGCGCCGTCCGGGTCGGCGCCCACGGCGGGCGCGCTCTGCCGGCCCGAGGCGTCCGCGTTGGCGACGGCCGACCCGGACACCGCGCCGGAGTTCGACAGCGCCCGCACCTGGATGTTGTAGTAGCCGTTGCCGTCGGCGTCCTCCGCCCACACCACGACCGCGCTGCCGTCGTCGTGCAGGGCCACGTCCGGCTGCACGTGCCGCCAGTTCCCGCTCCCGCCCGCGGACAGCTTCTTCTCGTAGCGGGACGCGCCGTCCTTGAACAGCCGCACCCACACGTCGCTGTGCAGCGGGTCCGCCGGGGTGGCGTCGTCGCGGTCGTCCTCCCACACCACCGCGGTCCAGCCGTTGCGCACCGCGGACACGGCGGCGTTGTCCTGGTCGCCGGTGGCGGTGCTGTTGGCGGCCGACCACGTGACCGCGGCGGACGCGGTGCCCGCGCCGGCCAGGAGCAGCCCGCACACCAGGGCGGGGATCGTCAGCTTCTCCACGTTCATCACGGCGCCTGCAATCCGGGGTTGCCCGCCTCGATCGCGTAGCTCTGCAGCGTGCGGACCGGGTAGTCGCGGGTGGTGACCTTGTCCAGGAAGCGGAAGTCGACGGTCACCTGCGCGGGGGTGGTGCGCGTGCGGACGTAGCCGCGCAGGTTCTTGTAGAACTTGACGTGCGGGTTCAGGCTCGACAGGCCGTTGTCGGCCGCGTTGCCGTCGCCGCCGGAGGTGATCGAGGTCGTGACCAGCTCGGTGCCGACGACCCGGTCCTGCGCGGTGTAGTCGTTCATCAGGTTCGCCGCCCACGAGCGGTGCACGTCACCGGTGAGCACGACGGTGTTGCGCAGGCCCGCCGCGTCCCAGCCCCGCTGGAGCCGGCCCCGGTTGGCGCTGTAGCCGTCCCACGAGTCCATCGACCTCGCGCCGTCGGCGGAGGCGAGCTTCTGCGCGAAGAACACCTGCTGGCCCAGGAAGTCCCAGGTGCCGAGCTTCTGCCGCATCCCGTCCAGCAGCCACGCCTCCTGCGCCGCGCCGGTCAGCGTGCGCGTCGGTGCGTCGGCGTCCGCGCACACCTTCGTGCCGTCGCCGCACGCCTGGTCGTCGCGGTGCTGGCGGGTGTCGAGCAGGTGGAACGTCGCCAGGTCGCCCCAGCGCACCCGCCGGTGGAGCTGCATGTCCTCCGCGACCGGCACCTGCGCCGACCGCAGCGGCATGTGCTCGTAGTACGCCTTGTACGCCGCCGCCCGCCGCGCCCTGAAGTCGCCGGCGGGGGAGGAGTCGTTGCGCACCAGCTTGGCGTAGTTGTTCTCGACCTCGTGGTCGTCCCACACCACCAGCCACGGTGCGGCGGCGTGCGCGGCCTGGAGGTCCACGTCCGTCTTGTACTGGGCGTGCCTGATCCGGTAGTCGGCGAGGCCGTCGATCTCCGCCGCCGGCGCGAACCTCCGCACCTTCGTGGTGGTCGCGCCGCCCTCGTAGATGTAGTCGCCCAGGTGCAGGACCAGGTGCGGGTGTTCCTCCGCCATCCGCCGGTAGGCGGTGAAGTAGCCCTCCTCGTAGTGCGAGCAGGAGGCGAAGAGCATGGTCAGCTCGGGGCTGGTGCCCACCGCCGGCGCGGTGACGCCGCGGCCCACCGGCGAGATGTGCCCGGCGGCGCGGAACCGGTAGTAGTACTCGCGGCCCGGTTGGAGCCCGGCGACCTCGACGTGCACGCTGTGCGCCCACGCCTGCGTCGTGCCGTACGTGCCGCTGCGGACCACCTGCGTGAACCGCTGGTCGGCCGCCACCTGCCACTCCACGGTGACCGCGGCGCCCGTCATGCCGCCGAGGCCGTCGGCGTCGAGCGGGCTCGGAGCGAGGCGCGTCCAGATCACGAAACCGTCCGCCGCGGGCTCGCCCGAGGCGACGCCCAGCGTGAACGGGTAGGCCAACGCGTTCGCGGTGGCGGGCGCGAGGACGCCCACCCCCGCGCTGGCTATGCCGCTGGCGATGAGCGTGCGGCGGGTCAACGGGGACATCGGCTCTCCTTCGGTGCAGGGCCGGGAAGATCGCTGCGGTCCCTGCGTACACCGGAAAGGTGAGCGGTGTGTGAATCACGGACAGAATCGGACGGCTGTCACGACAACACAAGACGGCACCCCGAACACACGACCCACAGGTCCCAACGCAGAACTCGCGCGACCCGGACGCACGACTCGCGCGACCTGGACGTACGACTCGCGCGACCCGGACGCACGACTCGCGGGACCGGGGCGTTGGACTCTCGCGCGAGTCGTACGTCCAGGTCCCGCGAGTCGTACGTCGGGGAGTGGTGAGTTCTACGTTCGGGACCGGCGGGCGCCCACGTGCTCAGGTGCCAACGGTGCTCTCCCTCACCCGCAACGAGAACGGTGTGCGGACGTGCTCCGGCGGCCGTCGGGGGTCCTCCACGCGCCGGTGCAGCAGGTCCACCGCGGCCCGCGCGACGGCAACCTTGTCCGGCGCGACGGTGGTGAGGGACGGCAGGCTGTACGCGCCCTCCTCGGTGTTGTCGAAGCCCGCGACGGCGACGTCGTGCGGCACGCGGACCCCGCGCTCGGCCGCCGCGCGCACCGCGCCGGTGGCGAGCAGGTCGTTGAAGCAGAACACGGCGTCCGGCGGCTCGGGCGCGGACAGCAGCCGCGCCATGGCCTCCGCGCCGTCGCGGCGGTGGTAGTCCAGCGCGGTCGCGATCAGGTCGTCGCGCACCGGCAGGCCCGCGTCGGCCAACGCCAGCCGGTAGCCCTCCAGGCGCTGCGCCGCGGTGCCTCGGTGGGGGTGCGCGCCGATCGCGGCGATCCTGGTGCGCCCCAGGCCCGCCAGGTGCGCCACCGCGGTGCGGGCGGCCTCCACGTTGTCGATGCCCACGTGGTCGATCGGCAGGTCCACGGAGTGCTCGCCGAGCATCACGACGGGGATGCCGGGGGCCAGTTCGCCGAAGTCGCGCGCCTCCAGCGCCTCGGGGCTGACGATCGCGCCGTCGATCATGTGCGGGCCGAGCGCGGCCAGCGTGTCCCGTTCGCCCTCGCGGGTGCCGAGGGTCTGCTCGATCAGGACGTTCCACTCCAGCTCCCGCGCCGCCCCGAGCACGAGCCCGGCCAGCTCCGCGAAGTACGGCACGACCAGTTCGGGCACCACGAGAGCCAGGAAACCGGTGCGGCCCCGGCGCAGGTTGCGCGCGCCGAGGTTGGGCCGGTAGCCGGTGGCCTCCAGCGCCTGCTCGACCCGGCGGCGGTTCTCCGGTTTCACGAACGCGTAGCCGTTGACCACGTTCGACACGGTCTTCACCGACACGCCGGCCAGCGCGGCGACGTCCTTGAGCGTGGCCAAGCGGTGCCTCCGCCTGCGTCGTGGTCTCGGGAACGACCGGAATGGTAGCCGGCCCCCGGATGGCTTTACAACGTTGTACCAACGATGTAAGAACGAAGTGACCCACGTCACCCGCACCCTGTCGACCGTGGAGCGCCGATGCGCAAGCTGCTGTCCGGGCTGACCGGACTCCTCCTCCTGAGCACCCTCGTGCCGGCCGTCCCGGCGGCCGCCTCCGCCGCCGTCTGGCAGCCGAAACCCGCGCCGCTGACCACGCCGTGGACCGGCCAGGTGTCCCCGACCAACGCGCTGCCGGAGTACCCGAGACCGCAGCTGGTGCGGACCGACTGGCTCAACCTCAACGGCGTCTGGGAGTTCGCCGGCGCCCCGAACCTCGACACGCCGCCGATCGGTCGGACGCTCCCCGAAGGTGTGCTCGTGCCTTACCCGATCGAGTCGGCCCTCTCGGGGATCAAGCGGCACGAGGACCACATGTACTACCGCCGCACGTTCACCACCCCGGCCGGCTGGAACGGCCGCCGGGTGAAGCTGAACTTCGGCGCGGTCACCTGGGAGACCAGGGTCTGGGTCAACGGCACCCGCGTCGGCACGCACACCGGCGGCTTCGACGCGTTCTCGTTCGACGTCACCGACGCCCTGCGCGCCGGCGCCAACGAGGTCGTCGTCGGCGTGCGGTCCACGGTCGACGGCGGCTCGTACCCGATCGGCAAGCAGCGGCGCGATCCCGGCGGCATCTTCTACACCGCGGCATCCGGCATCTGGCAGACGGTGTGGCTGGAACCGGTCGCCGCCGACCACATCACCCGCCTGGACACGACACCGGACGTCCCCGCGGGCGTCCTCGACCTGGTCGTGCAGGGCACGGCCGGGCGGCAGGTGCGCGCGGAGGTGCTGACCGGCGGTCGGGTCGTCGGTACGGCCAGTGGCACGACCGGCGCGCACCTGCGGGTCCCCGTCCCGAACGCCCGGCTGTGGTCCCCGGACGACCCGTTCCTCTACGACCTGCGGGTCACCCTCGGGACCGACGTCGTCACCGGCTACTTCGGCATGCGGTCGCTCGGCAAGGCGGTGGTCGGCGGCGTGATGAGGCCGCTGCTCAACGGCGAGTTCGTCTTCCAGTTGGGCACCCTGGACCAGGGCTACTGGCCCGATGGCATCTACACCGCGCCCACCGACGCCGCCCTGCGCTTCGACCTGGAGCGGCAGAAGGCGCTCGGCTTCAACATGGTGCGCAAGCACATCAAGGTCGAACCGGCCCGCTGGTTCTACCACGCCGACCGGCTCGGCCTGATGGTCTGGCAGGACATGCCGTCGCTCGACGCCGTGGACGAGGTGCCGAACGGGCGCGCCCACTTCGAGTCCGAGCTGCGGCGCGTCCTCGACCAGCTCAAGGGCATCACGTCGATCGTGCAGTGGGTGCCGTTCAACGAGGGCTGGGGCGAGTACGACGCCGGCCGCATCGTGGACCTCGTCCGGTCGATCGACGACACCCGGCTGGTCAACCACAACTCCGGCTCGAACTGCTGCGTCTCCGACCCCGACCCGGGCAACGGCGACGTCATCGACGACCACGCCTACCAGATGTCGTCGGCCACGCGGCAGCCCGACGCGAACCGGATCGCCGTGCTCGGCGAGTTCGGCGGCCTCGGGCGCCGCGTCGCCGGCCACGAGTGGCAGCCCGGCGCGGGCTTCGCCTACGGCGACCTGTTCCCCGACGAGACGTCGCTGACCACCCGGTACGTGGAGATCACCAAGGAGGTCGGTCGGTTCGTGCACACCCGCGGCCTGTCCGCGTCGGTCTACACCGAGCCCTACGACGTGGAGAACGAGGTCAACGGGTTCTACACCTACGACCGGCAGGTGCTGAAGGTGACCGAGGCGCGGGTGCGCGAGGTCAACCAGCGGGTCCTGGCCCTCGCCGACGGCACCGAGGTCGGGCGCGGCGAGGCGGTCTCGCTGCGCGTCACCACGCCCGGCTACACCGACCGGCACCTGCGGCACCGGGCCGGCCTGGCCCGCACCGACGTGATCGGCGACGACACCGGCCGCCTGGACGCCACGTTCCGGGTCCGACCGGGCCTGGCCGACGCGGCGTGCCTGTCGTTCGAGTCGCGCAACTTCCCAGGCAGCTTCCTGCGGCACTCCGGGTACCGCGTGCGCTCCGACGCCGACGACGGCACGGCGGGCTTCGCGGGTGACGCGACGTTCTGCGCGCGGTCCGGTTGGGGTGGCACGGCGCTGGAGTCGCGCAACCTGCCCGGCCACTTCGTCCGCCACTACTCCGAAGGGGTGTACCTGGCCCGTTCCGGCGGCCCGAACCCGTGGGACACCGCCACGAGCTTCGCGGCGGACACCACGTGGGCGGCGGTCGTCCCGCTGTGGCGCAGCGGCGCCGACCTGCCGCTGGACCAGGCGCGGTCGTTCCGCGTCACCACGGCCGGCTTCACCGACCGCTACCTGCGGCACCAGGCCGGCGTCGCGCGCACCGACGTGGTGAACGCCGGGAGCGCGGCGCTGCTCAAGGGCGATGCGACGTTCGTGGTGCGGCGCGGCCTTGCCGAGCCGTCGTGCTACTCGTTCGAGTCGCGCAACGTGCCCGGCCAGTACCTGCGGCACCAGGCTTTCCGGGTGCGGATCTCGCCGAGCGAGAACACCGACCTGTACCGGCGGGACGCGACGTTCTGCGCCCAGCCGGGCAACGGCGGCGTGAAGCTCCAGTCGGTCAACGAACTGGGCGCCTCCGTGCGGCACCACGCCGCGGAGGTGTGGGTCGCGGTCAGCGGCGGCGCCCACGCCTACGACACGCCGTCCTCCTACGACGCGGACACGACCTGGGCCGTCACCGCGCCCTGGGCGCCGTAGCAGTCCACAACAGACTGACGCGTACAACGGACCCGCACGGTGGTGCTGCTACCGTGCGGGTCCATGAAGGGCCTCGCCGTGCTGGGCACGGTGCTGATCTCGCTGCTCGCGCCGACCGTGATGGTGTACGGCCTGGTGGCCTTCACCCCGACCAGTTGCCCACCCGCCACGACCTGCGCCGCCGGGCAGTGGGCGATGGTCGTGTCGGCGGGAGGCTCCGCTCTGGTCTGGGCGGTCGCCGTCGTCGGCACCTGGGCGGGTGCCCGGGGCCGTCCGCGCGCCTGGGCGCCCTACGTCGGGATGACGTTCGTCTGCGCCCTGCTCCCGCTGGCCGGCGCGATCGCCGGGTAGCGGGGACGGGGCGACCGGCGAGGTCGCGCCCCGTGACCGCGACGCCGCTCGACGCCGCGGTCACGGCAGGCGGTCACACCGGGATCATCGCCGAGAACAGCAGCAGGTTCGGCGACCCGGTACCGGGGTTGACGACCACGCCGGGCGTGGCGTTGGCGACCAGCGCCGCCGCCACCTGGACGGCCGAGTCGGCCGGGAAGCGGTGCCGCCACAGCGCCGCCACGCCCGCCGCGTGCGCGGACGCCGTCGAGCCGCTGATGGTCGAGTAGGCGTTGTCCGCCGTGCCCCACGCCGACGTGATGTTCACGCCCGGCGCCCACACGTCGATGCACGGGCCGAAGTTGGAGAAGCTCGCCTTGTTGTCGTTGGCGTCCGTCGCGCCGACCGTGGTGGCCAGGGGCGTCGAACCGGGGGAGTAGTTGCAGGCGTTGGCGTTCGACGCACCGGACACCACCGAGTGGTGCACGTTCGCGTTGATGGAGTTGGTGATGGCGTTGTTGAGCGCCAGGTTCGTCGTGCTGCCCAGGGTGATGAGCGCGACCGCCCGCTGACCGCTCGCCGCCGCGTTCTGGGTCAACCAGTCGATGCCCGCGACGACCTGCGAGAACGCGCCGGAGCCCTGGCAGTTGAGCACCCGCACGGACACCAGCGTCACGTCCTTGGCCACGCCGGTCGTCTCGCCGCCGACGGTGCCCGCCATGTGCGTGCCGTGGCCGTTGCAGTCGTTGCCGGGCGGGGTGACGCCGCCGATCGCGTCGTAGCCGGGGACGGCCCGGCCCTCGAACTCCTGGTGCGTGTACCGGATGCCGGTCCCGACGACGTAGGCCCGCACCCCGCCGGCCGTGTTGGGGTGGAAGTACTTCAAGTCCAGCGGCAGGGAGCGCTGGTCGATCCGGTCGAGGCCCCAGGAGGGCGGGGACGGCTGGAGGCCGAGCGCCTGCGCCGACGGTCCGGGCGGGGCCGCCGGGGTGGCGGTGTCGCCCTCGGGCAGGCGGACCACGAGGTCCTGCGCCACGTACGCCACGCGCGGGTCGGCCGCGAGCCGGCGGGCGGTGCTCGCGTCGGTGCGCACGGCGAACCCGTCGAGGACCGCGGTGTAGGTGTGCGTGACGCCTCGGACGCCCCTCACGGCGGACCGGGCCGAGGCCGCGTCGACGCCGTCCGCGAGCACCACGATGTAGCTGCCCGCCACGGCGTCGGGGTGTCCGCTGTAGAGCACCGCACCCTCGGGTGCGGCGTGCGCGGGCGCGGCGACCAGCCCGGCTAAGAGTGACGCGGCCACCGCCGCGTGCCTGATCCTCACGGTTCCTCCAGCGTGCAGGGAGTCGGCCCGGTGCCGACGTCGGAGTCCTTGAACAACAGCACGTGGCGGCGAGCACCGACAGGGCCGATCAGAGTTCAACGGCACGCCACCGGGGGCGATCTTCCAGCCGTCGGTGTGGGCGGTGCTGCGTCCGGTCGCCGTCGTCAGGACGAACGGGTGAACGCTGGACCGGACGAGTTCCGCGGACGGGCTCAGTAGTCGGCGGTGTGGCTCTCGACGACCCAGAGGGTGCCGCCGGTGGGCGAGGAGGACTTCGGCTTGGCGTTGTAGCCGAGCGTGATGAACGTGCCCGGCGAGATCTCGACGCTCGACGGGTTGGCCTGGTCCGCGGAACCGGAGTTGTAGAGCGGCACGACGGGGTTCTTCACCCACGCGGACGTGGGGTTGTCGATCACCATGCCGACCGTGGGCCGGTTCGCCTGCGCCTTGTCGCCGTAGGTGAACAGCACCTTGCCGCTCGCCGTCCTGAGCAGGTGGTGGGAGTTGGCCAGGACGCCCGTGAAGCTCTGGTACGCGAAGGCCGGCGTGGCGGTGTACGGGTTCCACCGGACGACGATGGCCGGTGAGCCGCCGCCGTCCTGCTCGGCCCGGACGACCGCGACGACCGTGCTGCCGAACTGGACGAAGCTCGGCTCGGTGTAGGTGCGGCCCGGCGGGTTGGCGTTGCCGATGATCCTGCGGGAACCGGACACCAGCAGCCGCGGGTCGAGCGTGGCCCGCCAGGTCGCCCGGATGAAGTGCGCGCCGCCCCCGGTGCCGGTCGTGTAGACCGGGATGAGGACCTGGTCCACCTGCGTGCCGCTGTCCGCCAGCGCCAACGCGCCGCCGTGGCTGTAGATGCCGGTGGTGATGTCCGGCGAGGTGAGCTGGACCGGGTCGGTGAAGCGCGTCCACCCCGGCTTCCACACCGAGTAGAACACCCGGCCGCCGGGGACGAAGAAGGTGAGCACGACGCTGCCGTCGTTCATCTTGCCGAGCTTCGGGTCGCGCGTGTCGAGGCCCGCCATCGTGCCCGGGTCGGCCAGCGCGGGCGCGGGGGTGCTCCACGTGCGGCCGTCCGGGCCGCCGAAGGACAGCTGGATCGTGCCGACCGCCCCGGCGTGCGCGGTGGCGCGGTGCCAGACGGCCATCAGCCTGCCGTCGTCGAGCTTCACCACGTCCGGGAAGCGGGCCTCGTACTCGCCCTCCTCCTGGGTGATGGAGGCGACCATGCTCACGGTCGCCAGGGCCGGTGCGGCGCCGACGCCTACCGCGGTGATGCCCGCCGCGGTGATGGCCGCCGCGCTCATGAGCGCGAGGACCGCCGGTGACCGCCGGTTCTCGGACGTTCGCGTGCCGAACATGCGGACCCCCTCGTAGGTTCTCCCCTGTGACGATGATGGTGTCGCCGCGCCCGCGGGGGAAGGGGCCGCGGCGGGGATGACCCGCTTGCCCGTGAACCCGTCCCGCCCCTGGCGGCAGGACCTGCCCGATCAGGTCAGCAGCAGGACCAGGCGCGTGATGCCGACGAGCAGCGCGGCGACCAGCACGCCGACCGTGACGATCAGCCAGCGCACGGCGCGGCGGACCAGGGCGAACTTCCGCGCGGCGATGCCCGCGATGGTCTGCACGTCGGCGGCGGTGTCCTCCGCTTCGCGGTCGAGGGCCTCGTCGTAGGCGGTGATCAACGTCGAGGGGGTCTTGCCGAGGGAGTGGGGCCAGGAACCGGGGCGACGGTCCGTCAGGTCGGCCGGGGCGAGCCCCCGGGGCAGGGCGACGCGCACCGCGCAGATCAGCGAGTAGGCGCCGGGCAGCCCGGCCAGGCACACCACCAGCAGTTCCAGGCGGGGCAGGTCCGCGGCGATCTGCGACACCAGCCCGGCCAGCAGTGCCAGCCCGATCACGATCAGGGCGGCCAGGCCGTCACCGCGCCAGAGGTCCTCGCGGCCGCTCGCGTGCACGCGTTGCAGCCAGGACAGCAACCGGGGTGATCGGTCCGCGGCGCGGTCGCCTCCCGCGCGGGCACGTGGTGGGGCGGTGGGAACAGCGGTGGGAGGAGCGGTGGGAACAGGGCGGGGAGCGGAGCGCCCCGCGAGGCCCTGTCGGGTGTCGGTCACGAACCCAAAATATCGGGTTCCGCCCGGCTGCTCGTGGGTTCGGTCCGGTTGCTTCGGGATGACGCTCCGTCGCCGCGCGCCGCGGTGTGCCGTGCCCGAATCCGGGCACGGCATTTGGTCCGGTGGGTCGGCTGTCGTCATGCTGGGTCCGTGGAGGACGGTCGCCGGCCCGACGAGCGGTGGGAACAGCCCCACACGGGAGTGCCGGAGGAGCTGTTGCGGCACGTGGTCCGCACGACCGGCCTGCCGCCCGCCCTGGCGCGGCGGGTCGTGTCCGACGTCATGGGCTACTTCGTGGAGACGGCGGAGGAGTACGTGCTGCGCAGGCACGCCGAACTCCGCCGCGACGGGGTGGCCAACGCGAGGATCTGGGCGTTGTTGCGCGAGGAGCTGGACGTGCGGCCGGTGGTCGCGCCGCCGCTGTCCGAGCGCCAGCTGCGCCGGATCGTCTACGGCTAGAGGGGATGGCTGCGATGTGCGGGATCGTCGGGTACGTGGGGCCGCGGGACGCGGTGCCCGTGCTGCTGGAAGGGCTGCACCGGCTGGAGTACCGCGGGTACGACTCGGCGGGCATCGCCGTCGCGGGCGAGGAGCTCCAGGTCGTCAAGACCGCCGGTCGCGTCGGCGACCTGCGGCGGGCCGTGCCCGAGGGGACCGGCGGCCCGGTGGGCATCGCGCACACCCGGTGGGCCACGCACGGCGAGCCCAGCGACCGCAACGCCCACCCGCACGTGGACTCCGGTCGGCGCGTCGCGATCGTCCACAACGGCGTGTTCGAGAACTCCGACCGGCTGCGCAACCGCTTGCGCGCCGAGGGCGTGGAGCTGGCCTCGGACACCGACAGCGAGGTGCTGGCCCACCTGGTCGCGCGCAGTTCCGCAGACACCCTCGAAGACGCCGTGCGCGAAGCGCTGTCCCGGGTGGAGGGCACGTACGGGGTGATCGTGATGGACGTCGCCCGGCCCGGTGAGCTGGTCGCCGCCCGGCGCGGCAGCCCCGTCGTCCTCGGCGTGGGAGAGCAGGAGATGCTGATCGCCTCGGACGTCACCGCCCTGGTCCGCTTCACCCAGCAGGTGATCTACCTCGACGACGACGAGATCGCCACGGTCACCGCCGACGGCTACCGGACGTCCACGATGGACGCCCGTTCCACCACCCGCACGCCCACCGCGATCGACGTGCCGACCGCCGAGTACGAGCTGGGCGAGCACCCGGACTTCATGTACAAGGAGATGCGGGAGCAGCCCGACGCGGTGGACCGCTGCCTGCGCGGCCGGCTGGACCACCGGTTCTCGTCCGCCCGCCTGGACGGCGTCGGCCTGACCCCGCAGGACTACCAGCGCATCCGCCGGGTCAAGCTGCTCGGCTGCGGGTCGGCGTACTACGCGGGGCAGGTCGGGGCGCAGCTGGTCGAGGAGCTGGCGCGCATCCCCGCCGACGCCGAGCCCGCGTCCGAGTTCCGCTACCGCAACCCCGTCGTGGACCCCGACACGCTGTACGTCGCCATCAGCCAGTCGGGGGAGACCCTGGACACGCTGGCCGCCGTGCAGGAGCTCAAGCGCAAGGGCGGTCACGTCATCGGCGTGGTCAACGCGGTCGGCAGCACCATCGCCCGCGAGTGCGGGCACGGGATCTTCCTGCACGCCGGGCCCGAGGTGTCGGTTGCGGCGACGAAGTCGTTCACCACGATGGCGGTCGCGCTGGCGATGCTCGCGCTCGACCTCGGCCGGGTGCGCGACCTGTCCATCACCGAGGGACGCCGGGTCGTCACCGGGTTGGGTGAACTCCCGCACACGATCGCGCAGATCTTGGCGGCGGAGAACGATATCGCCGAGGTGGCCCGCAGGTACGCCGGCGCCGAGCACATGTTCTTCGTCGGCCGGGTCCGGGGCTGGCCGGTGGCGCGTGAGGGCGCGCAGAAGCTGAAGGAGATCTCCTACGTGCACGCCGAGGCTTACCAGGCGTCCGAGCTCAAGCACGGCCCGCTGGCGTTGATCAACCCGGACATGCCGACCGTCGTGCTGGTGCCCGACGACGAGCTGCTGCCGAAGAACGTCGCCACGATCGAGGAGATCAAGGCGCGCGGCGGGCCGGTCATCGCGATCACCGACGCCGACCTGCCGCCCGGCCTGGCCACCGACGTGATCCGGGTGCCCCGCGCGCACGACGCGTTGAGCCCGATCACCCTGTCGGTCCCGCTCCAGCTGTTCGCCTACCACCTGGCCCGCTCGCTGGGCCGCGACGTGGACCGCCCGCGCAACCTGGCCAAGAGCGTGACCGTCGAATGACCGCGAGTCGTAAGCCCGACCCGGGCGAGTCGTAACCCCAGGGCCCGAGAGTCCAACGTTCAGGTCCCGTGTGTTCTTCACTCGCGAGTAAAGAACACACGGGCCCTGGACGTACGACTCTCGGGCCCTGAACGTTGGACTCTCGGGTCCTGGACGTACGACTCGCGCGGCGTGGGCTTACGACTCGCGCGGCGTGGGGTTACGACTCGCGAGGGGGTGGGGGGCGCTTTATCGTTCGGCGGGGAGGTCCACTGTGGTCGAACGGGGCGAGGTCGGGCACGGGGCGCGGAACGCCGTCGTCGCGGTGATCATGCTGGGGATGCTGCTCGCCGCCCTCGACCAGACGATCGTGGCGACCGCGCTGCCCACGATCGTGAGCGACCTCGGCGGCGGCGGGCACCTGTCGTGGGTGGTCACGTCCTACCTGCTCGCCGAGACGATCATGACGGCGCTGATCGGCAAGTTCGGCGACCTGTTCGGTCGCAAGAAGGCGTTCCTGTCGAGCGTCGTGCTGTTCATGGCCGGCTCGTTCCTGTGCGGCTGGGCCGACTCGATGACGTGGCTCATCCTCGCCCGCGCCGTGCAGGGCCTGGGGGCGGGCGGCCTGATGGTGACCTCGGCGGCGGTCATCGCGGACGTCGTGCCGCTGTCCGAGCGCGGCAAGTACCAGGGGTTCATCGGCGCGGTGTTCGGCGTGGCCACGGTCGTCGGCCCGCTGCTGGGCGGCCTGTTCGTGGACCACCTGTCGTGGCGGTGGGCGTTCTACGTGAACCTGCCGCTGGGCGTGGTCGTGCTCGCGGTGGGCGCGTTCGCGCTGCCGGGGGTGCGGGCCGGGGTCAAGCCGCGCATCGACTACGCAGGCGTCCTGCTCATCGGCCTGGCCGCCACCGGCCTCACGCTCGTCACGTCGTGGGGCGGCGTGGAGTACCCGTGGGCCTCGCCGACGATCCTGTGGATGGCCGCGGGCTCGCTGGTCGCGCTGGCGCTGTTCGTCCTCGTGGAGAATCGCGCCGCGGAACCCGTGCTGCCGATGCGCCTGTTCCGCAACCGCACGTTCACCGTGTGCGTGGTGCTCAGCTTCGTCGTCGGGTTCGCGATGCTCGGCGGCGTCACGTTCCTGCCGACCTACCTCCAGTACGTGCACGGCGCGTCCGCCACCCAGTCCGGCCTGGAGATGCTGCCGCTGGTCGTCGGCCTGCTGTTCGCCTCGGTCACCACCGGCACGGTCATCTCCAAGACCGGGCGCTACCGCGTCTTCCCGCTGGTCGGCAGCGTCATGATGGTCGCCGGCCTGCTGCTGCTGGCCCAGCTCACGCCGTCGACGTCGTTCTGGCAGGCGTCGGTGTTCATGCTCGTGCTCGGCCTGGGCGTGGGCATGTGCATGCCGGTGACGATGGTCGTCGTGCAGAGCACCACCAGCTACGAGGACCTGGGCGTGGCCACGTCCGGCGTGAGCTTCCTGCGCACGCTGGGCAGCTCGTTCGGCGTCGCCGTCTTCGGCACGGTGTACGCCTCGAACCTGCCGGGCAACCTGGCCGCCGCGACACCGCCGGGCGTGGACCCGCGCGCCGCGTCGAACGTGCAGGCCCTGCACGCCCTGCCCGACGAGCTGAAGGCGCCGATCGTGCAGGCGTACAGCGACACCCTGCACACCGTGTTCCTGTCCGCGGCGCCGGTCGCCGCCGTGGCGTTCGTCGTCGCGCTGTTCCTGCGCGAGGTGCCCCTGCGCGACACCGCGCGGGCCTCCGCGACCGCCGTGGGCGACAACTTCGCCGAACCGCGCACGTGGGACTCCGGGCACGAGTTGGACAAGCTGGTCGCCCTCGTCGTCAGCCGGGAGCGCCGCGACCCGACCCCCGACGTCCTCGCCTCCTCCGGGGTGCCCCTCACGCACGCCCAGGCGTGGCTGATGGTCCGGGTGTTCCGGCAGAGCGTCGCGCACGGCGCCGCCACGCTCGACCGCCTCGCCGCCGACACCCGCGTCCCGCCGGGCGTCTTCGAACCGGTCGCCCGCCAGCTCCAGACCCGCGGCTACCTGGTCGAGACCGCCGACCAGTACCGCTTCACGTCCGCCGGCACCGCCGTGTTCGCCGAGCTGGTCGCGTCCTGGCGCCGCTGGCTGCTGGCCAGGCTCGACGACTGGAACTGCGACGACCCGGAGTTCGCCGCCGCCGTCGACCGGCTGGCCGCCGAGCTGTCCACGACCGGCCGCGCGCTGGCCACCGGGCGCCACGCGGCGCCCGTCTAGGCGCCGGGCCGGCGGTCCGCCATCAGGTTGTCCAGCTCGGCCATCGCCGTGGAGCCCTCGGCGAACATGCGGGCGCACTCGACCAGCCGCTCAACCCCGTTCGGGTAGTCCTGGCTGGTCAGCAGGATGCTCATCACGTCGGTCCGGTTGGCCGGGTGGCGGCCGATCGCGCCCGCGAACGGCAGGAACGTCACCAGCAGGTCGCGTTCCGCGGGCGTCCGGAAGCCGGGTGTGCCCAGCAGCACGTCCACGATGCGGCTCATCTCCGCGAGGCCGAGCCGGTCGGGGCCGGGGGGACGACGACCGGTGGGGGCGGGGCGGGTGTCGACGGCGCCGGCGGAGCCGTTGCCGAGCGTGCGGCCGTCCACCAGACGGAGCCAGACGTGGGTGTCGACCTCCTTGACCCGGACCCCCACCCGCTCGAAATCACCCGGTCGGGCGGCCGGGTCGTGGTGGACGACGGAGCGGTAGAACTCCTCGGACACGACCAGTGCCAGCGTGGCGGTGGGGTCTGCGCGCAGGGCCAGCTTGGCGGCCGGCGCGTCGAGGATGCGGTAGGCGAAGATCATCTCCTCGCTGGTCCGGCCGCGGTCGTCGTAGTGCACCTCGCCCGCGTGGACGGCCAACCGCATCCGCAGCCGCGCGCCGTCCGCGTGGACGTGGTTGTGCCTGCGCAACGCGGCGGCGAGGCGTTCCGGCAGCTGCTCGACCAGGTGGTTCTTGGGCACGTCGGCGGGCAGCAGCACCAGCACGGCGTCGCCCGCGTCGTCGACCGACTTGTCGTCCCACGGCAGGCCGCACTCGGCGAACGCCGTCATCAGCACCCGGTACATGCCCTCGCGCGCCGCGCCGCGGTGCGGCGACGTGCGCGTCGGGTCGCCGTAGCCCTCGACGTCCACGACCACGAACGACCGGTGGAGCGCGTCCGACCCCATGTGACCTCCCCGTCATGGTTGTAGCCCAGTGCGGGGCCGGCCGGGCAGTCGTGCCACTCGGAAAGAGCAACGCGCCGGTAGCGTTGTGCCCCCGGGCGATCGGGGTACGGAGTGGGTGTGGACGGGTACGGATTCACCATCGCGCTGGTCGCGGTCCTGGTGCTGCTCAACGCGCTGTTCTCGGGCTCGGAGATGGCGTTGATCTCGCTGCGGGAGGGGCAGCTGCGGGCGCTGGAGCGCGAGGGCGGGAAGTCGGGGCACACGCTCGTGCGGCTGGCCCGCGACCCCAACCGGTTCCTCGCGACCATCCAGATCGGCATCACGCTCGCCGGGTTCCTGGCCTCGGCGACCGCCGCCGTGTCGCTGGCCCGACCGATCACGCCGCTGCTGTCGTTCCTCGGCACCGCGGCGAACGCGGTGGCGATCGCCCTGGTCACGATCGTGCTGACGTTCCTCACCCTGGTGTTCGGCGAACTGGCACCCAAGCGGCTGGCCATGCAGTACGCCCTGCGCTGGGCGCTGCTGGTGGCCCGGCCGCTGGACTTCCTCTCGACCGTCTCGCGGCCGGTGGTGTGGGCGCTGAGCGCGTCCACGAACGTCGTGGTGCGCGTGCTCGGCGGCAAGCCCGACGCCGAGTCCGAGCAGATGTCGCAGGAGGAGCTGCGGGAGCTGGTGTCGGCGCAGCGCGGCCTGAACGCCGAGCAACGCATGATCATCAACGGTGCGCTGGAGATCGACGAGCGGCGGCTGCGCGAGGTGCTCGTGCCGCGCCGCGCCGTGGTCACCCTGGACGCCGGGTGGGACGTGCCGACGGCGCGGGCCGAGCTGGTCGGCACGGGCCACTCGCGGGCGCCCGTCGCGCGCGGCGGGCACCTCGACGACGTGGTGGGCCTGGTGCACCTGCGCGACCTGCTGGACGACGGCGCGACGCTGGTCGACCTGGCCCGCACGCCCCTGGTGTTCCCCGACTCGGTCAAGGTCTCCGACGCGCTGCGCCGCTTCAAGGCCGAGCGGGAGCAGATGGCGCTGGTCGTGGACGAGCACGGCGCCGTCGACGGCATCGTCACGCTGGAGGACCTGCTGGAGGAGATCGTCGGCGAGATCCTCGACGAGACCGACCGCGACGTGATGGCGGTGCGCAACGGCGCGGACGGGTCGATGGTGCTGCCCGGCACGTTCCCCGTGCACGACCTGGTCGACCTGGGCGTGGAGCTGCCCGACGCGCCGGAGGGCGACTACGCCACGATCGCGGGCCTGGTGCTGGTGCTGCTCGGCCGCATCCCGGAGCGGCCCGGCGACCGCGTCGCCGTGTCGAACTGGGGCATCGAGGTGCTCGGCGTGGAGCACCACGCGATCACCCAGGTGCGGCTGCGCAGGCAGCAGCGGTGACGGGGCCCGCCCACCGGGGCGGGCCCTCGCCGCGCTGACGGACCGGAACGGGGATCGTGACCGGTCCGGGTGAACTCCTCCGCACTAGCGACCGGCGGCGGCCACCCAGGCCTCCAGGCCGGCCGCGTCGGCCGGCAGCGCCCCGGACAGCAGCCGGTGACCGTCCTCCACCACCACGACGTTCTCCTCCAGCCGCACGCCGATGCCGCGCAGCTCCGGCGGCACGGTCTCGTCGTTCGGGTGGAAGTACAGGCCCGGCTCCACGGCCAGCGCCATGCCGACCTCCAGCTCCCCGTCGTGGTACGCCTCGGCGCGCGAGTTGGCGCAGTCGTGCACGTCCAGGCCGATGAAGTGGCCGACGCCGCACGCGATGTAGCGGCGGTGGTGCTGGCCGTCGGGGTCGAGCGCCTCGTCCACCGACACCGGCAGCAGGCCCCAGTCGTGCAGGCCCCCGGCGAGCACCCGCATGGCCTCGCGGTGGAACTCCCGGTACTCCGCGCCCGGCCTGACCACGGCCAGGGCCGCCGCCGACGCCCGCTCGACCAGCTCGTGCACCTGCCGCTGCGCCGGGCTGAACGCGCCGGACACGGGCAGCGTTCGGGTGATGTCGGCGGTGTAGAGGGTGTCCAGCTCCACGCCCGCGTCCAGCAGCAGCACGGCGTCCTCGGGCACGGGGCCGTCGTTGCGCACCCAGTGCAGCACCGGCGCGTGCGGGCCGGCGGCCACGATCGAGGCGTAGCCGGGGCCGTTGCCCGCGGTGCGGGCGCGCCGGTCGAACGTGCCCTGCAACCAGCGCTCGCCGCCGCCCTTCACCGCCGCCTGGAGCTCGGCGGCGACGTCGGCGAAGCCCAGCACGGTGGCGTCCACCGCCGCCTGGAGCTGGCCGACCTCCCAGTCGTCCTTGATGCGGCGCAGCTCGGCCAGCGTCGTGCGCAGCCCGGCGGTGTGGTCGGCGCCCGCGAGCGCGTCCAGCAGCGGGTCCACGCCCGCGGTCGCGTGCACGGCGGGCAGCCTGCCGCGCAGCGCCGACGGCAGCTCGTGCAGCGGGCGGCAGCGCACCCCGAGGGCCTCGGTCCACTCGGCCAGGCCGGGCACCGGGCCGATCCACAGCTCGCCGTCGCGGGCGTTGGCGAAGAAGTCCGGCTCCTCCGGACCGGCCGGCGGGCGCAGGAACAGCTCCGCCTCGTGGCCCCCCTCCACGGGGTGCATCACCAGCACGGCGCCCTCGGCGGAGCAGCCGGTCAGCCACGAGAAGTCGCTGTCGGGCCGGAAGCCGAAGTCGGTGTCGTTGGACCGCACCGGCGCCCAGCCGGCGGCCACGGCGACGCGCGCGCCGGGCAGGGCGGCGCTGAGCCGGGCGCGGTGCGCGGCGGCGGCCTCGGCGGCGCCGGGCGCGACCCGCGCGGCGCGGTCGGCGGGGCCCCAGCCGTGCTGGACGAACTGCCGGAACCCGGAGGCGTCGACGAGCTTGCTGGGGTCGCGGCGGGCGGGTTTGGTCACCGTGGGCAGCCTTTCGGGTCGTGGTCGCGACCGGTCGCGATCGGCGGCCGGCCGCTTCCCAGGATGCCCGTCGGGGCCCCGTGCTGCCCCGGCCGGGTGCCCGATCGCCGAAACGGCCTCCCCGCGCCGGCCGATCCGGTAGGCATCGGGGACCAACCGGTCGCGGGAGGTGATCGCATGCGTCCTGAGGACGTGGTCGAGCTGCGGGTGCACGGCGTGTCCGGCACCCCGCCGGAGCACGTGCTGGGCGACCCGTTCCCCACGGCGGTGGCGGGCGACGACGTGGCGCGCTTCCTGCGCGCCGCGAAACCCGCCCGCACCCTGCCCGGGGAGCACCCCGTGCGGGAACGGCTGGTCGAGGCGTTCCACTGGGGCCGGTTCACCGCCGGCGGGGCGAGCCGCGCGCTGTGGCTGCTGCTCGTCCCGTTCGCGATCCTCAACCTGGCCCGGTACGCGCTGCTCGGGCCCGGCCGGTTCGCCGAGGCCGTGCTGCGGCTCCTCGGCCTCGTCCTGACCTGCATGTTCGTCACGACCACCGCGTACGTGTCGCTGGAGCTGCTGGTGCGCCAGTGCGCCGCGACGGCGGCCTGCCGGGCCGCCAACCCGTGGCTCGGCGCGTTCGCCGGGTGGCCGTTCGGGGCGATGCTGCTCGTCGGCATGGTCCCGCCGGTGCTGGTGATCGCCGTGCTGTGGTGGTTCGGTCGGCAGACGTTCCTCTACGAGCCGCGCGGCTCCTACCACCGGTGGGAGACGCACGCGGGCAGCCTCGGCGACTACGCGTTCTGGCACACCTCGCCGCGCACGCCCGTGCTGCGCGACGCGCACGTCGCCGCCGCGTGCGCCGTGGTGGGCGTGCTGTACGCGGGTGCGCTGCGCACCGCCCTGCCCGACGGGGTGCTGTCCTGGTCGGTGATCGGGGTCGGCGGTGTCGTGCTGGCGTGGGCGGTGGCCCGCGTGGCGCTGGCCCCGGACCGGCGGGAGGTGGACTCGCGGGCGCTGAAGTGGGCGTCGGTGGCGTACCTGCTGGTCGCGGCGGGCCTGGCCACCGCGTTCCTGTGGCGGCAGCCGACCGGCGGGACCGGCGCGGTGACGCCGCTGGCCGGGTTCGAGGCGGTGACGAACGTGCTGGCGGTGCTCGCGATGGCGCTGCTGGTGGTGCTGCTCGGGGCGTGCGCGCGGCTGCGGCGCGGCGCGCGCGGTCGCGCCCTGATGGCGGTGGACGCGCGGTTCCGACCCCTGTGGCACGGCTACGGCGCGGTGGTCGTCGCGGCGGTCGCGACGACGGTGGCCGTCGGGTTCAGCGGCGGGTTCGCGTACCGGGTCGTGGAGTGGGTGGGCGACCCGGCGCCCGCCGGGCGGCCCGGTCTGGTGCTGAGCACCAGCTACCTGGTCGGCGCGGGGCTGTGGGGTGTGCTGGCCGTCGCGTTCGCGCTGGTCGTGGTGCCGGTGGCGGCGGCGATGGTGCGGCAGGCGTCGACCGCGCTGCTGCTGGCCGCCGGGTCGCTGGCGGCGGCCGCGGGCGTGGTGCTGCGGTGGGCGCCCGTGCCCGGGTGGGCGTTCTGGGTCTCGCTGACGGCGTCCGGGGTGCTGTACGCGCTCGGCCTGGCGTCGTGGGTGCGGCACCCGGTGGGCGCGGCGGTGCGGGAGAGCCTGCTGGGCGACTACCCGGGCCGCCCGGACCGGCCGGGCCTGGGCAAGGTGGCGCTCGGCCGGCGCGTGGCGTCGGCGAAGTACCGGTACCACTGGCTGCTCGGCGCGCTCGCGCTGCTCGGCGGCGTGCTCGTGGTGGCGGCCGGCGGGATCGCGCTGGCCCGGCTCGCGCACCCCGACTGGCGGGCCGCCCCGCCGCCCGGCCTGGCCGCCTGGCTGTCCAGCCGTCCCGCCGAGGACCTGGGGGCGCTGGGCAGCCTCGTGGTGTCCGGCCTCGTGCTGCTCCTGCTGCTGCTGGGCGTGCGGACGTGGCAGAGCGGGAAGATGCGCACCGTCGTCGGCGTCGTGTGGGACCTGGTCGCGTTCTGGCCGCGCGGGGCGCACCCCATCTGCCCACCGCCCTACGGCGGGCGCGCCACGATCGAGCTGACCTCCCGCGCCGTGCGGCTGGCCGTGCACCACGACGTGGGCGCGGTCGTGCTGTCCGGGCACAGCCAGGGCAGCGTCGTGTGCTTCGCCGCGCTGTCGCTGCTGCGCCGCGAGGCCGAGCGGCCCGACCCGGCCGACGGCGAGCGGTACGTCCGGCAGGCCGACGCCCGGCGCGCCCTGGACCGGGTCGGGCTCGTCACCTACGGCTCGCAGCTCCAGTGGGCCTACTCGCGGATGTTCCCGCACTACCTCGGGCACGCCCGGCTGGCCGACCTGCACCGGGAGCTGGGGGACCGGTGGTGGAACGTGCACCGGCTCACCGACCCGCTCGGCGGCCCGGTGCAGGTGTGGCCCGAGGGGCCCGAGGAGCCGCTGCGCGCCGGCCCGAAGCTGTGGGGCGTGAAGTGCGGCAACGACGTGCGGCTGCGCGACCCCGAGTTCCTCGACCCCGACCCGGACATGGTGGCCTCGCCGATGCGCGGCCACGGCGACTACTACCGCGACCCGGTGTTCGACGAGGTCGTGGCGCGGGTCGCGCAGGCGGTCTCGGACGCGGAGTTCGCCCGGGTCACGGCCGGTCCGTGACGGCGGTGCGGGGTGTCCGGCCGGCGCGCGGGTGGCAGCGGGTACGTTGCGCGGTAGTCGTCGCGCTCACGGGAAGTCCGGATGATCCAAGCCCTCACCACCGCGCTCTCGGTCCTGGCGCTCGTCGCCGCCCTGTGGTCGCTCGTGCTGGCCGTCGCGGACAAGCCGATCACCCTCGCCACCAAGGCCACCCTCGGGCTGGCCGGCGCGGTGGTGCTGCTCGAACTGGGGCTGCTCGCGCAGCTGGCCGTGGGCGTGGTGCGGGTCGTCGGCGCCGACCGGGAGCTGGACACGCCCACGTTCATCGGCTACCTGCTCACGATGGTCGTCCTGCTGCCGGTCGGGGCGTTCTGGTCGCTGGCCGACCGGAGCCGCTGGGGCGCGGGCGTGCTGGCCGTGGTGCTGTTCAGCGTGCCGGCGATGATCCTGCGCGCGAGCCAGGTGTGGGCCGCCTGATGGGGTCGCTCGCCGAGACCACCCGGTCGGGGCCGGGGCGCCTGCTGATCGCCGTCTACGGCATCTTCGCGCTCGCCGCCTCTGCGCGGTCGGGGGTGCAGCTGGCCACCCGGTTCGGGGACGCGCCGCTGGCCTACCTGCTGTCGGCGCTGGCGGCCGCGGTGTACGTCGTGGCCACGCTGGCGCTGGCCGGGGTCGCGCCGCGGCGGGTCGCCTACTTCGCGTGCGGGGTGGAGCTGGCCGGCGTCGTGCTGGTCGGCGCGTCGAGCCTGCTGCTCCCCGGCGCGTTCCCGGACGCCACGGTGTGGTCGGACTTCGGCCGCGGGTACGGGTTCGTGCCGCTCGTCCTGCCGGTGCTCGGCCTGCTGTGGCTGCGGCACACGGACCGCGTCGCCGCGGGGGACCGCGCGGCCTGACGGGATTGTCCCGGCGGTCGGCGTGTGGGGTAATCGATCCGCGGCGGCCACGGTGCGGTGCCCGTCAGCCGTCCGCGGTGGCAACACGACTACGGGTGTCCGGCAGGGCACGCCGTCGTGGACGCGAGGCCGGGGGAGGGGTCCTCCGGCCTCACCCGTTCGTGAGGAAGATCACCTGGCTGGCCGTGGAGTTCTCCGGCGGGGGGTAACCGCAGGTCAGGACACTGGGTGGGGTCGTGGCGGCCGGCCCGTGCCTGAGTCCGTTCTCAGGTGGGGTGTGCGAGCGTTCGCGCATCCACCCGCGGGCCCGCGCACCGCCGCGCCGAACCGGTCCGCCCATCGAGGAGATGCCTGAAGATGTCCGTGCTGGCTCGGCTGAGCCTGGCCAACCGAGGTCTCGTCGGGCTGCTCAGCCTCGTCGTCCTCGGTTTCGGCGTGTTGATGCTGCCGTCGATCAAGCAGCAGCTGTTCCCGTCCATCGAGCTGCCCGCCGCGGTGGTCGTCGCGCAGTACCCCGGCGCGTCGCCGGACCTCGTGGACAGCCAGGTCGCCGAGCCGATCCAGTCCGCCGTGCGCGGCGTCGACGGCGTCGAGCAGGTCCTCACCCGTTCCTCCGAGAGCGCCGCGACCGTGCAGGTCATGTTCGTCTACGGCACCGACCTGGACGCCGCCGTCGCGCAGGTGCAGCAGGCCGTGAACCGGCTCCAGCCGCGCCTGCCGGAGGGCGTCGAGCCGACCGTGGCCCAGGGCGGCACCGACGACATCCCCGTCATCGCGCTCGCCGCGACCTCCGGTGACGACGACATCGCCACCGCGGCCCGGCTGCGCGCCGAGGTCGTGCCCGAGCTGGAGGCGATCCCGGGCGTCCGGGAGGCGACCGTCAGCGGCGAGCGGGACCGCACGATCACCGTCACCGTCGACTACGCGCGCCTCGGCGCCGCCCGCGTCGACCCGCAGGCGCTGACCGCCGCGCTCACCTCCGCGGGCGCCGTCGTGCCCGCGGGCACCGTGCCCGACGGCGACAAGACGCTGTCCGTGCAGGTCGGCACCCCCGTGGGCAGCGTCGACGACCTGCGGAACCTGCCCGTCGGGCCGGTGAAGCTCGGCGACGTCGCCACGGTCGAGTCCGCGCCCGCCCCGGCGACCGCGATCAACCGCACCGACGGCCGGGACACGCTCGGCCTCAGCGTCACCATGACCGCCGACGGCAACGCCGTGGAGATCTCCGACGCGGTGCGCGACAGGCTCGGCGACCTGGGCGAGGCCGCCGGCTCCACGCTGACCGTCGTGTTCGACCAGGGACCCGAGGTGGAGAAGGCCATCAGCGGCCTGACCACCGAGGGCCTGCTCGGCCTGCTGTTCGCCGTCGTCGTCATCCTGCTGTTCCTGATGTCCCTGCGCTCCACCCTGGTCACCGCGGTGTCGATCCCGCTGTCCGTGGTGGTCGCGCTCATCGCCCTCTACACCGGCGACCTGTCGCTGAACCTGCTCACCCTCGGCGCGCTCACCATCGCGGTCGGCCGGGTGGTGGACGACTCGATCGTGGTGCTGGAGAACGTCAAGCGGCACCTCGGGTACGGCGAGGACAAGCAGCGCGCCGTGCTCGACGGCGTCCGCGAGGTGGCGGGCGCGGTGACCGCGTCCACGCTGACCACCGTCGCGGTGTTCCTGCCGATCGCGTTCGTCGGCGGCATCGCGGGCGAGCTGTTCGGCCCGTTCTCGATCACGGTGACGGTGGCGCTGCTGGCGTCCCTGCTGGTGTCGCTGACGATCGTGCCGGTGCTCGCCTTCTGGTTCCTCAGGCGCCCGGCCGTGCCGACCGACCCGGAGGCCGCCGAGCGGGAGCTCCAGGCGGTGCTGGAGAAGGAGAAGCGCAGCCCGTTGCAGCGCGCCTACGTGCCCGTGCTGCGGTTCGCCACCACGCGGCGCTGGGTGACGCTGCTCATCGCGCTGCTCATCTTCGGCGGCACGCTCGGCCTCGCCGGTTCGCTGGAGACCAACTTCATCGACCAGTCAGGCGGCACGGCGCTCCAGGGCTCGCAGAAGACGCCGCCCGGCACCAGCCTCGCCGCCCGCGACGAGGCCGCGCGCAAGGTCGAGGCCGTGCTCGACGACACCGACGAGGTGGAGACCTACCAGGTCACCATCGGCGGCGGTGGCGGGTTCTTCGGGTTCGGCGGCGGCGGCGACACCACGCTGCGCGCCACCGTGCGCGAGGGCACCGACCTGGAGGCGTTGCAGGACCGGCTCACCGAGCGGATCAAGGGCGTCGAGGGCACCGGGGAGGTGACGTTCGGCGCGGCCGCCGCCGGGTTCGGCTCGGACAGCATCGACGTGCTGGTCACCGCGCCCGACGAGGAGGCCCTGCGGGCCGCGACCGACCAGGTGCGGCAGGCCGTGACGGGGACGCCCGGCGTCGGCGAGGTCACCGACGACCTCGGCGTGAGCGCGCCCCGCGTGCAGGTCACCGTGGACCGGGCGGCGGCGTCCGCGCGGGGGTTGAGCGGTCAGGCCGTCGGCCAGTTCGCCGCCCAGGCGCTGCGCGGCGTGCCGGTGACCCGGCTGCCGGTCGACGGCGAGCCGCAGCAGGTCGTGCTGCGCACCGGCACCGCGCCCACCGACGTGGACGCGCTGCGCGCCCTGCCGCTGCCCGGCGGCGCCACGCTCGGCCAGGTCGCCTCCGTGTCCGTCGTGGACGGTCCGGTGCAGGTGCGCCGCACCGCCGGCGCGCGCAGCAACACCGTGTCCGCCAAGGCGACCGGCTCGGACCTGGGCGCGGTCACCGCGGAGCTGACCTCGCGGCTCGACGCGCTCGACCTGGCGGCCGGCGCGTCGTACTCGATCGGTGGCGTGAGCGCGGACCAGGCGGAGACGTTCGCCGACCTGGGCCTGGCGATGCTCGCGGCCATCGCGATCGTCTTCCTGATCATGGTGGCGACGTTCCGCAGCCTCGTGCAGCCGCTCATCCTGCTGGTGTCCATCCCGTTCGCGGCGACCGGCGCCATCGGGCTGCTGCTGCTCACCGGCACGCCGCTCGGCCTGCCCGCGCTGATCGGCATGCTGATGCTCGTCGGCATCGTGGTGACGAACGCGATCGTGCTGATCGACCTGGTCAACCAGTACCGGCGCGAGGGGATGCCGGTGCGCGAGGCCGTGGTCGAGGGCGGGCGGCGGCGGTTGCGGCCGATCCTGATGACGGCGGCGGCGACGATCTTCGCGCTGCTGCCGATGGCCCTGGGCATCACCGGCGAGGGCGCGTTCATCGGCAAGCCGCTGGCGATCGTCGTGATCGGCGGCCTGATCTCGTCCACGCTGCTGACGCTGGTGCTCGTGCCGACGCTGTACTCGATGGTGGAGGGCCGCAAGGAGCGGCGCGCGGCCAAGCGGGAGCAGCGGCCCGCGGAGGAGCGCGAACCGGTCTCCGCCTGATCGCCTGGGCACGACCCGACGGCCCCGCCCCGGAACACGAGGGCGGGGCCGTCACGGTGCGGCGCCGCGCAATCCCTCCGGGTTGTTCAGGATCGCCCGATAGTGGCGTTTGCTGGAGTCGATCTCGCGGTAGGTGCTTCCGTCGGATCGACGCTCCGTCGAGGATTGGAGTCCCCCCATGGCAGCTCCCACCGTCACGACCGACGCGGCCCGCGCGACCGATCCCGCCGTCGCCAAAGCGATGAAGACCCTCACCGCCCAGTGGTACAACGCGGTGGTCGCCGGCTGCGGCCTCGACCCGGACACCTTCCAGCTCGCCCAGGGCGCCGAGCAGATCGGCAGCACCTCCGAGGAGCTCTGGAACACCCTGGACGCCCTGCCGCCCGGTTCCCTCACGCACCAGTGGAACGAGAGCAGACTCGACCTCCTGTCGGCCCACTACGGCGACATCGTCAACAACCTGGTGCCGGAGCGGTCCGGCGACTTCCGCCGGATCATGGCCGACGACTACCCGCGCTGGATGGACTACCTGCACGGCGACCCGCCGCCGAAGATGCCGGACGGCGGCATCCTCCAACTGTTCCACGACTGGGCGCAGGTGAACATGGCGCCCGACGACGCGCAGGCCGCGTACACCGCCTGGCAGCAGGTGGCGCAGGGCACCGTGCCCGCCGCCGTGGGGCTGTGGGTCGCCGCCGGCGGCCAGGGCGCCACCAAGGCGTACGACCGCACGATCGCGGAACTGGAGGACGCGCTGCGCCCCGGCGCCCCGGGGAAGACGGTCGTGCTGGACAGCACGACCACGTCGAAGTCGGTCGACCACACCTGGGCGAGCGGCGAGGTCGGCGGCGTCCTGGAGTTCTTCGCGGGTGAGGCGTCCGAGCACTGGGACAAGTACACGAAGGCGGTCAGCGCGGCCGGGGTGCGGATCGACGCCGAGTTCGAGCGCGTGGTGTCCTTCCCGGCCGGTCCGCTGTCCAAGGCGAGCACGAACCCCGACCTGGAGGGCTACAAGCCCTGGTTCCACGGCCCGGCGCTGAGCCTCGCCTACAAGGAGAACAACTACGACGTGTGGGAGCGCAAGGCGCCGTCGTGGGACGACGAGTTCGGCCCCGAGGGGGTGATGCGGTACTTCGTCACCGAACTCGTCGTGGTCAGCGGCGTCACGGTGACCACGACCTCGGCCACGACGTTCACCGAGAAGGAGCGGGAAGAGGTGCGCGCGTCCGCCGCCTACGGCTTCTTCCCGTTCTTCGAGGGCGAGCACGAGGGCGGCTGGAAGCACCAGTTCAGCTTCTCCGACTCGGGCGCGCTGACGGTGAAGTCCACTGTGGACGTCGGTGTGCCGATCCTCCTCGGGGCCAACGTCACGTCCGTCGCCCGGCAGTTCGGGTGAGGCGGCCGTGCCCATCGTCACCGCCGCAGGCGGAACCATCAGGAACTCCACCGAGCCGAACCGGCGGATGCGCGACGACCTGAACGACGCCGTCACGCTGGTCGGCTTCACCGGGCTGTTCCGCGGCGCCGGCACGATCGCGGAGTACGGGAAGGTCCGGATCGACGTGCAGGGGCAGTGGAGCGGACCCGGCGGCCGGCGGATCGGGGCGAACATCCAGGCCCAGGTGGGCGGCGCCACCATCGCCGCCGTCCGCGTAGCGGACACGCTCGGGACGACCCGTGACCCGGACGAGCAGGCCGAGGTGGTCAGGCAGGTGGTCGCGGCCCTGGTCGCGAGCACCGACGGCACGTGGCGCGAGGTGACGGGGACACCGGGCCTCGCCGTCGACGGCACGGCGGACCAGCAGCCGGCCGGGCTCGTCTGAGGGGTGCCGGCGGTCCTGCCCGGAGGGGGGACCGCCGGCACACCGGTCAGGCGTCCTGCTCGCGGACCTCCGGCTCGTAGGCCAGGTTCGGGCGGAGCCAGCGCTCCACCTCGTCCACCGGCACGTGCCGCCGCGCCGCGTAGTCCTCCACCTGGTCGCGGCCGATCCGGCCCACGGTGAAGTAGCGCGATCCCGGGTGCGCGAAGATCAGCCCGCTCACGCTCGCCGCCGGCGTCATCGCGAACGAGTCGGTCAGCGCCATGCCGACCTCCTCCGCGCCGAGCAGCGCGAACAGGTCGGCCTTCTCGCTGTGGTCCGGGCTCGCCGGGTAGCCCAGCGCGGGCCGGATGCCGCGGAAGCGCTCGGCGTGCAGGTCCTCCAGCGCCGGGTCGGCGTCCGGCTCGAACCAGTCGCGCCGCGCCCGCAGGTGGACGTGCTCGGCGAACGCCTCGGCCAGCCGGTCGGCCAGCGCCTTCACCATGATCGCCCGGTAGTCGTCCTGCTCGGCCTCGTAGCGCGCGGAGAGCTCGTCGGCGCCGTGGATCGCCACCGCGAACCCGCCCAGGTGGTCGCCGGACGGCGCCACGTAGTCCGCCAGGCAGCGGTTGGGGCGGCCCGACGGCTTCCGCGTCTGCTGGCGCAGCATCGGGAACCGGCAGGTGCCCGCCACGATGTCGTCGCCCTCGCTGTGCGCGGGGAAGAAGCCGTACACGCCGCGCGGGCGCAGCGAGCCGTCCGCCACGATCTCGTCCAGCAGGGTGTTCGCGTCGTCGAACAGCTCCTGCGCGGCCGGGTTGGTCTTCAGGATCTTCGGGTACTTGCCCTTCAGCTCCCAGGCCAGGAAGAAGAACGTCCAGTCGATCATCCCCCGCAGCTCGGCGAGCGACGGCTCCACGACCTTCACGCCGGTGAACGCGGGCACGGGCAGGTCGTCGAACGACACGACCTCGGGGTTGGCCCGGATCTCCTCCAGGGGGAGCAGCGGCACGCTCAGCCGGTTCTCGTGCTCCTCGCGCAGCCGCTGCTGCTCCACGAGCGTCGCCTCGGCCAGCTCCTCGGCCCGGTCGCGGTCGAGCAGCGCCGACACCACGCCCGCCACCCGCGACGCGTCCAGCACGTGCAGCGTCGGCTGGTCGTACACCGGCGCGATGCGCACCGCGGTGTGCTGGCGGGACGTCGTCGCGCCGCCGATGAGCAGCGGCAGCTTCAGGCCGCGCCGCTGCATCTCCGCCGCCACCGACACCATCTCGTCCAGCGACGGCGTGATCAGGCCGGACAGGCCGACCACGTCCGCGCCCTCGGCGACCGCGGTGTCCAGGATCTTGGCGGCGGGCACCATCACGCCCAGGTCGACCACGTCGTAGTTGTTGCACCCCAGCACGACGCCGACGATGTTCTTGCCGATGTCGTGCACGTCGCCCTTCACGGTGGCCAGCACGACCTTGCCGTTGCCGCGGGTCATGTCGCCGCCGGCGGCCTCCTTCTCGGCGTCCATGAACGGCTCCAGGTGCGCCACCGCCCGCTTCATCACCCGCGCGGACTTCACCACCTGCGGCAGGAACATCTTGCCGGAGCCGAACAGGTCGCCGACGACCTTCATGCCGTCCATCAGCGGACCCTCGATCACGTCGAGGGGCCGCTTCGCCTCCAGGCGGGCCTCCTCGGTGTCCTCGACGACGTGGTCGACGATGCCGTGCACCAGCGCGTGCTCCAGCCGCTGCGCCACGGTGCCCTCGCGCCACGCCAGGTCGACGACCTTCCGCTTGCCCTTGGCGGCCACGGTCTCGGCGAACGCGACCAGCCGGTCGGTGGCGTCCTCGCGGCGGTCGAACAGCACGTCCTCGACCAGTTCCAGCAGGTCGGCGGGGATGTCCTGGTAGACGGCGAGCTGACCCGCGTTGACGATGCCCATGTCCAGGCCCAGCCGCACGCCGTGGTACAGGAACGCCGAGTGCATCGCCTCGCGCACGGTGTCGTTGCCGCGGAACGAGAACGACAGGTTCGAGATGCCGCCGCTGATCCGCACGCCCGGACAGCGTTCCTTGATCAGCGGGATCGCGTCGAGGAACGCCTTGGCGTACCCGTTGTGCTCGGCGATGCCGGTGGCGACGGCCAGCACGTTCGGGTCGAAGATGACGTCCTCGGCGGGGAAGCCGACCTCGTCCACCAGCAGGTCGTAGGCGCGACCGCAGATCTCGACCTTGCGCTCGGTGGTGTCGGCCTGGCCCTTCTCGTCGAACGCCATGACCACGACGCCCGCGCCGAAGTCGCGCACCCGGCGGGCCTGCTCCAGGAACTGCTCCTCGCCCTCCTTGAGGCTGATGGAGTTGACGACGCCCTTGCCCTGCACGCACTTCAAACCGGCTTCGAGCACGCTCCAGCGGGAGCTGTCCACCATGATCGGCACGCGGGCGATCTCGGGTTCGGTGGCGATCAGGTTGAGGAACGTGGTCATCGCCCGCTCGCTGTCGAGCAGGTCGGCGTCCATGTTGACGTCCAGCAGGTTCGCGCCGCCGCGCACCTGGTCCAGCGCCACGTCCACCGCGCCCTGGAAGTCCTCGCCCTCGACGAGCCGGCGGAACTTCGCCGAGCCGGTCACGTTGGTGCGCTCGCCGATCATCACGAACCCGGTGTCCGGGCCGATCTCGAACGGCTCCAGGCCGCTGAACCGGGTGCGGTCGGGCACCTGCGGGAGCGCGCGCGGCTTCATGCCCCCGACCGCCGCCGCGATCCGCGCGATGTGCTCGGGCGTGGTGCCGCAGCAGCCGCCGACGATGTTGACCACGCCCTCCTCGGCGAACCCGTGCAGCAGTTCGGCGGTCTCCTCGGGCGTCTGGTCGTAGCCGCCGAACGCGTTGGGCAGTCCCGCGTTGGGGTGGCTGGCGGTGTAGGTGTTCGCGAGGCGTGCGAGGTCCTGCACGTGGGGGCGCATCTCGGCGGCGCCCAGCGAGCAGTTCACGCCCACCACGAGCGGGTCGGCGTGGGCGATCGAGTTCCAGAACGCCTCGACGGTCTGGCCGGACAGCGTGCGCCCGCTCAGGTCGACGATGGTGACCGAGATCCACAGCGGCAGGTGCGGCGCGACCTTGCGGGCGGCGGTCACGGCGGCCTTGGCGTTGAGCGTGTCGAAGATCGTCTCGACGAGCAGCAGGTCCACGCCGCCCTCGGCGAGCGCGGCGATCTGCTCCTCGTACGCGGCCTGCACCCGGTCGAACGTCACCGTCCGGTACGCGGGGTCCTCCACCTTGGGCGACAGCGACAGCGTGACGTTGAGCGGGCCGACCGAGCCCGCCACGAACCGGCCGCCCACCTCGTCGGCCGCCTGCCGGGCGAGCCGCGCGCCGCGCACGTTCATCTCGCGCACGAGCCCTTCCAGGCCGTAGTCGGCCTGCGCGATGGACGTCGCGGTGAACGTGTTGGTGGTGGTGATGTCCGCGCCGGCGGCCAGGTACCGGCGGTGCACGTCGAGGATGACGTCCGGGCGGGTCAGGTTGAGCAGGTCCGGGTCGCCGGTGACGTCGTGCGAGTGGTCGGGGAGCAGGTCGCCCCGGTAGTCGGCCGGGGTCAGGCCGGCGGCCTGGAGCATCGTCCCCCACGCGCCGTCGAGCACGGCGACGCGCTGGTCGAGCAGTTCCCGCAGGGCCTTTTCCGACACGCTCAGCCTCCCCTTCGTGGGAGGCGCCCTTGTCGTGTCCGGTGGCCGAGCGTGGCGGGCCCTCGCCCGTTGCAGCGCCTCTCGGCCGGCACCGCGATGCTACCGGGAATCGTCGTTCCGGTCAGTCCCGCCCATCATGTGGGAGGCGATGACGACCTCCAGGGTGCGCGGTCCGTGCACGCCCTCGACCCGCTCCAACTCGATGTCGCTGGTCGCGGACGGGCCGCTGACCCAGGTCTGGGTGCGCACGCCCGCCAGCCGCGCCACGGCGTCCGGCACACCGGCCACGACCTGCTCCTCGCGCACCACCACCAGGTGGTAGTCGGGCACCAGGGTCAGCGCGCGGGGCCCCTGGTCGGGCGCGTCGTGGTCGAGCACGATCGTGCCGGTCTCGGCGATGGCCACGCGGCAGCCGGTGACCACGGCGTCGGCGCGTTCGAGGTCGGCGACGCCCACGGGGGTGCGGATCGCCGCAGGGGCCCACTCGGGAGGGGTGCCGGGGGCGGCGACGACGGTCCGCGCGCCCCGCTCGCGCAACGCCTCGGCGACGGTCTCGGCGACCCGGTCGGCGGGCACCACGCGGACCCGCGCCCGGTAGTCGCGCAGGCGCTCGGCGAACAGCGCCAGGTCGACCTCCCGGGTGCCCGCCGCCCGGTAGTCGCGGGGGACGGGGGGCGGCTGATCCGGGCCCTTGGCCCGGCGCACGCGGGCCAGCACCTCATCACGGGCGCTCATCGGGCCTCCCACCAGTCGCGGAACGTCTCCTCCGGCGGCCGCGGCACGTCCCGCGCGACCGACCAGCCGGGCAGCGGCACGTGCCTGCTCGCCGTGCGGCCGAACTTGCCCAACCGGGTGAACCGCCGCCAGCGGCGCGCGTCGGACATCACCCACGCCAGGGCGCGCATGGCGGTGGACTCGGGCGTCGTGCGCTTGGCCTCCGTCACCCGGCCGCGCAAGTGCACCAGCATCGACGGGATGTCGATCGCCACCGGGCACACGTCGTAGCAGACCCCGCACAGCGAGGACGCGAACGGCAGCGTCGGGTTCTCCACGACGCCCGTGAGCTGGGGCGACAGCACCGCGCCGATCGGGCCGGGGTAGGTCGAGCCGTACGCGTGGCCGCCGGTGCGCTCGTAGACCGGGCACGAGTTCAGGCACGCCGAGCAGCGGATGCAGCGCAGCGCGGCCCGCCCGTCCGGGTCGGCCAGGGTGGCGGTGCGGCCGTTGTCGACCAGCACGACGTGGCTGGTCTGCCCCTCGGTGGGACCGGTCCACACGGACGTGTAGGGGTTCATCCGCTCGCCGGTGGACGAGCGGGGCAGCAGCTGGAGGAACACCTCCAGGTCGCGCCACGACGGCAGCAGCTTCTCGATGCCGACCACGCTGATCAGCGTGCGGGGCAGCGTGAGGCACATCCGGCCGTTGCCCTCGGACTCGACCACGACCAGCGAGCCGGTGTCCGCGATGCCGAAGTTCGCGCCCGAGACGGCCACGTCGACGGTGAGGAACTTGTGCCGCAGGTGCTTGCGGGCGGCCTCGGCCAGCGCGCGCGGGTCGGCGGTGAGGTCCGGGTCGACGCCGGGCATGTGCCGCCGGAAGATCTCCCGGATCTCGGCCCGGCCGCGGTGGATGGCGGGCACCAGGATGTGGCTCGACCGGTCGTTCCCGAGCTGCACGATCAGCTCGGCGAGGTCGGTCTCCACGGCGTGCACGCCGACCGCCGCGAGGGCCTCGTTCAGGCCGATCTCCGCGGTGGCCATCGACTTGACCTTGATGACCTCCTCGGTGCCGGTGGCGAGGACCAGGTCGGTGACGACCCGGTTGGCCTCGTCGGCGTCGCGCGCCCAGTGCACGGTGGTGCCGCGCGCGGTCAGCGCCTCCTCGAACCGGACCAGGTGCTCGTCGAGGTCGGCCAGCACCTGGTCCTTGATCGCCGCGCCGGCCGCGCGCAGCTCCGCCCAGTCGGGCAGCTCGGCCACGACGCCCGCGCGCTTCGCCCGGATCGTGGTGGTCGCCTTGGCCAGGTTGCGGCGCAGCTGGGCGTCCTTCAGGGCGGTGCGCGCGGCCTCGGGGAAGGGCGCGCCGGTCAGGTTGCCGCGTCCGGCGGGCATGCCGAGGAAGGTCATCGGGTGTTCTCCAGGACCTGGGCCAGGTGCAGGGGGCGCACGCCGCTGCGCAGCCTGCTCAGGCCGCTGCCGATGTGCATCAGGCACGACGCGTCGCCCGCCGTCAGCACGCCCGCCCCGGTGCCGATGACGTTGCTCATCTTGTCGGCGAGCATGGCCGTGGACGTGTCGGCGTTCTTCACCGCGAACGTGCCGCCGAACCCGCAGCAGGTCTCCGCCGCGGGCAGTTCGACCAGGTCGATGCCCTCCACGGCGCGCAGCAGCCGCAGCGGCCGGTCCCCCACCTTCAGGACGCGCAGCGAGTGGCACGTGGGGTGGTGGGTGACGCGGTGCGGGAAGTACGCGCCCACGTCGGTGAGGCCGAGCACGTCCGCCAGGAACTCGGACAGCTCGTAGGTGCGCTTCGCGGTCTCCTCGGCGGCCTCGGCCAACACCCGTTCGCCCTGCCCGCGGGCCACGTCGGCGTGCTGGTGGCGGATCGAGCCCGCGCACGAGCCGGACGGCGTGACGACCACCTCGGCGTCCTCGAACGCCTTCACGTGGTTGCGGATGATCGGCAGCGCCTGGCGGGGGTAGCCGGTGTTGACGTGCATCTGGCCGCAGCACGTCTGCCCGGCCGGGACGACCACCTCGTGGCCCAGCCGCTCCAGCAGCCGGACGGTGGCCTTGCCGACGTCCGGGAACAGCCCGTCGACCAGGCACGTGACGAACAGCGCGACTCTCACCGGGGCGAGTCTAGACTCCGTGGTCTGACCACACCAGGGCTGTGGTCAGACCACAGGAGGCGCTGGTGTCCGGGTACGCCGAGGTGCTGCGGCACGTGGAGTCCGAACTGGTCTCGGGCCGGCTCGGCGTGGGGGAGCAGCTGCCCGCCGAACGGCGGCTCGCCGAGGAGCTGGGCGTCAGCCGCCCCACCGTGCGCGAGGCGATCCGGGTGCTCCAGGCGCTGGGCGTCGTGCGCAGCGGCGTCGGCTCGGGACCCGACGCGGGCACCACCGTCATCGCCGACCCGGCGGGCGGCCTCGGCGCGGCCCTGCGGCTGCACCTCGCGACCCGGCGGCTGCCCCTGGGCGACCTCGTGGACACCCGCGTGATGATCGAGAGCCACTCCGTGCGCGCCGCCGCGGGCCGGCCGGACCACCCCGACCTGGTCCGCGCCGCCGGGCTGCTCGACCGCATGGACGACCCGGACCTCGACGCCGACGCGTTCCACCAGCTCGACGCCGACTTCCACGTTGCCCTCACCGCCGCCGCGGGCAACGCGGTCAACACCGCGGTGATGGCGGGGTTGCGCGACGCGATCCACCAGGCCGTGCTCGACGCCGTGCGGGAGCTGCCCGACTGGTCGCGCACCGCCGTCCGGCTGCGCCGCGAGCACCGGGGCATCCTGCGCGCCGTGCGCTCCGGCGACCCCGAGCTGGCCGCGACGAGGGTGACCCGGCACGTCCGCGGCTTCCACCGCGAGTGGACCCGGCACGCCGGGGGATAGCGGTACGGGCCCGGTCCCCGGGAGGACCGGGGACCGGACCCGCGTGGTCTCACCGCCTCCCGCGCTCCGACGCCTCCCGGAGCAGCACCAGGGTGGCGCAGATGAGCACCACGTTCTTCAGCACGAACTCGCCGTTCGCGGTCAGCAGCAGGGGGTTGCCCCCGATCACCACCAGGGTCGGCGCCTGGACGAAGACCAGGAAGGTCCCCGCCAGGTGGGCCGCCACGACGACCAGCGTCAGCCGCGGCAGCCGCCCGAGCAGCAACGCCACCCCCAGCGCGATCTCGAACCACCCCAGCGCGGGCACCAGGACACCCCGGTCCACCCACGGCACGGCGGCTCCGACCAGCTCCGCGACCGGCGAGTCGCCGGTCACCTTGAGCGCTCCGAACCAGACGAACACGACGGCGAGCGACACCCGCAGCGCGGGCGCCGCCCAGCGGCCGACCTTCCCGTCCACCCCGGTCCGCTCCCCCAAGCGGGCCGACACGATCAGTCGCCCAACGGGTTGAGCAGGTCCGCCTTGCCCTCGAAGGCGAACAGCAGCAGGTCGACCATCCGGAACGTCCGCCGGTCCGGGCCGAGCACGGGCCGCCACGACGGCTCGCGCACGATCGAGGTCCGGCTGCCCTCCATCGCCCGGTGGAACACCTCGGCCACGATCCGGCCGCCGACCGCCCCGAGCCGACCGCCGTTGAACTCGGCCTCGCGCAGGGTGTAGAACCACAGCGGGGTCGCGGCGGTCACCGCGGCCTTCTGCGCGTCGGTCAGCGACTCCAGGCTCGCGCCCCCGTTGCCGACCAGGACCTGCTCGGCCGTCAGCGGTTCGACGCCCAGGAACCCGGCCATCTGCTGCCCGCTCGCGAGCCGGACCATGTCCGCCCGGGTCAGGTTGCGGAAGGCGAGGTTGCGCTGGATCTCCGCGACCACCGTGCCCCGCCCGCCGAAGGTGCCCGCCGGCAACTGCTTGAGCGGGTCGACCAGCAGCGAGTCGAGCCGCTTGGTCACGTTGCCGCCGCCGGCGGGCGGCGCGAGGTCCGGCCGGTCGGCTTCGGTGAAGTCGTACAGCCGCCGGAAGTCGGCGATCCAGTTGGTGGGCAGCGTGTCGAACCGGCTGTCGAAGCCGGGGTCGTCCAGCTCCGGCAGCCCCGCACCGGGGTCGAAGTTGCCGGACGTGCCGCTGAACACGAACAGGAAGAACAGCAGGCCCGGGGCGACACCCCCGGTGCGGAACACCCGGTTCCACTCGTACTCGGACCGGATCATGCTGTGCCCCAACCGGTACGCGGCCACCGAGAACTCCAGCGGCATCGTCGGGTGCAGGCCCACCGGGGGCCGCCCCCGTCGGGGCGCCTCGAAGAAGCGCCTGCCGTTGGCGAACACGTCGTCCACGATCGCCGGGTCCACGACGCGCGGCAGGAAGTCGTGGCGCAGCATCCACTGGTAGTGCCGCACCACCTGCTCCCGCGCCGCCTCGAAGAGCCGCCGCCCGGTCAGGCCGCGCAGCGCCACCTCGTCCACGACCCGGTTGTGGAACCTGATGAACGCCAGGTGGGTCTGGGCGACGGCCAGGTTCTCGTCGTTGCGCTCGTCCGGGATCAGCGGGCGCCTGCGGTCCTCCTCGGTCAGGCCGGTCTGGCCCAGCCGCGGCAGGTCGAAGCCCTCCATCGCCTGGCCGAGCTGCTGGTCGCCCCCCGGGACGGGCGAGGTCGTGCCCACCTTGAGCTTCACCCGGTCCGCGGCGTAGAACACCCGGTCGGTGTGGTCGTTCGGACCGCGGCCGTAGAGCGAATCGAGGTCCAGCGCCGGTGAGCGGCCCTGCACCAGCTCGCCGAGGTTCACGTCCTCGCCGAGCTGCGACCCGCTGCGGTCCATGGTCAGGTCGTGGTCGACGAACTGGCCGAGGTAGGTGAAGCCCGCCGGGATCGGCGGGTTCGCCGAGTCCTCCTGCGGCGTGCTCGCCGTCATCGCCAGCGCCAGGGCGGCCCTGGTGTCCTCGTCGTGCCGGGCGCCCTCCGGCCCCAGTCGCGAGAACCGGAACCGGCGCAGCTCCTCGACGGTGTCCGGCTGACGCGTCCGCGCCGCGCCGTCCCGATCGAACTCCAGCACTCCTTCGCCCACGACGAAGAAGCTGTTGGTGCCGTGCTTTTTCATCGATCCCCCCGGATCATGAGATGTCCCCGGCCTGGCCGGGGACGAGGCGGGCGCACCCCCTGTGGCCGCCTCGTACTACACATGTACCAGCCCGCGGGCGTCGGATACGCGGCCTACCGCAATCCCCCGGACGGCCCAGTCCAGGTGATGTGGCAACCGCCAGCTCAGCCGTGTTCCCGAGAAGACCTGTGAATCGGCCCACGCGGTGGTCGCGCACGCTCGGTTCGCGTACTTCTTCCCGCCCGGCTGCTCCGCCGGGCTGCGCGAGGTGCTGCGGGTGCTGCGGCCCGGCGGTCGGCTCGTGGTGGTCGACAACGACTGGCGCGAGGGGGAGTTCGCCGGGCTGCTCGGCGCGTCGCCGTGGTCGTCGGCGCGGGGGGCGGCCGAGACGACCGACGCGTGGTGGCAGGTGCGCGGCGCGGAGCGGACGGCGGTGATGTCCTCGTGGCGGTGCCGCGACGCCGCCGAGCTGGAGGCGGTGCTGCGGACCGAGTTCCCGGCCGACGTCGTGGACGCGTGGGTCGCGGCCAACCCCGGCCGCAGGGGGCTGGGCTACGGGTACGTCCTGTTCACGGTCACCGCTCGGGGCTGACCGCTCCGGACCGACCGCTCAGGGTCGGGGAGCGGAACCGGTCGGGGCGCGGCGCTGGGCGTTGCGGGCCGTGGACGGGCTGAGGCGGTTCATCACCGCCATGTACGAGGTCGGGAACAGTCGGGCGAGGAGGTCGGGGACGACCGCCGTCCACGCGATCAGCACCCGGCCCTTGCGCTTCTCCACGCCCGCCAGGATCTGCTCGGCGGCCTTGTCCGCCGGGTAGGTGAGGAGCTTGGCGAACCCCGCCTTGCCCGCCTCGGCGTCGGCCTCGCTCGCGGCGGCGGCGACCCGTGCCGTCTCGGCGATCCGCGTCCGGATGCCGCCGGGGTGCACGGAGGTCACGCCGACACCCCGGTCGGCCAGTTCGTGGCGCAGCGACTCGCTGAACCCGCGCAGCCCGAACTTGCTGGTGGAGTACGCGGTCTGGCCGGGTGGGCCGATCAGGCCGAACAGGCTGGAGACGTTGACGACGTGGCTGCCCGGCGAGGCCAGCAGGGTCGGCAGCAGGAGCCGGGTCAGCGCGACCGGCGCCCGCAGGTTGACGGCCAGCACCCAGTCGAACTCCTCGGCGCTGACCTGGTCGAACGTCCCGCCGAGCGCCACACCCGCGTTGTTGACCAGCAGCGTGATCCACGGGTGGTCGGCGACGATCCGGGCGGCCACGCCGTCGAGGGCGGCGACGTCCGCCAGGTCCACCACGACGGTGTCGACGTCCACGCCGGTGATGCGGGACGCCACGGCCTTCAACCGCTCGGCGTCGCGGTCGAGCAGCACCAGGTGGCAGCCGCGCCGGGCGAGGCCGTAGGCCACCTGCTCGCCCATGCCACTGGCCGCGCCCGTGACGACGGCCGTGCCGCCGCGGAACGTGAACCTGGGGAGCTGGGACATGCGGCCTCCTCGATCGGGTCCTGGACGCCCAGTCTGCCGCGTGCCGGGTCCCGCGACTTGACCGCGCGCGACAGGATCTTGACCGCGCGCGACAGGTCACCCGCCCCGGCGGACGGCGGTCGGGGTGGCGCCGAACCAGCGGCGGCAGCAGCGGCTCAGGGCCGACTGCTCCGACAGGCCCAGCATGCCCGCCACCTGGCCCAGGGGCACGTCGGTCGTGGTCAGGTAGCGCTTGGCGGCGTCCCGGCGCACCGCGTCGAGCACCTCGTGGAACGTCGTGCCCTCGGCGGCCAGGCGGCGTTGCAGGGTGCGCGGGTGCAGGGCCAGCAGGCGTGCCACGGCGGTGATCTCGGGTGGCACCGTGCCCAGCGTCCTGGTCAGCACGCCGCGCACCCTGGTCGTCGTGCCGGGGCCGCCGGGGGCCTGCTCGGCCAGGAACGCCAGGGCCAGCCGCCACACCCGCTCGTCGCCGCCCGCCAGGGGTTCGCGGGTCAGCGCCCGGGGCATCCGCAGCATGGGCGCGTCGCGCCCGGTGCGGACGGGTGCGCCGAAGAACTCCTCGTACACGGCCGGGGGTGCGGCCGGCACGTAGGGCAGCTCGACGCCGCGCAGCCGGTAGCGGCCGCCCAGCAGGTACCGGATCGAGCGGTGCAGGAAGCCGAGGCCCAGGTCGGTGGCCTGCACGGACACCGGCACGCCCGGCGGCAGGCCGTAGCGCAGCGCCGCGAGGTCCGGCGCGCCGTACGGGTCGTCCACCAGGGAGAGGCTCAGCGACCTCGCGTGCACGAACAGGTAGCGCGAGGTGCACTCCAGCGCGTCGGCGACGGTGGGGGAGTGCCGGATGGCCAGCGCGAGCGGGCCGAGCATGCCGAAGTCCTGTCGCGCGGCCACCCGCAGACCCAGGTCCGGGCACCCCAGCGCGTCCGCCGCCACCTCCAGCACGGCGGCCATCACGCGGTCGGAGACCAGCAGGTCGTCCACGTCCAGCGCGGCCGGCGGCAACCCCGCCGCGCGGGCGTAGTCCTCGGCCCGGCCGCCCAGTTCGGCCACGGTCGCCCGGAAGCCGCGCAGGCCCGCGGAACGGATCACCGACATGTCGTCCAGGGTCAAACAGTTGTCGTCGCGGGTCAAGTCGCACCGGGGCGCCTCCAGCACACTGGGACCATGACCGCTCCCGAGCACCTCGACGTCGTGATCGTGGGCGCCGGACTGTCCGGCGTCGGCGCGGCCTACCGGCTGCGCACCGAGTGCCCCGGCAAGTCCGTGGCGATCGTCGAGGCGCGCGACGCCGTGGGCGGCACGTGGGACCTGTTCCGCTACCCGGGCGTCCGGTCGGACTCGGACATGTTCACCCTCGGCTACCCGTTCCGGCCGTGGCGCGAGGCGAAGTCGATCGCCGACGGCCCGTCGATCCTGCGCTACATCCGGGAGACGGCCGCCGAGCACGGCATCGACCGCCTGGTCCGCTACGGCACGAAGGTCGTGGCGGCGGACTTCTCCACCGAGACCGACCGGTGGACGCTGACCCTGCGGCGGCGAGGGGCGGACGGCGAGGTCACCGAGAGCGCGCTGACCTGCGGGTTCCTCTACTCGTGCGCGGGCTACTACGACTACGACCAGGGCCACGACCCGGTGTTCCCCGGCATCGGGGACTTCGCCGGCCGGGTCGTGCGCCCCCAGTTCTGGCCCGAGGACCTGGACTACGCGGGCAAGCGGGTCGTGGTGATCGGCAGCGGCGCGACCGCCGTGACGCTGGTGCCGTCGATGGCCGGGACCGCCGGCCACGTCACCATGCTCCAGCGCTCGCCCACCTGGATCAGCCCCGTGCCGGGCCGCGACAGGATCGCCGACAAGGTGCGCGAACTGCTGCCCGCCGGTGTGGCGCACCGGCTCGTGCGCGCCAAGAACATCGCGTTCGGCCTGGCGTTCTACCAGTTCTGCCGTCGTTTCCCGAAGGCCGCGCGCAGGCTGCTCACCGGCCTGTCCACGAAGGTGCTCGGCGACGCCGATGTCGTGCGCGAGCACTTCACGCCCACCTACGACCCGTGGGACCAGCGGCTGTGCGCGATCCCCGACGGCGACCTGTTCCAGGCCGTCACGGCGGGGCGCGCGTCGGTGGTCACGGACCACGTCGACACCTTCGTGCCGGAGGGCGTGCGCCTGAGGTCCGGGCGGGTGCTGGAAGCCGACGTCGTGGTGACCGCGACGGGTCTGCGGCTGCTCGCGTTCGGCGGCATCGAGCCGTCGGTGGACGGGAGGGCGGTGCCGCTGCCGGATCAGTTCCTGTGGCGCGGCGCGATGATCACGAACCTGCCGAACTTCGCCGTCTGCGTCGGGTACACGAACGCCTCCTGGACGTTGCGCGCCGACCTGACCTCGCGCCTGGTGTGCCGCGTGGTGCGGCACATGGACCGGCACGGGTACGCGGCCGTGGTCCCCCGGCCGGGGCGGGCGCTGGAGCGGCGGCCGCTGCTGGACCTGGCGTCCGGGTACGTGCAGCGGGCGATCCACGCGTTCCCGCGCCAGGGGCACGTCGGGGCTTGGCGGGTGCGGCAGAACTACGTGCTCGACGCCGTGGCCACGCTGCGCGGCGACCTCGGTCGCGACCTGGTCGGCACGCCGGTCGACCGCGCCGACCCGCTTCGCGGGGGCCGGGGCGGACCGCTCGCCGCCGCGACGACCGTGCCGGAGGAGCCGACGGGCGGGGCGTGAGCGGGTGTCCGGGCGGAAAGCGCGCGACGGGCGCCACGCCGTTCGGGACACTGCCGGGGTGCACGATCCCGCGCTGTTCACCGACCCCGAGAACTGGACCGGCGGCTTCTACGAGCTGTCGTTGGAGATCGGCGACCCCGACGACGGGCGTCGCCAACGCGCGCTGACCGCGCTGTGGCGGGCGGCCGCCGTCACCGGCTGCTGCGGAGGCAGGGACCGGGAACCGGCCGACCAGCCCGCGGCGCCCCTCACCACGGCCTCCCTGGAGGAGTTCGGCCACCTGCACGGCGTCGCACGACCGCCGCTGGGAGGTCCGGTCGTGTGCGGCTGCTTCTCCACCTGCTTCGAGGACACCGAGGACTGGTTGACGCTGTACCTCCCGCTCGGTGCGCTGGCCCGCGTGGACCGGCGCATCGGCGGTTTCCCGTTCGGCCCGGACGGCGAACCGCGGTCACTGGCCTGGCGCGCTCCGCTGGACACGTGGTTGGTCGGGGTGGCGGACGAGGTGTTCCGCCAGGTCGACTTCCGGATCGGCCTGGTCGGCTTCGAGGTCGACCACACCACCGCGGCCGAACTCGGCGGGGTCGTGCCCGGGCAGCGCCGGAACGGGTACCTGCTGCCCGTGGGCGGACGCCTGGAGTACACGCCGGCGAACCGCTAGCGCACGGCGTGCATCCGTGCTCCGGGTGGTCCACCCGGTGGTGCCCGCGGCCGCGGAGCGGACGCCCGTCAGCCCAGGGTGACGCCGGTCAGCTCCGCGCACGCCGCGAGCAGGCCGTCCTGGACCGCCTCGTCGTAGGCGGCCGGGTTGGCGCGCAGATCCTCGCGCCACTTGAAGTAGCGGCCGGTCACCGGCTCGTCGGTGGTCGCCAGCCACACCTGGGTCTCCGCGCCCGAGGGCAGTTCGTCGGTGGCGCCCGGGCCGCCCAGCTTGGTCTTGACCCAGCCGGGGTCGACCGCGTTGCTCGGCACGTCCGGCCAGTGCCGGGCGACGGCGAACGCGAGCACCACGTCGAGCAGCTTCGAGTCCGAGTACGCCTGCATGCCGTCCCACGGCCCGCGCTCGTGCTGGAGGTCCGCCAGGTCGGCGACGCCCTGGGCCTCCAGGCCCGAGGTCAGGTACACCAGCCGCCCCGGCCGGGGCATCAGGGCCGTCAGCAGGTACGGCGCCAGTACGTTGACCTGGAACAGCAGTTCGAGGCCGTCCCCGGTGACGACCCTGGACGGCAGTCCGCCGCCGAGTCCCGCGTTGTGGACCACCACGTCGAAGGACCCGGCGGCCGTCGCCAGGTCGCGGGTCGAGGCCAGCGACGCGAGGTCGCCGACCAGGACGCCGTCGGCGCCGGGGACGGCGGCCAGCGCACGCTCGGCCCGCTCGTCGTTCCGCGCGTGCAGCACCACGCGGTGCCCGCGGTCCACGAGCGTCGCCGCCGTCTCCCGACCGATACCGTCCGACGACCCCGTCACCAGCACGCTCACCATGCGGGGAGCCTACCTGGGAGCGCTCCCAAGCCGCCGGTCCACCCGGGGCGCCGGTCTCGTCCGAAGACCCGGAACCGGGGGCGCCGCCCGCTCCTCCGGAACTAGTCCAAGGCGGCGAACAACCGCGCGGCCTCCTCCGGGCGGACCAGGAAGCCCACGTGGCTGCTGTCGAGAGTGCGCACGTCGAACGGGTTGTCCGGGGTGAGCGCGTCGGCCTCCCGGATGAACCGGTCCTGCAACTCCGGCGGCAGCGAGCGGTCGCGCGCCAGGCGCACGTACATGTGCGGCACCCGGCCCCAGGTCGCCGCCTCGACCCGGTCGGCGCCCACGTCGAGGCCCTCGTCCGGTTCGAGCAGGCCGAGGCTGATCAGCACCTCCGACTCCGTGCCGCCGGCGTCCAGCGCGGTCGTGAGCGCGGCCAGCAGCGCCGGGTCCGTCGTGCGCCAGTTCATCCGCAGCGCGCCCAGCGCCACCGGGTCGGCCGCCAGCACACCCGCCGTGTCGTGCAGCGCGCTCGACGCGTACTCGGGCTGCGCCGTGTAGCCGGCCGGGGAGAGGTCCACGCAGCACCAGGCCGACACGTACACGACCCGCGACAGCAGCTCCGGCACGCGGTTCGCGACCGACGTCACGGTGAACCCGCCCCGGCTGTGGCCGGCCGGCACCACCGGCCCGTGCTCGGCGGCCCGCCGCACCACGTCGACCACGTGCGCCACGGCGTCCTCGTGGGAGGCTCCGGCGAGGCCCGTCGGCGCGGTGGCCAGCGCCGCCGCGTCCCGCGCGTGGTAGGCGAGCGGCACGGTGGCCGCGTACCCGTGCCCCGGCAGGTCCACGGCGAGCGCCCGCCGGCCCAGCAGGGCGAGTTCGCGCAGCAGCGGCGCGTAGGAGAACGAGTTGCTGTTGGAGCCGGGGACGAAGACGTACGTGGTGCTCACATCCCGATCTTGTCGGACGCACGCCGGCCACCCGGTGCCGTGGCGGCCCGGGTGGACCCGGCCCGCGTTCCACCCGGCCGTGTTTGACCCGGTCGGGGTTGGCTAACCCGGCCCCATGACGAGGGTGGACCGGGCGTCGCTCGTGCTGGGACTGGGCATCGGTGGCTTCATCGACGGGATCGTGGTGCACCAGCTGCTGGGCTGGCACCACATGCTGTCCGGCTGGTACCCGGACGACCTGCACGTCAACATGATCGGCGACGGCCTGTTCCACCTGCTGTGCCTGCTGCTCGTGCTGACCGGCGTGGTGCTGCTCAACCGCTCCGGACCGCGGCCCGCCCGCGTGCTGTGGGGCGGCGTGCTGGCCGGGTGGGGCGTGTTCAACATCGTCGAGGGCGTCATCGACCACCTCGTGCTCGGCGTGCACCACGTCCGCCACGGACCGCACGAGACGGCCTACGACCTGGGCTTCCTCGTGCTGGGAGCGGCGCTGGTCGCGGCCGGCACGGCGATCGGCAAGGTCCGCCCGGCGAGCGGGGCCCGGCGATGAGCGGGGTCCGCGACTTCCTGGGGGACCACCGCGACCGGTTCGTGGACGAGCTGGTCGAGTGGTGCCGCATCCCCTCCGTCGCGGGGGCGCCCGAGCACGCCGACGACGTGCGCCGCTCCGCCCGGTGGCTGGCCGACGCACTGCGGTCGGTCGGCTTCCCCGAGGTCGAGCTGTGGCCGGCGGACGCGGTGTTCGCCCGCTGGTGCGCCGCGCCCGGAGCGCCGACCGTGCTGGTCTACAGCCACCACGACGTGCGCCCGCCCGGCGACGCGCCCTGGGAGACGTCGCCGTTCGAGCCCGTCGTGCGCGACGGCGCCGTGCACGCCCGGGGCGCGTCCGACGCGAAGGGCCAGGTGCTGAGCCACCTGTGGGGCCTGCGGGCCCACCTGCGCGACCGGGAGGCGCCCGCGGTGAACCTCGTCGTCCTCGTGGAGGGCGAGGAGGAGGTCGGCTCCGCGCACCTGTCCGACCTGCTGGAGGACCCGCGCCTGGCCGCCGACCTCGTCGTGTTCACCGACACCCTGCTGCTGCACGCCGATCACCCGGCCGTGTGCACCAGCGTGCTCGGGACGACGTTGGCGCACCTGGAGATCCGCGGCCCGGCGCGCGACGTGCACAGCGGCGCGGTCTCCGGCACCTCGCCCAACCCCGTGCACGAGCTGTGCCGGGTGCTCGCGCTCCTGCACGACGACAAGGGCCGGGTGGCGCTGCCCGGCTTCTACGACCGGGTGCGCGAACCGTCCGACGCGACCAGGGCCGCCTACGCCGACCTGCCGTTCGACGAGGACGACTGGGTGGAGCGCACCGGGACCCGCGCCATCACCGGCGAACCCGGTTACAGCGCGCCGGAGGCCCTGTGGACGCGGCCGACCCTGGAGGTGCTGACGCTGCGCGCCGGCGACGTGGACGGGCCGCCGCGCGCCACCATCCCGAGCGTCGCGAGCGCGGACATGAGCATCCGCACGGTCGACGACCAGACCACCGGTGAGATCGGCGCGCTGCTGGAGCGGTGGCTCGCGGACACCGTGGCCGAGCCGTACGAGCACGAGGTGACGCTGAGCGCGGACACCGCGCAGGAGGCGTACCGCACCCCCGACGACCTGCCCGCCCTGCGCGTGCTCGTGGACGCCGTCGGCGAGGCGTTCGGCCGGCCCGTCGGGATCATGGGCAACGCGGGCGGCGGACCCGCGAACCAGATCGCCGAGCGGCTGGACGCGCCCCTGGTGTTCTTCGGCACCGGGCTGCCCGAGGACCACTGGCACGCCGCCGACGAGCGCGCCCGGGTCGACGTGCTGCTCGCCGGCGCCGCCGCGCTGGCGCACTTCTGGGGAGGACTGGCCGATGGGTGAACGCGCGCGGTTGCGGGAGACCGCGGCCGAGGTGTTCGGCTGGTCGTTGCGCGACGAGCAGCTGGACGCGATGACGCACGTGATGGCCGGGCGCGACGTCGTGGTCGTGCTGCCCACCGGCGCCGGGAAGTCCGCGGTCTACCAGGTGCCCGGCGTGCTGCTCGACGGGCTGGTGGTCGTGGTGTCGCCGCTGATCGCGTTGCAGCGCGACCAGGTCGCGGCGCTGCGGGACAGCGGCGCGCCGCCCGCCGTGCTGGTCAACTCCGGGCAGTCCGAAGTGGACAACGATGCCGCGTGGGACGCCGTGTCCTCCGGCGCGGCGCGCTACCTGTTCGTCTCACCCGAGCAGCTGGCGAAGAACGACGTGCTGGAGCGGATCGGGCGGCCCGCGCTGTTCGTCGTGGACGAGGCGCACTGCGTGTCCGCGTGGGGCCACGACTTCCGGCCCGACTACCTGCGCCTGGCCTCCGCCGCCGAACGCCTCGGCCGGCCACCCGTGCTCGCCCTCACCGCCACCGCCGGCCCCGCCGTGCGCGAGGACGTCGTGGAGAACCTGGGCATGCGCGACCCGGTCGTGGTGACGCTCGGCTTCGACCGGCCGAACCTGTCGCTGGACGTGCGGATGCACCAGGGCGACGACGAGAAGCGGCGCGCCGTGCGCGACTGGGTCGTCCGGGAAACGGGACCGGGTCTGGTGTACGTCGCGACCCGCAAGGACGCCACGCGCTACGCGGAGGAGCTGCGCGCCAAGGGCGTCGGCGCGGAGCCGTTCCACGCGGGCATGAAGGCGGCCGACCGCGACCGCGTGCAGGACGCGTTCATGAACGGCCGGGTCGACGTGGTGGCGGCGACCTCGGCGTTCGGCATGGGCATCGACAAACCCGACGTGCGGTTCGTCGCGCACGCCTCCGCGCCCGGCTCGCTGGACGCCTACTACCAGGAGATCGGCCGGGCCGGCCGGGACGGGGACCCGGCGCGGGCCGTGCTGTTCTACCGGCCGCAGGACCTCGGGCTCCAGCGCTTCCTCCAGTCCCGGCACGTCGACCGCGACGGCGTCGCCGGGCTGGCCGCGTTCATCGGGGAGCACCCCGGTCTGCGCGTCACCGAGCTGGCCCGGGAGTCGGGGACGTCGCGCCGGCGGATCGCCTCCTGGGTGAACCTGCTGGAGGGCACCGGCGCGGTCGAGGTGGCGAAGGGCCGGTTCCGGCTCGTCGAGGACCCGGCGCGCGCGGCCGACCTGGCGGCGGAGGAGGCGGAGCGGCTCCAGCGGCTCGACAAGTCCCGCATCGAGCTGCTGCGGGCGTACGCCGAGACCAGGGCGTGCCGGCGGCAGCACCTGCTCGGGTACTTCGGCGAGGTGCTGGAGCGGGCGTGCGGCAACTGCGACACGTGCTGGAGCGGCGACGCCGGCACCGGCGTGTCCCTCAACCCCGAGTACCCGGCCCAGTCGCGGGTGCACCACGCCGAGTGGGGCGAGGGCACCGTGGTGCACAGCGAGGCCGACCGGATCACCGTGCTGTTCGGCGAGGTCGGGTACAAGACGCTGTCGCTGGAGGCGGTGCACGCGGCGGACCTCCTGGGCAGGCACCCGGGGTGACCACCCGTCGTGCGGGGGTCCGCGTGCCGCACTAGCGTCGGGGCGTGGGCGGAGTGGTGGTCGTCGGGGCGGGGTTGGCTGGGCTGAACGCGGCCCGGGTGCTGGCCCGCGCCGGCGTCGCGTCGGTGGTGCTCGACGCGGGCGACGAGGTCGGCGGCCGGGTGCGCACCGACGTGGTGGACGGCGTGCGGTTCGACCGCGGCTTCCAGATCCTGCTGCCCGCCTACCCGGAACTGGCCGACGTCGACCTGGACGCGTTGGACCTGCGGCACTTCCGGCCCGGCGCGTTCGTCCACCGCGGCGGCCGGCGCGACCTGCTGGCCGACCCGCGCGACGGGCTGCACGCGATCCGCGGCGCGCTGGGGCAGCGCGTGCTCGGCGTCCGCGACCTCGTCGCGCTGGCCGGGATCTCGTTGCGGGACCTGGTCGGCCCGGTCCGCGCCATCACGTCCGCGCCCGACCGGACCACGCGCGAGGAGCTGGGCCGGTGGCTGTCCGACGACGCCGTGGACACCGTGCTGCGGCCGTTCCTGGCGGGGGTGTTCCTCGAACGCGAGCTGACCACGTCCTCGCGGTTCTTCCACCTGGTGTGGCGCAGCTTCGCGCGCGGCGGGGCGGCGTTGCCCGCGCTCGGCATGGCCGAGCTGCCCCGGCTGCTGGCGCGCGGGCTCGACGTGCGGCTCGGCGCGCGGGTGGTCGCGGTGCGGTCGGACGGCGTGGAGCTGGCCGGCGGCGAACGGGTCGCGGCCGACCACGTCGTGATCGCCACCGACGGCTCCGCCGCCGACCGGCTGTGGCCCGGCCTGGGCGCGCCGGCGTGGCACGGCGTCACCACGTGGTACTTCCGGCCGCCCGCCCCGCCGCTGCGCGACCCCACGCTGGTGGTGGACGGCGACGGCGGCGGCCCGGTCGTGAACACCGCCGTGCTGTCCGAGGTCTCGCGCGCCTACTCGCCGGACGCGCCGCTCGTGCAGGCGTCCGTCCTCGACGAGGCGACCGAGGCGGAGGTCCGGTCGCACCTGGGCGTGCTCTACGGCACGCCCGTCACGGGGTGGGAGACGCTCGCGCGGTACGACGTCCCGCACGCGCTGCCCGTCGCGAACGCACCCCACCCGCTGCGCGGGGCGGTCCGCCTGGCGCCCCGCCGGTACGTGTGCGGCGACCACCGCGACACCCCGTCCATCCAGGGCGCGCTGGTGTCCGGTCGCCGTGCGGCCCGCGCCGTGCTGGCGGACCTGGGGGTCCGCCAGGTCCGAGGGGATCAGGTCCGGGGGGATCAGGTCCAGTAGTCCTTGGCGGGCAGGCGCAGCCACACGTCCGGCGGGCCGGTGACGGGCCGCGCGTCGGTCGGCCGGACGCCCGCGTAGCCGCACGCGTAGGCCATCGCGTCGTACCGGTACAGGTAGGACAGCAGCACCTGGTCGGCCGGGTCCGTCTCGGACGGCTCGCCGCCGGGGTGCAGGTCCCAGCCCACGATCCCGCCGTCGCGCGCGATGCTGCCCTGGTCGCCGCTCTTGGGGTTGGCGTACACGCCGTAGCAGACCGTCCCGGTGGACAGCGCCTTCGTCACGCCCGGCGTCTGCGGCGCGTAGCCCCAGGGCTGGGTGAGCACGGCCCCGCCGGGCACGTCCGTGACGCCGACGACGTCACCCGGCCACGTCCCGGCCGGGTCGTCGCCCTCGTACGGGGTCGCGTCCAGCCGCCGGGCCACCTCGGCCGCGTCGATGCCCGCCACGGCAGCCAGCCCGGTGCCGTCGTCGAAGCGCCCCGGGTCGTCGAGGGCGGCCTTGAGGCGCACGGCCTCGGTCGCCAGGGCGGCTTCCCCGGGCGACAGCCGGTGCGGGCCGTCCGCGAACAGCGGGGCGAGCGGCCCGGCCAGCCCGAGCCGGCCGGGGGACCACCCGGCCATCATCGGCCGCCACGGGTCGGCACCCGCCGCCAACAGCGCGCGGGCGTTGTCGGCGTGGCCCTCGTACACCGCGAGCCACAGCGCGGTGCGGCCCTCGTGCGGGGCGTCCACGTCGTCCACCCGGGACGCCAGTTCGGCGACCACCTCGGGCGAACCCCGCCGGGCGGCCATGTGCAGCGGCCGGTGCCCCGGTCCCGCGTTCGGGTCGGCGCCCGCCTCCAGTTGCGGCAGCACCTTGCCGAGGTCGTTCCACACGTGCCACGTCGCGTCGGTCCAGCCCACCGCTCGTCCCCCCTCGGTGTCGGACCGCCACGGTAGCGTGCCGCCCATGTCCGGTGATCGCGACTTCCCGCCCGCGCTGCACGCCCTCGCGGGCCTCGACCTCGACCCCGAGGAGTACGACTACGAGCCCTACCCGGAGTTCACCCCCGCCGGGGAGACGACCGACTGGCTCCGTTCCTGGACGGGGAACGACGAGCTGGACGGCGCGCCGTACCGGGTGTTCGCGCAGGACGGCACGGGTGGTCTCGCGGCGCTGTGGCTGACCCGCCCGGGTGCGCCGCTCGACGGGCAGCCCGTGGTGTTCTTCGGTTCCGAGGGTGCGGTGGGTGTGGTGGCCCGCGACCTGGGCGACTTCCTGTGGCTGATGGCCGACGGCGTGGGACCGATGGAGGCCGTCGAGTTCGGCGCCACCGGGTCCGAGCCGAACGCGGAGCTGCGCGCCGTGGCCGAGGAGTTCGCGCCGGGCCGCGAGCGCACGGCCGCGGACGTGCTCGCGGCCGCGCGCGCGGAGTTCCCCGACTTCGCGGAGGAGTTCCTCGCCTCCTGCCGCCACTGAGCCGGGTGTCCGCCCGGTTCCGCGGAAGCCCGGATCAGCCGACCGGCGCGGTCACCGGCATCCCGGTCACCTCCCGGCCGGACGCGATGGCCACGGCCGCCGCGGCGGGCGGGAACGCCAGTTCGCCCAGGCCGCCGACCGGCGCGTCCGACGGCACGAGCACCACGTCCACGTCGGGCGCGCGGTCGATGCGCGCCCACGCGTAGTCCCGGAACGAGGTCTGCACGACCCGGCCGTCCCGCACGGTGACCTGCGCGCCGAACACCGTGGACACGGCGTCCACCACGCCGCCCTCGACCTGCGCCCGCACACCGGACGGGTGCAGCACCGGCCCGACGTCGACCGCGGCCGTCACCCGGCGCACCCGGTCGCCCTCGGCGTCCGCGACCACCGCGATCACCGAGCCGTAGTCGTCGTGGCACGCCACCCCGCGGGTCAGGCCCGCCGGCACCGGGCCCGCCCGCGCCACCGCCGCGTCCAGCGCCCGCCGCAACCGCGAGTCTGCGGGCAGCAGGCGGCGGCGCAGCTCCACCGGGTCGAGGCCGGCCCGCCGCCCGAGGGCGTCGAGGAACACCTCTTCCGCGTACTGGAAGTGCCCGGCGTAGACGGACCGCCAGAACCCGGTGCGCAGCGGCGCGGGTCCCGCGACCACGTCCACCTGCCCCGGCACGGCGTACGGGAACTGGTCGCCGCTGCGCTTGATGACGTCCGGGGTGAAGAACGGCAGCACGGTCAGGCCCCAGGTGGACACGCCGTGGGAGCGCCACGTCGGCACGCCCCCGGCGTCGACCGCGGCGGCCAGCCGGTGCACCGACATGGGCCGGTACGAGTCGTGCCGCAGGTCGTCCTCGCGGGTCCACAGCACGCTCACCGGCGCGCCCGCGACCCGTGAGCAGGCGATGGCCTCCAGCACGGGGTCCGGCTCGATGCGCCGGCCGAACGCGCCGCCGGTCAGCGCCGTCCCGACCCGCACGGCCGCCGCGTCCAGGCCGAACTGGCGTGCCAGCTGGGTGCGCAGGCCGCCGGGGTCCTGGGTGGGCGCCCACACGTCGATACCCGTTGCGGTCACGTGCGCGGTGGCGTTCATCGGTTCCATGGGCGCGTGGGCGAGCAGCGGCAGCCGGTAGGTCGCCTCGAACGCCACGGGGCCGGGGGCGGCGGGCACCGGCGGCAGCGCGGCCTCCAGTGCGTCGAGCCAGACCCGGCTGTCGGCGGTCGGCGTGCCGCCGCGCCACGTCACGCGCAGCGCGTCGCGGCCCTTGAGCGCCTCCGGCGTCGTCCGCGCGACGACCGCCACGCCGCCCTGGCCGGAGGTCGCGGGGTCGAGCGCGGTCACCGCGACCACGCCGGGCAGGGCGCGGGCGGCGGTGTCGTCCACGGTGTCGACCAGCGCGCCGATCCACGGCGGTCGCAGCACGACGGCGACCAGCGCGCCGCGCGGCCGGGTGTCGATGCCGTAGCGGGCCTTGCCGGTGACGACGTCCCGGGCGTCCACGCGCCCGGCGCGGGTCCTGCCCAGCAGGCGCCACTCGGCCTGCGGTGTCAGCGCGACCGGTACGGTGGCCGGGTCGAGCGCCGCCGCGTCCCGCACGAGCTCCGCGTACCGCAGCCGTCGACGTCCGTGGTGCACCGCGCCGTCGCGCGCCGAGCACTCCCCGACCGGCACGCCCCACCGCGCCGCGGCGGCCGCCACCAGCAGGCACCGGGCGGTCGCGGCGGCGGTGCGCATCGGTTGGTGCAGCGAGCGGGCGGAGAACGAGTTGCCGACGGACTGCGAGCCGTAGCGGGCCGTGTCGCCCGGGGCCTGCTCGACCCGGACGTCGTCGGGGCCGACGGCCAGCTCCTCGGCGACCAGCAGCGCGACCAGCGTGCGCACGCCCTGCCCGGAGTCCGGTTTCGGCACGGTGGCGGTGATCCGGCCCCCGCTGTCCAGCCGCGCGAAGACGTTCGGCGCCAACTCCGCCGGACCCTCCGCCGGACCCGCCGCCGCCGGACCCGCCGTCAGACCGGGCAGCACCACCGGCGCCGACACCACCAGCACACCGCCCAGGAACGCCCTGCGGTCGATCACCGCGCACCCCGCTTCAGCTCCGCCGCCCGCTTCACGGCCGCCCGCACCCGCGAGTACGTCCCGCACCGGCACACGTTGTCCCGCAACGCCTCGTCGATCGCCGCGTCGTCCGGGTCGGGATCACGCGACAGCAGCGCCACGGTCGACATGATCTGCCCCGGCTGGCAGTACCCGCACTGCGCCACGTCCAGTTCCAGCCACGCCCGCTGCACCGGGTGGTCGCCGTCCTCGGACAGGCCCTCGATCGTGGTGACCCGCCGGCCCCGCACCTCGGAAACCGGCGTCACGCACGGCCGCGCCGCCTCGCCGTCGACCAGGGACGTGCACGCCCCGCACGCGCCGACACCGCACCCGTACTTCGGCCCCAGCACGCCCAGTTGCTCCCGTAACGCCCACAACAACGGCGTGTCGCCCGGGACGTCCACCTCGCGCCGCTCGCCGTTGACGTGCAACCGGTACCGGCCCACGGTGCCCCCTCGCAGTCGTCGTCCACCCCATCGTGGCGGCACCGGCGCACGAGCACAACGACATGTTCAGCTTGCTGAACGAAACTATTGCGGGGTTCGCCGCGAACCCGCGCCGCACGACTCCCGCACCACCAGGCTCGGCCACAGCGACACCCGGTGCACCGGCCGGTCCAGCGGGTCGGCCACCCGGGCGAGCGCCAGTTGCGCCGCCAGCGCGCCCAACCGGTGCTTGCGCGGCCGGACGGCGGTCAGCGGCGGGTCGGACGCGGCGGCCACCTCGTCGTCGTAGGACACCACGGCCAGCTCACCCGGCACGTCCAGGCCCCGGTCGCGGGCCCGGTCGACCAGCCCGATCGCCTCGCGGTCGGCGTGCACCAGCAGCGCCCGCACGCCCGAGCGCGCGCACCGGTCCAGCACGTCGTCGCACACCGCCGCCCACTGCGCCGACCCGTACGTCGGCACGTCGAGCGCCGGCACGTCGGGGGACAGGTCCAGCGAGGCGACCGCCGACCGCCAGCCGGCGCGGATCGCGTCGTGGTGCGGGCTCGGCCGCGACACCACCAGGCCGACCGCCCGGTGCCCCAACGCCGCCAGGTGCCGCACGGCCAGGCCCGCGCCGAGCGCGTGGTCGGTGACGGCCGCGTCCAGGCCGATGGTGGGCAGCTCGGGCGGCGGCACGCGCTCGATCAGCACCACCGGCACGTTCAGCCCGCCCAGCCTGCGCATCAGGTCGAGCCCGGCCTGACCGCCGGTGCTCGGCGCCACCAGCAGCGCCTGCACGCCCCGGTCGAGCAGCGCCGCCACCTGTCGCCGGTCCTCCGCCGCGTCGTAGCGCGACGCGCGCAGCGCCAGCCTGCCCCCGGCGGCGGCCACGGCGGCCTGCGCGCCCTGGATGACGGCCGGCCAGTAGTACTCCGCCGACGGCGCGACCATGCCGACCAGGACGTGCGCGACGGGCGCCGGTCGCGGCTGCTCGCCGTGGCGCGGCACCGTGATGCCGCCGTGCACGCGGGCCACCAGGCCCCGGTCGGCCAGCGCGGTCACGTCCCGGCGCACCGTCACCGCCGTCACGCCCAGTCGGTCGACCAGGTCCGCGAGCCGGACCACGCCGTGCTCGCGCACCGCCGCCAGGATCAGTTCACGCCGCTGCGCCGCCAACCGCATCTGTCGGTTCCGATCGACTCTGATCGTTCCTGTTCGTTTCGTTGACCTTCGAGTGTGCCACGCGCTGGGGTAAGTCCACACCTCTCCAGCAGGGGGACGGGCGACGAGGAGGTCGCAGTGGTTGTCACTCGCAGGGCGCTGCTCACCGCGGCGGGGGCCACCGCCGCCGGGGCCGCGCTCACCGGCACGGCGCTCACCGGCACGGCCCGCGCCGACGCCACCGTCGGCGTCACCACGACCGGCCAGGGCACCTGGGAGGGCTGGGGCACCTCCCTCGCCTGGTGGGCCAACGCCTTCGGCGACCGGGACGACTTCGCCGACCTGTTCTTCACCACGAAGTCCGTGACCTACGACGGCGCGGCGCTACCCGGCCTGGGCATGACCATCGCCCGCTACAACCTGGGCGCGTCGAGCTGGAACGCCGTCGGCTCCGCGCGCATGGTCGCCTCGCCGAACATCCCGCGGTTCAAGCAGATCGAGGGCTTCTGGCAGGACTGGAACAACGAGGACCCGAACTCCTCGGCGTGGAACTGGAACGCCGACGCCAAGCAGCGCGCCGCGCTCGTCAAGGCCACCCAGCGGGGTGCCGTGAGCGAGCTGTTCGCGAACTCGCCGATGTGGTGGATGTGCCTCAACCACAACCCGTCCGGCGCGGCGAACGCCGCCGACGACAACCTCCAGCCGTGGAACCACCGCCAGCACGCCCACCACCTCGCCGTCACCGCCCGCCGCGCCCGCGACCAGTGGGGCGTCGATTTCCGCAGCGTCGACCCGTTCAACGAGCCGTCCTCCGCCTACTGGCACGCCAACGGCACCCAGGAGGGCTGCCACATCGGCGCGGCCACCCAGCGCAGCGTGCTGGCCCACCTGCGCACCGAGCTGGACCGGCAGGGCCTGGCCGGGACGTGGGTCTCCGCGTCCGACGAGACGAGCTACGACCTCGCCCGCACGACGTGGAACGGCTTCGACGCCGCCACGAAGGCGTTGGTGCGGCAGGTGAACGTGCACGGCTACCAGGGCACGGGCGGTCGCCGCGACCTGCTGGCCAACGACGTGCGCGCGTCGGGCAAGGTGCTGTGGAACTCCGAGCACGGCGACGGCGACGGCACCGGCCTCCAGACGGCCCGCTGCCTGCTGCTCGACTTCCGCTGGCTCAAGCCGACCGCGTGGTGCTACTGGCAGGTGATGGACCCGACCGCCGGGTGGGGCGCCGTCAAGTACGACGGGAGCACCCTGCGCGCGGGCGCGGTGGAGACCAAGCTCTACGTGCTGGCCCAGTTCACCCGGCACATCCGGCCGGGGATGCGCGTGCTGGAGACGGGCAGCGACCTGGCCGCGGCGGCGTACGACCAGGCCGCCCGGCGGCTCGTGCTGGTCGCGGCGAACACCGGGGCGGCGCAGACCCTGACGTTCGACCTGGGCCGGTTCGCCACCGTGCCGAACGGCACCGCCACCCGCTGGTCCACGCTCACCTCCGGCGCAGGCGACCGGTACACCCGCCGCCAGGACGTCGCCGTGCGGGACAAGCAGGTGCGGCTGGCGTTCGCCGCCGGCGCCGTGCAGACCGTCGAGGTCGACGGAGTGGTGGCGTGACGCGCCCGGGGGCGACGCGCGGGGCGGCCCTGGCGGCGGCGCTGGCGCTGACCGCCTCCTTCGCCCACCCGCCGGCGGCGCACGCGGCGCCCGGCGTCACCCTGCTGTCCGACACCCTGCTGGACGCCTCGGCGCTCTACTTCGTGTCCTACGACGGTCTGGTCAACAACAACGCGTTCCAGGACGCGCTGGTCACGCACGCCGGCTACCAGTACGCCGCCTGGTACACGTCCACCCGCGACGCCGTGATCGCGCGGCGGCCCCTCGACGGGGCGTGGGAGAAGGCGGTGCTGCCGCACCGGCTCGGCACCGACGACTCGCACAACGTGATCTCGCTGGGCGTCTCGCCCGCGGACGGCACGCTGCACGTCGCGATGGACACCCACGACTCGCGGCTGTTCTACACCCGCTCGGTGGCCGGCCTGGTCTCGCAGCCGGCCGCGCACCGCTGGTCGCCGTCGGTCTTCGGCGCGGTGCAGCGCACCCTGGGCGGCGTGGAGCTGGGCGACATGACGTACCCGCAGTTCGTCGTCACCCCCGAGGGCGCGCTCCAGTTCAGCTACCGCACGGGCCGGTCGGGCAACGGCGTCAACGAGCTGGCCGAGTACACCGGCGGCACGTGGCGCGCGCTCGGCGCGTGGACCTCGGCCACCGGCGACTACACCGGCACCAACGGCGTGGTGTCCAGGACCCGCAACGCCTACCTGCACGGTCTGACCTACGACCGGCGCGGCCGGTTGCACGCGGCGTTCACCTGGCGCGAGGGCAACGCGGGCGTGCTGTGCCACCCCGGTGGCCTCACCAACCACGACACGGGCTACGTCCACAGCGACGACCGCGGCCGGACGTGGCGCAACGCGGCCGGGACCGTCGTCGGCACCACCGGCGGCACCCGCGTGTCGGTCGCCTCGCCGGGCCTGGTGGTCGACCCGCTCGACCCGAACCACGGCCTGATGAACCAGGAGGGCCAGGCGGCCGACTCGACCGGCGCGCCGCACGTGGTGATCAGCTACGTGCCCGGCCGGTTCACCCAGTGCGTGTCGGACTACAGCGCCCAGCGCACCCGCTACGGCCGCACCTTCCACGTCACCCGCGGTCCGACCGGCGCGTGGACGAAGCGCGAGGTCCCGGTGCCGCCGGGCAGCACGCAGCGCACCAAGCTCGTGTTCGACCGGGCGGACAACGCCTACCTGGTGATGCCGCGCGGCCGGGTCGTGTCGGCGAGCAGGGCGAGCGGCTGGACCGACTGGGCCCTGGTGTTCGACCGCCCGTCGATGAATGCCTTCGGCGAGGTGAACGTGGACGTCTCCCGGCTCGCCGCGGACGGCGTGCTGTCGGTCCAGTACCAGCAGCGCTCCAGCGGCACGACCCCGTCGGCGATCCGCGTCGCGGACTTCCGGCTGGGGTGAGCGCGGTGCGCCCCGGGGTGGCCGGGCCGGTGTGGCGCGCCCTCAGTAGCCCAGGTAGCCGTTGCCCGAGGCGATGGAGACCAGGCCCGGGTGGTTGTGGAAGCCGCCGTAGCGCGCGTAGGTGTAGCGGACGCCCGCGATGATGTTGTCCACCGGGGCGTAGATGTCGTCGTAGCCCGCGAGCTTGTAGCTCTGGAACGTGGGGTCGATGCACTGCATCAGGCCCTTGGACGGCGTGCCGCGCACGGCGTTGGAGTCCCAGGTGTTGACGGCGTTCGGGTTGCCGCCGGACTCCTTGATGATGATCGTGTAGATCTCGTCGACGCTGCTCTCGTCGATCCGGGTGCCGTTGGCGGCCAGGATGCCGATGGCCTCCTTGATCCAGCCCTCGACCTGGCGCTGCTTCGGGGGCTTGGCGGCCTCGATGGCGTCCTTGCGGGCCTGCTCCTCGGCGGCCTGCCGGGCGGTCCAGCCGTCCTGCGCGACGCCGCTGGCCTGGTTGAACGTGTTCAACGCGGTCAGGTAGTCCTGGCGGATGATCCGCGCGGTCTCCGAACCCAGGTCGATCGAGTGCACGGTGGCGGCCTTGCCGGTGTACGTCAGCTGCTTCTGCTCGGGCACGCCGCCCAGGTCCGCACCGCCCGCGACGGGGTTGAACGTGCCGGTGGTCACCGCGTGGGCCGCGGCTCCCGCTCCGGAGAGGACGCCCACGGCCACGGCGACGCCGGCGAGGCGCTTCGGGAGGACCCGTTCCGCCTCGGCCCGGTGCGCGCCCTGGTAGCCGGGCGGCGGCGGGGGGACCTGGAACATCGCGGTCTGCCCACTGCTGTTGTTCTTATGTCGAGCGTGCCGAGCCAACGGTGCAGCCTCCTGCGTCGGGGAATTCCGCACCGGACCCGGCGGGGGAACCAGGTGGTCACGTGCGCGTCGGGGGATTCGCGCCGTGTCCGTTCGGTGATGGAACCGTGATCTGCGGCCGGAAACGTAACCGCTCGTGATTTGCCGGGGCAAGGATGAGACCGGCTCGCGTGACGGGGGTCACGTTTTTCCGTCACATCGGTTACCGTGTGTCGCATTGACGACCACACGGTGTCTCAGAAGGGTGACGGCACTGTCGGAGACGTCCGGTGGGGTGTTCGGTTGCGTGGGTGTCCGGTGTGATCCGGGGCACATCCCCGCGCGGACGCCCCGGTCGGTGCTCGTCCCGAGGTCCGTATCAGTGCGGTGACGTGGGCCGATGCCGCCCGAACCGAACCGCGTGAACCCCTGTTGCCCCTACAGTCGGAGGACCGGCGGGGCACGCCGGGGGACCCGTCCACGAGGAGCCAGGTGACCGAGCGATTATCGTCCGTCGAGGTCATCGACGAACTGGTCAAGCTGTTGCAGGACCTCACCGAGCGGCCGAGGTTCGGCGAGCTGCCGGGCCGCAGGTCCGGCGCGCGGGCGGGCGGCGACCGGGGCATCCCGCTGGTCTGCCTGGTCCGAGGCCCCGAGTCGGCCGGCCTGCTGGGCGCCCTGCGCGCCCACCTGCGCGGCGCGCACCCCGGTCGCGTGCCGCACGCGCTGCACCGGTTCGAGGACGCCGCCGAGGCCTCCGACGCCCCCGCCGGGCCGGGCGGGTCGGGCGGGTCGGAGGCCCGCACCCTGGAGGCGGTCGGCGCGATCCTGGTGTCCGTCGCGCGCGAGCTGTCCTCCGGCGTCAACGGCCGCTACGGCCGCCACGAGTTCCGCCGCCTCGAACTCGTCTACTGGCTGATGAACCAGCGCGTGGACGGCGCGGACCCGGAGTCGGCGGCCACCCTGCTCACCCGGCTGCGCGAACGCGACCTGCGCCGGCGCAGCGGTGACGACCTGATGCCGCGCGACGTGCTGGACAGCGCCACCGAGACCGCGCCCTGGTGGGTGCGGCTGGTGCTGCGGCTCGTGCCGTCGTTCCTGTTCCGGGCGAAGCTGCGCGGCGTCGTGCCGGGCAGCGAGTACCGGTGGCTGCTGCGCCAGCCCTACCTCGCCCCGCACGACCCCGGCACGTTCATCGGGTTCGCCGAGCGCCTCACCTCGGGCCTGCTGCCCGGCCGCAGCGCCGAACCGCGCGAGGACACCGGCCAGCTGGCCAAGCTGCTCGTCAACGCCTTCCTGGAGGACGTGCGCCGCGCCTACCGGCGGTCGCTGTGGCGCATCCGCTCGGCCCGCCGCACCGTGTACCCGGTGGTGCTGCTCGACGGCATCCGCCGCGACAACGGCGGCTACGCCGTGCTCAAGCTCATCAACGACGTCCGCAACGACACCGGCGCGTTCGACCCGCTCGTCATCATCAGCGGCAGCGAGAAGGTGCCGCCGGACGCGGAGAACGCCGCCGAGCGGGAACCGGTGCCCGTCGACCAGGCGAGCCACGCCTACGAGACGTGGGCGCGCAAGCTCGCCACCGACAGCCGCGCCCGCCGCCCCACGGCGTGGTTCCTGCCGCTGCGGGTCCCGCCGGTGCCGATCGTTCCGGGCGAGGTGCCGCCGACGGCGACGCTGTCCGTGCGACCTGCCCCGGTGTGGTCGCGCACGTCGGTGCTCGCGGTGTTCGCGGTGCTGCTGCTCACCGCCGTGGGCGCGGTCGGCTACCGGCAGGTGAGCGGGATCGTCGCGGAGAACGACGGCTGGCGGTACCGGCACTGCGGGCTGGAGCGCGACAACCCCGACGCGCACACCCTGGAGCGGCTCGGCGACGACTGCGTGGGCGTCACCACGGGCCTGCTGCCGCTGTTCGGGACGGGCGACCCCGCAGACCTGGCGCGGTTCGACAAGGCGCAGCAGCGGCTCGTGGACCAGAACCGCGAGGTCCTGGAAGCGCACGAACGCGACCCCGAGCGGCCGTACGCGACCGTCGTGTACGTCTCCGCGATGAGCACCGCCCGCGACGCCCTGGCCAGCAACACCGCGCGGCTGATGGGCGTGGCGGCGCGGCAGGCGCAGCTGCTGGAGCGCACCGGCCCCGACGAGCCGCTGGTCCGGGTGCTGTTCGGCAACGCGGGCGCGAACATGCAGCACGGCGAGGTGGTCGCGAGGACGCTGGGGTCGATGCTGGAGCGCGACAAGAGCATCGTCGGCGTGCTCGGCATGGCGCTGAGCCGCAGGACGACCCGGGAGACGATCACCAAGCTCGGCGAGGTCGGCCTGCCGGTGGTCGCGGCGACCCTGTCCGACGACCACATGCGCACCGCGTCCCGGATGTACTTCCAGGTCTCGCCGAACAACGACCGCCAGGCGCGGGTCGTCGCGCGGTACGTGCGGTTCGCGTACCCGGACAAGCGGGGCGTGGTCGTGGTGCACTCCAACGACGAGGAGGACTCGTACGCGAGCAACCTCCGGGAGGACCTGGTGCTCCGGTTCACCGAGCAGGGCGACCGGGTGCGCGAGGAGCCGTACCGGCCCGCGACCGGCAACGAGGGCTCGGACGCCCGCCGGCTCGGCCAGCAGCTGTGCGGGGTGGCCGAGGACGAGGTGGTGTTCTTCGCGGGCCGCCCCGCGGACTTCGGCAAGCTGATGGACGGGGTGAGCGCGGGCTGCAAGGACCGGCCGCCGGTGCTGCTGGCGGGCGACGACATCGCCCGGTACGCCGCCGACCGGACGTTGCGCAACCAGCACCCCGAGATCCCGTACGACTACGTGTCGTTCGCGGTCGGCTCACCGGGCTGCGTCGCGGCCACCGCCATGCACCAGACGCTGCGCGCGGTGTTCGAGGAGGAGTGCGCGGGCGACGCGAACCCGTCGCTGGACGGCCACGCGGCGCTCACCTATGACGCCCTCTACCTGTTCGTGCACGCGATGACGAAGCTCGGCCCGATCCCGGTGTCGCCGGGGCACGTGTGGAAGGAGATCGGCGACATCCGCGGCGACCAGGCGCTGTCGGGGGAGAGCGGCGTCCTCGACTTCGAGGACGGCCAGGTGCCGACGGAGAAGTTCATCGCGGTGCTCCGGGTGGCCGACGGCGCCCCACCCCTGGTGGTCGCCTCGTGCGGCCGGTACTCGGAGCGCAAGGACGTGGACGTGCGCCGGGCCGGGTGGTGCCCCGACGGAGGTCGCTGAGGGAAGGCCGCTGAGGGAAGGCCGCTGAGGTCGTAGATTGGTGCCGTGAGCGCGACGGGCAGCGGCCAGCAGCCGCGGGTGGTTTCGGGCAGGCAGTCGGAGCTGCTCGGGCTGCTCCGCGACGAGGGTGCCATGTCGCGCGTGGCGCTGGGTGAGCGGTTGGAGCTGCCCCGGGCCAAGCTGACCGCCGAGCTGGCGCGGCTGGTCGACGTCGGGCTGGTGCAGATCGGCGGTCCGGCCGCGTCCCGGGGCGGGCGGCGCTCGACGCTCGTGCACCTGGCCGACGACCTGCGCGTGCTGGGCGTGGACGTGGGCGCGACCTCGGTGACGGTCGCGGTGACCGACGGCCGGTGCGAGGTGCTGGAGAGCCGCAGCGAGGAGTGCGACGTGCGCGGCGGCCCGGCGCAGGTGCTCAGCCGCGTCGCCGAGCTGGCCGATGTCGTCTACGCCAAGGCGGCCGGCACGCTCATCGGCGCCGGCATCGGCCTGCCGGGCCCGGTGAGCTTCCGCGACGGCATGCCGGTCGCGCCGCCGATCATGCCCGGTTGGGACCGCTACCCGGTGCGCGACGAGCTGGCCGGCCGCTGGGGCTGCCCGGTGACGGTGGACAACGACGTGAACGCGATGGCGCTGGGCGAGCGGCACGCGGGCGTGGCCCGGTCGCTGGAGGACCTGATCTTCGTCAAGGTCGGCACCGGCATCGGCTGCGGCATCGTGCTGGGCGGCAAGGTGTACCGGGGCGTGGCCGGCACGGCGGGCGACATCGGGCACATCAGGCTGGACGACTTCGGGCCGGCGTGCGCGTGCGGTGAAGTCGGGTGCCTGGAGGCGTACTTCGGCGGCGCGGCGCTGGCCCGGGACGCCACGACCCTGGCGCGCAGCGGGCGGTCGGTGGCGCTGGCGGGCGCCCTGCACGACAAGGGCGCGCTGACCGCGGAGGACGTCGGCACTGCCGCCGCGGCCGGCGACTTCGCCGCCGCCAACCTGGTCCGCGAGGGCGGGCGCCGGCTCGGCCACGTGGTGGCGTCGCTGGTCAGCTTCCTCAACCCCGGCATGGTCGTCATCGGCGGCGGCGTGTCGAGGCTGGGCCACTCGCTGCTCGCGGAGGTCCGCAGCGCCGTCTATCGCCGCTCCCTGCCCCTGGCGACCGGCAACCTGCCGATCGTGCTGTCGGAGCTGGGCGAGCTGGCCGGCGTGACCGGTGCCGCGTGGTCCGCTACGGACCGCGCCTTCTCCCCGGTGGGCTGATACCTGCCAGAGGTCCGAGGTCTGTCGTGCGAACCCGTCACGGCAGGCCGCTCAGCCGTGCCTTCACCATGCGAGAGCGCTCTCACAATTCGGGCAGTGCTCCGATCGCCTCTTCTGTTGGTTCCGTACCGACTTTTGCAACGAATCGACAAAAGTGAGTGGAAGTTCTTGTCAGCGTGCCCGGTTCACTGTCAGGATTCGCCGCAACTCACGGGTGGACGTGAGCTGGACCACCTCCTTTGACCAACCCCTCACCGAAGTGGGAGCCCCGATGCACGCGCAGCCCGAGGCACGGCGCGAGGCGAACCTCGCCCTCCTCCTGCGCACGCTCCGCTCCAGCGGGCCGCTCTCCCGCGCCCAGCTCGCCGCGAGATCGGGTCTTTCCAAGGCGACGGTGTCCCCGCTCCTGACGAAGCTGGAACACCGCGGCCTCGTCGAGACCGCCGGCACCACGACCACCCAGGGCCGGCCCGGCCGGCTCGTGCAGCTGCGCCGCGGCGCGGTGTGCGGGATCGGGCTCGACGTCCACCCCGGCCGGCTCGGGGCGACCGTCACCGACCTGACCGGCGAACTCCACCTGCGCCGCCACGCGACCTGCGACACCACCTCGCCCGACCACGTGCTCGACCGGCTCGCCGACCTGACCCGCACCGCGCTGCGCGACGTCCCCGAGGCCGGCTGGGCGGGCGTCACGGTGGCCGTCCCGGGTCAGGCCGACCCCGCCACCGGCACCGCCACGGCGGTCCGGCTGCGCTGGCGCGAGGTGGCCGTGCTCGACGGGCTCGCCGCCCGCACCGGCCTGCCGCTGACCAGGTTGGACGTCGACAACGAGGCCAACCTGGCGGCGTTCGCCGAGCACGACGCCGACCCGGTGGACGATCTGGTCTACCTCGGCGGCGGCCGGGACGTGCACGCCGGGGTCATCGCGGGCGGGCGGCTGGTCCGGGGCGCGGCGAACCGCGCGGGCGACGTCGGGCACATGGTGCTCGACCCCCTCGGCACGCCGTGCGGCTGCGGCAAGCGCGGCTGCTGGGAGACCCAGGTCGGCCTGGACGCGTTCCTGCACGCCGCGGCACCCCGCCACGACCAGGTGCACAACCCGCACCTCGCGCCCGGCGAGCGGATGACGATCCTGCGGACCCGCGCCGAACGCGGCGAGCCGCGCACCCTCGACGCCCTGCACCGCACGGCCGCCGCCCTGGCCACCGGGCTGTCGGTCGTCGCGAGCCTGCTCAACCCGGAGCGCATCGTGCTGGGCGGCTACTTCGCCGCGCTCCAGGACTGGCTGGTGACCCCGCAGCCGCGGGGTGGCACCGCGATCACCGCCTCCGCGCTCGGGTTCACCGCGGGCGGGCGGGGCGCCGCCCTGGCCGCGCTGCGCCGCGTGCTGGACGACCCGACCGTCGTGCCCGTGAAGGAAGGAACCCCCGCATGACCCTGCTCAGGATGACGGGCATCGGCAAGAGCTTCCCCGGCGTGCGGGCCCTGGACGGCGTGGACCTGGAGGTCGCCGAGGGCGAGGTGCACTGCCTGCTCGGCCAGAACGGCGCGGGCAAGTCCACCCTGATCAAGGTCCTCGCCGGCGCGCACCAGCCCGACGAGGGCGAGATCACCTGGCGCGGCGGGCGGACGGCCCTGCCGTCACCGGTCGCGGCGCTGCGCCTGGGCGTGGCCACCATGTACCAGGAGCTGGACCTGGTGCCGGGGATCTCGGTGGCGGAGAACGTGTTCCTCGGCCACGAACCGGCCCGGTTCGGCTTCAACCGGACGGGCACGGCGAAGAAGAAGGCCGCCGCCCTGATGGCCCGCTTGGGCCACCCCGAGATCGACCCGGACCGCGAGGTCGGCCTGCTCTCGGCCGCCGGGCAGCAGCTGGTGTCGATGGCCCGCGCCCTGGCGCACGACGCGCGGCTCATCGTGATGGACGAGCCGACCGCCGCGCTGGCCGCCGACGAGGTGGACAACCTGTTCCGCATCGTCGCCGAGCTGACCCGCGACGGCGTCGCCGTCCTCTACATCTCGCACCGGCTGGAGGAGATCCGCCGCATCGGCAACCGGGTCACCGTCCTCAAGGACGGCCGCACGGTCGCCGCGAACCTGCCCGCCGGCACGCCCACCGCCGAGCTGGTCGACCTGATGTCCGGCCGCAAGGTCGACACGGTCTTCCCGCACCGCGACGTGTCCACCGTGGACGCCGACCGCGAGGTGCTGGCGGTGCGCGGGCTCGGCCGGGCGGGCGAGTTCCACGACGTCACGTTCAGCGTGCACGCGGGCGAGGTGCTCGGCATCGCCGGCCTGGTGGGCGCGGGGCGCAGCGAGATCCTGGAGACCGTGTTCGGCGCGCGCAAACCCGACGCGGGCACGGTGGAGGTCGACGGCGTGCCCATCCGCACGGGCAGCGTGCCCGCCGCGGTGAAGGCGGGCATCGGCCTGGCCCCCGAGGAGCGCAAGGCCCAGGGCCTGCTGCTGGACCTGTCCGTGGCGCACAACGTGACGCTGTCGAGCCTGCCCGCCTACAGCCGGGCCGGGTTCGTCGACCGGGCCCGGGAGCTGCGCGACTCCCGCGCCACCCTGGAGCGCCTGGACCTGCGCCCCGCCGACCCCCGGCGACTGGTCGCCGAGTTCTCCGGCGGCAACCAGCAGAAGGCGGTGGTGGCGCGCTGGCTGGTGCGCGGCTGCCGCGTGCTGCTGCTCGACGAGCCGACCCGCGGCGTGGACGTGGGCGCGCGCGCCGAGCTGTACCGGGTGATCCACGAGCTGGCCGCGTCCGGCGTGGCCGTCGTGCTGGTCTCCAGCGAGGTCGCCGAGGTGCTGGGCCTCGCCGACCGGGTGCTCGTGCTGCGGGACGGCGAGGTCGTCGCCGACCGCCCGGCCGCCGAACTGACCGAATCCGCCGTGCTCGACATCGTGATGGCCGGCAGCGCCCTCGTCGAGGGCGCCGCGACCGAGGAGGCCCTGTGACCGAAGTGCGGGTCCTCGACCCGAAATCCGCCCCGCCCCAGGACCCGCCGAAGCACCGGCGGAACCTCGACCTGCGGCTCACCGGCCTGCTCGGTGTGCTGGTGGTGCTGTGCATCGTCGGCTACGCCACCCGGCCCGACGCGTTCCTCACCGAGGCCAACATCTCCACCATGCTGCGGCTGGCCGCCGCGATCGGCGTGGTCAGCGTCGGCATGACGTTCGTGATCATCAGCGGTGGCATCGACCTGTCCGTCGGGTCGATCGTGGCCCTGTCGAGCGTGTGGATGACGACCGTGGCCACCCAGTCCTACGGCCCGGTGGTGATGGTGCTGTGCGCGCTGCTCGTCGGCCTGGGCTGCGGCCTGGTCAACGGCGTGCTCATCTCCTACGGCAAGATCGTGCCGTTCATCGCCACCCTCGCCATGTACGCCTCGGCGAAGGGCCTGGCCGAACGGCTCTCCGGCCGCCGCACGCAGGTGATCACGGAGACCGGGTTCAGCACCTTCTTCCGGGGCGACGTCCTCGGCATCCCGGTGCTGATCTGGCTGCTGGCCGCGGTGTTCGCGATCGGCTGGGTCGTGCTCAACCGCACCACGTTCGGCCGCCGCACGTTCGCCGTGGGCGGCAACGCCGAAGCCGCCCGCCTGGCCGGCATCGACGTCAAGCGGCACACCGCGCTGGTCTACGGCATCGCGGGCCTGTGCTGCGGCATCGCCGCCCTGATGGTCGTCGCCCGCACCACGTCCGGCGCGTCCACCAACGGCATGTTCTACGAGCTGGACGCCATCGCCGCGGTCGTCATCGGCGGCACGCTGCTCACCGGCGGCCGGGGTTCGCTGATCGGCACGCTGATCGGTGTCCTCATCTTCACCGTGGTGGGCAACATCTTCACCCAGAACAACCTCGACACCGACATCCAGAACATCGCGAAGGGCGTGATCATCGTCGCCGCGGTGCTCCTCCAGCGCACCACCAGCGCCCGCCGCCGCGCACGCGCCACGTGAGCCGTCCGGAAACCCCCGAACCCACCCGACCAACGACGCCCGGGAGTACCTCCATGCCTTCACTCGACCGCCGCCGCTTCCTGTGGGGCACCACCGCCGTCGGTACCGCCGCGCTGCTCGCCGGCTGCACCTCCAACGAGTCCGGCAACACCGCGCCCAACGCCGTCGCGGGCAGCTCGGGCGAGAACAGCCAGCCCGGCAAGATGGTCACCATCGGCTTCTCCGCGCCCGCCGCCGACCACGGCTGGATGGCCGCCATGACGAAGAACGCGAAGGCGCAGGCCGACCGGTTCTCCGACGTGACGTTCAAGGCCACCGAGGGCACCAACGACGTCAACCAGCAGATCAGCCAGGTCGAGACGCTGATCAACGACAAGGTCGACGTGCTCGTCGTGCTGCCGTTCGACGGCAAGGCGCTCACCGAGGTCGGCCGCCAGGCGATGGACGCGGGCATCCCGGTCATCAACCTCGACCGCGTCTTCGACACCCCGCTCGCCTACCGGACGTGGATCGGCGGCGACAACTACCGCATGGGCGTCAACGCGGGCGAGTTCATCGCCGCGCAGCTGAAGGCCAAGGGCGTGTCCGACCCGATCATCGGCGAGGTCGCGGGCATCGACTCGCTGCCGCTAACCCAGGAGCGCAGCAAGGGCTTCGGCGACGCCCTCGCCCGCGCCGGCTTCAAGGTCGGGCCGCGCGTCTCGGCGTCGTTCACCTCCGAGTCCGGCGAGCAGCAGACCGCGAACCTGCTCCAGTCGGCGAGCAGGCTCGACGCGCTGTGGAACCACGACGACGACCAGGGCATCGGCGTCATGGCCGCCATCGACAGCGCGAGCCGCACCGAGTTCATCATGGTCGGCGGCGCGGGCTCGCGGAACATGATGGACCTGATCAAGGCCGACAGCGGCGTCATGAAGGCGACCGTGCTCTACAGCCCGTCGATGGCCTCCTCGGGTATCGCGCTGGCCCGCCTGCTGGGGCAGACCAAGGGCATCGGCGACCTGGCCGAGCACGACATCCCCGCCTCGATCACGACCTACTCCGCCGTCGTGACGAAGGAGAACGTCGACCAGTACCTGGACGTCGGCTTCGACTCCTGACGTCGGACACCACCGCTCGCTCGAAAGGCTGCTGATGACGGAAGAGATCGGCGTGGGCATGGTCGGCCACGCGTTCATGGGCGCGGTGCACTCGCACGCCTGGCGAAGCGTCCACCGGTTCTTCGACGTGCCGCTCACGCCCCGGCTCGCCGCCCTCGGTGGACGTGACGCGGTGCGTGCCAAGGAGGCGGCCGACAAGTACGGCTGGGCCGCCGTGGAGACCGACTGGCGCGCGCTGGTCGCCCGGGACGACGTGCAGCTGGTGGACGTGTGCACGCCGGGCGACACGCACGCCGAGATCGCGCTGGCCGCGCTGGCCGCCGGCAAGCACGTGCTGTGCGAGAAGCCGCTGGCCAACTCCGTCGCCGAGGCCGAGGAGATGGCGGCGGCGGCGTCGGCGGCGGCCGAGCGCGGCGTGCGCTCGATGGTGGCGTTCAACTACCGGCGGGTGCCGGCGCTCGCGCTGGCCCGCAGGCTGGTGGCCGAGGGCCGCATCGGCGACGTGCGGCACGTGCGCGCGGTGTACCTCCAGGACTGGCTGTCCGACCCCGAGTCGCCGATGACGTGGCGGCTGCGGCGGGAGAAGGCCGGCTCGGGTGCGCTGGGCGACCTCGGCGCGCACATCGTGGACGCCGCGCAGTTCGTCACCGGCGGCCTGATCACCGGGGTCAGCGCGACGACGGAGACGTTCGTCAAGGAGCGCCCGGACGGCGCGGGCGGGCGCGACGAGGTGACCGTGGACGACGCCGCGGTCTTCCTGGCGCGCTTCGACTCCGGGGCGCTGGGCACGTTCGAGGCGACCCGCTTCGCGCTGGGCCGCAAGAACGCCATGCGGCTGGAGGTCAACGGTTCGCGGGGCAGCCTCGCGTTCGACTTCGAGTCGATGAACGAGCTGTCGGTGTTCTCGGCGGACGACGGCCCGGACTCCGGCTTCCGCCGCGTGCTCGTCACCGAGGCCGATCACCCGTACGTGGGCGCGTGGTGGCCGCCGGGCCACCTCCTGGGCTACGAGCACACGTTCACCCACGAGGTGGCCGACCTGCTCACCGCCATCGGCGAGGGCGTCGACCCCGCGCCGAGCTTCGCGGACGGCCTGCGGGTGCAGCGCGTGCTGGCGGCGGTGGAGGACAGTGCGGGCCACGAGTCCGCGTGGACCACGATTGGAGACACCCGATGAGCCGTCCGGTCACGCTGTACACCGGCCAGTGGGCCGACCTGCCGTTCGAGGAGGTGTGCCGGCTCGCCGCCGGGTGGGGCTACGACGGGCTGGAGATCGCCTGCTCCGGTGACCACTTCGAGGTGGACAGGGCGCTCGCGGACGACGACTACGTGCCCGCGAAGCGCGAGGTGCTCCGGAAGCACGGCCTGGAGGTGTGGACGATCTCCAACCACCTCGTCGGCCAGGCCGTGTGCGACGACCCGATCGACTTCCGCCACCAGGCCATCCTGCCCGCGCGGATCTGGGGCGACGGCGAACCCGAGGACGTGCGGCGGCGCGCCGCCGCCGAGATGGCGGACACCGCGCGTGCCGCGGCGAAGCTCGGGGTGGACACCGTCGTCGGCTTCACCGGGTCGAAGACGTGGAAGTACGTGGCGATGTTCCCGCCCGTGCCGCAGGCCGTGATCGAGGAGGGCTACACCGACTTCGCCGAGCGCTGGAACCCGATCCTCGACGTGTTCGACGAGGTCGGCGTCCGGTTCGCGCACGAGGTTCACCCGTCCGAGATCGCCTACGACTACTGGACGACGAAGAAGGCGCTGGAGGCGGTCGGCAACCGCCCCGCGTTCGGCCTGAACTGGGACCCGTCGCACTTCGTCTGGCAGGACCTGGACCCGGTCGGCTTCATCCTCGACTTCGCGGACCGGATCTACCACGTCGACTGCAAGGACACGAAGAAGCGCTTCGACGGCCGCAACGGCCGGCTGGGCTCGCACCTGGCGTGGGCCGACCCGCGTCGCGGCTGGGACTTCGTCTCGACCGGCCACGGCGACGTGCCGTGGGAGGAGTCGTTCCGCGCGCTGAACGCGATCGGCTACACGGGTCCGATCTCGGTGGAGTGGGAAGACGCGGGCATGGACCGGTTGAGGGGCGCGGAGGAAGCCGTCGGCTTCATCCGCAAGCACCTGTTCGACCCGCCCGCGACCTCCTTCGACGCGGCGTTCAGCACAGAGCGCTGAGCACGCGCGCCCACCGGACCACCGCCCGGTCCGGTGGGCGCGGCCGTGCCCACGTGGCGCGGTCGGCGGCGCCGGGGAGCGGGTCGGCTGTCGGTCGTTCGACCGGCAGTGCGCGGCCGCGCCCGCCGGTACCTTGCGGCCGACCCACACCACACCCAGGGGGAGCACCATGACGACCACCCGACGCGTCCTCACCGGTCTGGCGACCGCAGGTCTGCTCATCTCGGTCCTCGGGGCGGGTTCCGCCACCGCCGCGACCAAGGGCAAGATCTACATCTCCAACAACTGCGGCAAGGCGGTCTCCACCACGATCCACCGCACCGACGGCTCGATGATCGCGGGCACCTCGGCCGCCCCGGCGGGCAGCTACTTCGACTACCCGGTCAACCCCGGCACCTACCAGGTCCGCGTGCCCGCCGGCACCCGGACCGTGCGGATCCTCGACCTCGGCTCCAAGGCCCACTCGGCCATCGTCAGGGCCTGCTGACCCCTACCGGGGAGCCGCTCCGGGCGAGGCCGACCGGAGCGGCTCACCACGCGGCGCCGGGGTACTCCGCGTGCACGTCGCCGTCGAACAGCCGCCAGTAGAAGGCGTTCACCCCCGCCGCGACGGGCGCGTGCCGGGTCAGGATCGCGGCCACGCGCGGGGGCACGTCGTCCGGCACGCCGTCGGTGGCGCACCGGAGCACGTACTCGTTGCGCGCGACGGGGACGCGCTCCGCCGGCACCCCGCACACCGCGGTCACCAGCCAGTTGACGAGGCGCGTGGCGGCGTGGTCGGCGTCGTGGCCGGCGTTGCGGCGGACGAAGTCGCGCTCGGCGGCCGACAGGTCGAAGTCGGGCGACGTGGCCAGCCCGAAGTCGGTGAGGAAGACCCGCTCACCGTCGGTGCGCATGTTGCCGAGGTGCCCGTCCATGTGCAGCAGCCGCCGGTCGCGCAGGAAGGTCGTGATCCGCAGCAACTGCCGCTCGACCTCCTCGGCCCGGCCGACCGGGTCCTCGTCCAGCAGGACGGACACCGGGTGCGCGAGGTGCTCGAAGAGCAGCACGAGGCTCGCCGGTGCGCGGGCCAGCGCGTCCAGGCGGGCGCGCACGGCGGGGCTGCCGTCCAGCGCGGCGACCACCGCCTCCACGTCGGCGTGCTCGGCCGCGACGGGCGGGCGGCCGGGCAGCACCCGCCAGTGGTGCAGCAGCGGGAACGCGTCGGCGTCGCCGGACAGGACCGCGTCGGTGACGATCCGGTTCGCGGCCAGTTCGCGCCAGGCGTTGAACCCCGGGCTGACGACGCCGTACTGGCAGAACGTCGGAAGGTCGAACAGGTTCGCCGTCGAGTGCGGGTGGGCGAGTTCCCGGTCGGTCAGCGGGACGCGCTTGGCGAACACCGGCGTGCCGTCGACGTCGAGCACCGCCGTGCCGCCGCCCACGCCCGCGGTCGCGTGCCCGCTCTCCAGGAGCGCGGCGAGGTCGGTGTCGTCCCGCGACGCGAGCAGCGCCGAGAGCCTCCGGTGGCGGGCACGCCTGGTGGCCGTCATCGTCCCAGCATGCCGGCGGCGGGCCGGTCCCTTGACCGGTCCCGCCCGCACACCTAGGGTCGAAACGATCGCTGTTGTCGCGAAAATTTCGGGGGTCCTGTCGGTGCGCCACCCCAACCCGGTCCTGCCCGGCTGCCACCCGGACCCGTCGATCTGCCGCGTCGGCGGCGACTACTACCTGGTCACGTCGACCTTCGCGTACTTCCCCGGCCTGCCCGTGCACCACAGCCGGGACCTGGTGTCGTGGCGGCTCGTCGGGCACGTGCTCGACCGCCCCTCCCAGCTCCCGCTGCACGGCATCGGCCCCTCCAAGGGCCTCTACGCGCCGACCATCCGCCACCACGACGGCGTCTTCCACGTCGTCTGCACGCTCGTCGACGGCCACGGCCCGAGCGGCAACTTCCTGGTCACCGCCACCGACCCGGCCGGACCGTGGTCCGAACCGCGGTGGCTCGACGTGGACGGCTTCGACCCGTCGCTGTTCTTCGACGACGACGGCCGCACGTGGCTGCACGGCTGCCGCGAGGTCCCGTCGGACCGACGCGGGCGGACCGAGGTGTGGCTGCGCGAGCTGCACGACGAGGGACTCGGCCCCGAAACCGTGATCTGGACGGGTTCCACGCCCGACGCGGTGTGGGCCGAGGGACCTCACCTGTACAAAGTGGATGGTCATTACGTGCTGGTGTGCGCCGAGGGCGGCACGGACGTCGACCACGCCGTCGTGGCCGCCCGGTCCCGCTCGATCACCGGCCCGTACGAGGGACACCCGCGCAACCCCGTGCTCACGCACCGGGAGCACGGCCGCGACCACCAGATCACCGGCACCGGCCACGCCGACCTCGTCACCACCCCCGACGGCGACTGGTGGGCCGTGCTGCTGGCCATGCGCCCCTACGGCGGCTACTTCTACAACCTCGGGCGCGAGACGTTCCTCGCGCCCGTGCGGTGGGTGGACGGGTGGCCGGAGATGGACCCGGTGGAGGAGACCGTCGAGGCGCCCGCCCTGGAACCGCACCCGTGGCCGGACATCCCGGCGCGCGACGACTTCGACGCGGGCGCCCTGGACCCGTCCTGGTTCGTGCTGCGCACGCCCGACGAGCCGTTCTGGTCGTTCGACCGCCCCGGCCACCTGCGCCTGCCGCTGAGGCCGGAGCGGGTGACCGACCTGGTCACGCCCAGCCTGGTGTGCAAGCCCCAGCGGCACCGCGACTTCGCGTTCGAGTGCGCCCTGGACTTCGCGCCGCGCGTGGCGCACGAATCGGCGGGCCTGGTCGTGCTCCAGGACAACGACAACCACCTGCGCCTCACCCGCGACGGCGACGTGCTGCGCCTCGTGCGACGCCTGAAGGGCATCGACGAGGTGCTGGCGACGGCCCCCGTCACCGGGCCGCTGCTGTGGCTGGCCTTCCACGCCCGGGGCCAGGACCACCAGGCCCGGTACGCCACCGGCCCCGATGCCTGGCGCGACCTCGGCGACCCGGTCGACGGGCGTCCGCTGAGCACGCCGGTGACGGGTGGTTTCACGGGTGTGCACCTGGGGCTCTACGCGAGCGCCAACGGTCGGGAGAGCACGGCGGTCGCCGACTTCGACTGGGCCGAGTACCGCGAACTCGGGTGACCGCAACCCTCGCGCCGGCGGAAGCGATCACGCACACCCGTCAGTCGGCGGTGTGCAGGGAATCGATCGGCCGGTCGATGCCGAGCGCCGGCGGTGCCGCTGTGATGACCGGGTAGACCGTGCGTGGGGCGTCGTTCACGTCTGGTCGCCGATTCGCGGCAGGAGCACGGTGGTGTCACAACGCAGGTGGTCGCCGTGCCGTTCGACTCTGTCGATCACGAACGCGTCGTAGACCAGTGCTGCTTCACCTGTATTCGTCGTGGGACGAGCCGGGTGTGGCACGTGAAACGTGGTCGCGTCGATCAGGCCGGCTTCCAGGAACCGCTGTGCCGTTCGGGGAGAGGTGGCGAGCAGCAGCGACCGGGTACCTCCTTCGTGCAGTGCGGCCAGAAGTTGTGCAGGCTCGTCCACGGTCATCGCGGGGATGGCGAAGGCGTCTTTGCCGTGACCGGCCGACACGCCCTCGGAGAGGTGGCCGGCCTCGTCCAGGACCACGTCGGTGGTCGTGCGGTACAACGTCCGCATGGTCTCGCTCGCGGTGAGCGCTCGTCCCTCGGCGTCGACTTCGTACAGCCAGGTGACGTAAGGCCGCCCGGTGTCCAGGCTGTGCAGCCACGGTCGCAGGACGGTGCGTGCGGAGTCGGCGAGCAGTCCGATCTCGACGTCGACTCCGGCTGCCGCGAGACGGGCGGCGCCGCCTTCCTCGCGCGAGGTGGGGTCGATCAGGGCGATGAGTACGCGGGCTATTCCGGCGTCGAGGAGGGCTTGGCGGCAGGGTGGTGTGCGGCCGTGGTGGTTGCACGGTTCGAGGGTGACCACCGCGGTGCCGCCCCTGGCCTGGTCTCCGGCTTCCCGCAGGGCGTGGACTTCGGCGTGTGCCTCGCCCTTGCGGACGTGGTGGCCCTCGCCGACCGGGCGGTGGTGTCGGTCGAGGATTACGCACCCGACGGGCGGGTTGGGGCTGGTGGTACCAAGGCCGAACGCCGAGAGCACGACCGCCCGGTGCATCGCCGCCACCTCGGCCCCCGACGCGGTCACCGTGCACCTCCGGACATCGCCTTCGCGCGGAACGCGGCCACTGCCGGCAGGTGTCCGTGCGGGGACAGCGCGGCGGCCACGTCCCGCAGCGTGCGTTCGGTGCGCAGTGAGCCGGAGTCGCGTGCGATGTCCAGGGCCTCGTCCGCGAGCTGCGCGGCTTGTTCCGGCTCGGCGACGGCGACCGCGGCTGCGGCGAAGCGGCTCAGCGCGGTTCCACGGTCACGATGGTAGGCCGCCGGCAGTGAGGGGAGCACGTCCTCGTAGAGCACGATGGCCTTGTCGTGGCGGCCGAGGATGGACCAGCAGTGGGCGCGTTGCAGTTCCAGGTAGTTGCCGGTGCAGAAGGACCCGTGCCCGTCGCGCGCGTCGCCCCGGTCGTCGTGCGCTGCCCACGCGTGGGCCTGGTCCAGCTTGCGGTGGGTGGTGCGTTCGTCCCCGTCGAGCGCGTACCCGAGTGCTTCCTGCTGGGTGACGGCGGCGCGCATGGGGTTCGACAGCGCCGTGGTGTCACGGCCCGCGGCCTCGGCCATGCCGATCGTCCGCGCCGGGTCCCCGTCGGTGGTGGCCTGCTGGCTGCGGCGGAACAGCGTCCACGCCAACATCGCCCGATCCCCGGATTCGTAGGACCACTCCATCGCCCGGTCCGTCCAGTGCAGCGCGAGCGAGCCCTCCCCGGCGTCCTCGTGCAGCCACGCCGCAGACTCGGCGTACCGAGCGGCCAAGCCCACCACGTCGCGTCGGGCGGCCCCTCGGACCGTGCCCGCAATCCCGTTGATCAAGTCGATATGCTCCCGCACCGACTTGATGGCGAATCGCGGACCGAACAGATTGTCCGTCTTGACGAGCAGGTGCCATTGTTCGCGGAGGTGTCGGAGGGCGTCGTCGAGATGTGTTTCCGTGAAGCGGCTCAATGAAAGCCGGGGCGGCACGTGCGTTCCGGGGGTGTTCGGTGCTTTCGTGTCCGTCGACTGCCGGCGCTGTCGTTCCTGCTCTCGTTTTCCTTGTTCGCGCAGTGTCGTCAAAGCCCCGTCGGCGTCCAAAGCGCGGTCGATGGCCTTGACGATCTCCATGGAAGGGAGATTGTGGTCGACGCGTTCGGCCAGTGAGACGTATTGCCTGGTGTAGCCGATGCGCTGGGCCAGTTGTGGCTGGCTGAGGCCGACTGCGGTGCGGCGTCGGCGGATCTCGCGGGCGAGTCGTACGCCGACTGGTTCGGATGCCGAAGGGTGCTCGTCGTCAGTCATGTCGCATCCACCTGTGCTGAGGGGCGGGCAATTTCACCTGAGGTGCTGATGAGTTGGTTGAGCGTGGTGGTGATCTGTTCCCAATGAAAAGTGGCGAAACCGTCTGGTGATCGGGTTGTCACCTGGTCGGGGTCCATGAAGATCACATGCATGGCGGTCAGTGTGGTCACGCTGGCGGTGTAGGCCGGGTGGTCGCGTAGCAGTTGTTTGACGCAGGGTGCCACCAGGATGGGTACGTCGGTGGCCAGTAGTTCGTTGAGCAGGCCGAGGGCGAGGTTGTCGCTGATGCCGTGTGCCCACTTGTTGATGGTGTTGAAGGTCGCCGGTGCGACGAGCAGCGCGTCGGCGCGAGGGAGCGGGTCGCGCTGTCCGGGCAGGCCGGGTTGGGATCTGACCGGTGTTCCCGTCCGGTCGGCCAAGTCGTCGAGGTTCACCCATGAGGCTGCCGTGGGGGTGGCGATCACGCACACCCGCCAGTCGGCGGCGTGGAGGGACTCGATCAGCCGGTCGATGCTGAGGACGGGTGGTGCGGCTGTGACGACCAGGTAGACCGTGCGGGCGGTGTCGTTCATGCGAGCACGCCGATCCGCTGGGCCAGGCTGCGCAGGCCGGGTGTTCTCCTGTGCTGCTCGCGTGCCATGAGTTCCCGCACCAGTGTTCGTCCGGCCCGGTGCGTGCGCAGCAGTTGCGGGGCGATGCGTTCGGTCTCCAGCAGGTGGATCACCGCCAGCGGGTCCTCGCCGAGTTGTGCCTGCGCCCAGGCGTTGTCGAGGTGGAACTGTCCTTGTCGACCGTGCAGGCCGGGTGGGAGGGAGGTGACGTCGATGTGCTCGGCTTCGGTGAGCACCCGGTGCGGGTCGCCTGTCGCCACCGCCGCGGAGACCCGGTGGATGCGGACGTTGGTCGGCCCGAACGCGGTGAAGCCGATGTTGCCGTCGCGTCCCAGCGTGGCCGCGAGTCGTCCGGCGTGGCCCAGTCGTTGATGGGCCTCGTCGGTGTCACCTCGGCGGGCGGCGATGACGGCGCTGATGAGCAACAGCGCGCCGCGCCACGTGCAGCTGTGCGGGTCTTGTCCACGGATGCTGTCTGCAACTTGCAGCGCGTGGTGTTCCGCTTCGTCCGCGGCGTCCAGGCGCAGCAGGGCGCAGGTCAGTTGGTAGGCGGCGGACGCCTGCCCGAAGACGTTGTCCGCGGCTTCCGCGGCGGCCCGTGCTTGTTCGGCGGCTTCGTAGGCGGCGATGCCGTCGCCCATTTTCGTGGCGACCTTGGCCGCCACGATCGCGGCCTGGCATCGCAGGCTCAGGCCTTGACGTCGTTGGCTGCCGCTGCTGTCGTCGAGGATCGAGTCGATGGTCTGCAGCGTGCCGGGTAGTGCGTCGATGACCTCGTCGTAGCGGGCGGCTTGATAGGTGCGGTGCAGCCTGTCCACGAGCGCTTCCGTGTAACGCGACACGCCGAGACCGAATCTCGCAGCGGATATCCCACGTGGAAGTGGGCGTTGCTTTTCCGCAACGTCGTCGACCGGCGATCTGTCATTTACCATCGAGTCGGTAGTCGAGTGTCGTCGCCGCTGGTTCTGTTCGTTTTTCCCTTGCTCGCGAAGTGCGATCAGCGCGCCTTCGGCCTGTAGGGCGTGGTCGATGGCCTTGACGATCTCCATGGAGGGGAGGTTGTGGTCGGCGCGTTCGGCCAGTGAGACGTATTGCCTGGTGTAGCGGATCTTCTGGGCCAGTTGTGGTTGGCTGAGGCTGGCTGCGGTGCGGCGTCGGCGGATCTCGCGGGCGAGTCGGACACCGGCGGGTTCGGTCGGGTCGGGGTGTTCGTCGTCGCTCATGTCGCCTCCGCCTGCGCCAGGGGGCAAATAGGGGGCAAATACCGTGTGTCGTGGTTTGCGTTGTTCCCTGATCGTACCGGTCGTGGTTGGAATGCGTGTGCACCGATTCCGGTGTTTCGAAAGGGGTGGATGGTGGACGCTGACCATGGCGGGGCGCGGGCCCGGTCGGGTGTGCGGTTGCTCGGTGACGTGGAAGTGGCGGGGTTGCGGTCGGAGTTGCGGGAGGTGGTGGAGTACCGGAAGTCGGGTTTGAGCCTGAACTGGGTCGTCGGGTGTCCGTTGGACTGCGGGTACTGCGTGCGGCACCTGTTCGGCAACTTCGGCATGAAGGTGCCGCGTGCGTTGCTGCCGGACGAGGACGCGGTCCGGGCGCTGGTGGGACACCGGTTCTTCCGGCCGCACGTGACGCCGGTCCAGTTGCTCAACCGGGCGACCGATCCGATGCTGCCCGCGGTGAAGCCGCACCTGTTCCGCGTGCTGCGGCTGCTCGACGAGCGGGGTTTGACCAACCACGTGCTGGTGATCACCCGGTGGCGGGTGGAGCCGGAGGACTGCGCGGCGCTGGACGCGCTGCGGAACCTGAGGGTGACGCTGTTGGTCACCCATTCGGGGATCGAGGACGAGCGGGTCGAGCCGGTGGACTCGGGCATCGCTGCACGATCGCTGGAGACGGCGTTCGCGCACGCGGAGCGGTTTCGGGTGGTGTTGTACTGGCGGCCGATCGTGCCCGGCCTCAACGACTCCGACGCCCACATCGCACGCGGTCTGGAGTTGAGCTGGCACGCGCACGCGGCGGTGTTCACCGGTCTGTTCTACCGCGACGAGATCCGCGCCTACTACCGCGACCACGGCCTGCCCGAACCCTACGAGGACCAGGCGCGGCGCAAGATCCTCCCCGAGGCGTCGGAGACCCGCATCCTCACGGCGGCGGCCGGGCGGCCTGCCGGGGGCGCGGTGTTGTTCCGCAAGACCTCCTGCGCGGTGGCCTACGCCCACCGGGTGCCGGACTACAACGGGCACGTCGGCATCCGGGAGCTGTGCGACATCTGTCCAGCGGCCCAATTGGGCCGCTGCGACGCCGCGCGGACACCACCCGACCCGGAAGGGGGCGCCGCGATGGCGGCGGGGTTGGGCGGCAGGCTGGTCGCGGTCACCGACCGCGCCGTGGTCGTCGACGGCCTCGACGAGCAGCACCGGTACTTCATGCAGCACGGGCTCGGGTTCCAGGTGCACGACGCGGCCAAGCCCCACCACCCGTACCGGCACGGCCGCGCCGACCTCGGCTGGCCCACCACCCTGGAGGCGTCATGACCATCCCACCCACAACGCTGCCGCAGGCTCTGCTCGGCCGTCCGCTGGTGGTGGTCGACGTCGAGGGCAACGGCGGACAACCGCCACGCATCGTGGAGATCGCCGTGCTCCCGGTCGACGACCGCCCGGTCACCGGGCGGGACCTGCGGACCTGGCTGGTGCGCCCCGCCGAGCCGATCACCGTCCACGCCCGCCGCGTCCACGGCATCGCCGACGAGGACGTCGAGGGCAGGCCGTTGTGGCACGGGGTGGCGGGGGAGGTGGCGCCGCTGCTGGAAGGCCGGACGTTGCTCGCGCACAACGCCACCACCGAGTACCGGGTCCTCGGCGCGCACCTGCCCACGTGGCGACCGCCCATGGTGCTCGACACGCTCCGGTTGGCCCGCCACGTCTGGCCCGGCCTGCCCGGCTACGGCCTCGACAAGCTCACCGCCCACGCCGTCCTGGACACCGCCGACGTCGCCGGGCGGCGCCCGCACCGCGCCGGCTACGACACCTGGTGCGTCTGGCAGCTCTTCCGGGCACTGCTCGCCGACAGCGGCCTGGACTGGCACGGCCTCGTGCGCGCCGCGGCGTTGAAGGACTTCCTGCCCGCCGACGAGCCGGAGGAGGGCCTGTGGTGACGCCGGAGGTGGAGAAGCCGGTCGTGGTGGCGGTTATGGGCACGCACTCCACCGGCAAGTCCACCTTCCTCGCCCGGCTGGCCCACGAGCTGCGCCGCGAGCACCTCCAGGTCTGCACGGTGGCGGACCTGGGGGAGCAGGCACAGCGGGTCGGGATGCCGATCCTGCGCAACCACACCTGGGCCTCCACCCTGTGGATCATCACCCGGGGCATCAGCGACGAGATGGAGGCGTGGCTGCACGGCGACGTCGTCCTGGTCGACCGCGCCGTCCCCGACGCCCTGGGCTACTACCGCGCAGCCCTCGCCGACCGCGATGAGCAACCGGACCCGGCGGTGCACGCCCGCCTGGAAGGCGTGGTCCGCGACCACAGCGTGCACTACGACCTGCTCTACCGCACCACCCTCGACCCCGACATCCCCCTGGGCACCGACAAGCACCGCGACCCCGACGCCGACTTCCGCCGCCTGGCCGACCACCACGTCGGGCAAGTGCTCCGCGACCTCGACCTGCCGCACCGGCTGCTGCCCGCCGACGGCCACGACCACGCCCTCGAAGACACCCTCGGCTTCGTCCTCGACCGCCTCTCCCACACCACGGCGGCCCAGCCATGACACCCGACGCCCGGCCCGGCGCACACCCACACGCGCAACGGGACACCCCTCCGCCCGCTCGCGGGCGACCGATCCCGGCCCGCCTTACCGGCTCGCGTCACACCGAACCGGACCAGAGCCTGATCACCGCCGTCGACGACCGCGTCGCAGCACCCGAGCACAACCGAGGAACGTCCATGGACACCGATGAGAAGACCACGCCGCCGCGGTTGAGCACCGCTCGCAGCCGCGAACTCGGCGAAGAACTGCGCCGCATCCGCCACCGCGCCCGCCTGTCCTCCGCTGTCGTCGCCGAAAGCCTGGGCTGGTCGCTGGGCAAGCTCAGCAAACTCGAAACCGGCACCCGCAGCACCAGCCCTTGGGAGATCGCCACCCTCATCGGCCGCTGCGCCGCCGACAAAGCCATCCGCGACCGCATCATGACCATCGCCCACGAACCCGACACCGGAACCTTCACCCGCCCCCACGCGGGCCACCCCGACACCCTCACCGCCCTGACACTGCACGAACGCACCGCCGCCACCATCACCACCTACGAACCGCTCACCGTCCCCGCTCTCGCGCAGACCCGCACCTACGCCCGGGCCCTGATCGGCGGGGAAGACCTGGCCGACGCCCGCATCGCGAGGCAGGAGGTGCTACGGCCCGACGGCGGCCCCACCACCGTCTTCTACATCCACGAGACGGCACTGCGCCTGGTCGTCGGCGACCGCGCCGTCATGCGCGACCAGTTGCTCCACCTGACACTGCTGGCCGGTCAACCCAACGTCACCGCCCACGTCATCCCCCTGACCGCACCGGCACACCCCGCCCTGTTCCACCACACCACGCTGCTCACCTTCGAGCCACCCACACGCCCTCTCGCCTACAGCGAGAACGGCACCACCACCGTCTTCCACGACAACCTCGCCGAGGTCGAGCACTGTCGGCGCCGGATGCGCGAACTGCACGCACGGACCCTCCCCGCCGCTCAGTCCCGCGAAGTCATCGCCCACTGGGCCGACGCCTACGACAAGAGGACCCGATGACCGCGCCCCGGCAACGCCGTACCACCGCGATCATCGGACATCACCTCGTACACCTCCCGTGCCTGTGCGGAAGGAAGATCGCGGATCGCCGCTACCAGGTGACCGGCAGGGCGCGCAGGCCGTAGATCGGCGCGTCGAACGTGAACTCGACGTCCTCGAACGGCACGGCCAAGCGCAGGTCGGGCAGGTCGGTGACGAGGGCGCGCAGCGCGACCCGCATCTCCAGCCGCGCCAGGAGGTGGCCGATGCACTGGTGCACGCCGGTGCCGAACGCCAGGTGCCGCTTCGCCCGGCGGCGGCGGAGGTCGAGGTGGTCGGGGTCGGGGAACTGGGCCGGGTCGCGGTTCGCCGCGAACAGCGAGGCGATCACGCCGTCGCCCGGGCCGAGCCGCCGGTCCGCCACCTCGGTGTCCGCCCGGACGGCCCGCACCACGCCCTGGTGCACGGGGCTCAGGTAGCGCAGCAGCTCCTCGACCGCGTTGTCCACCAGGCGCGGGTCGGCGACCAGCGCGTCCCACCGGGTGCGGTCGCGCAGCAGGGCGAGCACGGACAGGGCGATCGAGTTCGCGGTGGTCTCGTGCCCGCCCACCAGCAGCAGGACGGTCATGCCGACGGCTTCCTCGTCGGTGAGGGTCGGGTCGGTGACCAGGCGGCTGACGAGGTCGTCGCGCGGCTCGGCCCGGCGGGTCCGGACGAGGTCGGCGAGGTAGGCGTGCAGCTCGTCCAGCGCCGCCTGCACCTGCTCGGCGGCCAGCGCCCGGTTCAGGTGGGCGCGGCTGCGGGTGGAGAAGAACTCCTGGTCCGCCACCGGGACGCCGAGCAGCAGGCAGATCACGTCGGACGGGACGGGCAGGGCGAAGCCGGTCACCAGGTCGGCCGGGCGCGGGCCGGTGCGCAGTGCGGTGAGGCGGTCGCGGGTGATGCGCTCGACGTGCGGCTCCAGCGCGGCCATCCGGCGCACGGTGAACTCGCCGGTCAGCATCCGCCGGTACCGGGTGTGCTCGGGCGGGTCGGTGACCAGGAAGCTGCCGGGCGCGGCCTTGCGGTCCACCACCGGCCGCAGTTGCGGGAAGCCCGGGGTGCCCGGGTCCGAGCCGAAGCGCTCGTGGTCGCGCAGGACGGCACGCACGTCGGCGTACCTGGTCAGCAGGTGCGACCGCTGGCCGTGGCGCAGCGACACCGGGCAGGCGGGGTCGGTGTCGCGCAGCCCGGCGAACGGCGCGGGCGGGTCGAACCCGGGGTGGCGCGGGAACGGGTAGTCCACGTGATCGACCTTAACCCCGCCGGGCCGGCGTGGGCGGCGGCGAGTCGGGGCGCTGCGGTCAGCGGCGTTCGGCGGTGATCATGAGCCGGAGGTGGGCGGGGTGCCAGGTGGCCGGGGTCGGGTCGTCGGCGAACGCGGTCAGCAGGTCGGCGGCGGTGCGCAGGCCCAGGCGGCGCAGGGCGTCGGCGGTGGCGCGGGCCCGGTCGCGCAGGGGTGGTGCCAGGTGGCGCAGGCCGCGGTGGGCCGCTTCCGCGCACACCGCCAGAGCCGAGTCCACTGTGGACGTCAGCGGGTCGGTGGCCGGGGGCTCGCCGGTGCGCAGGGACGCGGCCCCGGTCGCCAGGTCGGGGACCACCAGGCCGGTGGGGGTCAGCACGGCGATCGGGTCGATCACCAGGCCGCCGCGGAACCGGCGCAGCTCGCCGCTCACGTGCGTCGCGGTCGGCAGGGCCCCGGCCAGGGCGTCCAGCGCGGCCGGGCAGTGGGGGCGGTGGGTGGCGGAGATGGTGGCGGTGGCGCCCGCGCCGTCGATGACCAGGGCGTCCAGGCGTTGCGCGCCGGGGTGGTAGGCGATCCGCTCCACCCCGGCCACGCGCACCACCCGCACCAGCTCGGCGGCGACCCTGGGGCGGACGACGCGCGGCGGCAGGGCGTCCCACTCGCGGCCCGCGGCGGTCAGGTCGCGGACGACGAGGTTGTCCGGCAGCGACTCCCAGGAGCGGCCCAGCGGGGTGACCGACGTGGTCGACGCCCGCGCGCCCACCCGGACCAGGCGGCCCGCGCTGCGGGTGGCGGACTCCGAGACCACGGTCGACGCGGCCAGGTCGGCCAGCGACGCGCCGCTCAGCCTGCGCCCGGCCAGGTCGTGGCCCGTCGGGCGCTCGCCCTCGCCGACCGGCCAGTGGTGCCGCCGCACCAGCACCGTGCCGCCGTCGGCGAAGAACACCTCGGCCGTGCGGTCCTCGGCGGTGGCGTGCACGCGGCAACCCAGCGCGGTCAGGCGGACGCGCCGCAACGGGGTCTCGGAGGCCTCCTCGGTGCCGAGCACCTGCGAACGGGGGCCGGTCGCACGCGCACGGGCGTGCAGCTCGGTCAGCAGTTCGGCCACGTGCGCCGGGTCGTGGTGCGCGCTGCGCGCCCGGTACGCCCGCAGCGCGCCCGCCAGCTCCTCCACCGCCAGCGCCGGCCAGTGCAGGCGCGCGGTCACCAGGTCCGCCCGCGCGCGGTCCAGGGCGGCCTCGAACACCGGGTTCGCGGTGGCCGCGCCGTCGAGCAGCAGCATGTCCGCCAGGCCGAGCACCGCGTCCATGCCGCCGGCCGCGTCGTCCGCCGAGCCGCCGACGTCGAACCGCACCACGTCGTCGGTCAGCCCGCGTTCGTCGGCCTCGCGGAACGCCCACACCGCGAGCACCGCCCACTGGTCGCGACCGGCCGCCGCCGCGTCCGTGTGCACGTACCCGAGTTCGCCGGGCACCAGGAACCGCACCGTGCACGACGGCAGCTCGGCCGTCGCCACCGGGTCGGCGGCCGTGGGCCTGGTCAGCCGCACGGGCAGCCCGGCGCGGTGGAGGCGGCGGGCCGCGGTCAGCACCCGGTCGCCGAGCAGGTCGCGCAGCCGGTCGTCGGTGATGGCACCGGGCGACCACGGGCTGAACGCCGCCTCGCCGTGCTCCCGCTGGTAGGCCAGCACGACCGCCACCCGGTGCCGGCACACGCCCGCCGCGCCGCACGTGCACGACGCCCGGTCCAGCCCGGCACCCGGTGGGAGCGCGACCTCGACGCCGTCGGCGAACCGGCCGGTCACCGTGCCGCCCTCGACGCCCAGCACCGGCCCGGCGCCCGCGTCCAGCTCCTTGGTCGCCCGCTTCACCAGGCCGCGGTTGGCCAGCGAGGCCAGCGCGTCCGCGGTGAGCGCGAGCAGGTCGGCGCGCATCAGCCCATCCTCTCCGCGACGAACTCGACCAGCTGCCCCGGTGTCATCGCGCCGACGTGCGCGCCGACGTTCGCCAGCCGCTGGGCGAGGTCGCGGTCGTAGACCGGGTTCGCGTCCTCGTCCAGCGCGGCCAGCCCCAGCACCTGCGTGCCCTGCTCCACGAGCCCGCGCACGGTCCGCACCAGGTGGTGCGCGTCGCCGCCCTCGAAGAAGTCGGTGACCACCGCGACGATCGCCCGCCGCGGGTTGTCCACCAGGCCCGCCGCGTACTCGACCGCGCGGGCGATGTCCGTACCGCCGCCCAGCTGCACCTTCATCAGCAGCTCGACCGGGTCCGTCACGTCCGACGTCAGGTCGACGACGTTCGTGTCGAACGCGACCAGGTGCGTCGTGAGCCCCGGCAGGCCCCACAGGCACGCCGCGGTCACCGCCGAGTGGATCACCGACCCGGCCATCGACCCCGACTGGTCCACGACCAGGACGAGTTGCCGGCGGTCGACGTGCCGCCGGGTGCGCGAGGTGAACCGCGGGCGTTCGATCAGCAGCCGGCGCTCGTCCGGCTGGTAGTGGGCGAGGTTGGCGCGAACCGTGCCCCGGAAGTCGAAGTTGCGCGCCAGCTTGTGGTTGCTCGGCCGGCGCGACCGGGTGCCGGTGAACGACTGCCGCACCTCGCGGGCCAGCCTGCGCACCAGGTCGCGCACCACGGCCTCCACGATGCGCCGCGCCATCGCCAGCACGTCGGGGTTCATCAGGTGCTTGGTCCGCAGCACCGCGCGCAGCAGCGCCGCGTTCGGCTCGATCCGCTCCAGCACGCCCGGGTCGGTCACCACCTCGGTGATGTCGTACCGCTCGACCGCGTCGCGCTCCAGCCGCTCCACGGTCTCCTTGGGGAACAGGCGGTGCACGTCGTCCAGCCAGTCGACCGTGGTCAGCACCGAGCCCCCGGTGCCGCCGGTGCGCACGCCCCGCTCCACCAGGTCGGGGTCGCGCCCGTAGAGCCACTCCAGCGCCGCGTCGCGCCGCGCGGCGTCACCGGCCAGCCGCCCGGTCGCCGCCGACGCGGGTTCGCCGAGGATCAACCGCCACCGCTCCAGGTCGCTCACGCCAACCCCTCCCGCACGAGCACCGCGTCCACCTTCGCCTCCAGCGCGCGGGCCTCCGCGACCAGCAGCGGATCGACCGACGTGCGCACCAGCGCCCGCGCCGAACCGCCGGAACCGCGGCGGGCCAGGAGCACCGAGGCGATCGCCTCCCGCTCCGCGGGCGGGAAGTGCGCGAACGCCTGCCGCAGCGCCGGGAGCGCGACCAGGAAGTCCTCTTCGGACAGTTCGCCGACGACCTCGTCCAGCGCGCCGACCACGGCCTCGTCCGTGACGACCTCCTGGCGCGCGACGGCGAACAGGCCCGCGAGCCAGTCGCCCAGCGTCGAGGGGGCCGCCACGCCCCGCACCACGGCCACGTGGTCCGGTGGTGGGCCGTCGAGCGACCAGGCGAAGCCGAACGCCGCGCCGCGCAGGTCCGGCGGAGCGCCGGCGGTCGCGGCCACCCGCCGCATCACGGCGACCGCCCGCGCCCGGTCGACCTCCAGCTCGCCGGCCGCGTGCACCAGGGCGTCGCGCGTGCCGACCAGCGCTCGCAGCCTGGCCGGATCGGCCGGGGCCGGACCGCCGCGCACGCCCTCCGCCAGCCACAGCGCCCTGGTGACCGCCGCGTCCAGGACACCGCCCAGGACGGGGCTGCCGGCCGAGCCCAGCAGCCAGTCGTGCCGCCACAGGCCCAGCACGTCGGTCAGCACCGCGCCCAGCGCGTCCAGGTCGGCCGCTCGGGCGACCTCGGCGGTCAGGGTGTCGGTCACGGTCGCGGAGAGGGTGTCGACGCCGCAGAGGGCCGCGTCGAACAGGAGCCCGGCCAACGCGGCCACGCCCGCGTGCGGCACCCGGTCGTGCAAGGCGGCGGCCGCGGCCTCGGCGAGCGTCGCCCCGTGCGCGGCGGCCTCCACCAGCGCCGGCAGTCGGGTGTCGACGGGTTCGAGGTGCCACCGCTCGGTGGCCACCGGGTCGGCGCCGCCGGACGGGCCGGACCGCCGGTGGAAACCGGGCACGCCGAGCACCCGCAACCGGTGCAGGACGCGGCTGCGGGTCAGGTCGCGAGGATCGGTCAGGTCCAGCGACACGCGGCCCGCGCCGTCCAGGCCGAGCCGGGCCAGCTCCGCGCCGACGTCGTCCACCAGCGGCGGGGTCGGGGTCGCCGGGTGCAGGCGGCCGACGCGGTCGCCGCTGAGCGCGGCCACCACCTCCACCACCGCCGGGTGGGTGCCCACCGCCAGCGGCCCGCGCACCGACCACGGTGGCGGCTGCGCCAGGTCCTCCGAGACCAGCGCGCTCACCAGGCCGTCCAGCACGTCCACCCGCGAGGGGTGCGCGTGGCCGCGCAGCCGGGCCAGGCCCTCGGCCTGCGTGCGGGCGGCGATCAGGTCGGCGGTGGACACCGGCTGGCGCCGCCGCCGCAGCCGCGCCACCACCGACTCGACCAGCGCCGTCGCCGCGCCCGCCGGCCCGTCGGTCCACAGCCGGTGGTAGTACTCCGGTGACGGCATCCCCGACTGGTAGCCGGTGAACGCGTCCAGCCGCTGGTGCGAGTACGGCACCAGGTAGCTCGCCCCGCGCGCGCCCGGCGGGGGAGCGGGCACCTCGGGCCACGCGTCGCCGCCGGTCCGGACCAGCTCCCGCAGTGCCGGGGTGTGGAACCCGCCGGTCACCACGACCACCGGCCGGTCGCCCGCGTCCGCCACCGCCGCGCGCACCCACGCCGCCATGTGCGCCTCGCGCGCCGCGTCGTCGTGCCCGACCTCCACGGCACCGACCTCGGCGTCACCGCTCTGGGTGGCACCGCGCACCAGGTCGAAGTAGGCCGTCAGCCGCTCGGCGAGCCCTTCCGGGTCGGCGACCTCCACCAGGTGGTCCCACAGCGCGTCCACGTTGTCCACGGCGAACTCGCGGCACAGCCGGTCGACGACCTCCGCGTACCGCAGCTCGGCGTCGGCGTACCGGTTGCCGCGCTCGGCGAACGCCGGGTGCCACGCGGGCAGGTCGATGAACGACACCCGCGCGCCGACCTCCCGGCCGGTGGTCAGCGCCAGCCACTCCGGCGAGTAGTCGCAGAACGGCGTCCACGACGCGTGCGACCGGTCGCCGTCGCGCAGGTAGGTGAAGATCGCGATCGGCAGCTCGTGCCCGAGCAGCAGCTCGTCGAGTCGGCCGTTCACGTCCGCCGGTCCCTCGACGAGCACGTGCGCGGGCCGCAGCTCCCGGATCGTCGACGCCACCAGCCGCGCGCACGCCGGGCTGTGGTGCCGGACGCCGACGAAGACGGCGCCCATCAGCCCGGCAGCAGGTGGCGGGCCCGGTGCAGGGCCTGCCACTGCTCACCCGTGCGGCGCGGCACCTGCTGCTCCAGGTAGCGCCGCAGTCGGGCCAGGTCGTCCGCGTTGTCCTTGGCCGCGGTCCCGGCCAGGCACTCCACGACGTCCGCGGGCGACCCGGCCTCGCCGCGCAGGTACCAGCCGCGCAAACCCACCGCGTGCGCCACCGACACCGCCTCGGCCGTGCTCATCACCGTGGACAGCCGGTCCGCCGGCTGCCCCGCGCCGCGCAGGTCGCGGAACGTGCGCACCAGCACCTCCAGCACGTCGCGGCGCGGCGGCACGCCCACCCCGGACCGCTCCAGCAGCCTCGTCGACTCCTGCTCGACCAGTTCCAGCTCGGTGCGGAAGTCGGCGATCGGGAAGACGGTCTCGAAGTTGAACCGCCGCTTGAGCGCGGCGCTCATCTCGTTGACGCCCCGGTCACGCGTGTTGGCGGTGGCGATGACGGTGAACCCGTCGCGGGCGAACACCATGCCGTCCGGGCCGGGCAGCTCGGGGATCGCGACGACGCGCTCGGACAGCAGCGACAGCAGGCTGTCCTGCACCTCCAGCGGGCAGCGGGTGATCTCCTCGAACCGCACCACCTTGCCCTCGGCCATGCCGCGCAGCATCGGCGCGGGCACCAGGGACCGCGCCGACGGCCCCTCGGACACCAGCAGGGCGTAGTTCCACGAGTACTTGACCTGGTCCTCGGTCGTCGCCGCGCCGCCCTGGATGGTCAACGTCGACTCGCCGCTCACCGCCGCCGCGATCAGCTCGGAGAGCAGCGACTTCGCGGTGCCCGGCTCGCCCACCAGCATCAGGCCGCGGCTGGTGGCGAGGGTGACCAGCGACCGGTCGATCAACGACGGGTCGCCGACGAACTTCCGGCTGATCCCGGCGCGCTCGTCACCCACGATGAACCGCCGCGCCGCGGTCAGGCTCAGCGCCCACCCCGGCGGGCGCGGCGCCGTGTCGTCCTCGCGCAGCCGGGCCAACTCGTCGGCGAACCGCACCTCGGCGGGCGGTCGCTGGAGCTGCGGGTCGGTCATGCTCGTCTCCCGGTGGTGAGGTGCGCCGTCAGCTGGTCAGGGCGGTGAACTCGGCCAGCACCTCGGACGCCGTCACCGGGTCCAGCTCGCCGAACGTGCGACCGCCGCGCGGCCTCCAGCCGGGGCCCGACGCGTCGGTCACCCAGATGTCGGTGAGCTTCTGCTCCGGGAACTCGTGCGGGATGCCGACCGCGATGCCGGGGTCCAGGTTCACCACGACCGAGCCGCCGTCGGCGAGCGGGCGGGTGATCCAGCACTCGACGCCCGCGTCCTGCGGCTGCCCGCGCTCCCAACCGCGCTTGGTCAGACCCAGCAGGCGGCCGACCGGCACCACCGACCCCTCGAAGCGCTCCAGCTTCGCCGCGCGCCGCTCGGCCGCGTCCAGCGCGTGCACCGGACGGCCGAGCTGGGGGAACGGCTGGAGGATCTCGTAGTCGGCGAACACCTCGGACCACGCCGCCAGGTCGTCGCCCAGGTGCAGGGGGTGCGCCACGCCGACCCGGGCGTCGTCGGGCAGCTCGAACGCGTCGTCCGCGACGTCGGCCGGGGTGCGGTCCTCGGCCACCCGGAACGACGCGCCGCCGTCGGTCACCCACACCAGCCGCCGCACGATGTGCCACAGCAGCGGGTGACCCGCGAGCAGGGTGCGGAACTCGGCGGCGCTCCACCGGCGGCCCAGCACCATCGCCAGCTCCAGCCGGGCGATCTGGTCGGCGGCGACCGAGCGCACGTCCTTCTTCAGCGCGCCGAACCGCTTGTGCTCGGCGGCGGCGCGCTCCGGGTCGTCCTTCGCGCCCGGCTTGGGCAGGTCCTTGCGCCGCTTGCCGTCCTCGTCCAGCACGTACGGCTTGAGCTGCTCGTCGAACCCGACGGTGAACCGGCGCGGCCCGTAGTCGACGACCAGCGTGGCAGCCTCGTCCAGGCCGAAGTCCGGCACGAGCCGGTCGGCCAGCTGCTCCGGCGCCAGGTCCAGCGCCGCCGCCACGGACGCGATCTTCTCCTGCGCGCGTTGCTTGAGGCCCTTGAACTTCGCCTTCTGCGCGATGCCGTTCAGCGACACCAGCGCCAGGTCGGTGCCGATCGCGGCCAGCACGTCCAGGCCCGCGACGGCCCGCTGGTGCTGCGACTCGCCCGGCCACGCCCGGATCAGCGGCGTGAGCACGCGCACCGTCTCGTCGTCGCCGAACAGGCCCTGGGCCGTCATCGCCCACGAGTCCTTGGACGGCATCCCGGCGGCCTGCCACAACCGGAACAGCTCCCGGCCGAACGCGGCCAGCGACGCCGGCTCGCACAGCTCGCGCACCACCTCGACACCCTGGTACGGCTCGTCCGGCGTGGACAGCGCCACCATCGTCAGCACGTGGCCGACGGATTCGGCGGGCAGCGCACGCCCGGTGCCGCGCACCACGACCTGGGGGAGCAGCGCCGGGTCGGCCCAGTCGCCGGGCACCGGCACCTTGGCGGGCAGCACGGCGAACGGGTCGACGGCCAGCACCCGCTCGACCGCCCGCTCCGCCTCCGGCCCGTGCTCGCGCGCCGCCTCGCGCGCCTGGTCGGGCACGAGTCGCAGCACGGCCTCCGCGGCGCGCCGGACCGGACCGGCCGGCCCCACGGCGGCGGGCAGCAGGAACCGGGCGGCGTGCGCCGGGTGCCGCCGCACCCACGCCACCGCGCCGGCGCGCGCGGACTTCAGCCGCGACGCCCAGTCCGCGACCCGCTCGGCCACCTCGGTCGAGACGAGCGGCCCCAGCAGGGGACCGGCGCTCGCCGGGTGGAACGACGCGATGTGCAGCACGGGGCCGATCGCCCGCTCCCCGAACCGCACCACCAGCGCCTTGGCCAGCTGCTCGGCGTCCCACGACTGGGGCGGTCGCCACGCGTCGACCAGCGGGGTCACCAGCTCCTCCGGCCCGTGGAGGAAGAACCTGGCCTGCGTGTGCCAGGGCAGCTTGCCCTCCTCGAACGCCCGCGCGGCCGACGACCAGCCGCCGGGCATGTCGGGGAGGTGCCGGGGCAGGCCGGCCGCGACCCACGCCTCCCGCTCGCCCGGCGCCCACTCGACCGCGCGGTGCGCGGACGCGGCGAGCCCGGTGACCACGACGGGCTCCACCGGCGCGCGCTCGACCGTCCACGGCGGACGGACGAGCAGTTCGGGCAAGCCGTCGACCGCGTCGTCGAGCCGGTCGGCCGCGGCGGCGCGCAGCTCCTCCACGGCGGCGCGGCCGACCGGGGACAGCTCGACCTGCTCGGGCAGCCCGGGGTGGCGCTGGAGGTGTGCCTTGAGCAGCAGGCGGGCGGCGGGCCCGGACGCCTCGGACAGCAGCCGCAGCGCGCGCACCGGGAAGCGCCGCGCCATCTCCTGCACGGCGGGCTGCACGCCCTTCTCGGCCACCCTGGCCAGCAGCAGCGCGAACGCCTCGTCCGTGGGCAGCCGGACGAACGCGTCCAGCAGCAGCTTGCGCAGGTCGGACCTCGGGTCGCGGTCGAACAGCGTGGCCAGCGCGGGCGCCGCGGCGGGACCCACGCCGTCGAGCACCGAGTGCAGCGTGCGGTCCCGGCCCAGGCGCCAGGACGCCCAGTCCTGCTCCACGACGTGCCGGAGCTGCCCGGGGCCGCCGATCGAGTGCAGCAGCCGCAACCAGTCGTGGGCGTGACCGCGGGCGGTGACGTCCTCGCACACGCGGTCGACCCAGTCCCGCCGGTGCGGCACGAGGTAGGCGACGGCGAACCGGGCCACCGGGTCGGCCAGGTACTCCTCCAGCGCCTGCTCCACGTCCTCGACCCGCTCCGCCGCGGCGATCAGCTCCCGCACCCGCGCGCCGACCACGCCGCCCGACACGGAATCCGGGTACCGGCCGGTGTGCGGCACCTGGAACCGGAGCACGCGCGGCGTCTCCCGGAGGCCGGCGCTCGTCCAGTGCAACTCCACCCGGCACAGCTCCACCACGGCCCGCGCCGCGAACGGCAGGCCGTGCTCGACCACCCACGCGTCGGCGAACGCCTCCACCACGGGCGTCATCGGGATGCCCTCGCTCACCAGGAGCCGCGCGACCACGCCCGCGCCGAGCGGCGTGGCCGCGCCGGCCAGGTGGGCGAGGGCTGCGTCGACGAGCTCCCGCTCGCTGTCCCGCTCCTCCAGCGCCGCCCGCGACTTGGGCGGCAACGCGGCGAGCGCGGCCCGCACGGTCCCGACCGCCTCCGGCTTCGGCGCCGCGTCCCACCGCACCACGCCGCCGCGCCTCGGGTGCACGCCCGCCCACCACGACCGCGGCAGGGCGAACGAGTCCTCGTCCGGCAGCCCGCCGGCGGCCTCGACGGACGACTCCGCGCCCGGCAGCCGCCCGGTGACCTCGCGGTAGCCCTTCTTCTCCTTCTCCCGCACCAGCTTCGCGACGTGCGCCTCCGCGGCGTCCCCGGTGTCGAAGGACTTCTCCTTCGCCTGGCCCTCGGCCCCGAGCCGTCCGTACCGGACGGTCACCGCCGTCCCGTTCCGGTCGACCTCCCAGAACTTGGCGGAGCCGCCCTCGACGAGTTCCCACCTGCGCACGTCACACCCCCTGCTTGACCGAGTCGTGGCGGACACTACGACGGGGGTACGACAATTCCCGTTCCCGCGCACGCAGAATGGTGCCGTGGACCACGCTACGGCTTCACTGTGGACGGCCCTCGGCGGCGGCCCGGAGGACGGGGTCGAGTACCGCGGAGCGGGTGACGTGCTGCCCGCGCGGCTGCCGGTGCGCGACCTGGCCCGCGCGACCGTCGGCGCGTGCTCGCTGGCGGCGGCGCGGCTGCGGGCGGTGCGCGCGGACGTGCCCGTGCCGCCGGTCGTGGTGGACGAGGGCGCGGTCGCGACGGCGTTCACCAGCGAGCGGCACCTGCGGGTCGACGGACGGCCCGGCACGTCGTTCGCCCCGCTGTCCGGGTTCTGGCGCACCGCAGACGGGTGGGTGCGCACGCACGCCAACTACCCGCACCACCGCGACCGGCTGCTGCGCGCGCTCGGCGTGCCCGACGACCGCGACGCGCTGGCCGGGGCGCTGGCCGGGCGCGCGGCGGTCGACGTGCAGGAGGCGGTGTACGCCGCGGGCGGGCTGGCCGTCGCCGTGCGCGCCGACCCCGACCCGACCCGGCGCCCGCTGGTCGAGACGCGCCGCACGACCGCCGACCGCCGCGACCTGCCACCGGCCGACCTCCCCGCGGCCGGCGTGCGGGTCCTGGACCTCACCAGGGTCATCGCGGGGCCCGTCGCGACCCGCGCGCTCGCGTTCCTGGGTGCGGACGTGCTGCGGGTCGACAGCCCGCGGCTGCCCGAGGAACCGGACGCGCACGCGGACACCGGGACGGGCAAGCGCTCGACCCTGCTGGACCTCGACGACCCGCGCGACCGGCGGGCGTTCGACGACCTCCTCGACCGGGCGGACGTCGTGGTCACCGGCTACCGCCCCGGCGCCCTGGACCGCTACGGCCTGGCGCCCGGCGCACTGCTGGCGAGGCGGCCGGACCTGGTCGTCGCCCAGCTGTCGGCCTGGGGCTACGAGGGGGAGTGGGCGGCGCGGCGCGGGTTCGACAGCCTCGTGCAGGCCGCCACCGGCATCGCCGCGGTGGAGGGGGACGGCGGCGTGCCGGGCGCGCTGCCCGCGCAGGCGCTCGACCACGGCACGGGCTACCTGCTCGCGGCGGCCGTGCTGCGCGGCCTGGCCGAACCCGGTGGCCGGCACGTGCGGCTGTCGCTGGCGGGCACGGCGTCCTGGCTGCTGCACGACCTCAGTGCGACGGCCGCGCCCGAGGGCTCCCACGACCCGCAGCGGTGGCTGACCACGACCCCGTCGCCCTACGGCCCGCTGCGGCACGCCGCACCACCCGTGCACTACGCGGGTGCGCCCGCGGGCTGGGAGCGCGGCCCGACGCGGTGGGGTTCGGACGCCCCGACCTGGCGTTGAGGCGACAGCCCGGAATCCGCTGTGGACGCGGCGCCGGCCACCGCGCGGGACGGTGTGTCGATCACCGCCGACTCCTCCCGCGTGGTGAGCGGACAAACCCCTACTGGAAGTGTTACGACTGAGACACACGTTCGAGGGGTCACCTCATCGGGTACCCCCGGCGCTGACGTGCGCGCGACGTTGGGAGCACCGGTGGAGGACCGCACGATCGCAGGTCGGTACAAGCTGACCGAGCGGATCGGCTCGGGTGGGATGGGCGTGGTGTGGCGTGCGGAGGACGTCCGGCTGCGCCGCGTCGTGGCGGTCAAGGAGCTGCTGGCCCGCACCGGGTTCGACCAGGAGTCGGTGGACCGCGCCGTGCGCGAGGGCCGGATCGCGGCCCGCCTCCAGCACGCCAACGTGATCGCCCTCTACGACGTCGTCGAGCACGACGGCCACCCGTGGCTCGTCATGGAGTACCTGCCGTCACGCAGCCTGGCCACCGTGATGAGCGAGCGCGGCAAGCTGCCGGCCGAGGAGGTCGCGCGGATCGGCGCCCAGCTCGCGTCCGGCCTGGCCGCCGCGCACGCCGCCGGCGTCGTGCACCGCGACGTGAAGCCCGGCAACGTGCTGGTCACCGAGTTCGGCACGGTCAAGGTCACCGACTTCGGCACGTCGCGCGCGGCCGACGAGGTGACCGTGACCGCGTCCGGGATGCTCGTCGGCACACCCGCCTACCTGTCGCCGGAGGTGGCCCGCGGCGGGAAGGGCGAGTTCCCCGCCGACGTGTTCGCGCTCGGCGCGACCCTGTACGCCGCGGTGGAGGGCGAACCGCCGTTCGGCCTGGACGGCAACACCATCGCCCTGCTGCACCGGGTCGCCGACGGCCGGTTCGCGCCGCCGGCGAACGCCGGTCCGCTGGCCCCGGTGCTGATGCGCCTGCTCGACTCGGACCCGGCCACCCGGCCGACCATGGCCGAGACCGCGCGGATGCTCCAGGAGGTGCGGTTCGACGGCGCCCCGGTACCGGTACCGGTTCCGGCGAAGGCCCCGGCGGCGACCGCGATCATGACGAGCCTGCCGGACCCCGAACCGACGCCCGAACCCGAGCCGTCGTCCCCCGCGCCGGCGCCGCGGACCACGCCGCCGCCCCGCCCCGCCGCCCCGCCGCGGACCGCCCCGCCGCCCCCCGCGTCGCGCCCGAACCCGCCGCCGGCGGACCCCGCGCCCCGGTCCGGGGACGAGGACCGCAGCGGCAACCGCAAGGCGCTGCTCGGGCTCGCGGGCGTGCTGCTGGTCGTGGCCGTGGCCGGGCTGCTGGTGTGGTTGCTCAACCGGGACGGGGAGCAGTCGCCGGCCGCGCAGCCGGGCACCACGACCACGCCCGCCTCCCAGGACGGCGAGCCGCCCGCCGACCAGCCGCAGGGCACCACCGAGGAGCAGCGGGAACCCACCGCGACGACGACCACGACCACCCAGGCGGAGGCGACGACCACCACCTCCGACGCGCCCGCGCCCACCCCCGCCACGCCCGACCAGGCGATCAGCGACTACTACGGCCAGATGCCCGGCAACCTCCAGGGCCTGTTCGCCCGCCTGAGCGACAACTTCAAGGCGTCCCGGGGCCTGACCTACGCCGGCTACGAGGACTTCTGGAACGACTTCTCCGAGGTCGAGGCGAGCAACGTGCAGGTGACCGGCCCGAACACGGTGGCCGCGACCATCACCTACACCCGGCCCGGCGGCGGCCGGGAGCAGGAGAACCACGTCTACACGCTGGTGCAGGCCAACGGCCAGTGGCTGATCGACAGCCAGTCGCCGTGACCGGCGCGACGACCGCGCGGCCCGCCGTACCGGCCGGTGCGGTCCGCACCGGGGTGGTCGGGGACCGGGAGCCGGCGGAGGTCCGCTACGCGCGGACGCCCTGAGCGGTCGGGAGCGTCGCCCGCCACACGTCGATCACCAGGACCGGCCGCATGCCGGCCGACTCGTACAGGCCCGGCGCGGGCGTGGGGTTGTTCGAGTCGACGTGCAGGAGCGTGCCCCCGAGGCCCGCCGCCGCGTGCCGGTGGAACGCGTGCCGCAGCAGGTGCCCGGCCACGCCGCGCCCCCGTGCCGCCGGCACCACGCCCAGGTGGCCGACGTACCCGGAACCCTCGTCGCGGAACTGGTCGGTGCACTCCAGGAACCCGGCGGGCGCGCCGTCCAGCTCGGCGAGCCACACCTCCGCCCAGTCGGAGGTCGACTTCCCCTCCAGCTTCTCGTGCCACGCCTCGTAGGTCTTCGGCGTGAACCCGAACTGCCCGGCGAACGAGGCGTTCCACACCGCGTGCACGGCACGCCGCACGTCCTCGTCCAGCGCCTGCCGCAGCACCAGCCCGGCGACCGGCGCGGGCGGCGGCACGTCGCCGGCGTGGTCGACCCGCATCCGCCGGAACGTGGTGGCGGGCGCGAACCCCAGGGCTGCCACGGTGGCGCGCAGCGCCTCGTCGTCCCGGTGGACGCCCTGGTCGACGCGCACCTCGGCGCGCCCGGCCTCCCGGCCGACCTCCCGCGCCCGGTCGAGCACCCGTGCGAACAGCCAGTCGACGACCGCCGGGTCCGCCGACACCACGTCCACGTCGACCTCGCCGCCGTCGCGCGCGTCGGCGGTGCCGTAGCCGACCGGCCCGCCCGCGGCGTCGGACACCAGCCACGCGTCGCGCTCGGGCCGGCAACCGGGCCTGCCCAGCTCGTCGCGGACGTCGGCGAGCGTGCAGTCGGCGTACCCCGCCACGGCCGTCGTGTACGCCCTGACCAGGGAGAGGACCGCCTCCGCGTCGTCGATCGTCGCCGGCCGGGAGACGAGGCCGGCGGGAAGGGTGTCGGTGACCACGGCGGCATCGTGCGCCGCCGTGGCCGCCGGTGTCGACGGGTTAATCGTCCGGCCACCGCCAGCCCACGCAGAACGTGCCGGGGCCGAAGCCCAGCGCCACGGCGTGCGTGTAGCCGTCCGGCGTCACCGGCATCCGCCGGTGGTGCTCGGGGTCCTGGTGCGCCGGGGTCATCGTGTAGTGGTGGCAGGACACCGGCAGTTCGGCCGGGTCGAACCGCACCTCCACCACGTAGTCGTGGATCGGCGCGCGGAACTTGCGGCAGTAGGTGTCGTCACCGCGCGGGTACGGCGGGCCGACCATGTCCGTGCCGTGCTCGACGACGATCGTCTCGCCGCGCGCCAGCGGCCGGTCGAACAGCAGTTCCGCCGCGACCACCCCGGTCCGCTCGTCCCGCGCGACCCGGCCCAGCCGGCACGACCGCAGCGGCACGATCGACGGCGACGGGCCGTTCTCCGTGATGTCCTGGACGGTGAGCCAGCGGTCCACGCCGTCCCGGTTGGCGCGCAGCACCTGGCGGGTGCGCACGGTGCGCAGACCCCGGTCCGCCGCGACCTCCACCTGCACGTGCAGCGAGATGCGGGTCAGCGCCTCGTCGGTGTCGGTGTCGACGCGCGACAGCAGCGGCCCCAGCCGCGCCCGCGCCGGCCACATCTCCTCCAGCGACGGCCCGTGGAACGGCCGCTTGGTCCGCCCGCGGGCCCGGGGCGCGCCGAGCAGCGCGGTCAGCGACCCCGGCGGCACGTCCAGCACCTCCTCCAGGTGCCGCACGGCCACCAGCGACCCGCGGCGCTCCGGCCTGCGGCGACCCGACTGCCAGTAGCTCAGCGCGGCCACGCTGATCGTGGTGCCGCGGTGGCGCAGCCGCTCCTGGATGCGGTCCAGGCCCAGACCGCGGGCGGTGATCGCGGCACGCAGCGCGGTGGCGAACGGGTCCTCCCGCACGACGTCGTCCCGGATGTCCATCGAACCTCCTCCGTCGCCGGACCACCGGCTGACGCTACGCGGTGACCGCGTCCGCCGGAAGCGTCCGGATGCGGGGCCGCGAACGTTCCCCCGTGCTGTGTGGACGACGGCCGGCTTAAGGTCACCGGATGATCGAGGACGCCCGTTCCCGCTGGTCGCCGGTGCTGCTCGCGGTGCTCGCCGCGGTGGCCGCGCTGGCCGTGCTGGCATTCCGCCCGCCCGCGCCCGTCGCCGACGCCCCGGCGGACGCGTTCGCCGCCGGCCGGGCCGAGGTGCACCTGCGGGAGATCGCGCAGCGGCCCCACCCGATCGGTTCGGCGGACAACGAACGGGTCCGCGACCACCTCGTGCGCACGGCCCGCGAGCTGGGCGCCGAGGTGACCGTGGAGTCCGACGACGTGGTCCACCGGTGGCGGGACGTGGAGCGCGTGGCGACCGCGCACAACGTGGTGGCGCGGGTGCGCGGCTCCGACCCGGCGCTGAGCGGCGGCAAGGCGTTGCTGCTGGTCGCGCACCACGACTCGGTGCCGACCGGTCCCGGCGCGGCCGACGACGGCGCGGCGGTCGCGGCGATGCTGGAGACCCTGCGGGCGCTGACGGCCTCCGGGGTGCGCAACGACGTGGTGTTCCTGTTCACCGACGGCGAGGAGGCGGGGACGCTCGGCGCGGAGGCGTTCGTGCGACGCCACGGCGTCGGGGAGTACGGCGCGGTGCTCAACTGGGAGGCGCGGGGCAGCGGCGGCCCGGTGTGGATGTTCCAGACGGGTCCCGGCAACGGTCCGCTGGTGGACGCGTTCGCCGGGGCGTCGAGCAGGCCGATCGCGAACTCGCTGGCCTACGAGGTGTACCGGCGGATGCCGAACTACAGCGACTTCTCGGTGTTCCTGGACGCGGGCGCACGGGGGCTGAACAGCGCGTTCATCGAGCACGTGCACGACTACCACTCGCCCTACGACGACCTGGAGCGGCTGGACCGGGGCAGCCTCCAGCACCACGGCGAGACGATGGTCGGCCTGGTGCGGGCGCTGGGCGACCGCGACCTGCGGACCGTGGACGGCTCGTCGGCGGTGTACTTCGACCTGTTCTCCCGCGTGCTGGTGCACTACCCCGTGTGGTTCGCGGTGGTGCTCGCCCTGCTGACCGCGCTGGGCCTGGGCGTGGCGCTGTTCGTCCACAGAGGACGGTTGGCGTGGCGGCGGGTGCTGTTCGCGGCGGCGGTGTCGGCCGGCGCGGTCGTGGTGGCGGGCGGCGCGGCGTTCGGGGTGTGGGCGCTGGTCGCCGCCGTGCGGCCGGAGCTGGGCTTCCTCGCGCTGTCCGAGCCGTACGAGCGGGGCTGGTTCGTCGCCGGGTTCCTGCTGCTCGGCCTGACCGTCCTGCTGGCGGCGGTGCGCCCGCTGCGGCGCTGCACGCGGACCGAGGCGCTCGCCGGGGCGCTCGTCCTGACCGCCGTGCTGCTGGTCGCGTCGGCACTGGTCGTGCCGGGTGCGAGCTTCCTGTTCCAGTGGCCGCTGCTGCTGGGCCTGCCCGCGCTGTGGTCCCCGCGGCTGTTCGTCCTGCCGCCGCTGGCCGCCGCGGTGGTCCACCCGCCCCTGGTGGGCACCCTCCTGGTGGCCCTGGGCATGCCGCTGGCCGCCGCCGGCGTGGTGTTCGCGCTGCTGGCGGGCGTCCTCCTGCTCCCGCTGCTGATCGACCTGCCCCGGTTCTCGGCACCGGTGGCGGCGGCGCTCGCGGTGGCCCTGGTGGCGGTCGGCGTCGTGCGCGTCGACTTCACCGAGGCCGAGCAGCGCCCGAACTCGCTGATCTACCTCCAGGACGACGAGACGGGGGAGTCGTCGTGGCTCTCCGCCGACCCGCAACCCGACGAGTGGACGTCGAGGGTCCTCGGCGACGACCCCGAGCGCGTGGCGCTGACCGACGAGTACCCGATGCTCACCACCGGGCTGATGCGCGCCGACGCCCCCGACCTCGACCTGCCGGCACCCACCGCCGAGGTGCTCGGCAGCACGACGGGCGAGCGGCGCACCGTTACGTTCCGGGTCACCCCGACCCCGTCCGCGTGGCGCACCCAGGTCACCCTCTCGGCCGGCGACTGCCGCACCGGCGACCTGGACCTGGGCGCCCGCGTCCTGGAGCTGTACGGCTCCGCGCCGCGCGACCTCGTCTGCGAGCTCGACCCGGGCGCACCCCTCACGGTCGCCCTGGCCGACCACTCGACCGGCCTCCCGCCCCGGGCCGCGGCCCTGGTCGGGCCGCGCCCCGGCGACACCATGCCGGTCCAGTCCGGCAACCGGGCGTTCGACGCGGCCCTGGTGCGGGCGGTGTTCCGGCTGTAGGAACGCGTCCGCGCCACGTAACCTGGGTGGCATGCGGACGCGGCCGACCCTGAGTTGGACGTCCACCGGTGCGCCGCTGCCGCGCACCACGAGCCTGGACGAGGTCGTGCGGGTCGTCGGCGCGGGCCGCGTGCTGGTGCTCAGCGGCGCGGGGCTGTCGACCGAGTCCGGCATCCCCGACTACCGGGGCGCCGGCGGCAGCCTGCGCAAGCACACCCCGATGACCTACGACGAGTTCACCGGCAGCGTCGAGGGCAGGCGCCGCTACTGGGCGCGCAGCCACCTCGGGTGGCGCACCATCGCCCGCGCCGCGCCCAACGCCGGTCACCGCGCCGTGGCGCGGCTGGTGGCCCGGGGGCACCTGTCGGGCGTCATCACGCAGAACGTCGACGGCCTGCACCAGGCGGCCGGCACGCCCGACGTGGTCGAACTGCACGGCGGCCTCGATCGGGTCGTCTGCCTGTCGTGCCGGCGCACGAGCCCCCGCGAGGAGCTGGACCGCAGGCTGCGCGCCGCCAACCCGGCGTTCGGCGCCGCCGCCACCGGGGTCAACCCCGACGGCGACGTGGACCTCGCGGACGACCAGGTGCGCGGGTTCCGGCCGGTGGACTGCGCCGACTGCGGCGGCGTGCTCAAGCCCGACGTGGTGTTCTTCGGCGAGAACGTGCCCCGCGCGCGCGTCGACGAGTGCCACCGGCGGGTGGACGACGCCGACGCCCTGCTCGTGCTGGGGTCCTCGCTGACCGTCATGTCCGGCCTGCGGTTCGTCCGGCGGGCGGCGGGCGACGGGAAGCCGGTGCTGATCGTCAACCGGGGCGAGACCAGGGGCGACGCCTGCGCGACCACCCGCGTCGACCTGCCCCTGGGTCCCGCCCTCACCTCGCTGGTCGAGCGCCTGGGGGCCTAACCCCGACGCAGCCGCAGCACGTTGTCGCGGCGCGTGCCGTGCTGGTCGCCGTGCGAGATCTCCCGCTCGACGGCCTCGTCCACCTCGACCACCCACCCGTCACCGAGGTCGAGGGCGGTCAGCACCTCGGCGTTGGTGGGGAAGTGGTGCTCGAACGGCGGCTCGGCCATGAACGACGGCCAGCCCGCGTGCCCGACGACCAGCAGCACGCCGCCCGGGGCGACGGCCGCCGCCGCGCGGGCCAGGATGCCGTCGCGCTCGCCCTCCGCCGCCCACTGCGAGTGCAGGAACTGCGCCGAGACCAGGTCGAACTCCCCGTCCGGGAACGACCGCGACAGGTCGTGCCGCTGCCAGTCCACCAGGTCCGCCACGCCGGCCTCGGCCGCCGCCGCCCCGGCGCGGGCCAGGGCCACCCCCGACACGTCGACCCCCGTCACCCGCCACCCCTGCGAGGCGAGCCACAGGGCGTCGCCGCCCTCGCCGCACCCGAGGTCCAGCGCCGTGCCGGGGTCGAGGTGGCCGACCTCGCGCACCAGCAGCTCGTTCGGCTTGCCCGTCCACGCCCGCCCGGTCTCCTGTCCGCGTTCGCGGTAGAGGTCGTCCCAGTTCTGCTCAGCCGTCGTCATGCCGCCATCGTGCGAGAGCACCCGGCAGGGTGACAACAAAAGTTGCCGGTTCGGCAACACGGCCCAGCGATGTCGTTGCGTAGTCAGGGTTATCCCTCGATCGAGTAATGCCCTATCGCTCGAACGAGACGCCAGTTGTCCGGCTCTACGCTGCCCCACCGTCGCCGGGATCACGCCCGCGCACGGTGCAGGGAAGAGTCGCGTGACTGGTTACCTCGAACTCGCCGCGTCCGCGGTGATGTACGCGCTGGGCATCGTCGCCCAGTCCGTCGCCTCCCGCCGCGCCGACGACACGACGAGCGGGCTCGGGCTGCTGGCCCGGCTCCTGCGCGATCGCCTGTACCTGCTCGGCTTCGGCGGTCAGGTGGCCGGGTTCGCGCTCGCGTTCCTCGCCCGCGCCGAGCTGCCGCTGTACCTCGTGCAGGCCGGGTCGTCGTGCGCGGTCGGGCTGGCCACCGCCTTCGGCGTCCTCGCGCTCGGCTGGCGCGTGCGGTCCGTCGAGGTCGCCGTGCTCGTCGTGATGGCCGCCGGGCTCGTGCTGCTGGTCGCCGCGGCCACCCCGTCGACCGCGCACGACGTGCCGACCGGCCCCGGGCTGCTGCTGTTCGGGCTGCCCGTCCTCGCGCTGGTCCTGGTGCAGCGGTGGGTGGCGGGCGTCGTTCCGCTCGCCGCGCTGGCCGGCCTCGCGTTCGCCGTCGTGGCGATCACCAGCCGCACGATCGCCGACGGGCCCCTGCCCGACCTCGTGTTCCACCCGCTGGCCTGGTTGACCCTGCTCGCGGCCCTGGTCGGCCAGTCCTACCTCGTCCTCGCCCTGCGCCGCGGCCCGGCGACCCCCACCGCCGCCACCATGGACGCCACCACCGTCGTGATCACCTCCGTCGTCGGCATCGCCGCGCTCGGCGACCGCATCACGCCCGGCCGCGAGTGGTGGGTCGCGGTGGGCGTCGCGCTCGTCGTGGCGGGCGTCCTGCTGCTCGGCTCCGCCGACCGGGTCGCCCGCACACCCGCGCGGGCGTCGGCATGAGCACCGCCAGCGTCTCGCTCGACCTGGACAACCTCTGGGCCTACCTCAAGACGCACGGCGACCCGGCGTGGGAGGGTCGCCCGAGCTTCCTGCCCACCGCCGTGCCCCGCCTGCTGGAGGTCTTCGGCGAGCACGGCCTGACCACGACCGTGTTCGTGGTCGGCGCGGACGCCGAGCGCGAGGACGGCGCGCGCGCCGTGGCCGACATCGCGGCGGCCGGGCACGAGGTCGCCAACCACTCGTACGGCCACGAGCCGTGGCTCCACCGCTACTCCCGCGTCGAGCTGGAAGCCGAGCTGGTCCGCACCGAGGACGCGATCACCGCCACCGGCGCGCCGCGCCCCACCGGGTTCCGCGGCCCCGGCTACAGCGTCACCCCGACCCTGCTCGGGCTCCTCGCCGAGCGCGGCTACCACTACGACGCCAGCACCCTGCCCACCTGGATCGGACCGCTGGCCCGCGCCTACCACAACCGCACCGCGCCCGACGGCGGCGCGGACGACCTGTTCGGCGGCTTCGGCCGGGTCCGCGCGCCCAACACCGCCTACCGCTGGCGCGTCGGCCCCGGCCTGGTCGAACTGCCGGTCACCACGATGCCGCTGCTGCGCGTGCCGATCCACGGCTCGTACCTGCTCCAGCTGCACCAGGTCTCGCCCCGCCTGGCCCGCGGCTACTTCCGGACCGCGCTGCGGCTGTGCCGGGCGCGCGGCGTGCAGCCCTCGCTGCTGCTGCACCCCACGGACGTGCTGGGCGCGGCCGAGGCCCCCGGCATGGAGTTCTTCCCCGGCATGGCGGTGCCCGGCGCGCGCAAGGTCGCGTTCCTCGGCTGGGTGATCGGCGCGCTGCGGGCGCACTTCGACGTCGTGGGCACCGGCGAGCACGTCCGCCGCCTGGGCGCCGGCCTGCGCGACCGCGACGTGGACCTGCTGGTGCGCCCCACGTGACCCCGCCGGACCTGAGCGGGTTGCTGCGCTTCTCCGCGTGCGCGACGGTCTTCGCCGCGCCGCTGGAGGGCTACCTGCTCCAGGTGCACGGCCAGCTCGCCAAGGTGGCGCCCGCGCTGCTCGTGGCGACCTGGGCGGTGGTGCGCGCGCGACAGCGCCGGGCGCCCGAACCTCACCCGGTGCACGCCGTGCTCGGCCTGTTCGCGGTGGTGCTCCTCGCGTCCTCGGCGCTGCACGCGGGAGGCGCGTACACGCTGGAGTACGCGCTGCGCTGGCTGCCGTTCCTGCTGGTCACGGTCGTGCTGATCGACGTGGTCGCGCGGGAGCTGCCGATCCGGGCCGTCCTCGCCGCCGCGGTGGCCGGCGCGGTCGTCGCGGCCGGCGGCGCGCTGCACAGCATCGTGGCGCTCGGCGAGACCCGCGCCACCGGGCCGCTGGAGGACCCGAATGACCTCGCCTACTTCCTGGTCGCCGCCCTGCCGATGCTCGTCGCCCTGCGCGCGCCGGGACGCGCCCGCACCGCCGCGCTGGCCGTCGCCGCCACCACGCTCGCGGCCGGTGCGGCGGCCACGTTCTCGCGCGGCGGGGGACTGGCGCTCACCGCCGCCGTCGCGTGGCTGCTCGCCCGGCGGGCGCTGCCGCTCAAGGCCCTCGCGGTCGCGGCCGGCGCGCTGGTCGCGGTCGGCGCGGTCGCGGTGCTGCTCTTCGGGCCCGAGCTGGACCGGGCCCTCCGGGAGAAGACCCACGTCGCGGGCACCAACGTCGACACCCGCGAGCTGCGCTGGCAGGCCGCCGCCCGGATGCTCGCCGAGCACCCCGGCCTCGGCGTGGGCCCCGGCGGGTTCCGCGCCGGCTACCCGGCGGCCTCGCACAACGCCGAGGTCGACGAGCAGTCCCCGGTCGCGCACAACATGTACCTGGAGGTCGCGGCCGAACTGGGCCTGCCCGGCTTCGCCCTGTTCGCCGCGCTCCTCGCGCTGACCGCCGTCACGGGCGAGCGCGTCCTGCGCGCCACCGCCGACCCGCTGCCGGTCGTCGCCGTCCAGGCGTCCCTGATCGCGGTCGTGGTCGCCTCGACCTTCCTGTCCCAGCAGTACTACCTGCCGTTGTGGTCGCTGGTGGCGGTCGTCGCCGCGGCCCACCTGCGCCTGAGGAGAACGAGCGACGTTGCGTGTGCTCCACGTGATCAGTGAGATGGGGACCGGAGGCGCCGAAGCCCTGGTCGCCGGGATGGCCCGCGCCGGCGGGGAGTTCGGCTGGCACTCGGCCGTGGCGAGCGGCGGCGGGCACCGGGCGGAGGCGCTGCGCGCGCTCGGCGTGCCCACGTTCACCGTGCCGGTGGCCCGGCGCAAGGCCACCGGCGTGCTGCGCGCCACCACCGCGGCCAAGGCCGCCGTCCGCAGCTTCCGGCCCGAGGTGGTGCTGGCGCACAACGTGTCGGCGAGCCTCGTCGCCCGGCTCGCCGTGCTGCCGCGCAAGGTGCCGCTGCTGACCGTGTTCCACGGCGTCGCCGATGCCGACTACGAGGGCGCGGCCCGCATCCTGCGCCGCACCTCGCGCACGGTGGTCGCGGTCGCCGACGCCACCGCCGAACGCCTGCGCGCCGCGGGCGTCACCGACCCGGTGGTCATCCCGAACGCGGTGTTCCCGCAGCGCGAGCGGGTCGACCGCGACGCGGTCCGCGCGGTGCACGGCGTCGGCCCGGACGTGCCGGTCGCGCTGTGCCCGGCCCGGCTGGTCCCGCAGAAGCGGCACGACGTGCTGCTGGAGGCGTGGGCGCGACTGGGCGGCGACGCCGTGCTGTGGCTCGCCGGCGACGGCCCGCTGCGGCCCGACCTGGCGCACCTCGCCGCCGAACTCGGCGTCGCGGACCGGGTGGCGTTCCTCGGCAACCGCTGCGACGTGCCCGACCTGCTCGCCGCCGCCGACCTCACCGTCCTCACCAGCGACTGGGAGGGCATGCCGGTCGCGGTGCTGGAGTCGCTCACGGCGGGCCGCCCGGTGGTGGCGACCGACGTCGACGGCGTGCGCCAGGCACTGGCCGGCGGCGGTGGTGTCGTCGTGCCCCGCCGCGACCCGGCCGCCACGGCGGAGGCGCTGCGCTCGCTGCTGTTCGACGAGCGGGCCCGGTCGGCGCTGGGCCAGGCGGGACGCGCGTCGGTGCGCCGCGCCCACGACCCGGCCCTGCTCATGCGGTCCTACGACGAACTGCTGCGCACCGCGGTCGGCGGGGAGCGCGCGTGAAGCGGCAACCGGTGACGCGGCAACTGGTGACGAGCCTCGGGGCGGCGCTGCTGGTCGCCGTCGCCGTGCTGCTGGCCGTCGAGGTGCGCGGCGAGGAGTACGAGAGCCGCGTCGGGCTGCTCGCCGGACCCGCGGCGGCCGAACCGGGCACGGCCGGGTTCGGCGAGGTGGTCGCCCTGTCGCTGCCCGCGCTGGTGGAGCTGGCGCGCAGCCCGTCCGTGCTGAGCGCGACCGCCGCCGAGCTGGGCACCACCACGGCGGAGTTGGCGGGCCGGGTGTCGGTCGAGCTGGTGCCCGCCTCGGGCCTGGCCCGCCTGTCCGTGCGCGCGCCGACCGCCGAGGAGGCCGCGCTGGCCGCCGGGCGGATCGCGCGGACCGTGGTGGACGCCGACCTGCTGGCGCCGGCCGCCCGGCTGCGGCTGCTCGACCGGCCGGAGACCACCCGCGTCGCCCCGGACCGGCCGCTGGCGTCCGGGCTCGCCCTGGTCGCCGCCGTCGTCGCGGGCCTCGGCACGTGGGCCGCCCGGCACCTGCGCCGCACGCGCCCCCGCGACCAGGTCCGGGCCGCGCTGGCCTCGGGCGGGGTGCGGCACCCGGTGACCGTGCTGGACGACGACGACCCCGGCCTGGTCGAGCGGCTGACCGTGCTGTGCGCGGCGTCCGCGCGGCCCGCCCGCGTCGTCGCCGTCGTGCCGGACCTGACCGACCGGGCCGAGGAGCTGGCCGCCGCACTGCCCGACAAGACCTCCGAGCCCGCCGACGGCGACGCGGTCGTCGCGGTCGTGCCGGCCGGCGGTCGGCAGGAGGAGCTGGCCGCCGTGGTCGGGTCGCTGCCCACCGGCGCCACCGTCGTCGCGGTGGTGCTGTCATGACGACGGTGGCGCACGCCCGGCGCACCCGGTTGCTCGCGGCGGCGGTCGCGCTGGTCGGCGCGCTCGCCGCGTGGCGGGCGCTGCTGCCCGCGTGGCGGGTGCCGCTCCCGACCCGGGCGAACCTGCCCGAGGAGCGGATGCAGGACTTCCGCGACGCGCTGTACTTCCCGATCCGCGAGTTCCTCGACGGCGGCAACCCGTACCACCCGGCGGTGATGTTCGCGCACTGGCCGGTGCGGCAGAACTTCAACCTCTACCAGCCGTACCACCTGCTGCTGCACGCCCCGTTCGCGCTGCCCGGCTACCGGGTGGGCGCGGTGGCGTTCGCGCTGGCGTCCCTGGTGCTGCTGCTGGCGCTGGCCGTCCTCGCGGCGGGCCGGCTGCGCCCGCACGTGCCGCTCGCCGTGGGCACGGCGGTGGTCGCGACCCTGTTGCTGCTCAGCCAGGTCGGCAAGGCGCAGCTGTACGTGGGGCAGGTCAACCCGCTGATCGCGGTCGGCGCGGCCGGCGCGCTGCTGGCCCGCGACCGGCACCCGCGCTGGGCGGCGGTGGCGCTCGCGCTGGCGTGGCTCAAGCCCCAGTTCGGCCTGCCGCTGGCACTGCTGCTGTTCGCGCGCGGGTCGCGCCGGGTGGCGCTGACCGGCACGGCCGTCGCGGCGGTGGCGTCCCTGGTGGTGCTGGTTCCCCTGGTGGTGCGCGACGGCGTCGGGTCCTTCCTGGACGCCGTCGCGGCGAACCTGGAGCACGCCGGCGCCACCGCGTACGGCGCGGTGGACTCGATGACGGCGCAACGCGTGGACGTCGCCGCCGTGGTCCACCGCGTCACCGGGTGGCTGCCGCCGGGCGCGGAGGGCCTGGTGCTGGTCGGCGTGCTCGTGGTGAGCGCGGTGCTGGCGCGGCGCCTCGACCGCGCGGGGGCGGTCGAGGTCGCGGACCTGCTCACCTGCCTGGCCGTGGTGGTCTGCGTGGTGCACCAGCCCGGGGACGTGCTGATCGCCGTGCCGTCGGCGGCGGCGGTCGCCGCCCTGTGGTGGCGCGGGCGGGACCGGTGGCTCGGGTGGGCGCTGCTCGCGGTCGCGGTGCCGTTCGCGCACCTGCACTTCGTGGGCACGGCGGTCCGGGACGTCCTCGGTCCGCGCGCGGACGTGACGGTCGACGGCGTGGCGCTGGTCGCCGCCTGGGGCCTGGTCGTGGTCGCCGCACGGTCCGCGCGGACGTGACCGGGCACGTCGCCGTGCGCGGCTCGCTGTGGCTGTTCCTGGTCAACCTGGTCGGCAAGGGCGGCCAGATGGCCGTGACGCTCGTGCTCGCCGCGTTCCTCACCTCCGAAGGGCTCGGCCTGGTGGCGCTCGCGGTGGCCCTGGTGAACATCGGCCAGGTCGTGCAGTCCATGGGCGTGTACGACGTGGTGAGCCGCACCGGGCTCGACCCGCGACGGGTGGCCGGCACGCTGCTGGTGCTCAGCGCGGGCACCGGGCTGGTGCTCGCGGCGGGCCTGGTGCTCGCGGCCGACGCCGTCGCCGACGTGCTGGACGCCCCGGTCGCACCGCTGGTGCGGCCGGCCGCGCTGAGCCTGCCGTTCTCGGCCGTGGCGGGCGTGCAGATGGGGCTGCTGCACCGCGAGCTGGACTTCCGGCGGCGGCTGCTGCCCGACGCCGGCTCGGCCGTGCTCGGCGCGGCCGTCACGATCGCCCTCGCCGCGGCCGGGGCGGGCCCGCACTCGCTGGTCGTCGGCCTGCTGTGCACGGCGGTCGCGCAACCGGTGCTGGGCGTCGTCGTCGGCGTGCGGGTGCGCCCGCTGTGGGACGCCGCCGCCGCGCGGGAGGCGCTGGCCTGGATCGCGGTCGTGGGTCCCGGCGCGCTGGTGGCCGTGCTGCTGATCAACCTGGACTACCTGGCCGTCGCCCGCGTGCTGGGCGCGGAGGCGGTCGGCGTGTACTCGCTGGCGTACCGGATCGCCTGGGTGCCCTACATCCTGGTCGCGGTGGTCCTCGGCGGCGTGCTGCTGCCGCTGTGCGCGCGGTACCTGCGCGAGGGGCGCGACCTGTCCGACGTGGTCGGTCGGTTCACGCTGGCCGTGCTGGTGCTCACCGGCGGGCTGTACGCGGTGACCGCCGTGCTGGCCGACCGGGTCGTGGTGTTCGGCGACCGCTGGGCGGGCGCGGCGCTCCCGCTGGCCCTGCTGTGCCTCCACGGCCTGGGCATCGGTCTGCTGCACGTCTGGTACCAGGTGCTCAAGGCCGCCGGCCACGCCCGCCGCTACCTGGTGCTGGAGGTGACGCACCTCGGCGTGCTCGTCACCGGGCTGGCGCTGTTCACCCGGTACGGCGTCGTCGCGGTGGCCCTCGTGCAGGCGGTGTCGGCGTGGGCGCTGGTGCCGGTGACGTGGCGCGCCCTGGCCCGGCGCGGCCTGGCCCCGCCCACCCGGTCGGTGCTGCGCGGCGCGGCCGGGGTGGTCGCGGCGGCCGGCTGCTGCGCGGTGGTCGCGCTCGCCGCCGGTGACGTGTTCGGACCGCCCGGGTCGGTGCCCGGCGCGCTCGTGGAGGGGGTGTTGCTGGTGGCGGTGTGCGGCGCGGTCGTGGTGCTGACGAACAGGGAGGTGCTGCGGCGGTGAGGGTCGTGCACGTGAGCCAACCCGTGACGGCCGGCGTCGCCGCGGTGGTGCTGGAGCTGGCGGTGGCGCAGTGCTCGGCGGGGTGGGCGGTGGCGGTGGTGTGCCCGCCGGGGCCGCTCGCCGACCGCGCCCGGGCCGCCGGGGTCGACGTCCGCGAGTGGCGTGCCGTCCGCGGTCCCGGGCCGTCCGCGGTCGCGGAGTGGGTGCGGTTGCGGGCGCTGCTGCGCCGCCTCGACCCGGACGTCGTGCACCTGCACAGCTCCAAGGCGGGCCTGGTGGGGCGGCTCGTGCTGCGCGGGCGGCGGCCGACGCTGTTCCAGCCGCACCTGTGGTCGTTCCAGACCGCCACCGGGCTCGTCGGGCGGCTGTCGCTGGCCTGGGAGCGGTGGGCGGCGCGCTGGACGCACCAGCTGGTGTGCGTGAGCGACGACGAGCTGCGCACCGGGCGGGACGCGGGGGTCGGCGGGCCGGCCGAGGTCGTGTGCAACGGCGTCGACACCGAGCGGCTGCACCCGGCCGACCGCGGGGCCGCGCGGCTGCGGCTGGGGCTGCCCGAGGCGCCCACGGCGGTGTGCGTCGGCAGGCTCGCACCGCTGAAGGGGCAGGACCAGCTGCTCGCGGCGTGGCCCGCCGTGCGCGCGGCCGTGCCCGGCGCGCGGCTCGTGCTCGTGGGCGACGGGCCGATGGGGCGGCGGTGGCGCTCCGGGTGCGCCGACCCGTCCGTGCGGTGGTGGGGGCACGCCGACGCGGTGGCCGACTTCTACGCGGCGGCGGACGTCGTCGTGGTGCCGTCGCGGGCGGAGGGGATGGCGCTGGTGCCGCTGGAGGCGATGGCGTGCGGCCGGTCGGTGGTCGCGTTCGACGTGAGCGGGGTGCGGCAGGGCGTCGGCGACGCGGGCGCGGTGCTGCCCGCCGGCGACGTCCCCGCGCTGGCCGCCGCGGTCGCGCGCCGGTTGGCGGACCCGGCCCTCGCCCGCCGCGAGGGCGCGCTCGGGCGGCGGCGGGTCGAGCTGCTGTTCGACCGGCGGCAGGTGGCGGAGCAGGTGGCGACGGTGGTGGAGAAGATCGCGCCGGGAGGTGGCCGGTGAGGCCGTTGCGGGTCGCGTACGTGCTCACCCAGGACAGCGGCGGGCCGGTCGACGTGACCGTGCGGTTGGCCCGGGCGCTGCTGGACTCCGGCGAGGCGGAGGTGCGGGTGTTCGGGCCGGTGCCCCGGCGCGGCGCCGAGGTGCTGAACGGGCACCACCAGCCGGTCGAGGTCGCGGCGAAGGGCGACCTGCGGGCCGGGCGGCGGGCGCGGGCGGCGGTGGCGGCGTGGCGGCCCGACGTGGTGCACGCGCAGGACCGGCGGGCCGGGCTCGTCGGCGCCGGGCTGCGGCTGAGCCACCGGGTCGTGCAGACCTACCACGGCGTGCCCGACGACGTGGGCGAGGAGTGGTTCCGGGGCGTGCCCGGGGCGGTCGCGCCGTCGGCGTACACGCGGACCGTGCTGGCGGCGGACGCGCTCGTCGCGCGGGCCGTGCACCGGACCGTCGTGCCCGCACCGGCGATGGGCCGTTTCCTGAGCTCCCGGCTGCGGGTGCCGGGGGCGCGGTTGGCGCACATCGACAACTGCGTGGAGCCGGCGCACGTGCACCCGCCGGCGGGGCCGGTGCGGCGGCTGGTGTTCGTCGGGCTGCTGGTGGAGCGCAAGGGGTTGACCACGCTCCTGGACGCCCTGGCGCTGCCCGGCGTGATGCCCGCCGACGCCACGCTGACCGTGGTCGGCGACGGCCCCCAGCGCGCCCTGGCCGAGCGGTCGGCGCGGGCGCTGGGCGACCGCGTCCGGTTCCTGGGCTTCCGCCCGGACGTGCCGGAGCTGCTGCGGCACCACGACGCCCTGGTGCTGCCGTCCACGATGGAGCAGCAGCCGCTGGTGGTGGCCGAGGCGATGGCGGCGGGCAAGCCGGTGGTGGCCACCGACACGGGCGGGGTGGCCGACATGCTGGGCGGCGCGGGTCACCTGGCCGTGCCGGGGGACGTGGCCGACCTGGCCGCCCGCCTGCGCGCGGTGTTCGCCGACCGCGACCCGGCCCGCACCGGCCGCCTGCTGGCCGAGCGCGCGGGGGAGCGCTTCACCCCGCACGCCTGCGCCCGCCGCCACCTGGACCTCTACCGGTCCCTGACCGGGCGCCCGGCGACCTGAGACCTCACCGCCGGCGGTGGTGCTCCCGGCACCACCGGGGCCGGTGGCGCGGCGGTGGTCGTCGGGACGGCCGGCGCGGCGGGTTCGGACGTGGTCGGTTCCGGCGCGGTCGTCGTGGTGGTCGGTCGCGGGGGGTTCGCTTCCAGCGTGGTCGGTCGCGGCGCGGTCGTCCCGGGCGTGGTGACGGCGGTCGTGGTCGGGGTGAACGTGGTCGGCGTGGGCGTCGTGGCCGGCGCGGACGTGTCCTGCCCCGAGGGCTTGACCAGCACCACCGCGTCACCGGCCGCCAGTTCGATCGTGCTCGGCACCGGCCGGTCCGTGTCCACGTTCAGGTACCCCTCCGGCGGGTTGACCTCCGCCGTCGCGGCGGTCGGGTTGACGGCCACGTACCCGCCGGTGAACCGGCGGTCCCAGGCCCCGTTGAGCAGGCGGTTCGCGGTCTCCGTCGCCTCGCCCAGCGGGACCTCCTGGTACGGCGACCAGTCCGGGTGGCGGTAGTCCGCCGTGGACGCCCCGTTCCAGCACGTGTGCGGGCTCGCGAGCAGCGCCGCCGTGGCGTAGCCGACCCGCTCCTCGCGCGCGCCCTTCACGTGCGTGACCAGCAGCAGCCACGACTCGCCGAGCGCGGCCTGGGCGCGCAGCTCCTTGAACTCGTTGCCCTTGAACGTGAGCAGCTCGCCGGTGCCGCTGTCGCGCAGCCCGAAGTTCTCCTCCATCGCCCCGTCGTACCGGGAGTGCGCCGACCACCGCCCGGCCGTCAGGTGCGACTCGGACACGTTCGGGATGAGCATCTTCCCGGCCTTGTGCAGCGCCTCGCCCGCCGTCGACAGGAACGCGTCGAGGCCCTCGCGGATCACCCGGTCGGTCTCGACGGCGGTCGTGGTGCCCTTCAGCAGGGCGGTCGAGTAGTACCTCAGCGAGGCGAAGTCGTTGTCCGCCAGCACGCCGTCCCACCCCTCGCGCACCACCTCGGCGGTGACGGCGTCCGTCCACGCCTTCTGGTAGGCCGGGTCCCACACCGTCATCTGCCAGTGCTTCGGGTAGCCGTTCCACTCGATGCGCGCGTCGGTGGTGTCGACCGCGAACCAGTGCGGGTGGTCGCGCTGGGTCTTCATGTACCCGAGACCGCTGGGCAGCAGCGGCGCGTCGACGTCGCCGATCACCGCGCCGGGGTAGCTGCGGGTGCTGGAGAAGTCCTTGTAGACCAGCACCTTCACCTTCGGGTTGAGCCGCTTGAGCCGGCGCAGCGCCAGGGTCTCGGTCGCGTTGAGCACCACCAGGTCGTAGTGCAGCGCGGCGAACCTGATCTCCATCGAGGACGGCGGCTCGCCGATGCCGTACCACCAGGCGCACGGCGCGAGCGGCTTCGGCGGCGGCGCCAGCACGTCACCCGGCACCTCGCCGCGCGTGCCCGGCTGGCCCGTGGCGGCCCCGAACGTGCAGGCCGCCGAGGTCAGCAGCAGGAGCGCGGCGCACAGCAGGCCCACGATCCGCGAGGTCAGCGATCCCTTCGGCACAACAGCTCACCCACCGTCTGCAACAGGATTTTGACGTCCAGCCACAACGACCAGTTGGCTATGTAGTAGTTGTCGTAGCGCGACCTGTCGACAATAGAGGTGTCCCCCCTCAAGCCGTGCACCTGCGCGAGCCCGGTCAATCCCGTGGGAACGCGGTGACGGGCCCAGTATAGCTCGTGGATCGCGGAGAACTCGCGCACGAAACCCGGCCTCTCGGGGCGCGGCCCGACGATGGACATGTCGCCCCGGATGATGTTCCACAGTTGTGGCAGTTCGTCCAGGGAACTGCGACGCAGGAATCGTCCGACTGGTCCGACCCGGCGATCTCCGACAACCGACCAGGTGACTTGGGAATCGTCGTTGCCGTTCATTCTCACGCTGCGCAGCTTGTAAAGCACGAACGGGTGGTCATCCATGCCGACCCGGACCTGGCGGAAGATCACCGGCCGCCCGCTCTCCAGCAGCACCGCGAGCGCGCACGCCGCGATGACCGGCGACAGCACCACCAGCGCCACCGCCGCCAGCAGCACGTCCATCGTGCGCTTGACCCACCAGGTGGGCCGGCTGGTGGGCGCGGTGCCCAGGCGCATCAGCGGGTAGCTGCGCAGCCGCTCGACGTCGGGCCCGTCCTGGTGGAGCTCGAACATCCGGGGCACGACGAGCGTGGTGCAGCCGAGCCGGTGCGCGGCGATGGCGGAGTCGACCACGTACGACTCGCGGGTCCGGGAGAACGCGAGGACCACGGTGCCCACCCCGAGCCGGGTGATCGCGTCGGCGAGGTCCTCGTCGAGCAGTGCCACGGGCAGCGCGGCCCGGTCGAGCACGGGTTCGGGGTCGATGAACCCGACCGGGCGCAGGCCGAACTCGGGGTGCGCCAGCATCGAGCCGACCAGGTCCACGCCGACCTTGTCCGTGCCCACCACGATGGTCCGGTCGCACCGGTGGAACCGCCGCCGGGCCCAGCGGCCGAAGGCGAACACCGCCAGCCGGGTGGGTTCGCTCAGCGCGGCGAACGCGAGCACCGACCACTGCGCGGCCCGGGTGTCGGCCGGCGGTGCGCCCGTGACCAGGTCGACGCACGTGACCAGGGCGAACGCCAGCGCCGTCGCCCCCATCGAGCGCGGCAGGTCGTGGAACCAGGACAGCCACAGCCGCCGCCGGTACAGCCTGCACGCGCCGCGCGCCCCCAGCAGCGCCACGGCCACCAGCGCGGCCGCCCGCCACCCCGGCGGCTGCCGGGCGCACACCAGCGCCACGGCGCCCGCGTCGACCGCGACCAGCAGCACGGCCACCGCGTTCACCCGCCGGAGCGCGTCGCGCCACGACGCCTCGCGAACCCTCGGGTGCCGCCACCGCGACACCGGCGGCGAGGTGGTCGCCGAGCCCACGCCGTTCACCTCGGACCGCCCTTGCCGCGCCCCGAGGGCGTCCCGTCCACGCCACACCACATCGGACGACGTCCTCTCCACCATGAAGTCGATAATTGTCACCCGTCCGAGAACATCCGAACGGGGAATTCTGCTTACTCGGTGCATATTCGGTGCCGACTGTTGGGGTTAATTCACTCTTTCGGTCAACGCTGTTCCCCTTACTGGTGATCATCGCGGGTGGGTAGCCGGTTAAATCCGCCCTCCTGTGCCACCGTGGGGACTCGGGGTGGGCGAATCCCGCCGGGGTGCGCAGGCGAATAATTCTGGCCCGCCATCCGTGATCCAGTGAAATGGGGCCTCTTGATCGTCGACGAAGGCGGCGTGCGCGGCACGTCGGAACAGGGCGGACCAGCCTTTTCCGACGACGAGCGCACCCGTGCCCGAGCCCACGTCGTGCTGCCCGCCTACAACGAGGCGGTCTCGCTCCCGCCCCTGCTGACCCGGCTCGCGGAGGTCGCCCGCACCGAGCGGCTCACCGCCTGGGTCGTCGACGACGGGTCCTCCGACACCACCGCCGACGTCGCCAAGGCCGGCGTGCCAGGCCTGGACGTCCGGCTCGTCCGCCACGACGTCAACCTCGGCCTCGGCCAGGCCGTCCAGTCCGGCCTGCGCGCCGTGCTGGCCGAGGCCGACGAGTCCGACGTCGTGGTCGTGATGGACGCCGACGACACCCACGACCCGGCCCTGATCCGGCGGATGGAGCGCGAGGTCGCGGCCGGCGCGGACGTCGTGATCTGCTCCCGGTTCGTCGCGGGCGGCGACGACACGACCGCGCCCGCGGCGCGCCGGCTGCTCTCGCGCGGCGCCGCGGTGCTGTTCCGCCGGGTGCTGCGGGTCGAGGGCGTCCGCGACTTCACCAGCGGCTTCCGCGCCTACCGGGTGAGCCTGCTCGCGCGGGCCGCCGACCACTGGGGCGAACGGCTGATCGAGGAGCGCGGCTTCGCCTGCATGGTGGAACTGCTGCTCAAGCTGCGCCACTGCCGGCCGGTCGTCACCGAGGTGCCGCTCGTGCTGCGCTACGACCGCAAGGGCGGTCCGAGCAAGATCCGGATCGCGCGGACGGTCGGCCAGTACCTGAAGCTGCTGGTCCGCGACCGGCTCTCGCCCGCGCCGTACCGGGCGCTGTGATGGCGGCCCGGGGTGTGGGCGGCCTGCACGTCGCGGTGGTCGGCGGCGGCATCTGCGGACTGGCCACCGCGCACCGCCTGGTGCGGGCCGGCGCCCGCGTCACCCTGCTGGAGGGCAGCGACCAGCTCGGCGGGCTGGGCACGTTCTTCCCGTGGCGCGACCGGTGGGTGGAGCGCTTCTACCACTGCGTGATGCCGTCCGACGACCACCTGCTCGGCCTGCTGGGCGAACTGGGCCTGCGCGACGCCGTCACGTGGCGGCGCACCCGGATGGGCATGGTCGTCAACGGGCGCGGCTACCCGTTCAACAACGCCTGGGACCTGCTCAGGTTCACCCCGCTGGGGCTGCCCGACCGGGTGAGGTTCGGCGTCGTGTCGCTCCTGCTGCGCCGGCTCGGCCAGGGCAAGGACCTGGACGGCACGCGCACCGAGGACTGGCTGCGCGGCCTGTACGGCGACCGGGTGTGGGAGCTGCTGCTCGCGCCCCTGTTCGGCGCGAAGTTCGGCGCGCGCTTCGGCGACGTGCCCGCCCTGTACCTGTGGCAGCGGCTCGGGCGCGACGGGGCCGTGGCGGTGCGCGGGTACCCCGCCGGCGGCTACCGGGCGGTCATCGACGCGCTGCGGGCGTCGATCGAGGCCGGCGGCGGCGAGGTGCGGCTGGACGCGCCCGTGCGGCGGATCGGCGTGCGCGACGGCGTGCGGCTGGAGCTGGCGGGGGACGTGGTGACCGCCGACCGCGCGGTGTCCACGCTGCCCCTGCCGCTGCTGCGGCAGCTCGCCGACGACGACCTGGCCGCGCGCCTGCCGGACGTCGAGCTGCCCTACCAGGGCGTGGTCAACGCGCTGTTCTTCCTCAAGCGCCCCTTGTCCGGGCACTACTGGACGCCCGTGGTCGGTTCCGGCACGGAGTTCGACGGCGTGGTCGAGATGACGCCGCTCGCGGGCGTGGAGCCCTACGGTGGGCGGCACCTGGTGTACGCCATGCACTACACCGACCGCGGGTCGGCGCTGTTCCGCGAGGACGACGCCGCGATCGCCTCGCGCTGGACCTCGCAGCTGCTCGGCCTGCACCCCGACCTCAACCGGGCGGACGTGGACGACGTGCGCGTGTTCAAGGCCCCGTACGTCGAGCCGGTGCACCCCCTGGGCTACCTGGCGCGCAAGCCCCCGGTGGTGGTCGCCGGCACCCCGCTGGTGCTGGCGACCACCGCCCACGTCTACCCGGACGTCACGAGCTGGAATTCGAGTGTGGGACTCGCGAACCACGTGGTCGGGACGCTGGTGGGGGAACCACAACCCGTTCCGGGGTGAGCACGGGCGGCTCGCCGCGGACCAACTGCCGCAGCGCGTCGGCGATCACGGCCGACGGCGAGCCGCTGCCGTACGGGGAGGGGATGCGCCCCAGGCGCTCTCGGTGCCCGGGCACGTCGTCCAGCCAGCGCAGCACCTCGGTGCGCACCCGCTGGCCCGGCGGCACGAGGGTGCCGAACGTGCCCTCGATCTCCGGGCGCTCGGTGCTGCGCCGGACCACGACCACCGGTCGCTTGAGGACGCTGACCTCCTCCTGGATGCCGCCCGAGTCGGAGACGACGACGGCGGCGCACCGGGCCAGCGCCAGGAAAGCCGGGTACGCCTGCGGCTCGACCACCTTCAGGTTCGCCAGCAGGCCGGTCAGGCCGAAGCCCGCCACGCGCTTGGCCGTGCGCGGGTGCAGCGGCAGGACCACCGGCAGCGGCAGCCTGCTCAGCTCGCGCAGGATCGTCTCCAGGTTCGCCGGGTCGTCCACGTTCTCCGGCCGGTGGATCGTGGCCAGCACGTACCCGTCCTGGCGCAGCTCGTGCGAGGCCAGCACCACGGCCTCCTCGTCGTGGTGCGGCAACGCGGTCGCCAGCGCCTCGACCACCGTGTTCCCGGTGATCGCGATGCGCTCGTCCGGCACGCCCTCGTGCAGCAGGTTGGCGCGGTTCAGCTCGGTCGGCGCGCAGCACAGGTCGGCGAGGTGGTCGATCGCCACCCGGTTGTGCTCCTCGGGCATCGCCCGGTCGTAGCTGCGCAGGCCCGCCTCGACGTGCACCAGCGGCACGTCGTTGGCGTTGGCGGCCAGCGCGCCGGCGAGCGCGGACGTCGTGTCGCCCTGCACGACCACCGCCGTGGTCGGGTGCTCGGCCAGCAGCTCGTCCACCGCCGCCACGGCCGAGCCGAGCTGCGTGCCGCGCCGCGCGCCGCCGACCGCCAGCTCGTGGAACCGGCCGGGGCTGCCGATGTCACGGCGGATGCGGTGGTACATCGCGGTGTCGTAGTGCTGTCCCGTGTAGACGACGGTCGCGCGGGCGCCGATCAGGCGGATCAGGGGCGCCAGCTTGATCAGCTCCGGCCTCGTGCCGCACACCATCGTCACCGTGCCGAGAGCTCTTGCGTCGATCGGACCCACCTCCGGTTCGCGGACGTCTGCGCGCGCACCCGGCGCGCGAACGCGGAGAAGGTTAGGGTCCCGGTGGCCGCTTTTCCTTGCGCCTCAATCGATCGAGTGAACTTCGCCTGCGTGATTCGGTTTCCGACCGGGTACCTCATTAGGTTCCGGGTGGACCATTCGGTGCACTCGGAACCACTGGGAGAGATCGTGCGCAGGTATGCGGCCCTGTCCGCCACGGCGGTGCTGGTGGCGGCGGTCGTGGGGCCGTCGAACGCGCAGGCCGTGGACTCGGTCCTGCTGCCCGACCTGAGACAGGCGCCCGTCGGCTGCCCGGGGGGCTTCTCCGGCGACCCGGCGCGGTGCGCGGACTGGGACGTGTGCGTGGTCGCCGACCCGGACGCCCCGAACGGGGAGTGCCTGGGACGCGGCGAACCCGGTCGTGCCGCGCGGCTCAGGTTCACCACATCGGCGGACAACATCGGGGACGGTCCGTTGCTGATCTACGGCAGTCGCGGTAGTGCGGCGGAACCGACGATGACCGCGCGGCAGGCGTTCCAGTCCGCTGTGGACGGATCGATCCCCGGCTCGTACGCCGCGGCGCAGCACCGCGCGCCCGCGACCCTCTACTACGAGCCCGCGCCGGCCCACACGCACTGGCACCTGCTCGGCTTCGAGCACTTCCAGCTCCGCACCCCCGCCGGCGACGCCGTGGTGGTCGACCGCAAGACCGGCTTCTGCCTCGGCGACCGCTATGAGGTCGACGACGAGCTGGCGCGGCGCCCGGACGACCGGACCACCCCGGAGGGCAGGCTGGCCGGCTACCTGCGGCTGAACCGCTGCGGTCACCACGCGCCGGAGGCGCTGGAGGTCGCCGAGGGCATCTCGGTGGGCTACGGCGACGACTACAAGCACACCGTCGACTTCCAGTGGCTCGACCTGACCGGCGTGCCGTCGGGCACCTACGACGTGGTCAACGTGGTCAACAGCGACCGCACGCTGGTGGAGAAGTCGTACGACAACAACGCCTCGTCCGTGGCGATCACCCTGCGCTGGCCGGGTGGCGCCGAGCGGGCGCCCGCCGTGATCACCGCTCCGCCGCTGGTCAGGGTCGTGCGCAGCTGTCCGGGGCAGGAGCGCTGTGCTCGCCGAGGGTGACCGCCGGCGGTCACCGTGATCACGGTCGGGTGTCGGTGAACGGCCCGGGGTGGCGTTCCGGTTTGCCCGCCGGGACGGCGGGAACCCCGGTGCGACCGCACCGCGACGGGAAGGGCGAAGCCGTGCCGCTGTCCACCGAGGACCGGGTGCTCGCCGGTCGGTACCGGTTGGCGGGCAAGCTCGGCACCGGCGGCATGGCCGAGGTGCACCGCGGGTGGGACCTGCTGCTGCGCCGCTACGTCGCGGTGAAGCTGTTCGACGCGCAGGGCGACGTGGCCGGCGGGGTCGCGAGCACCCGGTTCGACCACGAGGTGCGGACGATGGCCGCGCTGTCGCACCCCGGCCTGGTGTCGGTGTACGACGCGGGCACGTGCGGGCGCACCTCGTACGTGGTGCTCCAACTGGTCGAGGGCTGCACGCTGCGCGACCGGCTGGCCAAGGGCCCGGTGCCGACGGGGCAGGTGAGGCGGATGGGCGCCCGGCTGGCCGACGCGCTGGCGCACGTGCACGAGCGCGGTGTCGTGCACCGGGACGTCAAGCCGTCGAACATCCTGCTCGACGCGTCCGGCGCGCCCCACCTCGCCGACTTCGGCCTGGCCCGCTCGGCCTGGTCGACGCAGCTCACCAACCACGGGCAGGTCATCGGCACTGCCTCCTACCTGGCGCCGGAGCAGGTGCGGGGCGAGGAGGTCGGGCCGCCCGCCGACGTCTACGCGCTCGGGCTGGTGCTGCTGGAGTGCCTGACCGGGCGGCGCGAGTACCAGGGCAACCGGGTGGAGGCGGCGGTCGCGAGGCTGCGCCGGCCCCCCGTCGTGCCGCCGCACCTGCCTCCCGAGATGCACCGCCTGCTCACCGCGATGACGTCGCTGTCGCCGCACCGCCGGCCGACGGCGGCCCAGTGCGTGGCCCAGCTGCGCAGGCGGCCCAGGCCCGCCGCGCACCCCGCCGAGGCGCGCACGGACGTGCTGCCGGCCGTGCCGAAGGCCCGCACCAGGCTGATGATCGCCGGTGCGGCGGTGGTGTGCCTGGTGGGCGGGGCGTGGGCGGTGGCGGACCGGGTCGACGGGCCCGGCGGGCAGCGGGTCGAGCAGCGGGTGGACCGGCAGGTCGGCCGCGAACCGGTCGGGCCCGGCACCCCGGCGCCGATCGACGCCATCCGCGCCACGCGGTAGCGCGTCAGCGGTCGGGCAGACCGGCCAGGAACTCGTCGACGACCCGGTTGAACAGCGCCGGTTGTTCGAGGTTGGGCAGGTGCCCGGCGCGCGGGACCACGGCGAGCGCCGAGCCGGGCACGGTCCCGTGCAGCCGGCGGGCCGTGGCGACCGGGGTGAACTCGTCCTCCTCGCCGACGACGACCAGGACGGGCACCCGCGCCGCGGCCAGCGAGGGCGTGTAGTCCGGTCGGGCGGCCCGACCGCGCAGGGCCGCCGCCGCGCCCGCGGGTGGTGCGCCGCGCATCATCCGCCGCACGTGGTCGACCACGCCCGGCTGCTCGACCGCCGTCCTCGGGGAGATCATCTTCCGCATCAGCTCCTCGGCGTACGGGCCGATGCCCTCGCGCTCGACGCGGTCGGCCGTCTCGTGCCTGGCCCGTGCGGCGGCCGGTTCGTCGGCTTCGTGGGTGGTGTCGGCGAGCACCAGTGCCCGCACGCGCTCCGGGTGCGATCGGTGCAATTCCATGGTGATCTGGCCGCCCATCGACAGGCCCCAGACCACCGCCCGGTCGATTCCGAGGTGGTCGAGCAGCGCGACCAGGTCGTCGGCGAAGGCGGGCAGCGGCGTGGTGCCCGCCGCGCCCGTCGCTTCGCCGTACCCGCGCAGGTCGGGGACGACGACCCGGTACCTGTCGCGGAAGTGGTCGAGCTGCGGCCACCACATCGAGCGGTCGAACGGGTGTCCGTGGACCAGCAGCAGCGGCGGGCCGTCGCCCTCGTCGTCGTACGCGTTCACCATGTGCGCCCCCTTTGACGACGAGCCTAGGAAACGCGATCATCGCGGTGCAATCAAAACAATGCTCTCGGTGCAATGAGGTGCGCGTGGACCACCGGGTGATCGCCGACCGGATCGCCGCCGACATCGCGGCGGGCAGGCTCAAGCCGGGTGACCGGTTGCCGCCCCAGCGGCGCTTCGCCCGACGGCACGGCATCGCCGCGTCCACCGCCGCCCGCGTCTACGGCGAGCTGGCCCGGCGCGGCCTGACCACCGGTGAGGTCGGGCGCGGCACGTTCGTCCGCAGCGCCCGACCGGCCGAGCCCGCGCTCCCCGAACCGGGCGGGGCGCGCGTCGACCTGGAGTTCAACTTCTGCCTGCTGCCCGCGCAGGCCGAGCTGCTCGCGCCCGCCCTGCGCGGGCTCGTCGACGACGGCCTGGTCGCCGCGACGACCCCGGTCGGCGTCGCCGGGACCCCCGAGGTGCGGGCCGCGACCGCCGCGCTGCTGGCGCGGGGAGGCTGGGCGCCCGACCCGCGGCGGGTGCTGTTCACCGGCAACGGTCGCCAGGCCATCGCCGCCGCCGTGGCCGCACTCGTGCCGGTGGGCGGGCGGCTCGGCGTGGAGGCGGTCACGTACCCCGTGGTGAAGGCCCTCGCTGCCCGCCTGGGCATCACGCTCGTGCCGCTGGCCGTGGACGACGCGGGTGTCCTGCCGGACGCGCTGCGGGCGGCCGACGTGCGCGCCGCCTACCTCCAGCCGGTCCTGCACAACCCGCTCGGCACGACCGTGCCGCCGGGGCGGCGCGCCGAGCTGGCCGAGGTCGTGCGCGACCTGGACGTGCAGGTGGTCGAGGACGCCGTCTACGCGTTCCTGGGCCCCGACCTGCCGCCGCTCGCGCCGGAGCGCACCACCGTCGTCGACAGCCTGTCCAAGCGGCTGGCGCCGGGCCTGACCCTGGGGTTCGTCGTGCCGCCCGGGCACCTGGTGGACCGGGTGGCCGCCACCGCGCGCTCCGGCGGTTGGGCGGCGGGCCACTTCGCGCTGGCCGCGGCGGGCCGCTGGCTGGCGGACGGGACCGTGCGCGCCGTCGTGGACCGCAAGCGCGCGCTCGCCCGGGAGCGCCAGCTCCTCGCCCGCACCCACCTGGCGGGCTTCGACGTGCGGGGCGACCCCGGCGCGTTCCACTGCTGGTGGCGCCTGCCGGACGGGTGGCGGGCCGAGACGTTCACCGCCGCCGCGAGCCGGCGGGGCATCGCGATCACCCCCGCCGCCGCGTTCGCCGTCGTGCCGGGGCACGCCCCGAACGCCGTGCGCCTGGCCTTGGCCTCCACCGACGAGGACACCCTCGTCCCCGCCCTGACCACCCTGGCCGCGCTCGCCCGCGGCGCACCGGAGGACGACTTCCCCGACTGACCCGCGTGTCGTGCGTTCGCGCCTCGCGTGTCGTGCGTTCGCGCCCTGCGTGTCGTGCGTTCGCGGCTCGGGGTGGTCAGGCCGGCGTCGCGGAGGTGAAGCGCTCCCACGCCCGTTGCTGCTGCTCGGCGTCGGCGTCGGCCTGCTCGGGGCAGTCCAGGCGCAGGTGCCGGTCGCCGAACGGCGCGTCCAGGTAGGCGCAGTGGTGGGGGTTCACGGGGTCCTCGTGGACGCGCGGTCGGAAGTAGCGGCACGTCACGCAGGTGCGCTGCGGCGGGATGTCGCCGTTGAGCTGGAGCGTGCGGATCAGCTTGACCAGCAGGAGCAGCATGGCGGCCTGCTCCGCGTCGTCGAAGTTCTCGACGGCCCGGCTCAGGAAGCCCGGCCACTCGCTCGCGCGGTCCGCCACCGCCTCACCGGCCTCGGTGAGGCGCAGGGTCACGGACCGCTTGTTCGCGCCGGGCTCCTTCACCACGAGTCCCTTGGTGACCAGGGTGCCCACCGCGGTGCTGGCGGTGGCGGTCGAGACGCCGAGCAGGGCCGCCAGGCCGCCCAGGCTCGCCGGTCGTCCTCGCAGCAGTTCCAGCGCCTGCGCCTGCGTCGGCGTCACGCCCGCGGGACCCGCTCCCTTCCACGCCCGGCTCTTGAGCACCGCGCCGATCTTGGCGAGACCGCTGGTCACGCGCGTGGGAACGGGCTCGCTGATCGCGTCGAAGCTCACATCCACTGTTCGTACTCCTAACTATGTCTTGACGCGGGCCGGCTCAGATTGATAGTACTACTAACGATCGCGATCGCAGCACCTCGACCCACTCGCACTGACAGGAGCACCACCCCATGTCCCGAGTCACACTGGTCGACTCCCAGACGGCCCCCGCCGAGGCGAAGCCCCTGCTGGACGACATCACCGCCGCTTTCGGCACGACGCCCGCCATGTTCAAGGCGGTGGCGAACTCGCCCGCCGCGCTCACGATGATGTGGGCGGGCTTCGGCGCTCTCGGCGGCGGGCGCCTGGGGGCGAAGCTGGGCGAGCAGGTCGCCGTCCTCGTGGCCGACCGCAACAGCTGTGAGTACTGCCTGGCCGCCCACACCGCCCTGGGGCGCAAGGCGGGCGTGTCCGCGGAGGACATGGGCCAGGCCCAGGCCGGCCACTCGCACGACCCGCGCACCGCCGCCGCGCTCGGCTTCGCGGCCAAGCTCGTCGAGGACCGCGCGCAGGTGACCGACGCCGACGTGGAAGCGCTGCGCGCCGCAGGTTTCGACGACGAGGAGGTCGTGGAGCTGGTGGCGCACGTCGCGCTCAACCTCTTCACGAACTACGTCAACGTCGCGCTGTCCGTGCCGCTGGACTTCCCGAGGGTCGCCCTGCGCAAGGCCGGCTGACCCCGAGAGTCCGACGCTCGGGAGCCCTGAGTTCTTCACTCGCGAGTGAAGAACTCAGGGCTCCTGGAAGTACGACTCGCGAGGCCTGGGTGTTGGACTCTCGTCGGTGGAGCGCCTCGGATCAGGCGCGGCGCCACTTCTGGTTCGCGCCGCCGACGCAGTCCCACATGTGGAGGACCGCGCCGTTGGCCGGGTTCCACTCCGCGACGTCCACGCACTTGTTCGCCTGCGGGTTCACCAGGTCACCGGCAGCGGTCAGGGCGAACTGCTGCGCCGGGTTGCCGGAGCACGTGGCGAGCTGCACGGCCGCGCCGTTGGCCGTCGAACCCCACGCCACGTCCACGCACTTGTCGTTCCGCGTGCGGATCGTGCCGCCGGTGAACTCGAACTTCTGGTTGGCGCCGCCAGTGCAGTCCCGCACGGCCAGGCGCTGCCCGTCGGCGAAGTTCCCGTTCGGCACGTCGACGCACTTGCCGTGCCAGTTGCTCACGATGCTGCTGCCGCCGGCGGGCGGGGGAGTGGTGCCGCCGCCGGTGAACGGGTTCAGCGTGATCCCGGCCGAGCGCGGGTCGCCGTCGTGCACCAGGGACTCCTGCGCCTGCACGTCGTCGAACGCGAACCCGTAGGCCTTGCCGTCCACCATGTTCTGGTGCACCAGCCGCGAGTAGTGGTTGGTGATCGCGCCCTGGTAGAAGTCGGCGGGCCCGCCGCCGGGCTGGGTGTCGATCCGGCCGAGCGTGGAGCGGTGCAGCGCGGCGCACAGGGTGCGGGCGATCGGGCCGACCACCTGGTCGTTGGGCGCGTGCAGCGCGCCGTCGCAGCCCCACACGTCCGCCGTGGACGGCTTCGCGAACGACGCCACCCGCTGCCCGGCGGTGTTCGTGAAGTCCATGGTGGTGCCGGAGGTGCGGCCGAAGTACTTCACGTCCGGGCGGTCGCCGAACGGCTGCACGGTGAGCGTCCTGGACGTGTAGGCGTTCCACGCCTGGGTGATGTACGAGTCGAGGTAGTTGCGGTCGAACAGGCCCACGTCGGCGGCCTTGCCCGGCGCGAGCACCCGCAGCACCGTGCCGTCCGGGCGGGACATGACCGATCCGCCCCAGCCCGCCTGGCCGCGGATGCCGCTGATGATGGCGTCCCGCCCGCCGGGCTTGAGCTCACCGGTCTTCTTGGTGGCGCCGCTCGCGCCGGTCACCGACACCGCGTGCGGCACGGCGAACATGTCCACCTGGGAGCTGTTGAGCCACAGGCCGTCGTCGTTGTAGGTGAACTCGCTCCAGTCGAACAGGATGCCGCTGTTCGGGTCGCCGGACGCCCAGGGCGCGGGCTGCACCAGGCCGTCGGGCGTGAGGGAGAACTTCAGCTTCTCACCGAACGACATGTAGACGCGGCCGGAGATGAACCGGGGCACGCGCAGCGTGACGCTGCCGCCGGGACCGGGGCCCGCGATGGACACGTCCGGCGCGGGCGTGGGCGGGTTGCCGCCCGGCGACCACGGCGTGAACCCGCCGGCCTGGTTGACGTACCCGAGCCGGCCGGCGCGGATGTCGGTGCCCAGGACGTACAGGTGCACGGCCTCGGGGCGGCCGCTGTCGTTGGTGACGGTCAGCGGCAGCAGGTCGGGGCCGATCGCCTGTGCCGGTGCGATCGCGATCGCCGCCGACGCGGTCGCCGCCAGTGCGGCGAGCGCGCTCAACCACTTCGTCCGAGTGCGCATGTGACTCCTTGTGCAGGGGGCAGTCGGCAGACCCCCGACCGGTTCCAGGGCGGCCGGGCGGTCTCCGCTCCCGCGATCACGGACAACTGGTCCAGACCGCTTCGTGAGAGCGCTTCCATGGTTGTGCGCAGATGCGAGCCCTGTCAATACCGGGAGGCGCGGTGCAGAGTGGACGGCATGACCTACGACGTCGACGCCGTGCGCGCCCAGTTCCCCTCGCTCGCCGCCGGGACCGCCCACTTCGACGGCCCCGGCGGGTCCCAGGTGCCCGCCGCCGTGGCGGACGCGGTGCGCACCGCCATGACCTCCCCGCTGTCCGTGCGCGGCACGGTCACCGACGCCGAACGCGCGTCCGACGTGATCGTGCGCGAGGCGCGTCGGGCCCTCGCCGACCTGGTGGGCGCGTCGTCCTCGGGGATCGTCTTCGGGCGCTCGATGACGCAGCTGACCTACGACTTCGCCCGCACGCTGGCCAAGGGGTGGGGCCCCGGTGACGAGGTCGTGGTGACGCGCCTGGACCACGACGCCAACGTGCGGCCCTGGGTGCAGGCGGCCGAGGCCGTCGGCGCGCGCGCCCGGTTCGCCGCGTTCGACCCGCGCACCGGTGAGCTGACGCCCGACGACGTGGCCGCCGTGCTGTCGCCGCGCACCCGGCTGGTCGCGGTGACCGGCGCCTCCAACCTGATCGGCACCCGCCCCGACCTCAAGGCGATCGGCGCGCTGGCGCACGAGGGCGACGCGCTGTTCGCCGTGGACGGTGTGCACCTGGCCGCGCACGCGTTCGTCGACGTCGAGGAGATCGGCGCGGACCTCTTCACCTGCTCGCCGTACAAGTTCTTCGGCCCGCACATCGGCGTGCTGGCGGCGCGCCCGGAGCTGCTGGAGGGCCTGCGGCCGGACAAGCTGCTGCCGTCGACGGACGCCGTGCCCGAGCGGTTCGAGTTCGGCACGCTGCCCTACGAGCTGCTGGCCGGCTGCACGGCGGCGGTCGACGTGATCGCCGGTCTCGTGCCGTCCGAAGGGGACCGTCGCGCCAGGATCGCCCGGTCGTTCGCCGCGGCGGAGGCCCACGAGGAGCGGCTGCGGAAGGCCGTGGAGGACGGGCTGGCCGCGCTGCCGGGCGTGACCGTCCACTCGCGCGCCGGGCGTCGCACGCCCACGCTGCTCGTCACGTTCGCCGACCGGTCCGCGGCCGACGCGCACCACTTCCTGGCCGGGCTGCGCGTCAACGCGCCCGCCGGGTCGTTCTACGCGATCGAGGCGTCCCGGTGGCTCGGCCTGGGCGACCAGGGAGGGCTGCGCGTCGGCCTGGCCCCGTACTCGTCCGACGACGACGTGGCCCGCCTGCTCGACGGCCTCGACCGGTTCCAGCGAACGGCCTAGTCCGTCGCTCGCCGACGTGCCCGATGCGGCGCGGGCCGAGGTCGCCGGGGAGCCGGTGAACCTGGGGGAGCAGGTCGCCGAGGCCGACGCGCGGTCGTGACCACGCGGGTGTCAGGGGGTGCGGGCCGCCGCGGCGATCAGGGTGATCAGCTGGTGCCGGAAGTGGTCGTAGTCGTCCACCGCGCCCAGCAGCGACTCGGACTCCTGCTCCTCGCGGCGGGCCGCGGCCAGGACCTCGCGCCCGGCCTCGGTGATCTCGACCAGCACGCGGCGGCGGTCGCGGACGTCGGCGGCGCGGGCCACGTGACCCGAGCGGTCCAGGCGCTCGATGGTGCGGCTCATGGTCTGGTCGGTCACCTTGCACAGGCCCGCCAGTTGGCGCTGCGCGAGCGGGCCGTCGGCGAGGTGGTGCAGCGCGATCAGGCCCGCGTGGGTCAGGCCGAGACCGGCCAGCACCTCGTCGAACCGGCTCTCCACCACCCGCGCGGCCACCGACAGCAGCCGGCCGGTCGGCCAGGAGGCGACGTCGGCGCGCACCCGGTCGGTCCGGTGCGCCACCTCCCGCTCGTCGCCTCTGCCCATCAGGCCATCTTCGCAGAGTGCGTGCGGGCGGGTGATTGTTCAGCTTGCTGAACGTTTGGCATCATGGCCGGCGTGCTGGACGACGTGCGCGGACGGACCCGCCTGCCGCTGATCGGGGTGGCCGCGAGCGCGGTCCTCACCGGTGTGGTGTGGCTGCTCGGGCAACGGCTGCACGGTGTCGACCTGCTGCCCGACCAGGGCGCCTCCTGGTACTACTGGAAGCTCCCCGACCCGACGTCCTGGACCCGCGCGTCGGCGTGGCTCGGGTACGCCGCGCACCAGGTCGTGTCCTGGGTCCTCATCCACCACGCGCAGACCCGCGTGCGCCGGTACGCGACCGGCCTGCACCCGGTGAACGTCGTCGCGCTCGCCGCCAACGCCGGCTTCGTCGGCCTGCACGCCGCGCAGACGCAGGTGTTCTACGACGGCCTCGCGCAGGACGTGTCGATCTTCAGCTCCCAGGCTTCGGTCGTGCTGCTGCTGGCGGCCGTGCTGTTGATGGAGAACCGCCGGCGCGGCCTGTTCTTCGGGCGGCGGGCGCCGATCTCGGCCGACGTCGTGGCGTTCGCGCGGCGCTACCACGGCTACCTGTTCAGCTGGGCCGTCGTCTACACGTTCTGGTACCACCCGGTGGAGAGCAGCAGCGGTCACCTGGTCGGGTTCTTCTACATGTTCCTGCTGCTGTTCCAGAGCAGCCTGATGTTCACCGCGGCCCACACGAACAGGTGGTGGACGCTCGGGCTGGAGGTCATGGTCGCCGTGCACGGCGCGCTCGTGGCCGTGATGAACTCCGGACCGGGCGGCGCCTGGCCGATGTTCCTGTTCGGGTTCGTCGGCGTCTTCGTGATCACCCAGATGCACGGCGTGGGCCTGAGCGCGGCGACCCGGTGGTGGATCGCCGGCTCGGTCGTCGTGGCGGCGGCGTGCGTCTACTCGTGGCGGGGGTTCGGGAAGGTCGACGAGGTGGTGCGCATCCCGGCGATCGAGTACCTGCTCGTGGCGGTGCTGGCACTGCTGGTCTGGGCGCCGCTGCGACTGGTCCGCACCGGCGCCCGTCGACGGGACTAAGGGGTGTCCGCGGCCGGCCGGGCGGCGGTGGTCCGGGTCGCGGGGACCTCCGCCTCGCGGCGGGTGAGCACCAGGGGGCCGTCCTCGGTGATGGCGACCGTGTGCTCGGAGTGGGCGGTGCGCGAGCCGTCGGCGGAGCGGATGGTCCAGCCGTCGGGGTCGTAGGTGATGCGGTCGGTCGTGCGCGCGAACCAGGGTTCGAGCGCGAGGGTCAGCCCCGGCCGGAGCTTCATGCCGCGGCCCGCCTGGCCCTTGTTGGGGACGTGGAGGTCCTCGTGCATGGTGCGGCCGATGCCGTGGCCGCCGAACTCGGTGTTGACCGGGTAGCCGTACTCGCGGGCCACCGCCCAGATGGCCGCCGAGATGTCGCCCAGGCGGTTGCCGGGGCGTGCCGCCCCGATCGCCGCCTCCAGGGCCTCCTCGGTGGCGCGGATGATCCGCAGGTCCTCCTCGGCGGGGGTGCCGACGACGACCGTGCGCGCCGAGTCGGCGGCCCAGCCGTCGATGCTGACCGCGATGTCCGCGCTGAGCACGTCCCCGTCGCGCAGGGTGTAGTCGTGGGGGAGGCCGTGCAGGACGGCGTCGTTGACGGACAGGCAGATGACGTTGCGGAACGGGCCGCGCCCGAAGGACGGCGCGTAGTCCCAGTAGCACGACTCCGCCCCGCGCCGCTCGATCATGCCGCGGACGTGGTGCTCCAGGTCCATCAGGTTGACGCCCACGTCGGCGAGCCGGCCGACCTCGGTGAGCACCTCGGCGACGAAACGCCCGGTCGTGTGCATGAGTCGGATCTCGTCGGGCGTCTTGAGCTCGATCACGAACTACCTCGCGTCACAAGGGTTGGTATAGTTATACCGAAACCGTAGCACTTGCCGGTATAACTATACCAACCCTATCCTGGTCGTATGGTCCGCCAACCGCTCACGCCCGAGCAGGTCGAAGCCGGCAGGCGCCTGGGCGCCCTGCTGCGCCAGGCGCGCGCGGGACGCGACCTGGCGGAAGTCGCGCACGCGGCCGGCATCTCGCCGGAGACGCTGCGCAAGATCGAGACCGGGCGGCTGCCGTCCCCCGGGTTCGGCACGGTCGTCTGCCTGGGCGAGGCGCTCGGCATGCCGGTCGAGGAGCTGGCGGCCACCTGGCGCGGCGGCGACGTGCGGCTGGAAGCCGCCTCCTAGCCGCTGTCGCGGCGCTCCCGCCGGTGCCACACTGGGCCTGCCCGCGTTCTCACCGGATCGGGGAAGGAAGCGCCATGACACGCCTCTCACGATTGCTGCCGGTTCTCGCGCTCGCGCTCGGCGCACTGGCACTCGCCCCAGCCGCCACCGCCACCCCGTCGACGGACGGCTACACCTGGAGCAACTCGGTCGGGACCGGCGACATCGGCACGAACGGCTACACCTGGAGCAACTGAGCCGACGGGGGTCGGCTACCGGCGACGGGGGCCGAAGCGCAGCCGCAGGCCGCTCACCCCGACGCTCGCCACGGGGCGGTGCGGCGCCAGCCACCCCAGCGGTCCGTCGGGCCGGATGTCCCAGGTGGCGCGCGCCGGCGTGACGCGGGCCGTCGCGCGCAGCGGGGTCCGCGCCACCCCGCCGCCCAGGAACTGCCACGTCGAGGCGCCCGCCGGCAACCGCAGGCCCGCGCGGCCGGGTGAGCAGGACACCGAGGCGATCGGGCCGTCGGCCGTCTCCGCGTCGAACCGCGTCGGGAACGCGGCCATCTCCTTCGGGATGCCCCACAGCTCCCGCCCACCCGCGCGGGACGCCTCGCTGTCCACCCAGATGTGCGTGATCGACACGCCGAGCCGGCGCACCAGCACGGCCGCCAGCAGCTCCCGGTACGCCATGCCCGGCGGCGCGTACTCGACGAACGCCGTGCCGACCACCGCGCGCCCGCCCACCACCAGCGGCGGCACGGGGAGGGCCGGCAGCGCCGAGGCGGGCACCAGCCACGTCGTCACGCACGCGCGGCCGTGCAGCACCCACGGTTCCGGCGGGTAGTCCACCATCACGTCCTCATCTCCGGGGGTCGACGGCTCCGGGGGGCAGCGCGCCGGGGGCGTCGTCCGGCACCACGGGCGAGACCGGCGGCACGGGCGCCAGCCGCACGTACCCCTCGCCGATCGCGGGCCGCGGGTCGGGCTCGCCCGCGTTGGGCCACAGCGCCATCGCCCGCTCGGCGAGCGCGGTGATGGTCAGCGCCGGGTTCACGCCGAGGTTCGCCGGGATCGTCGACCCGTCCACCACGTGCAGCCCGGGATGACCGTACAGCCGGTGGTAGGGGTCGACCACGCCCGTGGACGGCGCGTCGCCGATCACGCACCCACCGATCAGGTGACCGGTCAGCGGCACGTCCGCCAGGTCGGCCCACGAGCCGCGCGCGACCCCGCCGACCCGGGCCGCGACCCGCCGCGCCACCTCGTGCCCCACCGGCAGCCACGTCGGGTTCGGCTCGCCCTCGCCCTGCCGGGTCGTCACCCGACGCCCGAGCGGGCCGCGCCGCTCCACCGTGGTCAGCGAGTTGTCCAAGCCCTGCATGACGAGCAGCGCGATCGTGCGCTCCGACCACCGGCGCGGGTCGTGCAGCCACCCCTGGTCGCGCCACCCGCGCGCCAGCTCCGCCAGGCCGCGCCGCAACCGCCGCGGACCGCCGTCCACGAGCACGGTCATCAGCAGCCCCATCAGGTTGCTGCCCCGCCCGTAGCGGACCGGTTCGACGTGCGTGTCCGCGTCCGGGTGGAACGACGACGTGATCGCCACACCGACCGAGTGGTCCACTTCGGACGACCGGACCCGCACGCCCAGCACGGCCTCGGAGTTGGTGCGGCACAGCGCTCCCAGGCGCGGCGAGATCCCCGGCAGGCTCGTGCGCCGCAACCGGTGCAGCAGCCGCTGCGTGCCCAGCGACGCCGCCGCGAACACCACCTGCCGGGCGGTGAACCGCCGTCGCCGCCACGAGCCGGTGCGCCGCGCCGTCACCTCGTACCCGTCGCCGCGCGGCCGCACGTCCACCACCGTGGTCAGCGGGTGCACCACCGCGCCCGCCAGCTCCGCCAGGTGCAGGTAGTTCTTGACCAGCGTGTTCTTCGCGCCCACCCGGCAGCCGACCATGCACTGGCCGCAGTGCGTGCACGGCGACCGCGTCGGCCCGAGCCCGCCGAAGAACGGGTCGCCCGGCGGCCCGAAGTGCACGCCCACGTGCGAGCGCCGGTACGTGCCGCCGACGCCCATGTCCCGGGCCACGTCCCGCAGCACGCGGTCGGCGGCCGACGTGCGCGGGTTCGGCACCACGCCGAGCATCCGGGACGCCTGGTCGTAGTGCGGCGCCAGCTCGGCCCGCCAGTCGGTGACGTGCGCCCACTGCCGGTCCCGGTAGAACGCCTCCGGCGGTTCCCACAGCGTGTTGGCGTACACCAGGGACCCGCCGCCGACGCCCGCGCCGCTGAGCACCAGCACGTCGCGCAGCAGGTCGACCCGCTGGATGCCGAAGCAGCGCAGCCACGGCGCGAACAGGTACCGCCGCAGCCGCCACGAGGTGCGCGCGAAGTCCTCGTCGGCGAACCGCCGCCCGGCCTCCAGCACGCCCACCCGGTAGCCCTTCTCGGTCAACCGCAACGCCGACGTGGCGCCGCCGAACCCCGAGCCGATCACCAGCACGTCGTAGTCGAACCCCTCGTCGCCCACCGCGCTCACCCTCCCACCGGTCGCAGGTCGGCGAGGTCGGCCCGCGCGGTGCGCAGCCGGTACTCGGCGACCTGGCCGGGCCAGTTCGTGGTCACCCGCTCGCCGTCGCGGTACCAGCTGCGGCACAGGGTCCACACGCTGTGCCGCAACCGCCGCTGCACCTCCGCGTCGAACGCCTCCGCCACCTCGCGGCGCACCTCCACCGGCCGCCCGCCGAAGTGCCGCAGCACCCGCACCACGTACCGGATCTGCGCCTCGACCATGGTGAGCACCGAGTTGCCGCCGAGGTTCGTGTTCGGCCCGTAGAGCAGGAACAGGTTCGGGAAACCGGGCACGGTGATGCCCAGGTGCGCCCGCGCGCCGCCCGCCCACTCGTCGGACAGCAGCCGCCCGCCGGCGCCCCGGACCTCCATCGGCGCCAGGAAGTCCGTCGCGGCGAACCCCGTGCCGTAGACCAGCACGTCCGCCTCGTGCACCACCCCGTCGGCGGTGCGCACCCCGCTCTCGACCAGACCGGTCACCCGCTCGGTCACCACGTCCACGTCGGGCGAGGTCAGCGCCGGGTACCAGTCGTTGGAGAACAGCAGCCGTTGGCAGCCCGCCGGCGCGCCGGGCGCGAGCCTGGCCCGCAGCACGGGGTCGCGCACCCGCCAGAACCGGTGCAGCGCGGTCGCCGCCTCCACCACCGACCGCGACCACGGGCCGCGGGTCAGCGCGAACGTCAACGCCTCGCCCGCCACCCACGTGCCGAGCCGCCCCACCCGCCCGCCGAGCAGCGGGGCCGACCGCGTGACCGCGTCCGGTTTCGGCAGCACGTGCGGCGCGGTCCGCTGGAACACCACCACGCGCGCGGCGACGCGCCGCAGGTGCGGCACGAACTGCACCGCGCTCGCGCCCGTGCCGATGACCGCGACCCGCCGCCCGGCCAGGTCCACGTCGTGCCGCCAGCGCGCGCTGTGGAAGGCGGGGCCGCCGAACCGGCCGGGCAGGTCGGGCACCGCCGGGCGCGACAGCTGGCCCACCGCGCTGATCAGCACGTCGGCCTCGACGACCGACCCGTCCGCCAGCCGCACCCGCCACCCGCCGGGGCCGTGGGACGCGCCCGCGACCTCGCACCCGGTCCGGACGAGGTCGCGCACCGGTGCGGCCAGGCGGCGGAGGTGGGCCAGGATGTCCGGCTGCCGGGCGTACCGGCGCGGCCAGGACCGCTGCCGCGCGAAGGAGAACGAGTACAGCGACGAGGGCACGTCGCACGCGGCGCCCGGGTAGGTGTTGTCCCGCCACACCCCGCCCACGTCGTCGGCGCGCTCCAGCACGACGACGTCGCCGACGCCCGCGCGCCGCAGCGCGAGCGCCATCCCGATCCCGCTGAACCCGGCCCCGACGACGACCACCCGCATGATCCCCGACGCTAGGGAGGACCCCCCGAACGCACCAGGACATCGCGGGCCGCGTAGTTGACAATCGTGGCCATGGCCCAACCGTGGGACTTCCGCCGCGGCGTCGCGGGCACGGCCCTGCTGGTGCGCTTCGGCGGTGATCGCGGTGTGCCGGCGGACCGGCTGCTCGCGGGCAGCGGCCTGACCGCCGCGCACCTCGCCGAACCGGGCGCGGAGGTCGAGGCGCGCCAGGAGCTGCGGGTGGTGCGCAACCTCGTGGAGGTGCTGCCGGACAGCGGCGTCGCGGTCGGCCGCCGGTACCGCGCCACGACGTTCGGCGTGCTCGGGTTCGCGTTCCTCAGCTGCGCCACCGTGCACGACGCCGTCGAGACCGCGCTGCGCTACCTCGACCTGAGCTTCGCGTTCACCGACCCGAAGGCGTCGGTCGAGGACGACCGGGTGGTCATCACCCTGGACGACCGGTCGCTGCCCGCCGACGTCGCCCGGTTCCTCGCCGAGCGCGACCTCGCCGCGATCCACACCGTGATCGACGACCTGCTGCCCGGTGGCGTCCCGGTGCTGGGCGTGGGCTTCCGCTTCGCCGAGCCCGCCGACACCTCGGGCTACGACTTCGGCGTGCGGCCGGTGTTCGGCGCGGACCGCACCGGCTCGTCGTTCGACGCCGCGTTCCTCGGCCGCGCCCTGCCGCTGGCGAGCCCGGAGGCGAGCGCGGCGTGCCAGGCGCAGTGCCGCGACCTCGCCGGTCGCCGCCGGGACCGGGACGGCACCGCGCGGACCGTGCGGGCCAGGCTGGAGCGGTCGCCCGCGTCGCCCGCCGAGATCGCCGCGGAACTGGCGGTCAGCCCGCGCACCCTGCGCCGCAGGCTCGCCGCATCGGGCACCAGCTTCCACGAGCTGCTCGACGAGGCCCGCGCGGCGCGCGCCGACGTGCTGCTGACCACGACCGCGCTGTCCGTCGAGCGCATCGCCGAGGAGCTGGGCTACGCCGAGTCGGCGAGCTTCATCCACGCGTTCCGGCGCTGGCGCGGCACGACCCCCGGCGACTACGGCCGCCGCCGGCGGGCGGTGTAGCGCCGCGGACGCGGCGGTGATCGAGGCGACCAGGACGGTGGTGGCGCACGCCGACCCGCACGCCGTGGCCTCCCGCCTGCGCGACTTCGCCACCCTCGCGCGGGACGACCCCGGCACGTCCTCCTGCACCCGCCTCGGCGCCGGTCCGGTCGCAGCCGGCGCCCGGTGGCGCGCCACCGCCCGCTTCCTGGGGCACCGCGCGGTGCTGGTGTTCGAGCTGGTCCGGGACGAACCGGAGCTGATCCGGTTCGTCGGGGCGCACGGCGGCACGACCGCGACCCGGGAGATCGCGCTGACCGCCGGCCCGCTGCCGGGCACCACCCGCGTCACGCACCGCGCGCGCGTCGACTTCCACGGCGAGGAGCGGCTCGCCACCGTGTTCGCGCGGTTGGCGCTCAAGCACGAGGCCGACGGCGCCGAGGCCGGCCTGCGCCGCCTGCTCGACGCCTGAGGCAAGGGCGGCGCGCACGCGCACCGCGTCGACAACGCCACGGAGCGTGACCGGTCGTCGGGGTGTCGGCACGCGGACAGCGCAAGTCACCGCGTCCGACCGGCCGCCGTTCGTCACAGTTGTGTCGGGGCGTGCACGGGGGACGGAGGTGTGTTCAATACTGTCCCCCGTCCTAATTACCTCGAACGTGTGGTGGTGTCGTGAGCACAGTCGTCGACGAGCGCGCGGCACCCCCGTCGGAGGACGCCAGACGCGGGTTCCGCACGGACATCCAGGCGCTGCGCGCGGTCGCGGTGCTCGCCGTCGTGGTCAACCACCTGTGGCCGCACGCGCTGACCGGCGGGTACGTCGGCGTCGACGTGTTCTTCGTGATCTCCGGCTACCTCATCACCTCCCACCTCGACCGCGAGATCACCGCCACCGGGCGGGTGCGGCTCGGCCGCTTCTACGCCCGCCGGGTGCGCCGCCTGCTGCCCGCCGCGTTCCTGGTGCTCGCGGTCAGCCTCGTCGCCGCCTGGTTCCTGCTGCCCTACCCGCGCTGGCGGGCGAACGCGACCGAGGCGTTCGCCGCCGCCACCTACTGGGAGAACTGGCTGCTGGCGGCCAAGTCCGTCGACTACTCGGCGGCCAACGCGGCGGCGAGCCTCGTGCAGCACTACTGGTCGCTGTCCGTGGAGGAGCAGTTCTACCTGGTCTGGCCGCTGCTGCTGGTGCTGCTGGTGAAGGTCCGGGCACGCCGGGCCCAGCTCGTCGGCGTCGCGGTGGTCAGCGCGGCCTCGCTCGCCTTCTCCATCCACTACACCCAGGTCGAGCCCACCCAGGCGTACTTCGTCACCCCGGTCCGGGTGTGGGAGTTCGGGTTGGGCGCGCTGGTCGCCCTCGCCGCCGTGCGACTGCCCGCGCGCCTGGCGGAGGCGGCCTCGTTCGCCGGGCTGTCGATGATCGTGTGGTCGGCGTTCGCCTACGGCCACGGCACGCCCTTCCCCGGCTGGCACGCACTGGTCCCCACCGTGGGCACCGCGCTCGTCATCGCCTCGGAGGGCAGGCGGTGGCACACGCCGGTCACCGCGGCCGCGCCCGTCCAGTTCCTCGGCGGCATCAGCTACTCGCTGTACCTGTGGCACTGGCCGCTGATCGTGGTCGCGCCGTTCGTGTTCGGCGTCCCGAGCGGGAAGCTCGGCACGCCGCACCTGCTCGGCGTGCTCGCCGTCGCCGTCGTGCTGTCCTGGCTATCCAAGCGGTTCGTCGAGGACCGGGGCATCACGCTGACCCGCCGCACCGGCGTGACGTTCGCCGGCATGGTCGCCGGCCTGCTCGTCGTCTCGGTGGCCGCCTACGGCCTGAACTGGACCTACGCACGGCACGTCGCCCAGGCCGAACGCGACATCGAGGCAGACGGCGGCGGCCTGTGCCACGGCGCGCGGGCCATGGTGCCCACCAACGGCTGCCCCGACCCGCTCGGCCCGGCCCGGGTCGTGGACATGGGCCCGGCCAACCAGTACTTCGGCGAACCTCCCGGCTGCACCGCCCCCGAGCGGCACCGCGTGCGCCAGGAGGACGTCAAGGTGTGCGACTACAGCGGGGGAGCGACCGACCCGAAGGTGGTGTGGCTGGTCGGCGACTCGCACGCCCAGCAGTGGCAGCCGCCGGTCGCCGACCTCGCCCGCCGGCACGGCTGGGTCCTCAAGTACGCCTACCTCGGCGGCTGCCCGATGGCCGACGTCGCGTTCACCGCCTACCACGACCCGGTCACCGAGGAGCGCAAGCGGAACTGCCTCGACTGGTCCGCGCGCACGGCGGACACCATCACCGGGGACGCGCCGGACCTGGTGCTCACGTCGTTCTTCGCGCGGCGCGAGTACGTGGACGACGGCAGCCGCCGGTCGGCGACCGAGCAGTACCGCGACGGCCTGGAGCCGCGCTGGCGGAAGTGGACCGACGCGGGCGCGCGCGTCGTCGTGCTCGGCGACCCGCCGTTCAACGGCGAGGCCCGCGACCCCGACTGCGTGTCGCTCAACCCGACGACGCCGGGTGACTGCGCCGTGGACCGCGCCACCGCCCACCCCGAGGACCCGCTGGCCGAGGTCGCCCGCACCAGCGCCAACCCGGCCGTGTCGCTGGTCGACCTCACCGACTACTTCTGCGACGACCGCAAGTGCCACGCGGTGATCGGCGGGGTGGCCGTGTACTACGACACGGACCACCTGAACCGCGAGTTCAGCCGGAGCCTGACGCCAGTGCTGGACGAGGCGATCGGGCTGCGCTGACCCGAGCGCACGAGCAACGCGGCAGTGACTTCCGGCCTTTGGCGGGTCCTCTCCGCAGAGATGCGGACCGAACGGCCACCGCGTGTCCGATCATGGCTTGATCATGGCCTTGTAGCGCTTTTGGGTGCTCGTACGACAGTCCAGAAGCAGGTGTGGCGTGGTTGAAGTGGATGAACGCAATGTGAGGTAATGTCGGTGAACCCGTGGTGGCGCAGGACGATCGTCATAACCGCGGTGGCCGCTGGCGCGTGGGCGGTCACGAGATCCGAGTGGTGGACCTGGCTCCGGACCGGTGACCACCCCGTGTGCGACGTCGTGGAAGGCTTGAGCTGGATCTCCGCAGTGTTAGCGGTCATGCCGACGGCGATCTTTGCCATTGCTTGGGCGTGGCGGGGCGCGACCACCCGTGAGGCAGCGGCAACCCGGGCCGAACCGCGGGCTGCCGCGTCCACCGTCGCCGACACCGCCAAGTCGCGGTTCGGGCCGCTCCTGCTCGGCTTCGTGCCTTCGCTGCTCGTCCTGGTCTCCGGACACCTCTTCCTAGTGCTGCATCTCGGAACGTCGACCCGGTAATCGGTCCGGTGGGCTGACGGTCCAGGCTGGTCCTCCCATGTCGAGCGGGAGGTGGTCGTGGGTCGTCGTCCGGAGGTGTTCGTCCGGCCCTTGTCCATGGAGGAGGGCCGCAAGCTGGCCCGGATCGGCCGGACCGCGAAGGACCCGGTGCGGTTGCGCCGGGCGATCGTGGTCCTGATGTCCGCCCAGGGTCAGGCAGTACCTGACATCACATCGTTGATGCAGGTCAGCGCCGACTATGTGCGTGATGTGATACATGCGTTCAACGAGCGGGGGTTCGCGGCGCTGGACCCAAAATGGAGCGGGGGACGCCCGAAGACGATCGGTGAGGCGATCCGTGAACGGATCTGCCTGATCGCCCGGACCTCCCCCGCCTCCTGGGGCATCACCGCGTTCTCCACCTGGTCGCTGTCCAAGCTGCGCGACCACCTGCTCGACCGCGGGACCGTGGCGGCGATCAGCCGGGAGACCCTGCGCCGCATCCTGCACGCAGGTGGCGTGTCCTGGCAGAGCACCTCCACTTGGAAGGCCTCCACCGACCCGGACTTCCTCACGAAGATGCACCGGATCCTGGACCTCTACGACCACCCGCCCGCCGGGGGCCGGGTGATCTGCATCGACGAGTTCGGACCACTCAACCTGATGCCCCGTAAGGGCAAGGTCTGGCGGCCGACCGGCTCACCACGGCGATTACGGGCCACCTACAACCGCCACCACGGCGTCATGCACATGCTGGCCGCACTCGACCTGACCACCGGGAAGATCCACTATCGGATCCGGCGTCGCAAACGCCACGGCGAACTCCTCGACCTGCTCGCGAGTCTGCGGGCCCGTTGGCCGGACCAACGCCTCCACCTGGTCATGGACAACTTCTCGCCCCACCGCCACCCCGACGTCCGCGACTGGGCCGCCGCCAACGACGCCGAGCTGGTGTTCCTGCCGACCTACAGCTCCTGGCTGAACTGGATCGAGGCCGAGTTCACCGCCCTGCGCTACTTCACCCTCAACGGCACCGACCACCGCAGCCACGCCGAGCAGAACGCCGCCATCGCCGCCTACATCCGCTGGCGCAACGCCCGAGCCCGACCCAAGACCAGCTTCGCCACCGACTCACCCATCCGCACCTGGACCGATTACCCGGCCAAGGCTGCGTGACGCAGCACTAGTAGCGTGTCGCTGCTTAGTTGTGGCGCTTGCGGCTGGGAGGCTGTTGTCCGGCAGGTCCCTTTCCCCTGCCGGACAAGGACTGGTGTGGTGGTATCGCATTTGAAGCGGCCGGTCAGGCTGTCGGCACGGGATCGTGAGGAGTTGATCCGGTGGACCACGACGGGTGTGCATCCGGCGTCGTCGATCATGCGGGCCCGGGTGCTGCTCGCGCTGGACACCTCGGCAGGCGAGCCTGATTCGAAGGAAGTGGTCGCGGCGCGGCTCGGGGTCTCGGGCGAGACGCTGCGGCTGGTCGCCAGGCGGTTCGCCGAGACCGGCGGCGATGTCCTGGCCACGATCTCGCGCAAGAAGCGCGACCTTCCGCCGGTGCCGTCCCCGGTGACCGGGGAGGTGGAGGCCCGGCTGATTGCCCTGGCGTGCTCGGCGCCGCCGGAGGGGTATGCCCGGTGGTCGTTGCGACTGCTGGAGAAACACGTCCAGCTCACCGAGGACATCCCGGACCTGGACCACTCGACCATCGGCCGGGTTTTGAAAAAACGGAACTGCGTCCTCATCTGAGGAAGTCCTGGAACATCCCGCCGCGGGCCAACGCCGAGTTCGCCGCCCGCATGGAGGACGTCCTCGCCGTCTACGCCCGGCCGCACGACCCCGCCCGTCCCGTGGTGTGCATGGACGAGAAACCCTTCCAGCTCCTCGGCCAGGTCCGCGACCCGCTGCCGGCCCGGCCGGGCAAGGATGCCCGCGAGGACAGCGAATACGCCCGGTGCGGCACCTGCTCGATCTTCGTGTGGGCCGAGCCCTTACGCGGATGGCGCCGCGTGCACGCCCTGGCCCAGCGCACCAAGATCGACTGGGCAGGGCAGGTCAAACACCTGCTGACCGTGGACTATCCCGACGCCGAGACCGTGGTACTGGTCATGGACAACCTCAACACCCACGGCATCGCCTCGCTCTACGAGGCCTTCGAACCCGGCGAGGCCTTCGCCCTGGCCCAGCGCCTGGAGATCCACCACACCCCCAAACACGGGTCCTGGCTCAACATCGCCGAGATCGAACTGTCCGCACTGTCCCGGCAATGCCTCGACCGCCGCATCAGCGACCTCGACACCCTCAACGCCGAACTCGCCGCCTGGCAACACGCCACCAACGCCAACCAGCGGGGAGTCGACTGGCAGTTCACCACCGACGACGCACGCGTCAAACTCCGCCACCTATACCCCAAAGGTTAGATGCGACGGTCTACTAGCTCTGGCCGTGTTCTGCCTGTCCGAGATCATCATAGGGTTCGTGGTGTTCGCCCATAGCGTGATGAAGGATCTCGGAGAGCGTTGGAAGGCTCGCCTCACGGAGCGTGTGGATCACGCGGTCATCAGAGGACTGTCCAGGTTCGGCAAACACTACAGTGAGTACGTGTCAAGGAGCCTCCGCCTAGTGGAGGAGCAAGGCCCCGCCACGACCGGATTCTTCCGCCCAGACCTGGACAACGTTTACGTTGACGTCCGAGTGTCCCCGGAAGCGCCGCAACTGGTTCCCACCGGCCTGGTGGCCGAAATGATCGCAGACGACCCACAGAAGCGCCGCAACCTCCAAGAGTTTATCAACCAGTCGGTGCCGAGTGTGTTGGCCGTAGTCGGAGCGCCCGGGAGCGGGAAGACGACGCTGCTACGGAAGACCGCTCTCGACATCTGCAAGAAGTCCAAGGCCAGGCGGGATGTTCCGCTTCTGCTGTACTTGCGGGATCACGTCACCCTGATCGTGCAAGACCCCCAGGTCGATATCGTCACACTGGTGCGTCGTCATCTTGAACGCTTCCGCGTCGAAGATCCACCAGGCTGGTTCGACCGCCGGTTGCGTGCTGGCAAGTGCGTAGTGTTGCTGGACGGTTTGGACGAGGTGGCGGACGAAGCGGATCGGCGAGCTGTGTCTGAGTGGGTCGGACACCAAGTGGATAAGTATCACAAGAACGACTTCGTGATCACCTCGCGCCCGCAAGGATACTTGACAGCCAAGGTCGACAAAGCTTTGGTGCTCAAAGTCCAACCCTTTACGTCTGATCAAACGACCCGCTTCGTCCACCGATGGTATGAGGCCATCGAAAGTCGGGCTGCCGGTGTGGGTGATGATGCCGTGATGTTGCGTGCCGCTGCTGCGGCGAACGACCTGCTTGATCGGCTTGATAACACGCCAGCGCTTTACGAGTTGACGGTGAATCCCTTGCTCTTAACGATGATCGTCAACGTGCATCGATACCGGGGAGCGTTGCCGGGGCGTCGGGTCGACTTGTATGGTGAGATTTGTGAGGTCATGCTCTGGCGCCGCCAGGAGGTCAAAAATTGGCGGTTGAAGTGGGCGGCAACAAGAAGGAAGCGCTGTTGCGACTGCTCGCCTACAAGATGATGGTAGATGAGACTCGTGACCTGCGGCGTAGTCGGGGGCAGGTTCAGACGGTCGTAGCATCTGATCGTGGTGTTCGGTGGGGAAGGATTGCCCACCGTGCGTCGGATGTTGACCTTGGCCGATCGGGAGGAGATCTCCCGTGGGTTGGCCGAGTCGTTGCGATACAAGGAAACCGCTGTCCGGATCGGGCGTGATGCCTCGATCGTGTCCCGTGAGGTGAACCGTCACGGTGGCAGGGACGGATACCGGGCGGTGGCCGCCGACGGGGCCGCGGGGACGGCCCGGGCGAGGCCGAAACCACTGGCGGTGGACCGGAACCCGGTTCTGCGCTCACGGGTGGTCGGGCTGTTGCGGGCGGGCTGGTCACCGGCGTCGATCGCCGGCCGGTTGGCACGCGACGGGCCGGTCCGGAACGCTGGGAAGGTGAGTCACGAGGCCATCTACCAGTGGGTCTACGCCCAACCGGTCGCCACACTGCGGCAAGAGTTGATCTCGCTGCGCACCGGCCGCACGGGCAGGCGCGGCCCACGTCCGGCGCCGGCGCCGCGTATCCGCGAGCCCCGCTACCTCGACGAACGTCCCGCCGAGGCCGACGACCGGGCCGTGCCCGGCCACTGGGAGGGGGATCTGGTGCGCCACGAGGCGCTGTGTGTTTTCGAGCGGAGGTGAAAGACCTGCGCCGTTGTGTTGTCGCAGCAGCATAGCGAAGCTGGGGGCAGCCTGATCCGGGAATCGCCGGGGAGGGCGGAAAGCGGCCCCGACAACGCCGGGACGGGCCAGTACTGCCGAATGGTTCGGGTCCGGCAAGCGAGACGGGAAGGTGTACGAGAGGAACCGGTGTTGTCACATCCCTTAAGTCTCCCGCCAGCTCCAATTCGGTGGATATGGGCTGGATCGTGGTGCGTACCTGGTCGCGTGTTCGTGGTGGCTGGGGAACTCCTGGGCTGGTTTAGGTCGCTGGTTCGGGAGGTCACGGTGAAGGTCTGCGGCGTAGCCGTGACGATGCCACAGGGATATAGCCGGGCACCTCACCCGACAATCGAAACACAGTGAACGTGGGAACCACTCCGGGTCTCCGTGTCGGTCGCGTGCTGTCGCGGTGGATGCGGATAGGCGAGATGTCCGCTGATGGTCCGGTGGTGGGGCGGAGGACTCGTAGTAGTCCGAGGGCGGGAAAGCCGTCCACATGGCGAAGGGGTCCAGCGGATTAATGCGAGCGAGGGACTGTGATGGGCGGAGACACCATTGAATAGTGGTGAGCCGTGGCCGGACGCCGATTCGGCGTGGTTTCGGGTACGTCGGATGCAGACCAAACTGCACCAGTGGGCGGCCAGCGACGTTGGCCGCCGGTTTGATGATCTGTTCAACCTCGTGTGTCATCCGGATTTCCTGGCGGTAGCGTGGGAAAGGGTGACGGGGAACAAGGGCGCACGCACTCCGGGGGTGGACCGGGTAGCTCCGCGGTTCATTTCCGAGCCTACGGAGGTCACTGACTTTCTGAGTACCACTCGGGATTTGTTGCGGTCTCGGGAGTTTGCTCCGCTTCCGGTGCGGGAGCGGTTGATTCCCAAGGGTGGGCAGCCGGGAAGGTTCAGGAGGCTCGGGATTCCGTCGGCACGGGACCGGTTGGTGCAAGCGGCTTTGGTGCTGGTGTTGGAGCCGATTTTCGAGGCGGATTTCAAGCCCGTCTCCTACGGATTCCGCCCGAAACGTCGAGCGCAGGACGCGATCGCGGAGATCCACTTCTACGGGACGGGTTCCCGCAGCTACGAGTGGGTGTTCGAGGCGGATATCGCGGCCTGTTTCGACGAGTTGTCGCACTCGGCGATCCTTGACCGGGTGCGGCGGCGGGTCAGCGACAAGCGAGTCCTGTCCTTGGTGAAGTCCTTCTTGAAAGCGGGCGTCATGTCCGAAGCGGGGCAGTATCAAGGAACGGTTGCCGGCACACCGCAAGGCGGTATCGTGTCGCCGCTGCTGGCGAACATCGCGCTCTCGGCGTTGGATGAGCATTTCCTCGCCAAGGACGACCACGGGACTCCGTGGCGGCGTGAGGTTCACCGGAAACGCGGCGGGTCCTTCTACAGGATCGTCCGCTACGCGGACGATTTCGTGATCCTGGTGAAGGGCGGCCGCGAGCACGCGGACGCACTCTGGGACGAAGTGCGGCAGGTGCTGGCCCCACTCGGGTTGCGTCTGTCCGAATCGAAGACCAGGGTATGCCGCTTTGACGAGGGGTTCGACTTTCTTGGATTCCGCATCCAGCGGCGTCGACGAAAGGGAACAAACACGTCAACGGCCTACACCTACCCGTCCAAGAAGGCGTTGCTTTCGGTGATGACCAAGGTGCGGATGTTGACGAACAGAATCAAGAATGCCTCATTGGAAATGTTGTTGAGACAGCTCAATCCGTTACTCCGTGGATGGTGCGCCTACTTCAGACACGGCGTGTCCAAAGCGACATTCGGATACGTCGACATGTTCGCATGGCGGCGTGTCACGGAGTGGCTGAGGAAACGGCATCCTCGGATGACATGGAAAGAGTTGTACCGGCGTTACTTGACCGGGAGGCCAGGCAACCGGCCACAGGAAAACGGAATCGTCATGTTCGACGCCGCCACGGTCGAGGTCACCCGATACCGATGGCGGGCGAACAAGATCCCCACCCCGTGGACTCAGCGAACAACCCAATGACACGAGAATCCGTGGAGCGCCGGATGCGTGGAAACACGCACGTCCGGTGCGGCGAGCGGGCCGGAGAAACGGACCGGGAGCAATCCCGGAACCGCGCTCCGGTCCGACTCTCCGTGATCGGCAAGGGCGGTCGCAGCGCAGTGGCCACGCTGGTCGAGCGCACCAGCCGCTTCCTCGTCCTGGTCCCGCTGCGCGGGCGCGACTCGCTCACCGTCACCGACGCGATCATCGCCGCCGTCGGCGACCTCCCTCCATCGGTCAAACGCTCCCTGACCTGGGACTGCGGCTCCGAGATGGCTCTGCACGAGCAGGTGACCGCCACCGGGCTGCCGGTGTTCTTCGCCCACCCGCACTCACCGTGGGAACGCGGCAGCAACGAGAACCTCAACCGGATCGTGCGCGAGTTCCTGCCCAAGGGCGTCGACATCCCGACCGACCCCCGCTACCTCGCCGCCATTGCCGCCGAGATCAACGACCGACCCCGTAAGATCCACGACTGGAGAAAACCCAGCGAGGTATTCACCGAACTCCTCGAAGCGGATGCTTCCACCGTCTGAACCTGCCCGTGCTTACTTCAATGAAACGGTTGTCCTAGCGCCCGCTTGACATATGGTTTCGGAGTTGCGTACGTTCCATCCCACTGCCCGAACGCGCCGGTGCGGATTCAGCGTCCCAGCCCGTGACGGCGGGGGTGCGGCGGTTCCGGCGACTCCTCCGGCGGGGTGATCGCGCTGTACGCGGCCAGCCAGCCGGTCGCCCGGTGGTCGCCCCGGCGGGTGAAGACCGCCACGCCCGTCTCCGGGCTGTCGTCGTCGGAGTCGGGGTAGGCCAGGGTCGACGCGGACGTCGTGGGCGGGGTGCAGGAGCGGCCCCGCCAGGCGACGGCCGTGCCGCCCGTGCCGCCGGTCACCGTCGCCTCGGTGGTGTGCGCGGCCAGGGTGCAGGTCGTGGTGCGCTCGCGCAGCAGCGCGGTGTAGCCCGCGTGGTCGAGGACGCAGCCCGCGGGGGAGCGGCCCGGTGGCCAGTCCGGCGAGCGGACGCCGCGCGCCACCGCCGTGCGGAACAGGTCGGGCACCACCTCGCGCAGGTGCGGCCTGGTCGCCATCTCCTCGCACATCCACAGCAGCCGGCCCGCGCCGCGCGCCGGGGCCAGCGAGCGCCACCGGACGCGGTGGTCCAGGTCAGCGGCCACGATCGCGATCCACGGGTGCACGGTGCCCAGCACGCCCTGCGCCGCCAACCACGCCAGGAACCTCGGCGCCTGCTCGAACACGGCGTGCAGCGACACCAGCGGGATGCCGCCCGCGACCCGCCGGGCCGGCCGGGAGGCGTCGAACAGGTGCGGCGACCGCGACACCAGCAGCAGCGCCGCCCACGCCAGGTCGCCGGGCGCGGTGGTGGTCTGCGAGCCCAGGCCCTTGACCGAGGTGGTGTTCGTGATCCGCGACGTCCTGCCGCCCGCCTTGATCACCGTCGCCACGGCCGGGCGCACCGCCTCCGGCACCGGGATGCCCGCCAGGTCCCGCACCGCCACCGACAGCACCAGGCTCAGCGCCAGCTCGGCCGAGTCCGCGTCGCGCGGCACGGGCAGCAGGCCCAGCGTGCGGCGCAGCCGGTGCCCGGTGTGCGTGGACACCATCATCCGCGCGGTCAGCCGGCCCAGCTCGGTGATCGCCAACCGGCCGTCGACCGAGGTCAGGTGGCCCTCGTCCACCAGGAACCGCACGGCCTCCTGCACCGGCTCGGCGTCGTCGTCGCCCTGCGCGTGCGCCAGCGTCTCCACCCACCACGCCCGCGCGTCGTCCACGGTCTGGATGCGGCCCTGGAGCACCTCGGCCAGCACGTGGTCGGGCAGCGACTCGCGGATGCGCGAGTACACCGAGTACCCGGCCACCAGCCTGGTCTGCCAGTCGGCGCGCTGCGTCTCGTCGACGACCAGGTACGACCAGCCCTCGGTCTCCCCGGCGCCGATCCGCCCGGCGCGGCCGAACATCTGGAGCACCGTGGAGGTGTCCATCGGCTCGCCGCCGATCGACACGTCCCGCACCACGACCGCCCGCGCGGGCAGGTTCACGCCCGCCGCCACCGTCGAGGTCGCCACCAGCACGTCCGCCTCACGGCCCCGGAACGCCCGCTCGGCCGCGTGCTTGTGCTCGTAGTCCGCGTAGTGCAGCCGCACGCCCACCTCGGCGCACACCTTCGTCAGGCCGTCGATGTCGTCCGCGGCCACGGTGTGCACGGGCGCGCCCCGGTCGGCGGCGATCGCCATGGCGGTGGACCGGACGTTGCGCTTGGAGCCGCAGAACACCAGCACGCTGCCGCCTTCGGCGGTGTGCCGGTGCGTCAGGTCGAGCACGACCTGCTCGCGCAGCCGGTTGTTCGCGGCGAACCCGGACGCGGCCGGGATGGTCGGCAGCTGCCACGTCACCCGTGACGGCCGCCACGTCGTGGCCACCAGCTCGGCTTCCAGCCACTCGGCCACCTCGGCCGCGTTCGACACGGTCGCCGACAGGCCGACGATGCGCACCGGTGAGTCCGCGCCGCGCACCCGGGCCAGCAGCGCCTCCAGCAGCGCCCCGCGCCCCGGGCTCCCCAGCAGGTGGATCTCGTCCACGACCAGGCAGCCGACCTCGCCCAGCGCGGCCTGGAGCGAACCGGCCCGGCAGATCGCCTCGAACTTCTCCGTCGTCGCCACCCACAGGTCGGCGGCCTTGACCGCCTCCACGTCCACCGCGTACTCGCCGGAGAGGCGCTCGACCCGCAGGCCCTGCGACCGCCACGTCTCCAGCTCGCGGTCGAGCTCGTCGGTCAGCGAGCGCTGCGGCACGAGCCAGGCGGCCTTGCGGCCCTCCTCCAGGATGGCCTTGAGCACCGCGAGCATGCCCATCGCCGTCTTGCCCGCCCCGGTCGGCGCGGTGATCAACAAGTGGGAGTCGCTGTCCACCAGGTGCGGCGCGGCCTGCGTCTGCGCCGGGTTGAGCACCGGGAACGGCAGGAACCTGATCCAGTCGGCGGGCACCGCGCCGTCCGCCGGCACCGGGTCGGGCGCCTCGCCCGCCGGTTCGTGCAGGTCCCACAGCACCTCGAACGCCAGCCGCGCGGCCCGCGCCGCCTCCCCGGTCACGGGCTCGCACCGCTCCGGCACCACGCCGCCGACCTCGGACAGCCAGGCGGACGCCGACCCGGTCGTCACGTCCTCCTGCTCCAACCAGTGCCGGATCGCGCGGAACGGCACGCCGGCGTCGGTCAGGCGGGCGCGCAGGTCGTCGAACTCGGGCCGGTCGGGCAGCACGACCCGGGTGTCCACGCCGGGCGGCACGTCGGGCAGGTCCATCGCCGGGTCGACGGTCTTGACCCACCACACCGGCCGGCGGATCTCGGCCGCCGTCGTCGGCAGCACGGGCAGCTCGCCCGAGCGGGCGGTGGGCGCCTCGTCCGAGCCGCTGAGGATCGACCGGATGCGGGCCGCCATGGCGACGGTCGACACCCGCCGGGCGGGCCGCGCCGGTTCCGCCTCGGCGACGACCTCCCCGGCCGCCGCGGGGGCCGGCCTGGCGGTGTCCTGCCCTGCGCTGTCCTGCCCTGCCGCGTCCTGCCCTGCCGCGCCTCGGGCGGCCTCGGCCTCCTCCCGCGCCCGCGCCGCGAAGTCGACGCTCGGCAGCTCGGCGTCGTCCGGCGGTCCCTCCTCGACCACCGGGACCGCCCGCCGGGGCCTCGGCGGCCCCGAAGCGACCACCGGCGGCTCGACCGCGGGAGGCCCGATCAGCGGGGGCTGCCCGGCCGCGGGGCGCGGCCGGGCGCGCGTGCTGCGGGCCAGGGCTTCGAGCTGCGCGTCCTCCGCCAGGCGGCGCGTCACGGCCTCCGGCCGCAGCTCGCCCAGCACCGACTTCTGCGCCAGCTTCAGCTCGCGCAGCGTGAACGTCGCGGGGCAGGCGGGGCACGCCACGGCCGCCTGCAACTGCTGCCGCCCCCGGTCGGGGTGGGCGCGGTAGAGGCCGTGCAGCTCGCCCTCGCAGCGCGGGCAGCGGCGGTCGATCGGCACGGGCGAGAGCTGCCACCCCGGCTCGGCGTACCGGGCGATGGCGGGCTCCGGCCGGACACCCCACCGGGCCTGCACGACCCCGGGGACCGACGTGTCCACCGCGCTCTCCACCCACCGCCTCCGTCCCGGCCCCTCGGCCGCCAGGCGATGCTATGCGAGAACGCTCAGCCGCCGCCGGACGCCACCAGCAGCGGGATGTGCTGCTCGGCCGCCGTCAGCGAACCGTGCTGCCCGACCAACCCGCTCAACGCCGGTTCCGCCCGCGTCCGGACCAGGCCGAGCGACCCCCGCGCGGCCACCACCAGGTCGCCCACGCGCGGCAGGACCCGGTCGTCCACCCGCGGCCCGAACCAGCTCGCCGCCACCGCCTCGGCCCGCGACACGACCCACGCCCGGTCGCCCAGCACCGACTCCCAGCGGGACCGGACCGCGTCCGGCGACGACGTGTGGACGTGCCGCACGCGGGCCTCCCCGGCGAACGCCCGCACCCCCTCGCGCAGCGCGGCGGCCGGGTCCGAGTCCAGGTCGACCAGGTCGTCGACGGCCACCATGCCGTGGTCGGCGGTCACCACCAGCGCGCCGTCGGGCGGCAGGCCGTCCGCGATGCCCGCCGCCACCCGGTCCACGAACCGCAGCTGCCACCGCCACGGTTCGCTGCCCGGCCCGTACACGTGGCCGAGCGCGTCCAGGTCCGCGTGGTAGGCGTAGCACAGGACCCGCTCGGCCGACCACAGCGCCGACGACACCCGTGCCACGAGGTCGCCGAACCCGAGCACGCCGTCGAACGACCCGCCGCGCAGCACCGCCCGGGACAGCCCGCTGCCCCGGTGCTCCCTCGGCAGCACCTGCCGCACCGCCACGCCGGCAGCCGCGGCCCGCTCGAACACCGTCTCCCGGGGCTGCACCTCCTCCGGCACCAGCGCGGAGCGCAGGTCGACGTGGTCGGGCACCCCGTAGCGGCTCCAGCGCAGCGCGTCGAGCACCTCGTCGCCCGCCTCGAACGAGTACCCCACCAGCCCGTGCTCGCCGCTGGGCACGCCCGTGCCCAGCGAGGCGAGGCTGGTGGCCGTGGTGGCGGGGAACCCGGCCGTGATCGGCGGGCCGGGCAGCGACGAGAGGAACGGCGCGTCGGCCGGGTGCTCGCGCAGCAGCTCCCAGCCGAGCCCGTCGACGAGCAGCACGCACACGCGGGCCGGGCCGGCCAGGCCCAGGACGTCCACCGCTCCCGGCACGCCCAGGCCGGCCAGCAGCGAGGGCACCACGTCGGACAGCGAGCCGGCCCCGTACCGGGGCACCACCGGGTCCATGACCGACACCCTAGGCCGAACGATCCCGCGACCGGTCCGCGCACGACCGATCCGCGCATGACCGATCCGCGCATGACCGATCCGGGGGCCGTCGGGAGAGTCACGTGCTGAGCCGGCCGCGCTCCCGGTCTACTGTCTCGAAGGGAGCAGGCTCACTAGGAGGCACGAGTGGTAGGGGAAGCTGGGCACGCACACCGCTTGACGGGGTTGCTGCGCGACAACGCGGACGCCCTGGTGGAGCGGTGGGTCGCGACCGTGGCGTCGACCGTGCGCGGTCGGGCGACCGGCGCGGAGCTGGAGCGCGACTTCCGGGAATTCCTGGCCGCGCTGCTGCCCGTCGCGGACGCCGACGGGCGCGACGTGACCTCCGCTCGGTTCGCCGAGCTGCGGTCGGTGCTGGAGGAGATGTCGCGGTCGCGGGCCCGCGCCGGCTACACGCCCGCGGAGACCGCGTCGAGCGTGTTCGCGCTCAAGCGCGTGGTGTTCGAGCTCACCGGCAACGACGACGACCCGGAGCTGTTCAAGCAGCTCCTGGCGTTCTCGGAGCTGCTCGACGCGTTCGGCCTCATCACGTTCGAGACCTACGCCCGCGCCCGCGAGGAGATCATCAAGGAGCAGTCGGAGCAGCTCCTGGAGCTGACCACGCCGGTGGTCAAGCTGTGGGAGGGCGTGCTGGCCGTGCCGCTGGTGGGCACGCTGGACTCGGCGCGCACCCAGGTCGTCATGGAGAAGCTGCTGGAGACGCTGGTCGAGACCGGCTCCGAGCAGGCGATCATCGACATCACCGGCGTGCTCGCGGTGGACACCCAGGTCGCGCAGCACCTGCTCAAGACCGTGGTCGCGGCCCGCCTGATGGGCGCGGAGTGCACCATTTCGGGCATCCGGCCGCAGATCGCCCAGACGATCGTGGAGCTGGGCATCGAGTTCGGTGACATCACCACCAAGGCGTCACTGGCCGACGCGCTGCGCCACGCCCTGCGCAAGGAGGGCGCGGACATCGTGCGGGTGAACCGCTGATGGAACGCGTGCCGATCCTCCAGATCGAGGGCATCCTGCTGGTGTCCATCCAGATCGACCTCCAGGACCAGAGCGTGCTCGCGCTCCAGGAGGACCTGGCGGAGCGGATCTCCAGCAGCGGCGCGCACGGCGTGGTGATCGACATCTCGGCGGTGGAGATCGTGGACTCCTTCATCGGCCGGATGTTCGCCACCATCGCCTCGCTGTCGAAGCTGTTCGACGCCGACACCGTCGTGGTAGGGATGCGGCCCGCCGTGGCGATCACGCTGGTCGAGCTGGGCCTCACGCTGGGTGGCGTGCGCACCGCGCTCAACCTCGAACGGGGCATGAAGATCCTGCGCGAGCTGGGCGAACGGCGAAGAGGACACCTGTGACCGCCGCCGGCGGTGCGGAGGTCCTGCCCATCGCCGGGGACGACGACGTGGTGCGAGTGCGGCAGGTCGTGCGCGGGTACGCCCAGCGCGTGAAGCTCTCGCTCGTGGACCAGACCAAGCTGGTCACCGCGACCAGCGAGCTGGCCCGGAACACGTTGATCTACGGCGGGGGCGGCACGGCCCACGTCGAGGTCGTCGACGACGGCCGCCGCCAGGGCGTGCGGGCGTCGTTCGAGGACGAGGGTCCGGGCATCCCGGACCTCGCGCTGGCCCTCGCCGACGGCTGGAGCAGCGGCACGGGCATGGGCCTGGGCCTGAGCGGCTCGCGGCGGCTGGTGGACGAGTTCGACCTCGACACCGAGGTCGGGCGCGGCACCACGGTGACGGTGGTGAAGTGGAAGAGGTGAGCACCTGCCTGCCGATGACCGAGGACGTCGCCTGGCTGCGGGTCGACGAGGCGGCCGAGGTGGGCCGCGTCCGCCGGGCGGCGACCGGCCTCGCCGAGCGGCTGGCGTTCCCCGGCTCGCGGGTCGCCGAGATCGGCCTGGCGGTCACCGAGATCGGCACGAACCTGCTCAAGCACGCCGTCGAGGGCCAGGTGCTGCTGCGCTCGGTGCGCGGTGAGCACCGGGCCGCCGTCGAGGTGCTGGCGATCGACCGCGGCCCGGGCATCGTCGACATCGGGTTGGCCATGTCCGACGGCCAGTCCACCACCGGCACCCTCGGCCTCGGCCTGGGCGCGGTGGCCAGGGCGGCCGACCGGTTCGCGCTGTCCTCCACCCGCGACCGGGGCACCGTGCTGACCGCCCGGTTCCGGTCGCACCGCCGCGAAGCCGACCTCGACGACGGCACGACCGCCGGCCTGACCAGGCCGCTCGGCAGCGAGGAGGTGTGCGGCGACGCCTACGCCGTGCGCCGTGCGCCGGGACGGCTCACGCTGATGATGTGCGACGGCTCCGGTCACGGCCCGCTGGCGGCCTCGGCCTCGCGGGAGGCCGTGCGGACGTTCTGCGCCCTGCCGGGCGGCGGCCCGCCGGAGGAGGCAGTGGCCCGCGTCCACGAGGCCCTGCGCGGCACCCGCGGCGGCGCGCTGGCGGTCGCCGACCTCGACCTCGTCGCCCGCCGGGTCCGCTTCTCCGGGGTCGGCAACATCGGCGCCTCGGTGATCGCCGACGGCCGCAAGCGCGGCATGGTCTCCGTGCCGGGCGTGGCCGGCTACCAGGCGCGCACCATCAAGGCGTTCGACTACGACCTGCCGCCCGGCGCGCTGGTCGTGCTGCACTCCGACGGCCTGACCGAGCGCTGGCAGCCCGACGACGACCTCGCCGAGCAGCCGCCCCTGGTGGCCGCGGCCAGGCTCCTGCGGGACGCGGGCGTGCGCCGCGACGACGCGGGCGTGCTCGTGGCGGTGGCGAGGTGACCGCGCCGCTGGTGCTGTTCCACGCCAGCGTCCAGCGGGAGGCCGACGTCTTCCCCCTGCGCCAGCACGGCCGGGACGCCGCCGCCGTGGTCGGCATGGACGGGCAGAACCAGATCCGGGTCGCCACGACCCTGAGCGACCTCGCCCGCGAGCTGGTCCGCGTGCCCGGACCGACCACGGTCGCGTTCCTGCTGCGCCGCGACCCGTCGCCCGCCCTGCTGGTCCGCGTCTACACCACCGACACCTCGGGACCGGGCTGGGCCACCGCGCGCCGGCTCATGGACGAGGTCGTCGTCGACGGAGGCGCGGTCACCGTGGTCAAGGCGCTGCCCGGCAGCCACGTGCCGCCGACGGCGGAGGAGGTGGCGCGGCTGCGCCGCCGGGCGACCGCCGCCGTCGACCCGACCGACTCGGTCGACGAGCTGCGCGCCCAGAACCAGGACCTGGTGCAGACGCTGGAGGACCTGGAGGCCAAGCAGCGCGAGCTGATCCGCCTCAACGAGGAGCTGGAAGAGACCAACCAGGGCATCATCGCCCTGCACAAGGAGCTGTCCGACGAGCTGGAGCAGACCAACCAGGGCGTCGTCGCGCTCTACGCCGAGCTGGAGGAGAAGACCACCCAGCTGCGCGAGGCGGGCGAGGCGCGCACCCGGTTCTGGTCGAACATCAGCCACGAGCTGCGGTCGCCGGTGAACTCGGTGGTGGGCCTGGCCCGCCTGCTGGCCGACCCGGACGGCGACCCGCTGACCGACGAGCAGCGCCACCAGGTCGGGCTGATCAACGAAGCGGGTTCGACCCTGCTCGCCCTGATCAACGAGCTGCTGGACACCGCCAAGGCCGAGTCCGGCAGCCTGCGGCCCCGATTCGCGCCGGTCGACCTGCCGCTGCTGCTGGCCCGGCTGCACGGCACGGTCGACGCCCTGGCGCGCGGCGCCGACGTGGAACTGGTCGTGGACCACCAGGAAGGGCTGCCGGCCCTGGTCACCGACGAGGTGATGCTGCTGCGGGTGCTGCGGAACCTGCTGTCCAACGCGCTGAAGTTCACCGAGCGCGGCAGCGTGCGCCTCGACGTGCGCGTCGAGGGGACGCACCTGCGGTTCGTCGTCTCGGACACCGGGATCGGCATCCCGCCCACCGAGCAGGCCAGGGTGTTCGAGGACTTCTACCAGGTGCCGGGCCGGCTCCAGATCGGCGCGGGCGGCACCGGCCTCGGCCTGCCCTACGCGCGGCGGCTGGCGGTCATCCTCGGCGGCGACCTCGTCCTGCGCAGCACGCCCGGTGAGGGCACGGAGGTGACCGTGACCCTGCCGTTGCAGGAACCCGACGACACGACCACGGCCGCGCTCGCGCTCGTCGTCGTGCCCGACGACGTCGTGCGGGCCCTCGTGGTGGCCGCGCTGGAAGGGCTGGCCGAGTCCGTGGTGGAGGTGGTCGACGGCCGCGAGGCGCTGGTGGTCGCCCGCCGCGACCGACCGGACCTGGTGGTGCTGGCGGTGGACGTGCCGCACGTCGGCGGCACGGAGATCCTGTCGGTGCTGCGCGGCGCGGACGAGTCGCGGTCGGTGCCGGTGCTCGTGGTGAGCCAGGACGTGGACAGCGGGTTGGAGCGCACCGCCGCGACCCTCGACGCGGTGGTCGTGCCGGTTGCCGGGATCGCACCGGGCCCGGTGCGAGAATCGGTGCGCGGCGCCCGTGCCGCGGCCCGGAGCAGGGAGGCCGGATGACCCCGCCCGCGGAGGGGGCCCGCATCCTCGTCGTGGACGACACCGTGACCAGCCGCTACGTGCGCGTGAGCTGGCTGCGCCGAGGTGGGCACGACGTGTCGGAGGCCGTGACCGGCGGCGAGGCGCTGGCCAAGCTCGGCGAGCACGAGTTCGACCTCGTGCTGCTCGACGTGGACCTGCCCGACATGAGCGGCTACGACGTCGCCGAGCGGATCAAGAGCGACCCGCGCACGGCGGCCGTGCCCGTGGTGCACGTCTCGGCGGCGTTCCGCGAGACCGAGGACCGCATCACCGGCCTCAACCGGGGCGCCGACGCCTACCTGACCGAGCCGATCGAGCCGCGCGAGCTGCTGGCCACGGTCGAGGCGGCGCTGCGCTACTACCGGGCCCGCGCGCTGGCCGAGCGGCTGGCCGACCGGCTCGCCAAGCTCACCTCGGCCACGCTCCGCATCAACTCCACCACCACGTTCCACGCGCTGGCCGAGGCCGCCGCCGAGGGCGCGGCGTCGGTGGCGGGCACGCCCGCGACCGTCCTGCTCTCACCGCCGGGCGGCCCGCTGCTGGTCGGCAGCACGGGCGCCGCCGTGCGCAGCGAACCCGCGTCGCTGCTCGACGGGATGCCCGCGCACACCTCCACCGTGCTCGACCCGCCGTGGGAGCCGGGCGTCCCGGCGTCGGTGGTGGTGGCCCGCGGCAACCCGCGCAGCGCCCCGATCCGGGTGGCCGTGCCGCCCGGGGCCGTCGCCACCGAGGAGGACCGCAACCTGGTCCTCCAGCTGGCCCAGACGACCGCGCTGGCCGCCGAGGGCCTGCGCGCCTACGCCGAGGAGCACACGCTCGCGCTGACGCTCCAGAACAGCCTGCTGCCGCGCCGGCTGCCCACGCTGCCCGCCCTGCCGATGACCGCCCGGTACGAGCCGGCGTCCGCGCACGCCGAGATCGGCGGCGACTTCTACGAGGTCACCGAGCTGGGCGACCGGCTGCTCATCGCGATCGGCGACGTCACCGGCCACTCGCTGGCCGCGGCGCTCGTCATGGGCGAGGTGCGGCACGCCCTGCGCGCCTACGCCGTGCACGAGACCGACCCCGTCGAGATCCTGCGCCGCATCGACGCGATGATCGAGAAGTTCCACGGCGTCCGCGGGCTCACCACCATGTGCCTGATGGTGGTCGACCCCGCCGAGGAGACGGTGCTGGTGGCCAACGGCGGCCACATCCCGCCGCTGATCGCCGACGCCTCCGGCACCCGCTACCTGGACGTGCGGGGCCCGCTGCTCGGCATCGGCCTCGCCCGCCCGCCCGCGACCGAGTTCGCCCTGCCGGTGGGCTCGATGGTGCTGCTCACCACCGACGGCCTGGTCGAGCACTCCGGCGCGGACCTGGACGAGGGCATGGAGCGGCTGCGGACGGCGGTGGCGCACGACGACGACATGGACGTGCTGTGCGACCGCCTGCTGGCCGAGTTCGGGCAGGACAAGAAGGACGACATCGCGCTGTTCGCGTTCCGCCGGGACCGCCTGGTGCCGAGGGTCACGCCGAGCGGATCGTGAGGCCGGGCGTGCCCGACAGCCCGGACAGCGCCACGATCCGGTCGGGCGCGGACCCGGCGCGCAGCGTCCACGTCATCGGCAGGCCGGCCCGTCCCGCGGTCTGGGCGGCGGTGAGCAGCAGCGCCACGCCGGAACTGCTGAGGTAGTCCACGGCGGTCAGGTCGAGCTCCAGGCGGCGGGTGCGCGCCGCCGCCAGCAGGTCGGCCCCGACCGCGTCGGCCCCCGCGCCGTCGAGGTCGCCGGTCAGCCGCAGCACGTGCGCCCCGCCCCCACCGGTGGGCGCGGCGGGCGGCTCGGCCGCGGCGGGGCGCGGGGCGAGCGGCACGCGGAAGTCGACCACCGTCCCGTGCGGGCCGCGGTCGAACACCGCGTCGGCGGCCAGCTCGCGGATGATGTCGATGCCCCTGCCCCGGTTGCCCTTGTCGACGGGCACCGGTCGCCAGCGGCCCCGGTCGCGGACCACCACGTGCACGTCGCCGTCCGCCGTGCGCTCCAGCTCGTAGTCGAAATCGCCCGGCCCGTCGGGGTAGGCGTGGTCCACGGCGTTGGCGGCGGCCTCGCCCAGCGCGAGCTGGAGGTCGCACAGCACGTCCACCGGCAGGCCGGCCAGCGCGGCCCACGCGCGCACCTCCTGGCGCATCCCGCCCAACGCCTCGGGCACGGCGGGCACCCCGCGCCCGAGCAGCGGCCCGGGGGTGCGGCGCAGCACGACCAGCGCCACGTCGTCGGCCTGCCCGTCGGCGAGCAGCGCGGACACCGCCTCGTCGGCCAGCTCGTCGGGCGGCGAGGCGTGCGACTTCCCGGCCACCTCGGCCAACCGGGCCAGACCCGCGTCGAGCACGTCGGCCCGCCGCTCCACCAGGCCGTCGGTGTAGAGCACGGCGGACCCGCCCACCGGCAGCCGCACGGCGTGGTCGCGGTACGGCATGCCGTCGTCCGCGCCCAGCACGGCCCCCGCGTCGCCGGTGACGAAAGACGCGCCGTCGGGCGAGACCAGCAGCACGGGCGGGTGCCCGGCCGAGGCCCAGCAGAGCTGCCCGGTGCTCCAGTCGACCGTCACGCAGGCGCACGTGCTGCCGACCGCGCCGGGCGTGCGGCGGGCGAACGCGTCGAGCCGGTCCAGGGCCGCGGCGGGGGAGTGGCGGTCGAGCAGGTAGCCCGCGAGGGCGCTGCGCAGCTGCCCCATCACGGCCGCCGCCGTCGGACCCTTGCCGACGACGTCCCCGACGGACACCGCGACGACCGTGTCGCTCACCGGCAGCACTTCGTACCAGTCGCCGCCGATCTGGCCGTGCGCCGCCGCGGGCAGGTAGCGGGCCGACACGGCGAGCCGGGCCAGCTTCGGCAGCTCCGGGGGCAGCAGGCTGCGCTGGAGGGTCTCGGCGATCTCGCGCTCCCGCTGGAGCAGCAGCTCCCGCTCGGCCTCCGCGCGCCGGCGCTCGGTGACGTCGCGGCCGATCGCCTGCACCCCGTGCGGCGTGCCCTGGACGCTCAGCTCGACCGGCACGGTGGTCCCGTCGGCGCGGCGCAGCTCCCACACGTCGGTGACCGCGGGCGCGGTCGAGCCGACGAGGGCGGCGAGCCGGTGCGCGGCCCCGTCCTCCACCAGGTCGGTGAGCGGCGTGCCCACCAGGCCCGCGCGGTCGACGCCGAGCAGCGCGCAGGCGGCCGGGTTGACGTCGACGAACCGCAGGTCGCGGTCGACGGTCCAGATGGCGTCGGTGGCGCGTTCCACGAGCCGCCGGTAGCGCTCCTCGCCCGCGCGCACGGCCCGGTCGGCGTGCGTGCGCTGCACCGACTCCCAGCAGCGGTTCACCACCACCGACACCAGTTCCACCTCGGCGTCGGTCCAGCGGCGGGGCACCGCCTGGTGCACGGCCATCGCCGCGACGAACCGGCCGCCGCGCAGCAGCGGCAGGCAGATCACCGCGCGGATGCCGGTGACCAGGTAGGCGTCCAGGTCCTCCAGGCGCGGGTCGGTGGCGCTGTCGTGCACCACCCACGGTTCGCCCGACCGCATCGCGCGCAGCGCGCCCGCGCCGAACGCCGACATCGCGAACCGGCCCGGCAGCGGCGGCAGGCCGTTCGCGTAGTCGCCGCTCATCACGAAGTGGTCCTCGTCGGCCTCGGCCTCCGCGTAGGCGCACCGGTTCACGCCCAGGTGCTCGCCGAGCAGGCGGGTCGCCGCGGTCATCACGACCTCGGCGTCGTCCAGCCGCTGGAGCTCGCGGTCCAGCTCGCGCAGGAACCGCTCGCGCTCCTCCCGCAGGCGGGCGTCGGTGACGTCGACCAGCACGCCGCGCAGCAGCCGTTCGCCGACGCGCACCCGGTCCTGGACCCACCGCACCCGGCCGTCCGCGACCACCCGGTAGACCAGCTCGAAGTCCTCTTCGCGCGACCAGCGCTCGTGGGCCACCCACGCCCGGTCGTCGGGGTGCACGACGGTGTCCCAGTCGTCCGGCGGGCCGCCGAGCAGCACGTCGGCGTACCGCGAGGCGAACGTGAGGCGGCGGGTCGCGCGATCACCCTCCCAGACCACGACCGGCAGGTCGCCGACCAGGCCGGACAGGTCGCCGGGCTCCGGTCCGCTCGCTCGCGGCATGGGGCGCTCCTCGGGGTGGGGGCACCCAGGCTATCCGGGCCGTGGAGTGCGCACCGATCGCCGTCGGGGAGGGGGTCTGCACGCGGCCCGCGCGGTGTGATCTTCTGGTACCAGGCGGTGTCGTTGAGCCCACAGCGCACACGCGGTCGACTCCTGCCCCGAAGTGACGAAACGGACACCGATGTCTCCCGAAGCATTCGAGACCACGACCCGGCGCGACGCCGACGGAGCCACCGTCGTGCTCACCGCGCGCGGCCAGCTCGACATCGCCACCGTGCACCTCCTGCGCGACCCCGTGACGGCCGCCGTGGGCGACGGCGACGGCACCGTGGTCGTGGACCTGAGCGACGTGGACTTCTTCGCGTCGGTCGGCATCGACGTGCTGCTGCGGGCGCACGAGGCCACCCGCCGGGGCGGGGGCACGCTGCGCGTCGTCGTGCCGCGCCTGATCCGCCGCACCCTGACCTCGGTGGGCCTGGCCCACGTGCTGGACCTCCGCGACACCCTCACCGAAGCCCTGCCCACCACCTCCTGACCCGAGAGTCCACCCCCCAGCCCCGGCGAGTCGTACGTCCAGGTCCCGCGAGTCGTACGTCCAGCCCCCGCGAGTCGTACGTTCAGGGCATCTGAGTTCTACGTTCGCACCGACCGGTCGGCCTGAGCGTGGAATTCAGGAGGCCTGAGCGTGGAATTCAGGAGGCCTGAACGTGGAACTCAGGAGGCCTGGACGTACGACTCGCGGGGTCTGGGCGTACGACTCGCGGGGTCTGGACGTACGACTCGCGCAAGGTGAACGGCCGCCGACGCACGACGGTCACCGCGCCCCCCGTCCGGCCACCGCTTCGACCAGGGCGGCGGCCACCGCGCCGACCGCCACGCCCACCAGCAGCCGCTGCGGCGTGACGTCCAGCAGGAACACGCCGCTCGCCAGGGCCGGCACGAGCAGCACCACCGCGACGATCCCGACCAGAGCGCCGAGCAGCGCGAGCTTCCAGCCGTTCAGCGGGCGGGCGAGCACCGACAGCACCCACAGCGACGCGACCAGCACCACCACCGTCGCCACGGTCTGCCCGGCGACCCACCCGCCACCGGGGTCCAGCGACCGGATCAGCAGGTCACCGGCGAACGCGCCCAGGCCGACGACCACCCCCGCGGGCACGGCGAGCCGCAGCACGCGCCCCAGGAAGCCCGGCACGTACCGGCGGGTGTTCGGGCCGAGCGCCAGCACGAAGCCCGGCACGCCGATCGTGGCCGCCGAGATCAGCGTCAGCTGGATCGGGGCCAGCGGGTAGGCGAGCGATGTCGCGAGCACCACCAGCGCCAGGACCAGCGAGTACACGTTCTTGACCAGGAACAGGACGGCGGCGCGTTCGATGTTCGCGATCACCCGCCGCCCCTCGGCGACCACGTCCGGCAGGTGCGCGAACCGGCTGTCCAGCAGCACGAGCTGCGCCACCGCCCTGGTCGCCGCCGCGCCGTTGCCCATGGCCACGCCGATGTCGGCGTCCTTGAGCGCCATGGCGTCGTTGACGCCGTCACCGGTCATCGCCACCACGTGCCCGCGCCGTTGGAGCGCGGCGACCACGGCCCGCTTCTGCTGCGGCGTGACGCGACCGAACACCACCGAGCCCTCCAGCACGTCGGCGAGCGCGTCCGGGTCCTCGGGCAGGGTCCGCGCGTCCACCGCCTGGGCGGGGTCGGTGATGCCGGGCAGCCCGACGGCCACCGCGACCGCGCCGACCGTGCGCGGGGCGTCCCCGGAGATCACGCGCAGCCGCACGCCCTGCTCGGCGAAGTACCGCAGCGTGCCTGCCGCGTCGTCGCGGACGCGTTCGGCGAGCACGACCAGCGCCCGCGCGGTCGCACCGGCCGGGAGGACGCCGTCGCGGGCGGGGGAGGGCGCGTGCGCCAGCACGAGCACGCGCCTGCCGCCGGAGGCGATGTCGGCGGCCTGGTCGAGCAGCGGGCCGCCACCGTCCGGGAACACGACCTCGGGTGCGCCGAGCACCCACGTGCCGTGGCCGTCGGTGTCCACCGAGGACCACTTGCGGGCCGAGGAGAACGGCACCCCGCCCGTGCGCCGCCACGTGCCGCCCGGGAAGGACCCGGCCAGCGCGTGGGCGGTCGCGTTGGCGTCCGGGGCCGACGCGCACAGCGCCAGCGCCTCGTCGACCTCGTCCGGGGAGTCGGTCACCACCCGGTCGAACACGATGTCGCCGTGCGTGAGCGTGCCGGTCTTGTCCAGGCACACCACGTCCACCCGGGCCAGCACCTCGACCGCCGGCAGCTCCTGCACCAGGGTCTGCGCGCGGGCCAGGGAGACCGCGGCGAGCATGAACGCGAGGCTGGTCAGCAGCACCAGCCCTTCGGGCACCATGCCGACCAGCGCCGCCACCGCGCCCGTCACGGCCTCCTGCCACGAACCGGTGTCCGGGCTGCGGAACTGGCTCCACAGCAGCAGCGGTCCCACCACGACCATGACCAGGGCGATCCACCGCAGCAACCGGTTGGTGCCGGTGACCAGTTCGGACCGGACCGCGCTGAACCGGCGGGCCTCGGCGGTGAGCCTGGCCGCGTACGCCTGGTCACCCACGCCGGTCGCGCGGGCGCGGCCCGTCCCGGCCACCACGACCGACCCGGACCGCACGTCGTCGCCCGCGGCCTTGTGCACCGGGTCGGACTCGCCGGTCAGCAGCGACTCGTCGACCTCCAACCCGTCCGAGGCGACCACCGCGCCGTCCGCGACCACCTGGTCGCCGGCGCGCAGCTCCAGCAGGTCGTCGGCGACCACCGCACCCACGTCGACCTCCGCGACCGCGCCGTCGCGGACCACCCGGGCGCGCGGCGCGGTGAGCACCGCCAACCGGTCCAGCGTCCGCTTGGCCCGCACCTCCTGCACCACGCCGATCCCCGCGTTCACGACGATGACCAGCCCGAACAACCCGTTCTGCCACCGCCCGGTCGTCAGCACGGCCGCGAACAGCGCGGCGAGCAGGCCGTTGAACGGCGTGACCACGTTCGCGCGCACGATCTGCGCGGTGCTGCGACTGGTCCGCGACGCGACCGCGTTCACCCGCCCGGCGGCGACCCGCTCGGCCACCTCCGCCGAGGTCAGCCCGCCGTTCCCGCCGTTCCCGCCCACTCCGGCCATCGGCCACCTCCGCGGCCGACATCGTCCACCGGGCGCGCGAACCGCGCCGCTCGAGTTTCGGTCCGGTGTGATCGCGGCTAGCGTCGAGCGCATGCCGTCCACGCACGACGACCTCACCTTGCTGGACGCCTACTGGCGTGCGGCCAACTACCTGTCGGTCGGGCAGATCTACCTGCTCGACAACCCCCTGCTGCGTGAACCGCTCCTGCCCGAGCACGTCAAGCCGAGGCTGCTCGGCCACTGGGGCACCACCCCCGGCCTGAACCTGGTCTACGCGCACGTGAACCGGGTGATCAGGCAACGCGACCTCAACGCCCTCTACGTCACCGGTCCGGGCCACGGCGGGCCGGGGCTGGTGGCCAACGCCTACCTGGAGGGCACCTACAGCGAGGTGTACTCGCACATCGGCGAGGACGTGGACGGCCTGCGCGCGCTGTTCCGCCAGTTCTCCTTCCCCGGCGGCATCCCCAGCCACGTCGCCCCCGAGACGCCCGGCTCGATCCACGAGGGCGGGGAGCTGGGGTACGCGCTGCTGCACGCCTACGGCGCGGTGTTCGACAACCCCGACCTGCTCTCGGTGTGCGTGGTCGGCGACGGCGAGGCGGAGACCGGGCCGCTGGCCGCCAGCTGGCACTCCAACAAGTTCCTCGACCCCCGGCGCGACGGCGTCGTGCTGCCGGTCCTGCACCTCAACGGCTACAAGATCGCCAACCCGACGGTGCTGGCGCGCATCCCGGACGACGAGCTGGCCTCGTTGATGCGCGGGTACGGGCACCGGCCGCACTTCGTCGTCGGCGACGAGCCGAAGGCCGTCCACGAGCAGCTGGCGTCCACTCTGGACACCGTGCTGGACGAGATCGCCGAGTGCAAGGAGAGCCGCACCCGCCCGGCGTGGCCGATGATCGTGCTGCGCACGCCCAAGGGCTGGACCGGACCGCGCGAGGTCGACGGCGTTCGCGTCGAGGGCACGTTCCACGCGCACCAGGTGCCGCTGTCGAACACCCGCAAGGACTCCGCGCACCGGGCGCAGCTGGAGGAGTGGATGCGCTCCTACCGGCCAGAGGAGCTGTTCGACGAGTCGGGCCGGCTGGTCGCGGAACTGCGCGCGCTCGCGCCCGTCGGCGACCGGCGGATGAGCGCCAACCCGCACACGAACGGCGGCCGGCTGCTGCGCGACCTGCGGATGCCCGACTTCCGCGACCACGCCGTCACCGTCGAGCGGCCCGCCGTCGAGAGCAGCGAGGCCACGCGGGTGCTGGGCGAGTTCCTCCGCGAGGTCACCCGCCGCAACCCGGACAACTTCCTGGTCATGGGCCCGGACGAGGTGGCGTCCAACCGCCTCCAGGCGCTGTTCGACGTCACCGGCCGGTCGTGGAACGCGATCACCGAACCCGGTGACGACCACCTCGCCCCGGACGGCCGGGTGTTCGAGGTGCTGTCCGAGCACCTGTGCCAGGGCTGGCTGGAGGGCTACCTGCTGACCGGCAGGCACGGCCTGTTCACCAGCTACGAGGCGTTCATCCACATCGTCGACTCGATGCTCAACCAGCACGCCAAGTGGCTCAAGACGACCCGCGACATCCCGTGGCGCGCGCCGATCGCCTCGCTCAACTACCTGCTGTCCTCGCACGTGTGGCGGCAGGACCACAACGGCTTCTCCCACCAGGACCCGGGTTTCCTCGACCACGTGGTGAACAAGAAGGCCGAGATCGTCCGCGTCTACCTGCCGCCGGACACCAACACCCTGCTCTCGGTCGCCGACCACTGCCTGCGCAGCAGGCACTACGTGAACGTGATCGTCGCCGGGAAGCAGCCCGCGCTGACCTACCTGACGATGGACGAGGCCATCGCGCACTGCGCGCGCGGTCTGGGCATCTGGGACTGGGCGGGCACCACCGACGGCGAACCGGACGTGGTCCTGGCGTGCGCGGGCGACATCCCGACCCTGGAGGCGCTGGCCGCGGCCAAGCTGCTGCGCGAGCACCTGCCGGAGCTGAAGGTGCGCGTGGTCAACGTGGTCGACCTGATGCGCCTGCAACCCGACACCGAGCACCCGCACGGGCTGTCGGACCGCGCGTTCGACGCGCTGTTCACCACGGACAAGCCCGTGGTCTTCGCGTTCCACGGCTACCCGTGGCTCATCCACCGACTGACCTACCGCCGCACCAACCACCGCAACCTGCACGTGCGCGGCTACAAGGAGGAGGGCACCACCACCACGCCGTTCGACATGGTGATGCTCAACGACCTCGACCGCTTCCACCTGGTGATGGACGTGATCGACCGCGTGCCGTCGCTGGGCGGTGCCGCGGCGGTGCTGCGGCAGCGCATGGTCGACGCGAGGCTGGCGGCGCGCGACTACACGCGTGAGCACGGTGAGGACGACCCGGCCATCGCCGGCTGGACGTGGGGCTGACGTGCGGGTCCTGGTCGTCAACGCGGGCTCGTCGAGCCTGAAGCTGCGCCTGCTCGGCCCCGGTGACGAGGTCGAGCGGGCCGCGGACGTCCCACCGGTCGCCGCCGGGGCGGCCGACGTGCTGCGGGACTGGCCCGTCCCGGACGCCGTGGGCCACCGCGTCGTGCACGGCGGCACGCGGTTCACCGCCCCGGTGGTGGTGGACCCGGAGGTGCGGCGGGAGCTGGAGGACCTGACCGCCCTCGCGCCCCTGCACCAGCCGAAGTCGCTGGCGGGCCTGGCCGCGGTGGGGGAGCTGTACCCCGACGTGCCCGCCGTGGCGTGCTTCGACACCGCGTTCCACACCACCATCCCGGCCGCCGCGTCGACCTACGCCGTGCCCCGCGAGTGGCGCGAGCGGTACGCGATCCGCCGCTACGGTTTCCACGGCCTGTCGCACGCCTACAGCGCCCGGCGGGCGGCCGAGTGGCTGCGGCCGGGGCTGCGCCTGGTCACGTGCCACCTGGGCGCGGGCGCCTCGCTGGCCGCCGTCGCCGACGGCCGGTGCGTGGACACGACGATGGGCTTCACCCCGTTGGAGGGCCTGGTCATGGCCACCCGGTCCGGCACCGTCGACCCGGGGTTGGTGCTGTGGCTGGAGGAGCACGAGAAGCTGTCGCCGCACGAGGTCGCGACCGCCCTGGAGGAGCGTTCGGGCCTCACCGCGCTGGCGGGCACCGGCGACCTGCGCGAGATCGACGCCGCCGCGTCCGCCGGGGACCCGGACGCGGTGCTCGCCCTCGACGTGTACGTGCACCGGCTGGTGGCGGGGGTGGCCGCGATGACGGCGTCGTTGGGCGGGTTGGACGCCCTGGTGTTCACCGGCGGGGTGGGGGAGGGGTCGGCGACCGTGCGCCGGATGGCCGCCTCGCGGCTGGCCTTCCTCGGGGTGGCGATCGACGAGGAGCGCAACGCCTCGGTCGACGGGGACGCCGAGTTGACCGCCGCCTCGGCGTTCACGCAGACGTTGGTGATCGGTGCGCGGGAGGACGTGGAGATCGCGCGGGGGGTGCGGTCGGCCCTGCGGTCCTAGACCACGGGGCGACCGCCGCCGCGCAGCAGCGGGTTGCGGCGGACGAGGTGCAGGGCGTAGCCCAGCATGGCCAGCGACCCGGCCGCGCCCGCGTAGACCAGGACCACCAGCGGCGTGGGCAGGCCGACCAGGGTGCTCAGCACCACCGACAGGGTCGTCGTGCCCAGGGCCGTGCCGCCGAGCAGGCCCGAGGCCAGGTGGTAGGCCGGGCGGGAGTGCAGGTTGGTCCGCCACGGGTTGCGGCCGCGCACCCAGCTCTCCCAGTGCAGCACGTCGCCCGCCGGCAGGACCGAGCCGGACGGCGGGGGGCCGGTGGACGCGAGCAGGGCGTTGACCTTCTTCTCCAGCTCCCACAGGAACCAGCGCGCCCGGCCCAGTCGCTGCACCTCGCCGTACCAGACGAACCACACGAACACGAGCAGCACCGGGGACAGCGCGAGGATGCCGGTGCGCAGCGGCACGTTCGACCAGGTCGCCAGCAGCCCGGTGTAGATCACCGCGATGGCGGCGAGCCCGTACGTCATCACGGTCTGCTGCGTCGACACGGCCGCCACCAGCTCGGCCCGGATCGCGTTGTACTCGCCCAGCATGAACGCCAGGCGCGCCTGCGGCCGTTCCACGAACGGCTCGGGGTGGGACTTCCGGAAGAACGGCACGGCAGACCCCCAGGAGAACGACGTCGTCCCTGTTCCACGTCCAGCGTAGGGCGTTCCGACCGGTTGGTGGGGCGTCTGCGGAACTCCCCTGCCGAACCGCTGTCACCGCCTCGTGCGGGCGCCCGGCGACCGCGTTGCGCACGGCGTCCTCGGTCACCTCGCCAGGTGTACCGGAACTACCGCGGCGCGATGCCGTTCAGCACGGTCTCGACCAGCGCGTCCGCGTACCCCGGCGGCACCTCGACGGGGGTGGACGGCGAGCGGTACAGGCGCGGCAGCACCAGTTCGTGGCACGCGCCGACGACGAGGGTGGCCACCGCGTCCACGTCGGTGCCCGCCGCGACCCGGCCGCGGTCCCGCTCGACGCGCAGGCGGGCGGCGAGTTCGTCGTGCAGGCCGCGCCCGCCGGCCAGCGGGTCGGGCAGCGCGTCGAACCTCGCGAAGACCTCCGGCTGCCCCACCAGGCCGGCGAACGCGGGCAGGATCGCCGCGTGCACGTCGAGGGCGTGCACGACGAACGCGTGCAGGTCCTCGGCGAGCGTACCGCCGGCGGCGGGCGGGCCGAGCCGTTCGCCGACCGAGCGGACGTGCTCGTGCAGGGCGAGCGCGAGCAGTTCCTCCTTGTCGGCGAAGTGGTTGTAGAGCACGCCGACGGCGACCGCCGCGCCGCGCGCGATGTCCCGGACGGTGAGCCCGGCGGTGCCGCGTTCGGCGATGAGGGCGGCGGCCGACGTGATCAGGTGGTCGCGCAGGCTCACGCCGCCGTCACGCAGCGCTGCCGCTCGTCGAGGTGCCATCGCGCTGCATCGTAGGCTCCGGCGCCGTCACGGCCGCACCTCGCACCTCGCACCCACATCCCACACCCGTGCCTCACACCCGTGCCGTGACCAGCCACGCGGTGCCGCGCAGCCGCACGCCGCCCGGTCCGGCGTGCGACCGCAGGGACTCGGCCACCGCGCGCTCCACCCGTTCCGCGGTGGCCGCGTCGGCGTCGCGCAGCGCGTGCCGCACGGGTCCCCAGCCCATCAGGAACGCCGTCGCGTCGGCCACGTCCCGGCCCCACACCTGCGGCGCCTCCGCCGGCGCGGCCCGCACGTCGCGGAACCCGGCCGCGCGCAGCACCCGGTCGACCTCGTCCGGGTCCGCCATCGACAGCGGCCCGCGGCCCGGCGCGGGGTCCCAGCCGAGCGGGGCGACCACGTCGCCGAGGTCGCCGAGGTCGCGCATCGCCAGGAACGCCAGCCGCCCGCCGGGCCGCAGTGCCCGCGCGACGTTGCCGAACGCGGCCACCGGGTCGGTGAAGAACATCACCCCGAACCGGCTCAGCGCCACGTCGAACGCGCCCGCCGGGAACGGGTGCACCTGGGCGTCGCCCTGCTCGAAGACGACGTCGCCGACGCCCTCCGCGACGGCGGAGAGCCGCGCGCGGGCCAGCATCGGCGCGGACAGGTCGATGCCGACGGCCCCGCTGCCCCGTGCCGCCGCCAGCCGCGTGACCTGGCCGTTCCCGCAGCCGATGTCGAGCACCCGGTCGTGCGGCCCGATGTCCGCCGCGTCGAGCAGCACCTCGTTGAAACCGCTGTTGACCTCGTCGTAGCGGGCTTGGTGCTCGGCCCAGTGCCGTCCTTCGTAGCCGTTCCACGCCTCGGCCTGGTGGGTGTTGACGACCTCGTGCACGGGTGACCCCCTTCTTGTGAACACATGTTCATGAACAACTGTTCACAAGGTCGGCGGGTGCTGTCAAGGGCAGTAGGGTCGCGATCATGTCGGTGGTTCGCTCGTTGGCGTTGTTCGTGCTGGCCGCGCTGGCGGAGATCGGCGGCGCCTGGCTGGTGTGGCAGGGCGTCCGCGAGCACCGGGGGCTGCTGTGGATCGGCGCGGGCGTCGTGTCGCTCGGCCTCTACGGGTTCGTGGCGACCCTCCAGCCCGACGCGCACTTCGGGCGCATCCTGGCCGCGTACGGCGGGGTGTTCGTGGCCGGGTCGCTCGCGTGGGCGGTGGCGGTGGACAGGTTCCGCCCCGACCGCTGGGACTACCTGGGCGCGGCGATCTGCCTGGTCGGCGTGGCCGTGATCATGTACGCCCCGCGCGGATGACGCACGGCGAGGCACGGGAGGTCGCGGGTGACCGCGTGGACGCCCGGGCAGGTGCTCCGCACTCGCCGTGGGACGTGGAGGACGGCGAGCCGGCGCTCGCGCAGGGTCAGGTGGCCGTGGCCGTCGCCGGCGGGTTGCCGGGACACCCCGGGTGAGGTGCCGGGTTGGGGCGCGGGCGCAGCCGGCCCGTCGGCATCGGGGGCGCGGGCAGCCGGTCGCCCGGGTAGCCGACGACCTCGCCGAACCGGTCCGAACCGCGCTGCCACGCCTCGCGGTGGGCCGCGACCTCCTCGTGGCTGCGCCCCACGAAGTTCCACCACATGACCAGTTCCTCGCCGAACGGCTCGCCGCCCAGCAGGACCGCGCGGGCCGGGACGTCGCCCGGGTTGACCAGGACCAGCGACGACGCACCGGTCCCGACGTACCCCAGGTCACCGCGTGCGACCGCGGTGCCGGCGACCTCGACGCCGCCCAGGTCGACCAGCACGCCGTGCTCGTGCGCCGGGTCGACGTCGAGCTCCAGCCGCGCACCGGGCTCCAGGACGACCTCCGCGCCCAGCAGCGGTGTGAACGTGCGCACCGGGGACGTGCGGCCGAGCAGCGTGCCGAGGAAAAGGCGGACCACCGCGCCGTCCACCGCGACCGGCTCGGGCGCGTGGTGCTGGAAGTCGCGCGGCGCGTCGCGGTGGGCGTCGGGCAGGGCGACCCACAGTTGCACGCCGTGCAGCACGGTCGTCGCCGGCGTGGACACCTCCGAGTGGCAGATGCCGCGGCCCGCCGTCATCAGGTTCAGCTCGCCCGGCCGCACCAGGGCGTGCACGCCGAGGCTGTCGCGGTGCTCGATCTCGCCGCTGAACAGCCAGCTCGCCGTTTGGAGGCCGGTGTGCGGGTGCGGCGCGACGTCCATGCCGCCGCTGACCGACACGTCGTCGGGACCGTAGTGGTCGGCGAAGCACCACGCCCCGATCATCGTCCGGGACCGCTGGGGGAGCGTGCGGCGCACGGTCATCGCGCGCGGGCCGCCCAGGGGGACCTCCCGGGCCCCGAGCACCTCGACCCCGCCGGACGTGGTGGCGCACACCAGCTCGGCGGGGTCGGCTTCGACGTTGCTCATGCGGTGGGCACCATGCGGCCCATGGTAGGGGTCACCGGGCGCGCTGGTACTCCTCCCACGTCACCTTCGCGACGGACGGGCCGTCGTCCGGGCCCCGGTTGGCCAGGCCGTTGAGCCCCAGGTAGTAGTCGCCCGCCTGGTGCTGCGCGCCGCTGGACAGGTCCGGGTCGTTGATCGCGACGGCGTGGACGTGGTAGCCCCAGTCACCTTGCGCGGGCGTGCGGACCCAGGCCGCGAACCCGACCCGCCGCAACGCCTTCGCGACGGCCGTGCGGGTGGTCGCGGTCATGCCGGACACCGAGATGTCGAGCGCGCCGCCGCCGTCGTGCGTGCCGGCCGACCCGGCCACGCCGCCCGGGTTGTACGAGCCCTGCGTGAGGCCGAGGGTGCGGCCGAGCAGGCGTTCGGCCTCGACCACCATGGCCCTGGTGCGGGTGTTCACCGTGACGCCGCGGAAGGCCACCCGCGATCCCGCGGACACCGGTCGCGTCACCGCGTAGGTCGTCTCGCCGAGCAGGCGCAGCGAGGTCGGGCCGGGGAAGCCGGACGCGTCGATCCCGGTGTAGCCGAGCGACCGCTGGTAGGTCGCGTAGGCGTCGATCGTCTTCGTGCCGAAGTGCCCGTCGGCGTACGACGGGGCCAGCAGCCCTTTCGCGACCAGCGCCCGTTCCACCAGCAGCACGCTGCTCCCGGCGCCCGGCGTGAGCGCCGAGTCCGCCCGTCGCGGGTCGATCTGCGCGGCCTTCAGCACCGCCTCCATGTCGACCGACGGCAGCGCGACCCGCTCGACCCGCGCTCCCGCCGGCGTCGCGAACCCCGCCGACAACCCCGCCGCGAGCGCCGCCGCCAGCACGGCGACCCGCAGCGACCCGAGTTTCACCGGACCCATGCCCACCCCAGTTCTCCCGCCACCGGACCACGTCGCGGTCAGTCAAGCGCGGAACCGCCGTGGTTGGCAATAGTTGACGAGGATGGCTGACTGTTGGTTGGGGATTGACGTTGATCGGGATTGTCGGTGGTCGCCGATACGTTGCGCGCCATGGAGTCCACCGACGCCCACGGCACCCACGACGCCCACCCGATCCCCGACGCCGCCGACGAACCCCGCGCGCCCGGCTCGTCCCCGTCGACCTCCGACCTCCACGGCGTCCGGGAGCGCCCGGTCCTGCCGTGGCCGTGCGCGCGCCCGTCCCGCCGGCCCGAGCCGGCCGGACCCGCGGGTCGTGCGCCGGGGCGGTCGCGCCCCGGTCGCGGACGTTCGGGGCCGGGGCGGTGAGGTCCGCCGACACGCCGCCTCCCACCCGCGGTGGCCGTCCCGTCCCGCGCGTCGGCCGACCCGGCCGCCCGGTCGGGGGTGGTCGGGCGGGGTGTCGGTCGTCACCGGCGCGGTCGGTCACACCGGGGTCGTCCGTCGTGCCGGCTGTCGGTCCCCTCCGGACACTGGAGGGGTGACCGCCGAACCGCTCCTGCGCCCCACGCGCATCTACGTCGAGCCCGCCGCCGCCGAACTGCCCCGCGGCCGGGCCGTGCTGGCCCGGTTCCCCGACGCGGAGCGGGTCGAGGTGGCGAGCCACTGGCAGATCCCCGAGCTGCACGGTGACGAGGCCAACGTGCGCCGGTGGGTGCGGATCAAGCGGGAAGCGCTGGTCCTGGGCGTGAAGAAGTCCCTGTCGGCGCGTCCCAACGGCCGGTCGGCGCACTTCATCGCGCCCTCCACCGCGAACGGCTGCGCGATGGCGTGCGCGTACTGCTACGTGCCGCGCCGCAAGGGCTACTCGAACCCGATCACGGTGTTCGCCAACATCGACCAGATCACCGGCTACCTGGCCCGGCACGTACGGCGGCAGGGGACGATGACGTCACCGGACCAGGTGGACGACGCGGCGTGGGTCTACGACATCGGCGAGAACTCGGATTGCGCGGTCGACGCGTTGGTCAGCGACAACGTGCGGGACCTGGTCGAGCTGTTCGGCTCGCTGCCCACGGCCAAGGCGTCCTTCGCGACGAAGCACGTCAACCGCGACCTGCTCACCTGGGACCCGAAGGGCCGCACCCGCGTCCGCTTCTCCCTGATGCCCGAGCGCACCGCGAAGCTGCTCGACATCCGGACCAGCCCGGTGGCCGATCGCCTGGCCGCGCTGGACGACTTCGTCGCCGCCGGGTACGAGGTGCACGTCAACCTCAGCCCGGTGGTCGTCCACGACGGCTGGCTGGAGGACTGGCGCGAACTGCTCGTGTCGCTGGGCGACGCCACCACCCCCGCCACCCGTGCCCAACTGGCCGCCGAGATCATCATGCTGACCCACAACCGCGCGCTGCACGAGGTCAACCTGGGCTGGCACCCGAAGGCCGAGGAGCTGCTGTGGAGGCCGGACCTCCAGGAGGGCAAGCGCAGCGAGGGCGGCGGCGTCAACGTCCGCTACCGCGCCGGCCTCAAGCGCCGACTGCTGGACGAGCTGCTGGACCTCGTCGCCGAGCACGCCCCCTACCTGCGCGTCCGCTACGCCTTCTGACCCTCGCGAGGTGGGCGGTGGAGCCGCGGTGCGGCGATCACCGCACCCTGTGTGCGAGTCTGGCGGAATGACGGACGTGCGGATCGTGCACCTGAGCGAGCCGGTGTTCCGCGCGCTCGTGGACGGCGACCTGGCCGCGGCGAACGCGTTGAGCCCGGTGCCGCTGACGCCGCCCTTCGCGGGCGAGGAGTGGCGGGGCGTGTGGCGGATGCGCCTGGCCCAGGCCGAGGAGGACCCGTCGAGCGCCGCGTGGACCACCGGCGTCATCTGGGACGAGGAGTCGCGCACCCCCGTCGGCCGGGCCGGCTACCACGGTCCGCCGGACGAGGACGGCGTGGTGGAGATCGGCTACGCCGTCGCGCCGGAGCACCGCCGCCGCGGCTACGCCCGCGCCGCCCTCGAAGCCCTGCTGCGGCGGGCCGCCGAGGAACCGCTGGTGCGCACGGTGCGGGTGTCCATCAGCCCCGACAACGAGCCGTCCTACCTGCTCGCCGACCAGTACGGGTTCGTCGAGGTCGGCGAGCAGTGGGACGAGGAGGACGGCCTGGAGGTCGTCTACGAGCGGCCCGCCCACCTGCCCGCCGCGCCCACCCCGGACCAGGGCTGACGGTCCGTCGGCGCGGGCCGCCGGAGGAGCCCGGCCGGTGCGCCGGCCGCGCCGGGGCGTTAGGTTCCGGGCATGGACCAGACCCGGCGCCAGGCGCCCGACATCAAGCCGCGCAGTCGCGACGTCACCGACGGCCTGGAGCGCACCGCCGCACGCGGCATGCTGCGGGCGGTCGGGATGGGGGACGAGGACTGGGTCAAGCCCCAGGTCGGCGTGGCCTCCTCGTGGAACGAGATCACGCCGTGCAACCTGCCGCTCGACCGGCTGGCCAAGGCGAGCAAGGACGGCGTGCACGCGGCGGGCGGCTACCCGCTGGAGTTCGGCACGATCTCGGTGTCCGACGGCATCTCCATGGGCCACGAGGGCATGCACTTCTCCCTGGTGTCGCGCGAGGTCATCGCGGACAGCGTGGAGACGGTCGTGCAGGCCGAGCGGCTGGACGGCACGGTGCTGCTGGCCGGCTGCGACAAGTCGTTGCCGGGCATGCTGATGGCCGCCGCCCGGCTGGACCTGGCGAGCGTGTTCCTCTACGCCGGGTCGATCCTGCCCGGCCGGGTCACGCTGTCCGACGGCACCGACCGCGAGGTCACCATCATCGACGCGTTCGAGGCGGTGGGCGCGTGCTCGCGCGGCCTGATGAGCCGCGAGGACGTCGACCGGATCGAACGTGCCATCTGCCCCGGTGAGGGCGCGTGCGGCGGCATGTACACGGCGAACACCATGGCGAGCGCGGCCGAGGCGCTGGGCATGTCGCTGCCCGGCAGCGCGGCCCCGCCCGCGACGGACCGGCGGCGCGACGCGTTCGCCCGGCGCTCCGGGCAGGCCGTGGTGGAGATGCTGCGACGCGGGATCACCGCCCGGCAGGTGATGACCCGGGAGGCGTTCGAGAACGCGATCGCCGTGGTGATGGCGTTCGGCGGTTCCACGAACGCGGTCCTGCACCTGCTGGCCATCGCGCACGAGGCGGAGGTGGAGCTGTCCCTGGACGACTTCACCCGGATCGGCGCGAAGGTGCCGCACCTGGCCGACGTGAAGCCGTTCGGGCGGCACGTGATGACCGACGTCGACCGCATCGGCGGCGTGCCCGTGGTGATGAAGGCGCTGCTGGACGCGGACCTGCTGCACGGCGACTGCCTGACCGTCACCGGGCGCACGGTCGCCGAGAACCTGGCCGACATCGCCCCGCCCGACCCCGACGGCAGCGTGCTGCGCGCGATGTCGTCCCCGATCCACCGCACCGGCGGCATCACGATCCTGCACGGGTCGCTCGCGCCGGAAGGCGCGGTGGTGAAGTCCGCCGGGTTCGACTCGGACGTCTTCACCGGCACCGCGCGGGTCTTCGACCGGGAGCGCGCCGCGATGGACGCCCTGGAGGACGGCACGATCACCGCGGGCGACGTCGTGGTCATCCGCTACGAGGGCCCCAAGGGCGGTCCGGGGATGCGCGAGATGCTCGCCATCACCGCGGCCATCAAGGGCGCCGGGCTGGGCAAGGACGTCCTGCTGCTCACCGACGGCCGGTTCTCCGGCGGCACGACCGGCTTGTGCGTCGGCCACGTCGCCCCGGAGGCCTCGGACGGCGGGCCGATCGCGTTCGTCCGCGACGGCGACCGGATCACCCTGAACGTCGCCGAGGGCACCCTGGACGTGGAGGTGGACCCGGCCGAGCTGGCCGTGCGCCGCCAGGACTGGGCGCCGCTGCCCGCCCGCTACCGGCGCGGCGTGCTGGCGAAGTACGCGAAGCTGGTCGGTTCGGCGTCGCGCGGCGCCGTCTGCGGGTGATCCGCGGACGGCACCGGCGCGGTGTCACCAGAGGTCGGAGGTGACGATCCCGGCCATCCGCTCGACGGTCAGCGGGGGGACGTCGGCGAGCTGGGCGCCGAGTCCCTTGGGGTTGGCCACGTTGCTGACGTGCAGGATGAGCGCGAAGCCGTCGGGGCGGACCAGGTTGACCATCTGGGTCACACCTGCCGGGTAGCCCTGCAACGCGGTCCGGTAGGTGGTCAGCGAGGAGCCGTCGGGCAGCGTGCTCGCCGTGCAGTCGGAGCCGGGGATGCCGTCGCACCGGGCTTCACCCCGCATGCCGGGGTACACGATCAGGTGGAAACCGCCGGTGATGCCGTCGGCGGTCAGCGTGCCGACGATCGACGCGCCCACCTGCGTCCCGACCGCCGGGGTCGACGACGGGGTCGACGGTGGCGTGGACCCCGGCGTGGACGGTGGCGTGGACTGCGTCCCGACGGCCGGGGCCGCGGGAGCGGTCATCACCACGGCGCCCGGCCCGGCCTCGGTCACGGTGAACGTCGCCGTGCCGCCGAGGACGGCCCGGAGCCGCGCGGCCAGTTCCTCCGGGGTGCCGGGATGTGCGGGCGGCGTGGACGTGGTCGTCGGGAGGTCGGTCGTGGACGACGCCGCGACCCGCGTGCCGGGCCGGTCGTCCGGCACCAGCAGCGCGGCCCCGGCCGCCGCCCCGGCGACCACGACGACCGCGGCGGCCACCAGCACCAGCCTGGGCGCGGTGCGCGACTTCGCGGGTGACGTGGACTCGAAGGCGCGTTCGGCGGTCACGGCGTCCGCTCGCCGCTCCAGTTCGGCGAAGGCGTCGTGCAACACGCGGAGGTCGCTCATGTCGTCTCCTGGTAGGCGTGGCGGTCGGCGGTGAGGTCGATCCGCAGGGTGGCGAGGGCCCGGGAGATCTGGCTGCGCACCGTGGTCACCCGACAGCCCAGTTCCGCCGCGATCTCGGCGTCCGGCAACCCGGCGTAGTAGCGCAGCACCACGGCCGCGCGCTGCTTGCGCGGCAGGGCGGCGAGGCGGCGGATCATCGCGTCCCGCTCGGCCCGCTCGTCCGCGCCGTCGCCCAGCTGCCCGACGTCGGGCCCGACGTCGGCGCGGGGCGTCGTGCGGGCCAGCCGCCGACGCCAGGACAGGTACTCGTTGACGACCATCCGCCGCACGTAGGCGTGCGGCTGGTCCATCCGCGAGATCCGGTCCCACCGCTCGAACGCCCGGCTCAGCACGTCGCTCACCAGGTCCTCGGCCAGCCAGGGTTGGCAGGTCAGCACGGTGGCGAACCGCATCAGCGCCGGACGACGCCCGGCCACGTACTCACCGAACTCCATCGGCGCACTCCCGATCCGCGACTCGGCTTGTGATCACGCCCCTCAACGGCGCAGCCGGCCGATCCGTTGCACCCCGCGGGGGAAGAGGCCCGCGTCACCCCCGGAGCGCCGCCCGGCACGAGTTGAGCGAGTCGCGCAGGCTCCGCCGGGCGGGTCCGTCGAGGCCCGCGACCATGCGCTCCTCCAGCGCGGCGACGGCGGGCGCGACCTCGGCCAGGGCGGCCCGCCCCGGTGCGGTCAGGTCGATCAGCCGGCGGCGGCCGTGGTCGGGGTCGGGGCGGCGGCTGATCAGGCCGCGGCTCTCCAGCGCCGTGATGATGTCGGCCATGGCCTGCGGCGTGACGAACGAGTTGCGGGCCAGGTCGGCGGTGGTCATGCCCTCGCGGCGCTCCAGCACGGTCAGCGCGGTGTAGGTGGACGTGGTGAGGCCGTGCGGGCGCAGCACCTCGTCGAGGTTGGCCCGCACCGCGAGTTCCACCTGCTTGACGGCGTACAGCAGCGACGGTTCCACCGGCACATCCTCCATGATGACAGGTTTCCTGTTAACGTCGAGCGCATGACGCTCCCGCCCACGGTGCAGGTGGAGGACCGCGGCGAGATCGCCGTGCTGCGACTGGCGCGCGCGGCCAAGCGCAACGCGCTGGACGACGCCACCGTGCACGGCCTCGGCGAGTTCTTCGCCGACCCGCCGGCGGGCGTCCGCGCCGTCGTGCTCGACGCCGAGGGCGACCACTTCTCCGCCGGGCTCGACCTCGACAGCCTCGCCGGCGTCGACGCGTTCGCCGCCGTGGCGCACTCCCGCGCGTGGCACCGCGCGTTCGACCGGGTCGAGCGCGGCACCGTGCCGGTGGTGGCGGTGCTGCGCGGCGCCGTCATCGGCGGCGGGCTCGAACTGGCCTGCGCCGCGCACGTCCGCGTCGCCGAGCCGTCCGCGTTCTACGCCCTGCCCGAGGGGCAGCGCGGCCTGTTCACCGGCGGCGGCGCGTCGGTGCGCCTGCCCCGGCTGGTCGGCGTGGCCCGGATGGCGGACATGATGCTCACCGGCCGCGTCCTCGACGCCGCCGAGGGCCAGGCGCTCGGCCTGTCCCAGTACCTCGTGGACGCGGGCGAGGGCCTGGACCGGGCGCTCGAACTGGCCGGGAGGATCGCCGAGGCCTCGCCGATCACCACGTTCGCCGTGCTCCAGGCCCTGCCGCGGATCGCCGAGGCCGCGCCCGAACAGGGCTACCTGCTGGAGGCGCTGATGGCCGCCGTCGCCTCCAGCAGCGACGAGGCGCAGCGGCGGATGACCGAGTTCCTGACCGGGCGCGGCCCCAAGGTGGAGCCGTCATGACCCCCGAACCGCTGTGGACGCCACCCGCGGACGTCCGCGAGACCACCCGCATCGGCCGCTTCGCCGACTGGCTGGAGCGGACGCGCGGCCTGCGCTTCGACGACTACGCCGCGCTGCACCGGTGGTCGGTGGCCGACCTCGACGGCTTCTGGTCGGCGGTCGTCGAGCACTTCGGCATCACCTTCACCACGCCGCCGCGCGCCGTGCTGGGCCGTCGGGAGATGCCGGGCGCGGAGTGGTTCCCGGGCGCCGAGCTGAACTACGCGCGGCACGCCCTGCGCAACCCCTTCCACGACGAGGTGGCGGTCGTCGCCCACTCCCAGACCCGGCCGCCGGTCGAGCTGACGTGGGCGGAGCTGCGCGACCGGGTCGCCCGCGCCCGCGCCGGGCTGGTGCGCCTGGGCGTCGGCCGGGGCGACCGGGTCGTCGCGTTCGCGCCCAACATCCCGGAGACGCTGATCGCCTTCCTCGCCACCGCGAGCCTCGGCGCGGTGTGGGCGTCCTGCGCGCCGGAGTTCGGCGCGCGCAGCGTCGTGGACCGGTTCGCCCAGGTCGAACCGGTCGTGCTGCTCGCCGTGCCGGGGTACGTCCACGGCGGGAAGCACGTCGACCGCCGCGACGCCGTCGCCGACCTCCGCGCGGGCTTACCGGGCCTGCGGCACGTCGTGGAGATCCCCTACGGCGACGGCGCGATCCCCGACGCGGTCGGCTGGGCCGAGCTGCTCGCCGGGCCCGGGCCCCTCGACTTCGAGCCCGTCCCGTTCGCCCACCCGCTGTACGTGCTGTTCTCCTCCGGCACGACCGGCAAGCCCAAGGCCATCGTGCACGGCCACGGCGGCATCACCGTCGAGCACACCAAGAACCACGCGCTGTCCTGGGACCTCGGCCCCGGCGACCGGTTCCAGTGGTTCACCACCACCGCGTGGATGCTGTGGAACTCCCTGGTGTCCGGCCTGCTGGTCGGCGCGTCGGTGGTGCTGGTCGACGGCAACCCCGTGCACCCGGACCCCGGGTGGCAGTGGCGGCTGGCCGACGAGACCGGCGCGACGACCATGGGCGCCTCGCCCGGCTGGCTCATGGCGTGCCGGGCGAAGGGGCTGCGGCCGGGGGAGGAGCTGGAACTGCGCCGGCTGCGGCAGATCGGCGTGGCCGGCAGCCCGCTGCCCGCGGAGGCGTACCACTGGGTGCGCGGGCAGTTCGGCGACCGCGTGCTGCTCAACAACGGCAGCGGCGGCACCGACATCTGCACCGCCATGGTGCAGGGCAGCGCGTGGCAGCCGGTGTGGGCGGGCGAGATCTCCGGACCCACGCTGGGCGTGGAGTGCGCCGCGTTCGACGTGCGCGGCAGACCGGTCGTCGGCGAACTCGGCGAACTGGTGATCACCCGACCCGTGCCGAGCATGCCGGTGCGGTTCTGGGGCGACGCCGAACCGACCGACCCCGCGTCCCGCTACCACCGCACCTACTTCGACGCCTACCCCGGCGTGTGGCGGCACGGCGACTGGGCGCGGTTCCGCGAGACGGGCAGCTGCGTCATCACCGGGCGCAGCGACGCCACCCTCAACCGCGGGGGCGTCCGACTCGGCACCGCCGAGTTCTACGCGGTGGTCGAGGAGCTGCCGGAGGTGGACGACAGCCTCGTGGTCCACCTGGAGGACCCGGCGGGCGGCAGCGGGGAGCTGCTGCTCTTCGTCCAGCTCGCGGACGGCGCGGTGCTGGACGACGCGCTGCGCGCCCGGGTCGCCGACGTGCTGCGCTCGGCGCTGTCGCCCCGGCACGTGCCCGACCGGATCACCGCCGTGCCCGCCGTGCCCCGCAACCGCACGGGCAAGAAGCTGGAGCTGCCGGTGAAGAAGATCCTGCTGGGCGCGGCGGTGGACGACGTCGCCGGCCGCGACGCGCTCGCCGACCCGACCTCGCTGGACGTCTTCGAGGAGCTGTCGTGAACATCGCCGAACTGGACGCGATCGACTTCCACGTGCACGTGGAGCAGGACGCGCACGGGCACTTCGCACTCGACCGGGAACTCCTCGACGCCTCCGCCCGGTACTTCAAAGCCGACCAGGACCGCACGCCCACCGTCGAGGCCATCGCGGCGCACTACCGCGAGCGCCGCACCGCCGCCGTGGTGTTCACCGTCGACGCCACCACCGCCCTCGGCCACCCCGCCCTGTCCAGCGAGGAGATCGCCGACGCCGCCGCCGCGCACGCCGACGTGCTGATCCCGTTCGGCTCGGTCGACCCGCACGACGCCGGCGCGGTGCGGCGCATCCGGTCGCTGGTGCGGGACCACGGCGTGCGCGGCTTCAAGTTCCACCCGAGCCTCCAGGCGTTCGAGCCGGACGACCGCGCCCACTACCCGCTGTACGAGGCGATCGCGGAGGCCGGCGTGCCCGCGCTGTTCCACACCGGGCAGACCGGCATCGGCGCGGGCCTGCCCGGCGGGCGCGGCATCAAGCTGCGGTACAGCGACCCGATGCTGCTCGACGACGTGGCCGCCGACTTCCCGGAGCTGACCGTGGTGCTCGCGCACCCGTCGGTGCCGTGGCAGGACGCCGCCATCTCCATGGCCACGCACAAGGCGAACGTCCACATCGACCTGTCCGGCTGGTCGCCGAAGTACTTCCCGCCGCAGCTGGTGCGCGCGGTCGGCGGGCTGCTGAGGCACAAGGTGCTGTTCGGGTCCGACTACCCGGTCCTCACGCCGGACCGGTGGCGCGCCGACTTCGACGCCCTGGACGTCAAGCCCGAGGTCCGCCCGCTGGTGCTCAAGGAGAACGCCGTCCGCCTGCTCGGCCTGGGAGGCCCCCGATGACGGAACCGGCCCTGGAACTCGTCGCCCGCCTGCGGGTCCTGGTCGGCGAGCCGGTCGACGCGGGCCCCGTCCCCGGCGGCAGGCGGTACGTCATCCCCATCACCGGCGGCAGCGCCGACGGCCCGCTGATCACCGGCGAGGTCCTGCCGATCGGTGCGGACTGGGGCCTGGTGCGCGCCGACGGGGTGCCCGAGGTGAGCGCGAAGTACCTGGTGCGGACCGGGGACGGCACGATCCTCACCGTCACCAACCACGGCACGATCACCGTCGACGGCGGCGTCCCGCGCGGCCTCACCACGCCGCGCGTCGAAGCCCCGGCCGGTCCGCACGCCTGGCTCAACGACGCCGTCCTGGTCGGCACCCTGGGCCCGCTCCTCGACGACGGCCGGCCGGTGGGCGTCTCCCTCGCGTTCCACCGCGCGGTGCTCGGCTGAGCGGCGGGTCAGGTCCGGCCGACCGCGTCGACGGCCACGTGCCACGGGTAGCCGGCCATGACGCGGTTCCCCTGCCGCGGTGGGTGCGGTCTGAAGCCCCCTTCCCCGAGCAGGACCTCCACGCCGGAGGAACGCAGTGCCTCGACACTGCGGTGGAACACGGCGTTGTTCGCGAGTGCCGTGTTCACGAAGGGCAGGACGGTGATCGGCACGCCCAGGCCGGTGAGTTCCGCGAGCTGCGTCAGCACGTAGGTGTCGGCGATGCCCGCCGCCCACTTGTTGATCGTGTTGTAGGTGGCCGGTGCGACGATCACCGCGTCGGCGGGGGGCAGCGCCGGCTGACCCGGTCCCCGGTAGCCGGTCCGGACCGGGTTGCCGGTGAGCCGGCACAGCTCGTCGAGGTCGAGGAAGTGCTCGACGGCGGCCGGTGTGGCGACGCAGTGGACCGACCAGCCCGCGTCCTGCGCCAGCCCGACGGCGACGCCGGCGTGGCCGGCGGGCCCGGCTCCGCAGATCATCAGGTAGAGGACTCGTCCGGTCACGCGGGCACCCCTGCTCGTCGGGCCATCCGCTCGACCGCGCGGGCCGGCTCGCCGGTGGTGTTGGACAGCAGCACCCTCAGCAGGCCGTGGGCCAGGGGGCGGCAGTGGACTTCCTGCGGCGCGGTGCGCTCGGCTCGGGCGAGGGTGCGGGAGGCCTCGGCGAAGTCGCCGCGGCGGGCGTTGGCCTCGGTCAGGTCGAGCAGGAAGTTGGCGCGGCGTTCCGGCGGCAACCCGGCGAGGGCGTCGTGGCGGATGGTCGCGGCGAAGTCCAGTGCCGCTCCGGCCTCGTGCAGGCGGACGAGGGCGGCGACGCGGTGGATGGCGACGTTGGCGCGGCCGAAGTGGGTGTGGTGGGTGTCGTAGTGGCGCTCCATGCGCTCGGCGGCCCGGGTGGCCTCCTGGTGCATGGACAGGGCCAGGAGGCGTCTTCCCGCTCGGCCGCGGTGATCGCGGCGGCGAGGTGGAGCATGCCGTGGAGGGAGAGCAGGCTCGCCGGGCGCCCGGCCACCTCGCGGCGCATGCGGTCGGACGTGCCCAGCAGGATCTCGACCGCCTCGGCGCGCTGCCCGGTGGCGGTCATGGCGCGGGCGACGCTGCGGGTGGCCCGCGCCTGCGACCAGGTGTCGTCGACCGCCAGGGCGGTGTGCATCGCGCGGTCGGCCGCCAACCAGGCGACGTCGTGGCTCTCGAACTTGAGCAGCATCGACGAGGCCAGGCGGTAGGACGTGACGAGGATGCGGTGGGCGTCGACCTGCTCGGCAGGCGGCGCGGCGAGGACTGCGCGCTGCGCCGCGCCCAGCAACTCGGGCAGGCGCCGGGCGACGGTGGTGAAGTGGGACGAGGTCCAGGCGTGGTCGACGTAGTCGGCCTGGCGGGCGAGGTGGGCGACGTCGGCGGGCCTGGTGTCCGCGGTCGCCAGGCCGGGGTAGCGGCCCAGTGCCGCCCGGATCGCGCCGACCTCGGCGGCGTCCACGCAGTCGGCGGCCCGGGCCGCCGCGCGCGCGTCGGTGAGGACGCCCGGGTCGACGGCGAGGGCGTCGGCGACCAACTCGATGACCGGGAGGCGCACGAGGTCGCGCTCACCCGACTCGACCTTGTCCAGCCACGAGGTCGAACGACCGATCATGTCGGCGAACTGCTTGCGGCCGAGGTTGCGGCGCAGGCGCCAGTAGCGGACTCGCCTGCCGATCCCCCCGGCGGTGTCCGGCATCCGACCTCCTCGGCCACCTCCCGGCTGACGGGGGTCAGGGTAGCGGGGCGGTGGTCGCACATTTTGTACGACTCGTCACTCCGGGTCACTCCTACCCTGTCCGCCGGTGCCGATCACGGGTGCCGATCCGACGAGTGGAGTGGGTGGTCGGCGATGACCAAGGACGAACTGCTGTTCAACGCGTGGCTGAGCGATGTCAACACCGAGTTGGCGCGCTACGTCGTCCGGCTGGTGGACGAGAGCGCACCAGCGGCGTCCCGACCATCCGGACCGAGTGGTGGGCTGCCCGCTGCCGCGGACCTGGTCGAGGTCGAGGCGGCATTGGCCTTCGACCTCGCCGAGGTGGCCAAGGCCATCGCCCTGAAGGCCACCGGGCAGCCCTACCCCCGGCGGGCGAGGAAGCAGGCGGACCTGTCCGCCTAGCAGGTGTACTCGTGGCGTCGGCGCAGCATGGCCGCCAGCATCGCCGGGACCATCAGCACGTGGCCGGCCGTCATCAGCGCCATCCCGGACAGCGCGCCGCCCCAGTGGAACGGCAGCAGGACCGCGAACGGCACGTACATCGCGGCGCACATCTCGACGATGCCGGGCCACGCGTGGCGGCGCAGGCGCATCCACAGCGCCATGCCCAGCGACATGTTCGTGGCCATCACCAGCACGTGCGCGGTGACCACGTCGTCCAGGCCCGGCCAGGCGGACGACCAGACCGGTCCCAGCGCGACCATGCCGACCACCATGGCCACGACCATCTCCAGGAAGTGGCGGGCGAAGCGCAGCGCACCCCCCGGCCGCTGCCCCCCTCCGGCGTCCACGACTGCTCCTCCACTGCGGTCCTCCACGGGGTCCTCCACGGGATTCGTCATGGTGGAGATGGTCGTCCGGCGGGGCGGCGCGGTCAGGTGCCGGAAGTCACGCGCGAGGTCACGTGACCCGCGGACGTCAGAGCAGGCCGAGTTCGCGCGCCCGCAGCGCGGCCTGGGTGCGGTCGCGCACCCCGAGCTTGGACAGCACGCTCGTGACCAGGTTCTTCACGGTCCCCTCGGCCAGGAACAGGCGGCCGGCGATCTCGCGGTTGCTGAGCCCGCCGGCGAGCAGCCGCACGACCTCCAGCTCGCGCTCCGACAGCGGCACGGGCAGGGGGCGCGGCGGCGCGTCGTCCTCGCTCGGCAGCCGGGCGATCCTGGCCACCAGCTTGGCCGCGACCGACGGTTGCAGCACCGACTCGCCGCGCCGGGCCGCCACCAGCGCCTCGACCAGCCGCGCCGAGGACACGTCCTTGAGCAGGTAGCCGACCGCGCCCGCGCGCAGCGCCGCGAACACGTCCGCGTCGTCGTCGAACGTGGTCAGCGCCAGCACCCGCACGCCGGGCTGCTCGACCCGCAGCCGACCGGTGGCCGCGATCCCGTCCAGCACCGGCATCCGCAGGTCCATCAGCACCACGTCCGGCCGCAGCTCGGCGCACCGCCGCACGGCCTGCTCGCCGTCACCGGCCTCGCCGACCACCTCGATGCCCGGCTGCACCTCCAGCAGCGTCGCCAAAGCCTCCCGGAACAGGGCCTGGTCGTCGACGATCAGCACGCGGACCGGCGTCATCCCGGCACCTCCACCGTCAGCGTCGACCCGTGCCCGGCGGCCGAGTCGAGGGACACCCGCCCGCCGAGGCCCGCCACCCGCTCGCGCAGCCCGACGAGGCCGAACCCGCCGCCGCCCTCGCGCCCGCCGCGCCCGTCGTCGCGCACCTCCAGCCGGACCAGGTCGTCCCGGCCGTAGTCGAGCACGACCGTCGCCGCCGTCGCGCCCGCGTGCTTGCGGACGTTGGTCAGGCCCTCCTGGGCCGCCCGGAACAGCGACTCCCCGACCTCGGCGCGGACCTCGCGCGCCGCGCCGCGCACCTCCAGCCCGGTCGGCACGCCCGCCTCCCCGGTCGCGTCCGCCAGCGAACGCAGCGCGTCCACCAGCGGTCGCGGCTCCCGCAGGGCGGAGACCGAGCGGCGCACCTCCGCCAGCGCCGCCTTCGACTGGTCCTGCGCCTTCGCCAGCATCGCGTCCAGGCGGGCCGGGTCGGCGGTGCCGATCACCGCGCGCGCCGCCTGGAGCAGCATCTGCACGACGGTCAGGTGGTGGCCCAGCCCGTCGTGGATGTCGCGCGCGACCCGGTTGCGCTCCTGGGTGGTGGCGAGCTGCTCGGCCTGGGCGGCGTACCCGCGCAGCCGCTCGTGCGCCCGCGCCAGCTCCGCCCTGGCCCGCTGCTCGCGCACCAGCAGCTCGGTCACGACGAGGGCGAACGCGCACGCGGCGAACGTGCCCAGGCCCTCGCGCAGCCCGGCGCGCCACTCCATCGGCGCGTGCACCAGCGGCACGAGCACGGCCACCGCGACGGCGGCGGGCAGCGGCAGCAGCAGCCTGCTCTGCGAGACCAGCACCACCAGCAGCAGGATGCCCCCGACCGTCGCGCCGGACAGGGCGAACACCAGGAAGCCCAGTGGCAGCTGGACGGCGACGTAGGCGACCGCGAACGCCCTCCGCCGCCCGAGCACCCCGTGGAACCCGGCGATGGACAGCACGACGTAGAGCAGCCCGAGGAGCAGCGTGGGCACGAGGTGGGTCTCGTAGCTGCCGGAGCCGCCCAGCGGCAGCGTCGCGTACGCCACGACGGCCAGGATGCTCAGCGCCCACTGCACGCGCCCACTGTGCTGGAGGCCGAACGGCGTGGTCAACCGGGTGCGGGACGGCCATGATGCGGGGTGGGCCGGGCGCGTGGTCCGGCGGGAACGGGTTGGCGGTGGCGGACAGCACGCGGCGCGTGGTGAGCAGGGAGCAGGTCGTGCACGGCGCCTGCCGGTTCTTCCTGCGGCACGGCGAGGTCGACATGGACGGCGTGGCGCGCAGCCTCGCCATCAGCAGGGCGACGCTCTACCGCGTCGTGCACAGCCGGGACGGGCTGCTCGGCGACGTGCTGTGGCGGCTCGGTGAGCGGCAGCTCGTCCAGGCGCGCCTGCGGCGGCGCAACGGCGGCGTCGAGGGCGTCCTGGAGATCACGCGGCACTTCGTGGACCGGCTGCGCGGAGCGGCGCCGTTCCGGGCGTTCCTGCGCGGTGAGCCGGAGACGGCCGCGCGGGTGCTGTTCAACGGGAGCGGCGCGGTGCACCGGCGGGCGGTGTCGGCGCAGAAGCAGATCCTGCTGGAGGTGCCGGGGGAGTGGTGCGCCGGTCCGCTCGACCAGGTCGCGTTCCTGTACGTGCGCATCGTCGAGTCGGCGATCTACGCCGAGCTGCTGGGCGGTCAGCCGCTCGACCGGGACCTGGCCGAACGGGCTGCCCGCAGCGTGCTGCTGCCGCGCCGGCCGACCGCAACCGGGTAGCCGCTGTCGAGCGATCGCCGTCGGGCGACCGCTGTTGAGACCGCCGTCTCACGATCGCGGGCGGCGCTGGTGAGCGCGGTGACCGGCCGGTTACGTTCGGCGACGACCATCCCCCACTGTCGAGGGAGTCGGTATGCGGTTCTCGCCGCGCGGCCTCGTGCCGCTCGTCATCGCCTTCGGAGTCCTGCTCCCGGGCGCCCACGCAGGGGCCGCCGCCCCGCCGGACCGGGCGCCGCAGCTCGTCGGGCCGCTACCGGGCACGGTGCCCGGCGACCGGCTCGCGGAGCGCGTCGAGGACACCTACCCGTTCTTCTCCACGCCGGTCGACCTCGCCGCCGCCGGGTACGTCGAGCAGGAGTTCCACCTCTCGGGCACCGCGGACGGCTACGCGGTCGACGGCACGAGGGTGGCCGCCGGCGTGCCCTACACGACCCGGGTGGTGGTGCGGCGGCCCGCGCACGCCCGCCACTTCAGCGGCACCACGCTGGTCGAGTGGCAGAACGTCACCGCCGGGTACGACCTGGACGCGTTGTGGAACGCCGAGTCCGTGCTGCGGGCCGGTCACGCCTGGGTCGGCGTGTCGGCGCAGCGCGTCGGCGTCGACCAGCTCCGCGGCTGGAGCCCGGCCCGCTACGGCGCCCTGGACGTGACCGGCGGTGGCCGGTTCACCGCCGACGAGCTGTCCTACGACGTCTTCACCCAGGCCGGCCGCGCCGCCCTGGCGGACCGGCCGCGGGACGGCGGCCCGTCGAGCGGCGTGTTGTTGGGCGGGCTGCGGACCCGGACGCTGCTGGCCATCGGCGCGTCGCAGTCCGCGGGCCGGATGACGGTGCTCTACGACCGCGTTCTGCCGCAGCAGGAGCCGGTCTTCGACGGCTACGCCTTCGTCGTCGGCCCCGCGCCCACGCGGGTCGGCGCCGAACCCGTCTTCCAGGTGCTGTCCGAGACCGACGTGACCAGCCCGCGCCGACCCGCCGACACGGACCGGTTCCGCCGCTGGGAGGTGGCGGGCGGCGCGCACTCCGGTCACGAGGGGCAGGTCTACCGCGAGCCGATCGCCGAGCGCGACCTCGGCGGCGCGCCCACCTACGCCTGCGACCGGCCGCCGTTCAGCCGGGTCCCCGTCCACCACGTCACCGCGGCGGCCTACGAGCACCTGCGGCGCTGGGTCGAGCACGGCACGCCGCCGCCCGCGGCCCGGCCGCTGGAGTTCGAGGCGGACGGCGTGACCAAGAAGCGCGACGCGCTCGGCCTGGCGCTGGGCGGCATCCGGCTGTCCCAGGTCGCCGTGCCGACCGCGCTGAACACCGGAGACAACTCCGGCGAGACGTTCTGCCGGCTGTTCGGCACGCACGTCCCGTTCGACCGGGCGACCCTGGACCGGCTCTACCCGGAGCACGCCGGCTACGTGTCGCGCGTCGTGTCCGCCGACGTCGCCAACGTCCGCGCCGGGCACCTGCTGCCCGCCGACGCCAAGCGGAACCTGCGCGACGCCCTGGCCGGGTGGTCGCGATGAGGGCGCTGGTGATCGCGCTGGCCCTGGTGCTGACCGCACCCGTCGCGCCGGCACACGCGTCGTCCGAACCGCCCGCGCCGGTGGTCTTCGTGCACGGCCAGCAGGGTTCGGCGCAGCAGTGGCAGTCCAACGCCAAGCGGTTCTCCACCAACGGCTACCCCGACCGGTCGCTGCACGCCTTCGAGTACGACACGAGCATCCCCACCAACGACCACGCCGTCGCCGGCCTGGAGGCGTTCCTCGCCGACGTGCGGGCGCGCACCGGCGCGGCCACCGTGGACGTCGTCGCCCACTCGCGTGGCACGACGGTGCTGCACGCCTACCTGGCCGACCCGGCGCGCGCGGCGGGCGTCCGCCGGTACGTCAACGTCGACGGCCGGTCGGCCGCCGCGCCACCCGGCGGCGTGCCCACCCTGGCGCTGTGGGGCAGCCTGCAACCCGAGGGGGCCATCGGCGGCGCGACGAACGTGTACCTGACCACGTTGGGGCACACCGAGACCACCACGTCCGCCGAGGGGTTCGCGCACGTCCACCGGTTCCTGCGGGGACGGGCCGCCGCCACGACGCTCGTGCTGCCGCAGTTCCCGTCGACGGTCTCGATCGCCGGCCGCGCCACGTACTTCCCGCAGAACGACGGCGCGACCGGCCTGCTGAACGCGTGGGAGGTGGACCCGGCGACCGGCGCGCGCCGAGGCGGTCCGCACCACTCCGTGCGCACCGCCGCCGACGGGTCGTTCGGCCCGCTGCGCGTCAACGGCGCGAGGCACTACGAGCTGGAGCTGGTCCGCGACGGCGAACTGGTCAACCACTTCTACTTCGAGCCGTTCGAGCGGTCGGACCGGTTCCTGCGGTTGCAGGTCTCCCGCCCCGGCGGGATCGGCGACCAGGTCGACCGGTGCCCGACGCACACCGCGCTCACCGTCGTGCGCAACCGCGAGTGGTGGGCCGACCAGCAGCCCGCCGACACCGACCGGCTGGAGCTCGACGGCGTCGACGTGCTCGGTCCCGCCGTCGCGCCGCGCCGGCGCCAGGTCCTGGCGGCGTTCGTGTTCGACGACGGGTGCGACCTGGCCTCGACCCCGGGCGTCGTGCCGCCGCCGTTCGGCACGCTGCCGTTCCTGACCGCGACCGACACCCACCTGCCCGCCGCGGGCGGGGTGCGCGTCACCCAGGTCGCGCGCGGCACGGGAGGGCGGTCGCGCACGATCGCGGTGCGCGCCTGGCCGTCCGACCGGCACGCGGTCACCGTGCAGTTCAAGGACTACCTGGACCTGCGCTGACCCGCGCTCACGGGTGGCGGCGGACGTGGTCGAGGACCGCGTCCGCCGCCACGCGGTGGGCGGCGGCGGGCAACGAGTGCCCGAGGCCGTCGACCACGAGCAGCTCGGCGTCCGGCAGCAGGCCGACGAGGTGCCGGCCGAAGCCCGGCGGGTAGAACAGGTCCTCGGTGCCCTGCACGACCAGGGTCGGCGCGGTCACCCCGCGCAGGTCGTCCGCGCCGCGCGGCAGCGGCACCCCGCCCAGCCGCACGTGCCCGGTCGCCGGGGCGATCGTGCCCGCGTGCGCGATGGCGCGCACCTCCAGCCGCCGGTACTCCGCCGGGTCGAACGGCAGCGCGTCCCCGTGCAGCAGCCGCCAGAACTCGACGCGCCGGTCCAGTTCGGACTCCCGGTCCTCGCCGTGCTCGGGCAGCGCCATCAACCGCTCCAGCCGCGCCGCGTGCTCCGGGCGGGGCTCGTCGAGCAGCAGCGCCACGAAGTCGTCGGGCCAGCCGGCGGACGACGCGTTGGCCCCCATGACCAACAGGATCACCGGGGCGTCCGGCTCGCCCAGGTCCTCGCTCCACAGCCGGGCGCCGGCCACGTCGACGAAGCGCTCCACCGCGCCACCTCCTCCGGTGTCGATCAACGCCATGCCGGCCGCGGACTGTGATCTCCGACCCGACGCGCCGCCGCTGCTCCGAACGCGTGATTGGGTGAGGGCACCCTCACCACGATCGCGCGTTCGGAGACCTCCATGAGCACGTCCCGGCCAGGCTGGAGCGACAGCGCCCTCGGCACCCCGATCCGCGACGAGGTCGAGCTGCGCGAACTGGTCGAGCACCCGCACCCGGTCATGCGGGACAAGGGGATCGCCGCCGTCGACGAGCAGTCGCGGCGCTTCCTCGAAGCCGCCACGTTCTACCTGCTGGCCACGACCGCCGCCGACGGCAGCGTGGACGTCTCCCCGCGCGGCGACCCGGCCGGCAGCGTCCTGGTGCTGGACGAGCGCACGATCGCGTTCCCCGACCGGCCCGGCAACCGCCGCGCGGACAGCCTGCGCAACCTCCTCCAGCACCCGCGCGCGGGCATGGTGTTCATCGTCCCCGGCCGGCACGACGTGCTGCGCGTCAACGGCCGCGCGACCCCGGTGCGCGACGCCCCGTTCGCGCACCGCTTCGGCGACCCCGCGCCCGCCGTGGCCGTGGTCCTGGAGGTCGAGGAGCTGTTCGTGCACTGCGGCCAGGCGCTGCGCCGGTCCTCCGCCTGGGACCCGGGCGGCTGGCCCGCCGAGGACGCCCTGCCGAACGTCGCCGAGCTGTTCGAGTCGCAGCAGACCTGGCTGCGCGCCCAGGCGTGAGCAGCCCGCGATCGGCGGTGCCCGGCGCGACCGGTCGAACCCGCGCGGCGCCGTCGACGCCGCCCCGCCCGGGGGACCGCCGGCTCACCGGGTCCACGGCGGCACGGGGGTGACGTCGCCCGCCGGGTGCTCGGCGGTCAGCGGGGCGGCCGGGCCGCGGAATGCCGCCAGCTGGGTGGCCGAGAGGCAGAAGACGCGGTCGCCCGCCGACTTCGCCCACGCGGTGAGGGTTTCGTGGGGCAGTTCGCGGTCGGCGGCGGCCAGGACCACGTTGCCCTCCCGCTTGCCCAGCAGCAGACCGGGTTCGGCGAGCAGGGCGACGTGCGCGAACACCTCGCCCAGCGACGCCGCGGCGCGCAGCGGCAGCTCCAGGTCGGCCGCGGACCACATGTTGCCCAGGTAGAGGCCGCCGGGGCGGAGCACCCTGGCGATCTCGCGCAGGAACTCGACGGTGGCGAGGTGGATCGCCACCGCGCCCGCCCGGAAGACGTCCATGACCACCGCGTCGGCGGTGGAGTCGGGGGTGCGCCGGATTCCCCGCTCGCCGTCCCCGACGTGCACGACGAGGTCCGGGACCGCGTCCAGGGCCAGGTGCGAGCGCACGAGGTCGACCAGCGGGCCGTCCAGCTCGTGGACCACCTGGGGTGAGCCCGGGCGGGTCGCGGCCAGGTACCTCGGGAGGCTGAAACCGCCTCCGCCGACGTGCAGCGCCGACACCGGCCGGCCGGCGGGCCAGTGCAGGTCGAGCACCCGGGCCGCCCACGTGGCGTACGGCATGTGCAGGTACGTAGGGTCGGCCAGGTCCACGTAGGACTGGAGGGCGCCGTCCACGGTGAGGAGCCAGGCGGTCGGGTGGTACGGGGCCGGTGCCAACCGCGCGGTGCCGAACCGCACCTGCCGGTCCACGGCCTCGCGGGTTTCCACGTCGCCATGGTAGGCCCCCGGTCGGGGCCGTCCGGAGGTGCGGGCGACGCGGGTCAGCCGGCGTCGCCGAGGGCGGCGGCGCAGGCGGCCAGGTCGTCGCGCAGCCGTTGCGGACCGCCGGCGGGCAGGGCGTGGAGCATGCGGCGCTCCACCTCGGCGACGGTGCGGCCGGCCAGGGCGAGCAGGCGAGCGCCCTCGTCGGTGAGGAGGGTGGGCAGGGCGCGCCCCTGGGGGGCTGCGGCGGGGCGGGTCAGCAGGCCGCGGTCCTGGAGCCCCTGGAGGACCCCGTGCATGGACTGCCGGGTGACGAAGGCGCCGCGGGCGAGTTCGGCGGCGGACAGGCCGGGGCGTTGGCCCAGCAGTTCCAGGCAGGCGTACTGCGGCACGCTCAGCCCCAGCGGGCGCAGGGCCGCCTCCATCGCGCCCCGCAGGGCGGCGGCGGCCTGCTTGAGGGCGTAGCCGACGGACGAGTCGAGGTCCACGCGCTCTTGCTCCATGTCAGGAGTCTGACATACAGTCGGTCGTGTCAGGAACCTGACATCAACGAGGGAGAACCCATGGCCACCGTGACCGGACCCGACTTCATCGCCCTCCAGGTGCGCGACCTGGACGCGTCGGCCGCGTTCTACGAGGAACGCCTCGGCCTGCGCCGCGCCCCCGCCGGTCCGCCCGGAGCCGTCGTCTTCGACACCACCCCGGTCGCCTTCGCGGTGCGCACCCCGCTTCCCGGCGTCGACCTGGACGCGGTCGCCCCGCGGCCCGGCGCGGGGGTGGCGCTGTGGCTGCGCGCCGACGACGCCCAGCAGTTGCACGACGACCTCGCCGACGCCGGCGTGACGATCCTGGCCGCGCCCGCGGACAGCCCGTTCGGGCGGACGTTCACCTTCGCCGACCCGGACGGGTACGCCGTCACGGTCCACTCCTGACCGTCCGCCGCCGGAACCTCAGGTGCCGCAGAACGTCCGGTAGTCGGGGTCCTCCGGGCCGGGCGCCGCGTACCGGTCGAACCCAGGGCGCTCGTCGTACGGGGCGGTCACCGCGTCCAGCAACCGCTCCAGCGGACCGAGGTCGCCCCGCTCGCCCGCGGCGAGGGCCTCCTCGACCAGGTGGTTGCGCGGGACGTAGACGGGGTTGACCCGGTCCATCGCGTCGGCGTCCGGGGCCAGTGCCCGCCACCGGGCGAGCCAGCCGTCGATCCCCGCGAGGTCGAGGAACACCTCCCGGGCGCGTTCGACGTCACCGCGCGCGGCGTCGCCGAGGCGGCGGTAGAACGACGTGTGGTCGACGCGGTTGTCGCGCAGCAGCACGAGCAGGTCGTCCACCAGCGGCGAGGCGACCGCGTCGTCGAGCCCCTCGGCCAGGCCGAGCTTGGCGCGCATCCCGGCCGACCAGGCGGCCCCGTACGCCGGGCGGAACGCGCCGAGCGCCTCCACCGCCGACGCGATCGCCCGGTCCTGGTCGTCGTCGACCAGCGGGAGGAGCGCCTCGGCGAGCCGCGCCAGGTTCCACTCGGCCACCACCGGCTGGTTGCCGTAGGCGTAGCGCCCGGCGTGGTCGATGGAGCTGTAGACCGCGGTCGGGTCGAACGCCCCCAGGAACGCGCACGGCCCGTAGTCGATGGTCTCGCCGGAGATCGTCGTGTTGTCGGTGTTCATCACGCCGTGGACGAAGCCCACGAGCATCCACCGCGCCACCAGCGACGCCTGCGCGGCGACGACCGCCTCGAACAGGGCCAGGTAGGGGTTCGCGGCCCGCGCGGCGGCGGGGTGGTGCCGGGCGATGGCGTGGTCGGCCAGCCTGCGCAGCAGGTCCACGTCGTCCGTCGCCCGCGCGTACTGGAACGTGCCGACCCGCAGGTGGCTGCTCGCGATCCGGGCCAGCACCGCGCCGGGCAGCACCGTCTCGCGCCGCACCGGCCGCCCGGTCGCGACGACGGCCAGCGAGCGGGTCGTCGGGATGCCCAGCGCGTGCATCGCCGCGCCCACGACGTGCTCGCGCAGCATCGGCCCGACCGCCGCCAGCCCGTCGCCGCCCCGGGAGAACGGCGTGCGCCCGGAGCCCTTGAGGTGCAGGTCGCGCGGATGGCCGTCGACGTGGGCGAGTTCGCCGAGCAGCAGGGCCCGGCCGTCGCCCAGCCGGGGGGAGTAGTGGCCGAACTGGTGTCCGGCGTAGGCCTGCGCCACCGGCGTGGCGCCGTCCGGGACGTGGTTGCCCACCAGCAGGCGCACCCCCTCGGGGCCGCGCAGCCAATCGGGGTCCAGCCCGACCTCGGCGGCCAGCCGTTCGTCGAGCACGAGCAGGTGCGGGGCGGGCGCCTCGTCCGCCTGGCGGGGGAGGGCCAACTCGGGGAGCGTGCGGGCGAACTCGTCACCCAGGACGACGGTCGGCGGTGCGGTGCTCATCCCACCAAAATTACGTGACGCGCGGAGCGATTCTGGACGGGCCGGATTCCGCGAAGGTCGTCGAGGACCGCCGCGAACGCGCCGGCGTCCACCGGCGGCCCGCCCGGCCGCCCTCGGCGGTGTTCGTGCCGTCGCTGTCCCCGCGCGGGGCCGACAAGCCGCGCCGCCACGTGGTGCGCGGGCGGCGCGACCGAGTCGTCGGAATCGGCTCGGGCAATTCACGTCGCGGCGCGGGACGAATATTTTCGCAACGTTACGACAATCGTTGACAACTCCGCGAAGCCGGTCGAACACTGACCGCACCCGCCGGCCTCGACGAGGAGGAAGCATGGGTGTGGAGAATTCCGCCGGTCCCCCACATAGTGGCACGGCCCGCGGCCACCGCGCACCCCTGGCTTCCCCCCGGTTCCGGGGCGCCCGCTAGTCGAGGAATGCGCAGGACACACGCGTCGGCGATCACCGCCGTCGTCGTTGCGCACGCCTTCACCGCCACCCCGATAACAGCCACACCCCTGGAGGGCGGAATGCATCTTCATCGATACCGGTCCCGATTGGCCGCCGCGGCGGCGGTCACCGCGGTGGTCGCCGGCGGCGGGGTGGTCGCGGCGCACGACGCCGCTGCCGCCACCGGGTGCTCGGTCGCGTACTCGCTCGCGACGCAGTGGCAGGGCGGCTTCACCGCGAACGTGAACATCACCAACCTCGGCGACGCCGTCGGCTCCTGGACGCTCACCTGGAGCTTCGCCGCGGGGCAGAAGGTCACCCAGGCGTGGAACGCCGGCACCTCGCAGAACGGCGCCGACGTCACCGCGCGCAACGTGTCGCACAACGGCTCCATCGCGACCGGCGCCACCGCGTCGTTCGGCTTCAACGGCTCGTGGAGCGGGAGCAACCCGTCGCCGACCGCGTTCACCCTCAACGGCACGCTCTGCACGGGCTCGCCGACGAGCACCCCGACGACCACGGTGCCGGGCACCACGACGTCCGGGCCGACCACGACGTCCGGGCCGACCACGACCGCCCCGCCGGCCGACAACCCCGGCTGGGGCCGGTCGCTGCCGCCCCCGGACGCGCGGACCAGCATGGCGTACGACCTGGTCGTGACCGGGAGCGGCTACACCCCGCGCAGCGGCGAGTGCTCGCGCGAGGTCCACGCCCGGTACTGGACGTACGGGCCGGACGGCAAGGTCTACCCGACCTGGCACCCGCCGCGCGACGCGAGCGGCTGCGCGTTCGGCCACGAGCACGGTGACGACCCGCGCACCTCGGACCTGTTCGCCGCCTCGAAGTGGTTGCCGTTCGGCTACACCAGCGAAGTGATGATGTCGGCCAACCCCGGAGGCGCGCACCGGCACGAGGACCACGTCGGGCACAAGGTCCTGTCGGTCAACAACTCCAACGTCATCCAGGGCGACAACGGCACCAGCTTCTTCCCGCCGCAGGGCGCCACGATCGCCGTGTGCGACATCCTGCTGAAGTTCCACCAGGGCACGCACTCGACCGACGCGTTCACCAACAACGTGCACGAGTTGATCTACCGCAACCGGTGCTCGCACAACGACAACGGCCAGGTCAGCGAGGCCGCGTTCACCGCGCTGATCCCGAACGGTCGACCGGGCGGCTTCGGCGCGACGGACTGCCCCGGGCCCAACCTGGGCGGCAGGTTCACCTCGGTGGGCCCCGCCGTGCCGGCGGACTCGCCGTCGGACACCCGCTCGCTCGGCCGGCTCATCACGGACGCGGGCTGCGTGCAGGCGATCCGGGAGGGGAAGACGCACTACGAGGTCATCAGCGGTCGTGAGGTGCCGTTCGACACCAACGACCTGCACGAGTTCTGGTTCTCCGACGTGTCGGTGAGCACCTCGCAGCTGTCGTTCTCCATCGCGCCGCTGTTCTACGTGCTCAACCCCAGCCGCTACTACGACGCCTCGGCGCCGAACAAGCTGGCCCGCCAGGTCGACCTCTGCTACGAGAACATCCGGGGCGACTACTGCGACCAGGTCCGCCGGATCACCCAGCAGACCGGGCAGCGGGTGGCCTGGGACGACGTGCGGTCGCCGTTCAAGGGCACGCTGCGCGAGTTCCGGCCGGGCACGTTCAGCGTCCGCAACAGCGGACCGACCACCGTCTACACGGACGTGTACGGCCGCAACGCGTCGACCACGCCGTTCACCGGCTCGGTCCAGCAGTACTTCTCCGGCAACCACGCCCCCGTCCAGATGTACGTCCGGGGGTCCACGAAGGACTACAACGCCAACGCGGCCGACCAGATCCACGCGCCGAACTGAGGCCGGCCGAATCAGGACCGGTCGAATCAGGACCGGGCCGGACCGGGGACCCGCGGACGCGCCGTCCGCGGGTCCCCGCGCGTCCGGGCGCCACGCCGCCGACACCGGCGCCGCGCGACCTCGCCCGCACGAGCCGCGGCGGCAGCGCCCCATCACGCCGACCCCGGCTTGGGGGCGGGGCGCGGCACGGACCACCACGACGTGCCCGCCGCCAGCACGCCGGCCGCGGCGAGGACGACGAACACCGGCGGGTAGCCGCCGAGCGCCCCGGCCAGCGCGGTCGCGACCCAGGGCGCCACGGCCGCCGTCACGGCCATCGGCGCCTGGAGCAGGCCGCTGAGCCTGCCGTAGTGGGCGGCGCCCCAGCGGTCGGTGACGGCGGTGGCCTGCACGAGGGTGAAGACGCCGCGCGCGGTGCCCGCGAGCACCGCCGCCGCGATCAGCGGCAGGGCCGGTCCGGGGACGAGCCCCAGCAGGAGGGTCGTGGCCGACGCGGCCAGCAGCACGATCGCGGTCCTGGCGCGGACGCCGGTCACCGCGACGAACCTGGCGTAGCCGAGGCGCCCCAGCACCTGCCCGATGCCGCCGAGGCCGAGCGCCCAGGCGGCGGTCGTGGTCGACAGGCCGCGTTCGGTGAGCAGCGGGACCAGGGCGACCACGACGGCGTACACGGCGAACGAGCCCAGGCCGAGCGCGACGACCAGGACGGCGAACGGCCTGCTGCGGGCGACGGCGTCGGGCGCGTGGTCGACGCGGGGGTCGTGCTCGTGGGGCGGCCACGGCAGGCGCAGGCCCAGGGCGTGCGCGGGGATGGTGATCAGCCCGAACAGCCCGGCGAGGACGAGGTAGGCGCCGCGCCAGTCGAGGTGCTGCGCGATGCCGGCGGTGAGCGGGGCGAACACCGTGCTGGCCAGCCCGCCGACCAGGGTCACGGCGGTGAGCGCCCGGACGCGGCGTTCGCCGTACCAGCGGGTGACGGCGGCGAACGCCGGTTGGTAGAGCACCGCCGCCATGCCGGTGCCGATCAACGCCCAGGCTGCGAGGAACACGACCGGTGAGCGTGCCGCGGTCATGCCGGCCACCGCGGCCACCGCCACCACCGACCCCGTCGTCATGACGAGCCGGGGACCGCGCCGGTCCAGCACCCGGCCCAGGGGCACGCCGACGGCGGCCGAGACGAGCTGGCCGAGCGAGAAACCGGCGGTCACCTCCGACAGCGACCACCCCGTGCTCGCGCTGATCGAGGGCGCGAGCACGGGGAAGGCGTAGTAGAGGACACCCCAGCCGGTGACCTGGCTCAGGCACAGCACGACCAGGACGCGACGTCGCCCGGCCGCGTCGGGCCGGACCCCGGGGCCGCCGGACCTCAGGGCCGCGCGCCCGGCGCGGTCAGCGTCAGCTCCGTGACGGCCGGGGCGCAGCACCCGCCGGACCCCTCGGACCCGTCGGTCTCGTCGAAGACGCCGGAACCGCCGCACACGCCCGTCTCGGGCAGCACGAGTTCGACCTTCGCCGCGTCCTCGTGGTCGCCGGCGATCTCGGCCGCGATGCTGCGCACCTGCTCGTACCCGGTCAGGGCGAGGAACGTGGGCGCACGGCCGTAGCTCTTCATGCCGACCAGGTACACGCCGGGCTCGGGGTGGCGCAACTCCGCCGCGCCGTGCGGGTACACCGTGCCGCACGAGTGCACGTTCGGGTCGACCAGCGGAGCGAGCCTCGTCGGCGCCTGGAGCACCGGGTCGAGGTCGAGCCGGACCTCCGAGAGCCACGAGTGGTCGGGGCGGAACCCGGTCAGCGCCACGACCTCGTCGACCGGCGCCAGGCGGCGGCCCTCTTGGGACACCAGCACCACGCGGTCGCCGTCGCGCTCCACGGCCGCCGTGCGGAAGCCGGTCACGACCTCCACGTGCCCGGCCCGCGCCGCGTCCCGCGCCCTGAGCCCCAGCGCGCCGCGCGCCGGCAGCTGGTCGGCCTCGCCGCCGCCGAACACCGCGTCGACCGCGCCCCGGCGCAGCAGCCACGTGACGTGCGTGCCGGGGAGTCCCGCGAGCGCCACCAGCGCGGTGAGCGCCGAGTGCCCGCTGCCCGCCACCGCGACCCGCTTGCCGGCGTACCGCCCGGCCTCGGCGACCACGTCCGGGACCCGGTAGGCGATCCGCTCGGCCGCCGCCCGCTCGCCGACCGCCGGCAGGCCGTCGCCGCCGAGCGGGTTGGGGGAGCCCCAGGTGCCGGAGGCGTCCACCACGGCGCGGGCCGCGATGCGCTCCTCGCCGTCGGCCGTCTCCACGTGCACGGTCAGCGGCTCGCGGTCGCGCCCGTCGTCCACCACCCGGTCACGGCCCCGGCGGGCGACCCCGACGACCCGCGCGCCGTACCGCACGTGCCCGCCCAGGGCGTCGGCCAGCGGCGCGAGGTACTCCGACACCCACTCGGCCCCGGTGGGGCACGCCTCGCCGTCCGGTGCGCTCCCCAGCAGTCGCCGGGCCGCCGGGTCGACCAGCTCGGACCACCCCGAGAACAACCGCACGTGGTTCCACCGCGCCACCGCCGCGCCGGCCTGCGCGCCCGCCTCCAGCACCAGCGGCCGCACGCCGCGCTCCAGCAGGTGGGCCGCCGCCGCCAACCCGATCGGTCCCGCACCCACCACGACCACCGGAAGCTCGCTCACGAGCCACTCCTTTCATCGTCCTTCATCGATCGAATCGACCTGAATCTATCGAAGACTCTCGATGGACACAATGGCGCCTGTCGATAGACTGGGTCCATGACGACGACGATGCCCGCACCCGGCCTGGCGCCGGAGGACGCGACGACCTACGCCGAGTGGTTCGCCTGCCTGGCCGACCCGACCCGCGTCCGGCTGCTGCACACCGTCGCCACGCGGCCCGGCGAGCTCACCGTGGGCGCGCTCACCGAGGCCCTGGGCATCAGCCAGTCCACCTGCTCGCACCACCTGCGCAAGCTCGCCGACGTCGGCTTCGTGCGGCTGCGCAAGGAGGGCACCGCCACGCTGGTCTCGGTCAACCCGGCCTGCTGCACCGGCCTGCCGCACGCCGCCGACGCCGTCATGGGCACGATCGTCACCCGCCCGTGCTGCCCGACCGACCTGCCCGCCGACGTCGCCGTGCGCGCCATGACCGACGACGACTGGGCCGACGTGCGCCGCATCTACGGCGAGGGCATCGCCACCCGCAACGCCACCTTCGAGACCGAGACGCCCAGCCGCCGCACGCTGGAGGCGAAGTGGCTGCCGGAGCACCGCTGGGTCGCCGAGGTCGACGGCCGCGTCGCCGGCTGGGCCGCCGCCACCCCGGTGTCGGCCCGCGAGTGCTACTCCGGCGTCGCCGAGACCTCGGTCTACGTCGGCGACGGCGCCCGCGGCCGGGGTGTGGGCAAGTCGTTGCTGCACAAGCAGGTCACCGCCGCCGACGAGGCCGGCCTGTGGACGTTGCAGACCGCGATCTTCCCGGAGAACCGGGCCAGCATCGCCCTGCACCACTCCGCGGGCTTCCGCACCGTCGGCGTCCGCGAGCGCATCGCCCGGCACCACGGCGTGTGGCGCGACACCGTCATGCTCGAACGCCGCGCCGGGGCCGACCCCCGGTGCTAGGTCACGCCCCCCACTGCGCCGCGGCGTCCGCGTAGCGGCGCGCCAGGCGGGCGAACGCGTCCTTCAGCTCGATCGGCCCGACGACCTCCAGGTCGGCGTCGAACCTGCCGACGGCGGCGGCCAGGCCGGCCCACGACCACGAGCCCAGGACGAGCCGGCAGCGGTCCGGGCCCAGCGCCTCCACCAGCCCGTCGTCGGTGTGGCGGGACACGTCCGCGGCGGGCAGGTCGAGGATCACCTCGCCGCGGCACGGCCAGTCGCCGTCGGCCGAGCCCCGGAACGCGGCGGCCACGAAGGCGGCCACGTCGCCACCCGGCAGCTCGCGCGGCGTGAAGCGGGGGCCCGTGGGGGTGCGCGGCGTGATCCGGTCGGCGCGGAAGGTGCGCCAGTCGTCGCGGTCGAGGTCCCAGGCGACCAGGTACCAGCGCCCGCCCCGGGCGACGAGGTGGTGGGGCTGCACGCGGCGCGGCGGGGCCGGTTCGCCGTCGCCGGCCCCCGACGCGTGGTCGAAGCGCAGCACCTCGCGGGCGTGGACGGCGGCGCTGATCGCCGTGAGCACGCCGCTGTCGACCGGGGGGCTCGCGGTCCGCCCCACCGCGGTGACCCGGAGCGTGTCGATGCGGTGGCGCAACCGGGCGGGCATGACCTGCCGGACCGTGGTCGACGCGCGTGCCGCGGCCTCCTCGACGCCCGCGCCGGAGCTGCTCGCGGTCCGGAGCGCGACGGCGAGGGCGACGGCCTGCTCGTCGTCGAACAGCGGCGGCGGCAGGTCCGCGCCCGCGCCGAGCCGGTAGCCCCCGTCCGGGCCCTTCGCGGCCGCGATCGGGTAGCCCAGCTCGCGCAGGCGGTCGACGTCGCGGCGCACGGTGCGCGGGCTGACGCCCAGCCGCTCGGCCAGCAGCGCGCCCGGCCAGTCCCGGCGCGCCTGGAGCAGCGACAGCAGGGACAGCAACCGGGCTGAGGTCTTCGGCACGACACCGATGCTGCCACGAATAGCGGACAGTTCCCGACCGCATCGGCTGCGATGCTCGTCCTCCGCGACACCGAAGGGAACGCCGCCACCGTGACCGTCCTGCACACCCGCGCGCTCAACCGCGCGACGCTCGCCCGGCAACTGCTGCTCGACCGCGCCGACGTGCCGGTGGTCGCCGCCGTCGCCCACCTGTGCGGCCTCCAGGCGCAGGAACCGCAGGAACCGTTCGTCGGGCTCTGGTCGCGGCTGCGCGCGTTCGACCCGGCGGCGCTCTCCGACCTGCTGACCGGGCGGGCCGTGGTGCGCACGCACCTCATGCGCCGCACCGTGCACCTGCTCACCGCCGAGGACGTCCTGGCCTGGCGCTCCCGCCACGACGCCATGCTGCGCCAGCGGGTCGTCGGCACCTACCGCCGAGAGCTGGAGGGCATCGACTTCGACGCCCTCGCGGCGGCGGGCCGGGCCGTGCTGGCCGACGGCGAGCCCCGCACCGCGGCCGAACTCGTGCGGGCGGTCGCCGACCGGTGGCCGACGACGCCGCCGAGGCCCCTGGGCGAGCTGCTGGTCGCCGCGCTGGTCCCGGTGGCCCAGGTGCCGCCGCGCGGGCTGTGGCGCGCGAAGGGCGGCGTGCGCAACGCCCCGCTCGCCACCTGGCTGGGTCGGGAGGTGGACCCGCCGGCCCCCGGGGGTGACGACCCGGTCGGCCGGGTGCTGGTGCGGCGGTACCTGGCCGCGTACGGCCCCGCGGCGACGGCCGACCTGCGCGCCTGGTCCGGCCTGGCCGGGCTGCCCGCCGCCGTGGCCGCGCTGCGCGGGGAGCTGGTCGCCTTCCGCGACGAGCGGGGCCGCGAACTCCTGGACCTCCCCGACGCCCCGCGCCCCGACCCGGACACCCCGGCCCCCGTGCGCTACCTGCCCGCGTTCGACAACGCGATCCTCGGCTACGACGACCGCACCCGGATCATCGACACCGCCCACCGGGGCCTGTCGGTCGCCGGCGAACGCGTCGTCCTGGTGGACGGCCGGGTCGCCGCGACCTGGCGGGTCGAGGCGGACGCGGTGGTCGTCACGCCGCTGCGCGCCCTCTCCTGGTCGGACCGCGACGCCGTGGCCGAGGAGGGGCGCGCGCTGGCGTCGTTCCTCACCGACCGCGACGGGGACCGGGTGCGCGTCGCCGACCCCGCCTGAGGCCGCATGGGTTCCGGTTTTGTTCACGAATGTGACCGATGCGCCCTCGATTCTGTTCACAAATATGATTCGACCGCATTGACCTCGTCGTTCGACCGTATTCGACAGTTGTTCCGGCGAGCGCCTGAAAAGCGTCGTTGACCAGGTGCTTCCGTTCCGTCTAGCATCCGACGGGAAGGTGGTTGTCGCCTTTTCCCTCCTGTGCGAACGAGGTTGTAAAGGCCTTCCTCGACGCCTCGGGAAAGTCAGAAGCGGAGTTGTGATGAGAACACCGGATCGACCTTCGACGACGCGGGTTGCCCGGCGGGGTGGGCCTCGGCGGTGGCACCTGAGCCTGGTGGCCGCCGCGGGCGCGACGGTGCTGGCCGCCGCCCTCGCGGCCTGGCCGAGCGCGGCGCCCGCCCAGGCCGCCGTCGGCGCGGGCACCTACACGATCAACAACGCGGCCAGCGGCCACTGCCTCGACGCGCCCGGCGGGTCCGCGGGCGCGCAGCTCCGGCAGGCGGCGTGCACCGGCGGCGGCAGCCAGCAGTGGACGCTGGCGTCGGTCGGCGGCGGCTTCCGGATCACCTCGGTCGGGAGCGGGCTGTGCGTCGGCGTGCGGGACGCGTCCACGTCGGCCGGCAAGGTGATCGAGCAGGCGGCGTGCGGCAGCGCGGGCCAGACCTGGTCGCTGACCCAGAGCGGCAGCAACTACCGCGTGGTGGACACCAACGGCGGCAAGTGCATGAACCTGAAGGACAACTCCACCGCCGCCGGCGCGCTGGTGCAGACCAACTCCTGCGACAGCGCCGCCACCAAGCAGTGGGTCTTCACCCCGTCGGGCGGCGGGAACCCCACCACGACCACCACCGGCACGACCACCACCACGCGCACGACGACCACGACCACCACGTCGCAGCAGCCGGGCGGCGGTGACGGCAGCGGCCCGTGGCCGAGCGACACCGGAAGCGTGCACCAGACGACGACGAAGAACGCCGGCACGTTCTTCGACGGCGGCATGAAGCGCTACTACGGCATCGGCGACGGCGGTCAGGGCGAGGGCCAGGACCCGATGTTCACCGTGGCCAACGGCGGCACGATCCAGAACGTCATCATCGACGCCCCGGCCGGCGACGGCATCCACTGCGAGGGCTCCTGCACCATCCGCAACGTCTGGTGGAACGACGTGGGCGAGGACGCGGCGACGTTCAAGGCCTCCAGCTCCTCGGCCACCTACCTCGTCGACGGCGGCGGCGCGAAGTCCGCGTCGGACAAGGTGTTCCAGCACAACGGCGGGGGCACCCTCACGATCCGCGACTTCCAGGTGCACAGCGCCGGCAAGTTCTACCGGGCGTGCGGCAACTGCGCCACCTCGTACCAGCGCCACGTGGTGATGGACGGCATCACCGCCCGCTCCACCAAGGTGCTGGCCGGCATCAACACCAACTGGGGCGACACCGCCCGCTTCTCCCGGATCACGGTCTACGGCAGCACGACCATCTGCGAGAAGTACCAGGGCGTGCCCAAGGGCAGCGAGCCCAAGAAGATCGGCGAGGGCGCCGACGGCAAGAACTGCTTCTACTCGCCGTCCGACATCACCCAGCGGTAGTCCTCCTCCGACCCGCGGGTGCGCCCCGTCCCGCCGGTGACCAGGTCACCGGCGGGACGGGGCTCGTCGACGTCGCGCCGGTCAGGCGCCGACGTAGGCCGCCAGGTGCTCGCCGGTGAGGGTGGACCGCGCTGCGACCAGGTCGGCGGGCGTGCCCTCGAAGACGACCCGGCCGCCGTCGTGACCCGCACCCGGACCCAGGTCGATGATCCAGTCGGCGTGCGCCATGACCGCCTGGTGGTGCTCGATGACGATGACCGACTTGCCGGCGTCGACGAGCCGGTCGAGCAGGCCGAGCAGCTGCTCGACGTCGGCGAGGTGCAGACCGGTCGTCGGCTCGTCGAGGACGTAGACGCCGCCCTTCTCGCCCATGCGGGTGGCCAGCTTGAGCCGCTGCCGCTCGCCGCCGGACAGCGTGGTGAGCGGCTGGCCGAGGCTGAGGTAGCCGAGCCCGACGTCGGCGAGCCGGGTGAGGACGGCGTGCGCGGCCGGCGTGCGCGCCTCGCCCGAGCCGAAGAACGCCTCGGCCTCGGTCACCGGCATCGCCAGCACCTCGCTGATGTCGCGCCCGCTGAACCGGTACTCCAGCACCTCGGCCTGGAACCGCTTCCCCTCGCACACCTCGCAGGGGGTGGCGACGCCCGCCATCATGCCCAGGTCGGTGTAGATGACGCCGGCGCCGTTGCAGTTGACGCACGCGCCCTCGGAGTTGGCGCTGAACAGCGCCGGCTTCACGCCGTTGGCCTTGGCGAACGCCTTGCGGATCGGGTCGAGCAGACCGGTGTACGTCGCCGGGTTGCTCCGCCGCGACCCCCGGATGGCGCCCTGGTCGACCGACACCACGCCGGCGCCGGCGGGGACGGAGCCGTGGATCAGCGAGCTCTTCCCGGAGCCCGCGACGCCGGTGACGACGCAGAGCACGCCGAGCGGGACGTCGACGTCCACCTTCCGCAGGTTGTGGGTGTCGGCGCCGCGGATCTCCAGCGCGCCGGTGGGCTCGCGCACCGCGTCCTTGAGGGTGGCGCGGTCGTCCAGGTGCCGCCCGGTGGTGGTCCCGGAGGCCCGCAGGCCCTCCACGGCGCCCTGGAAGCAGATGGTGCCGCCCGCCGCGCCCGCCCCGGGACCGAGGTCCACGACGTGGTCGGCGATCGCGATCACCTCCGGCTTGTGCTCGACCACGAGCACCGTGTTGCCCTTGTCGCGCAACCGCAGCAGCAGGTCGTTCATCCGCTGGATGTCGTGCGGGTGCAGGCCGGTGGTGGGCTCGTCGAACACATAGGTGACGTCGGTGAGCGACGAGCCGAGGTGGCGGATCATCTTGACGCGCTGCGCCTCGCCGCCGGACAGCGTGCCCGCCGGCCGGTCGAGCGAGAGGTAGCCGAGCCCGATCGCGGTGAACGAGTCGAGGGTGCGCCGCAGCGTGCCCAGCAGCGGCGCGACGGACGGCTCGTCGAGCCCGCGGACCCACTCGGCGAGGTCGCTGATCTGCATCGCGCACGCGTCGGCGATGTTGATGCCGGCGATCTTCGACGACCGCGCCTCCGCGCTGAGCCGGGTGCCGTCGCACTCCGGGCAGGCGGTGAAGGTGGCCACCCGCTCCACGAAGGCGCGGACGTGCGGCTGGGCGGACTCGACGTCCTTGGACAGGAAGGACTTCCGCACCGTCGGGACCAGGCCGGCATACGTCACGTTGACGCCGTCGACCTTGATCTTGGTCGGCTCCTTGTGCAGCAGGTCGTCCAGCTGCCTCCGGGTGAACTCCCTGATCGGCTTGTCGGGGTCGAAGAAGCCGCAGCCGCGGAAGATGCGGCCGTACCAGCCGTCCATGCTGTAGCCGGGGATCGTGACCGCGCCCTCGTTGAGCGACTTGTCCTCGTCGTACAGCCGGGTCAGGTCGATGTCGTCGATCGCGCCCCGGCCCTCGCAGCGCGAGCACATGCCGCCGACGACCTTGAAGTCGCGCCGCTCCTTCGTGGTCCGCCCGCCCCGCTCCAGGGTGACCGCGCCCGCCCCGCTGATCGAGGCGACGTTGAAGGAGAACGCCTGGGGCGAGCCGATGTGCGGCTGCCCGAGCCGGCTGAACAGGATGCGCAGCACCGCGTTGGCGTCGGTGGCGGTGCCGACCGTGGAGCGGACGTCGCCACCCATCCGCTCCTGGTCGACGATGATGGCCGTGGTCAGCCCGTCGAGCACGTCGACCTCGGGCCGCGCCAACGTCGGCATGAAGCCCTGCACGAAGGCGCTGTAGGTCTCGTTGATCATCCGCTGCGACTCGGCGGCGATCGTGCCGAAGACCAGCGAGCTCTTGCCCGAGCCCGAGACCCCGGTGAACACCGTCAGCCGGCGCTTGGGGATCTCGACGCTGACGTCCTTGAGGTTGTTCACGCGCGCGCCGTGCACCCTGATCAGGTCGTGGCTGTCGGCGGCGTGCGGCTCGGGCGACCCCGTGCCCCTGCTCATCGTGTCTCCATCCCGGTCCCGGCCTCGTCGGCGGGACGGCTCAACGCACTTCCTGGATGCGGATCAGGTTGCCCGCGGGATCGCGGAAGGCGCAGTCGCGCACCCCGTACGGCTGCACGGTGGGTTCCTGGACGACCTCGGCGTCACCGGCCTGGAGCCGCGCGAACGTGCCGTCGAGGTCCCCGGTGGCCAGGTTGATGCCGGCGTACGTGCCCTTGGCCATCATCTCGACGACGGTGCGCCGCTCGTCCTCGGTGATCCCGGGGTCCGCGGCGGGTGGGTGCAGGACGATGGACGTGCCCGGCTGGCCGGGCGGACCGACCGTGATCCAGCGCATCCCGTTGTAGCCCACATCGTTGCGGACCTCGAAGCCCAGGGTGTCCCGGTAGAACGCCAGGGCCGCGTCCGGGTCGTCCTGGGGGAGGTAGGTCTGGTGAATGGTGAGATCCATGGCGGTCACACTAGGTGCGGCCCGGGGACCGCGCTTCTCGATTCCTGACCGGTCTGGTGACCTGTTTCGACACGCACGCCGGCATGCCCTCGGTGGCCCCCGCCGCCTGCTCGCGGTAGGTGCTGGGCGGCATGCCCACCAGCTCGGCGAACCGGGTGCTGAAGGTGCCCGGGGACGAGCAGCCGACCGCGAAGCAGACCTCGGTGACGCTCAGGTCGCCGCGGCGCAGCAGCGTCATCGCGCGCTCGATCCGCCGCGTCATCAGGTAGCCGTACGGCGACTCGCCGTAGGCGAGCCGGAACTGGCGGCTCAGGTGCCCGGCGGACATGTTCGCGCCGCGGGCGAGCGCCTCGACGTCCAGCGGCTGCGCGTACTCCCGATCGATCCGGTCGCGGACCCGGCGCAGGCGCGCGAGGTCCCGCAGACGCGCGGGGACGGCTTTGCTGCTCACCCTGGTGATCGTACGTCGCGCCACCGACACCGGAGGGCCGATCCGGGGGGTGGCCCCACCGCGATCCTGGTGCGCGCCCCATCGTGACGGTGCCCCCGGCCGCCTAGTTTCGTGTCCTCGTACTCACTGGGGGATCGACGATGGTCTTGGTTTCAGGTGTCGACGCGCCGCGGTTGTCGCGCTGGGTCGTGGGCGTACCGGTGGCGGTGGCGGCGGTGCTGGTGGCCTTCGCCGGCGGCTACGGGTACCACGGTGACGAGCTGTACTTCCTCGCCGCAGGGCGGCACCTGGCGTGGGGGTACCCGGACCAGCCGCCGCTGACGCCGTTCCTGGCGGCGCTGGCGGACGCGGTCGCGCCGGACTCCCTGGTGGCGCTGCGGGTCCCGGCCGCGGTGGCCGCCGGCGGGACGGTGCTGTTCGTCGGGCTCCTCGCCCGGGAGATGGGCGGTGGGCGGCGGGCGCAGCTCGTCGCGGTCCTCGGCGCCGCGCTGTCCGGGCCGGTGCTGGTGCCCGGCCACATGCTGCACACCACGACGATCGACATCTGCCTGTCCGCCGCGCTCGCATGGCTCGTCGCACGCGTGGTGCGCACCGGTGACCGGCGGCTGCTGCTCGTCGCCGGCGCGGTGCTCGGCGCGGGGCTGCTCAACAAGTACCAGATCGCGGTGGTGGCGGTCGGCGCGGTCGTCGGCTTGGCCCTGGTCGGACCCCGGTCGGTGCTGCGCGGGCCGTGGCCGGCCGCCGGTGCGCTGCTGGCGCTGCTGCTGTGGTCGCCCAACCTGCTGTGGCAGTTCGAGCACGGCTGGCCGCAGCTGGAGATGGCCGCGGTCATCAGCGGGAACGGCGGCAACGGCGCACGGGTGGCGTTCCTGCCCGCGCAGCTGCTCTACGTCGGTCCGCTGCTCGTGCCGCTGTGGGTGGCGGGCCTGGTGCGGCTGCTGCGCTCGCCCGACGCCCGGCCGTTCCGCTTCCTGGGCGTGGCGTGGGTGCTCCTGGTCGTGGTGTTCGTCCTCGCCGCCGGGTCGCCGATGTACCTGTTCGGCGCGTACCCGGCGCTGCTCGCCGCCGGCGGCCTGGCGGTGGACGGCTGGCTGGCCCGCGGCGCCCGCGCCCGCGGGATCGTCGTGGGCACGTCGCTGATCGCGTCGGCCGCGTTCATCGTGCCGCTCGCGCTGCCCGTGGTGCCGGTGGACCACCTCGACGACATCCCGGTGCTGGAGCTGAACGGGCTCACCGCCGAGCAGTTCGGCTGGCCCGAGCTGGCCAGGACCGTGGCCGACGTCCACCGGTCCCTGCCCGCGCCCGGGAACACCGCGGTGGTGACCGAGAACTTCGGCGAGGCGGCCGCCCTGGAGCGCTACGGCCGCGACCTGGGCCTGCCGACCGTCCACAGCGGCTACCGGGGCTACGGCTACTGGGGCCACCCGCCCGACACGGCGACGGCGGCGCTGATCGTCCGCCCGGGCACCAGGCCGGGGCCGCCCCGGTGGGCCCGCGACGCGTGCCGCGACCTCCGCGTGGTCGCCACCACCCGCAACGACCGGGGCGTCGACAACAAGGAGCAGGACGGCCGGGTGTGGTTGTGCGAGGGGATCGCCGAACCGTGGGCCGACCTCTGGCCGCGCATCCGCCACCTGGACTGAACCGGCTTGACCCTCACGCCGCGTGAGGCCGGAAGGTGGGGCCCGTGAGCGACTACTACAACGCCTTCGAGATCAGCCCCGTGCCCACGCCCGGCCCGGACGCGGTTCCGCCGGAGCCGTTCCGCGGCATCTACGGGATGCCCGCGTTCGTGACGATCCCCACGGACGACCTGGCCGCGTCGGTGGACTTCTGGGTCCGCGGGCTCGGGTTCTTCGAGCTGTTCGGCATCCCCGGCACGCTCGTGCACCTGCGCCGGTGGGCGTTCCAGGACGTGCTCCTCGTCGCGGCCGCGGACGTCCCCGAGCGGGCGCCGGCGCTGGGCGTCAGCTTCGCGTGCGTGCTCGACCAGGTCGAGCCCCTCGTCGAGGCGTGCCGCGCGCTGCGACCGGGCTCGGTGGACGGTCCGCGGGACACCCCCTGGAACACCCGCGACGTGGAGGTGATCACCCCGGAGAACGCGCGGGTCGTCCTCACCGCGGCGAAGCCCTTCGACCCGGCGAGCCCCGAGGCGCGGAACCTCGAAGCCATGGGGATCACGCCACCGGACGCGGACCGGGGCGACAATGGGGATCATGCCCGATGACGTCGACGCCGACGGCCTGACCGTCGGCCAGGTCTCGGCGCGCCTGGACGTGACGGTCCGCGCGCTGCACCACTGGGACGAGATCGGCCTGGCGCGACCGTCGCTGCGCACGGCCGCCGGGTACCGGCTCTACACCGCCGGCGACCTGGAACGCCTGCACCGCGTCGTCGTCTACCGCGAGCTGGGTCTCGGCCTGGACAGGATCGGGGCCGTCCTGGACGACTCGACCGCCGACGTGCCGGCCGCGCTGCGCGCGCAGCGCGCCCAGGTCACCGAGCGGATCGACCGCCTCCGGCGGCTCGGCGACGGACTGGACCGGATGATCGACGCCCACGAGCGCGGCCTGCTGCTGACCGCCGAGCAGCAGGCCGAGGTCTTCGGCCCCCGGTGGGACCCGGACTGGCCCGCCCAGGCCCGTCGGCGCTACGGGGACACGGAGCAGTGGCAGCAGTACGCCGAGCGCTCGGCCTCCCGGGGGCCGGAGGAGTGGCGGGCCGTCGCCGACGCCGTCACCGACCTCGACCGCGCCCTCGCGGACGCCATGGACGCGGGCGTCGCACCCGGCAGCCCGGAGGCGGACCGGCTCGTCGAGCGGCACCGCGAGGTCTTCGCCTCGTTCTTCCCCCTCACCAGGCGGATGCAGGTCTGCCTGGTGAGGCGGTACGAGGCCGATCCGGCGTTCGCAGCCCACTACGACGGCATCCGCGCCGGCCTGGCCACGTGGTTCCGCCGGATCGTCGACGCCGGCGCGCGCGCCCACGGCATCGACCCCGACACCGCGACGTGGGAGTAGGGCGCACGTCCGGGACCTCCGCACGCGCGGTGCGCCCGACGCCTCCCCGGGGCTACCCGCGGATTCGGGGCCAGGTCGGCCGCGTCGCGGAGAGCGCGCCGAACCAGGCGTCCGCCCCCGTCACCGGTTCGGGCGCGGCGGCGCCGCGGTGCCGGAACGCGTCGACACCCGCCGCGCGGGCCGCGGCGAGGTCGGCGTCGGTGCCGCCGACGAACGCGCACGACCGCACGGGGACCGCGCCCGCGTGGACCGCAGAGGCGACCAGGTCCGGCGCGGCCCGGTCGGACCGGACCCGGCCGACCAGGCGGCGCACGTGCGCGTCCAGGCCGTGCAGCACGAGGAACGCCCGGACCACCTCGACGTCCAGGACACCGACCACGGTGAGCCGCACCCCGCGGGCGACCAGCGCGGCGAACGCCTCGCGCACCCCGGGTGCCACCCGTGCCCCGGCCACCACCTCGTGCTCGACCCGGCGCCACTGCGCGTGCACGGCCCGCTCGGTGGCCGGACCGATGGCCGCCGCGTGGGCGAGCACCGCGAACGGGTCCGTCGTCCGGGCCACCCCGCGCGGCAACCGGTCCTCGGCCACCAGCGCCCGCAACCGGTCGGCGACCCGGTGCGCCGACAGGCCCTCGGCGACCGGACCGTCCAACGCCACCAGCACGTGGTCGCGCTCCGCGAGCAGTTCCCCGGCGTCCACGACGTCCCCCCTCCGACAGCCCCGAAGCCCAGGATGCCGTGAACCGGAAGCCCAGGATGCCGTGAACCGCGCCCGCCGTCGATCACCCCCGGGGCGACGAGGCGGCTCTCACGTCCGTCGACCGGTTTCACCCCGGCGGAGGCGGGTATGCCCCCACCATGGGTGCAGACGACAAGTTCGAAGCGAAGGCCGACGAGCTCAAGGGCAAGGGCAAGGAAGCGCTCGGCGGAGCCACCGACGACCCCGACCTGGAGGCCGAGGGCAAGGGCGACCAGGCGAAGGGAAACCTGAAGCAGGCCGGCGAGAAGATCAAGGACGTGTTCAAGAGCTGATCGCGGCGGCTGTCGAGGGGCCCCGGGCGGATCGACGCCCCGGGCCCCTCGCCGCGTCCGCGTGCCGAGCGGGATTGTCGGTGCCCCCCGATAGCGTGCCGCCAAGATCACGCGAAGAGGGGGCCGGACCCATGTCTGCGACGACGTACCTGGAACTGTCCGAGACGGGCGGTGGCGCGCACAAGTTCTACGAGGTGCGGGTCGACGACACCGAGGTCACCATCACCTACGGCCGCATCGGGGAGCAGGGGCAGGTCAGGAGCGCGACGTTCGCCGACCACGCCAAGGCGTTGAAGGCGGCCGAGAAGAAGATCGGCGAGAAGGTGCGCAAGGGCTACGCCCCCGCCGTCAAGGGCGCGCGCGGTCGCCGGGCGGTGAGCCGGCGGCAGATCGTGAGCACCCGCTCGACCGCCCACCAGGCCCCGGTGCTGTGGCGGTTCGCGTCCGGCGCCCCGGCGTTCGGCATCTTCATCGGCGAGGACCACGCCTGGGTCGGCAACGAGAAGGGCGACGTCTACACCCTCACCCACGACGGCCGCGTCACCGGCAGGTTCGGGCTGCCGGACGCCGTCAAGTGCATCGTGGCCGACGACTTCTGGATCTACGCCGGGTGCGACGACGGCCAGGTGTACGACCTCGGCGCCAAGGTGCCCCGGGTCGCCTACGAGATCGCGGACGACGTCGACATCTACTGGCTCGACATCCACGACGGCGTGCTCGGCGTGTCCGACCGGCAGGGCCGGGTGACGGTGGTGGACCACGAGGACGAGTTCCAGTGGTCGTGCCCCGCCACCGGCGACAGCGCCTGGATGGTCCGCTGCGCGCCCGAAGGCGTCTTCCACGGCCACTCCCGGGGCGTCACCCACTACACCGGCAGGGGTCACCGGGCGTGGCACGCCGACACGGTCGGCGAGGTGCTGTTCGGCTGGCAGGAGCGCACCGAGGTCTTCGCGGGCACCAGCCGGGGCCGGGTGCACAGGTTCGCCAAGTCGGACGGCCGCGAGACGGCCGTCTACCGCTGCGACGCGCCCGTGTTCTCCTGCGCCACCTCGCCCGGCGGCGAGTTCGTCTTCGCCGGCGACAACCAGTCCTCCGTGTACTGCTTCGCGGCCGACGGCACGAGGCTGTGGAAGCTGGCCACCGGGTGCGGCTCGGCGTTCTCCATGCAGTACCGCGACGAACGGCTCTACCTGGTGACGACGGACGGTTCGCTGGCCTGCCTGGACGCGAGCCCGGCCGCCGTGCACGCGGCCGAGCAGGGGCAGCTCCCGCCCCGCCAGGACATCAAGGCGGGCAGCATCGACCGCGTGGAGGCGACCGCCGAGGTGGAGGTCGTCGCGCACGCGGCGCCGGGCGACGGCGTGGTGGTCGAGTGCGTGCGGGAGGGCGGCCGGATCAGGGTGCGCGTGGTCTCGGACGGCTACGACCGCACGTGGGGCGTGCAGTTCCCCAAGAACATCCGGGTGCCCGGCGCCCGCTACCTGGTGTCGGAGGTCCTCACCTCGGCAGGCGGCTCGTTCTACCGCACGAGGGGCGAGATCAAGCGCCTCCGCTGACACCGCCGGTCCGCGAGGTCGCGCCCACCGCCTCCGCCGGGGCGGAACCCGGGCGTCGCGCGGCACGGCCGTCTACGATCGCGCCATGCCACGGACCGACACGGGTTCCCGCGTCATCGCCGCTCCGCCGGAACGGGTGTACGCCGCCCTGGTCGACCCGGCCGCGCTCGAAACCTGGCTGCCGCCCGAGGGGATGACCGGCAGGTTCGACCGGTTCGACGCGCGTCCCGGCGGTTCCTACCGGCTGGTCCTGACCTACGCGGACGCCTCGGCGGCACCCGGCAAGGCCACGGCCGACTCCGACGTCGTCGAGGCGCGGTTCGTCGACGTCGTCCCCGGCGCGCGCGTGGTGCAGGCGGTCGAGTTCGAGTCCGCCGATCCCGCCTACGCCGGCACGATGACCATGACCTGGGAGGTCACCCCCGCCGGCGCCGGCACGCGGGTGGAGATCCGGGCCGACGACGTGCCCGACGGCATCTCCGCCGAGGACCACGCCGCCGGGCTGGCGTCGTCGTTGGCGAACCTCGCCGCGTACCTCGAAGCAGGTTCCGAGGGCGTTTAGCCGCCGGTTCGCGGTGCCCGATCCGGGGCACCGCAGTCCGTCCGGCACTGGTGGGCGACCCGTTCGACGGCTGCGGCATCATGGGCCGATGCGCATCGGAATGCTGGGACCGTTCGAGGTCCACGCGGACGACGGCACCCCGGCGGACGTGCCGGGCGCCCGGTTGCGCGCGCTCCTGATCGCCCTCGCGCTCGATCCCGGCCGGGTGGTCCGGAAGGCGGTGCTGATCGACTGGATCTGGGGCGAGCACCCGCCGACCGACGCGGCGAACGCCTTGCAGCGCCTCGCCTCCCGGCTCCGCCGGGCCCTCCCGGACGGCGTGGTCGACGGGCAGGCCGGCGGCTACCGGCTGCTGGTGGAACCCGACTCCGTCGACGCCGTCCGGTTCGAACGCCTCGTCGGCCGGGCGCGCGGCGTCGAGGGCGGGCACCGGGCGAAGCTGCTCCGGGAAGCCCTCGACACCTGGCGCGGCGCGGCCGCGCAGGACGTCGGCCTCCGGGACAGCGAGGCGTTCGACGCGGCGGTCACCCGGCTCGAAGCGCTGCGCCTGACCGCGCTGGAGGACCGGTTCGAAGCCGAGATCACCCTCGGCGGGGGCGCGGAACTGGTCGCCGAGCTGACCGACCTGGTGGCCGCCCACCCGGTCCGGGAACGGCTCGTCGCCGCGCTCATGCGCGCCCTCGGCGCGGCCGGTCGGGGCAACGAGGCGCTGGCCGCGTACCAGCGCGCGCGGGAGGCCCTCGCCGACTCGCTGGGCGCGGACCCGTCACCGGAGCTGTCCGCGCTGCACGTCGCGCTGCTGCGCGGCGAGCTCGGACGACCCGAGGAGGACCGCAGGACCAACCTGCGCGCCGAGCTGACCAGCTTCGTCGGCAAGGACGACGACGTCGCCGCCGTCCGCGGACTCGTCACCGGGCACCGGCTCACCACGCTGATCGGACCGGGCGGCTCAGGGAAGACCAGGCTGGCCGCGGAAGCCGTGCGCACGCTGCTCGGCGACCTGCCCGACGGTGCCTGGCTGGTCGAACTCGCCCCCCTCGGTGCGGGCGCAGAGGTGGCGCACGCGACGCTCGCCGCCCTCGGCCTGCGGGACGCGCTCCTCGGCGGACCGCCGGACGCGGAGCCGGTGGAACGGGTGGTCGCCGCCATCCGCGACCGCGAGGTGCTGCTGGTACTGGACAACTGCGAGCACGTGATCGACTCGGCGGCGGAGTTCGCCCACCGGGTGCTGGGAGAGTGCCGGCGGCTGCGCGTCCTCGCCACGAGCCGGGAACCGCTCGGCATCACCGGCGAGGCGCTGTGGCAGGTCGCGCCGCTCGCCCTGCCCGACGAGGACGCCGACCCGGACGCGATCGAGTCGTCCCCGGCCGTCCTGCTGCTGCGCGACCGGGCCGGCGCGGTGCGCAAGGACCTCGTGATCGACGCCCGCACGTCGTCGACCATGGCGCGTGTCTGCCGGGCGCTGGACGGGATGCCGCTGGCCATCGAACTCGCCGCCGCCAGGCTGCGCACCATGTCCCTGGACCAGCTCGCCGACCGGCTCGACGACCGGTTCCGCCTGCTGACCGGCGGCAGCCGCACCGCGCTGCCGAGGCACCGGACGCTGCGCGCGGTGATCGACTGGAGCTGGGAGCTGCTCACCGACGCCGAACGGGTGGTCCTGCGCAGGCTCTCGGTGTTCGCCGGCGGCGCGAACCTGGAGGCGGCCGAACGGGTCTGCTCGGGCGACGGGGTCGAGCCGGGGGAGGTGCTCGAACTGCTGACCGCGTTGACCGAGAAGTCGCTGGTGGTCGCCGCGGGGGACCGGGCGCCGCGCTACCGGATGCTCGGCACCGTCAGGGAGTACGCCGGGGACCGGCTCGCGGAGGCGGGGGAGTCGGACTCGGCCCGCCACGCGCACCTCGCGCACTTCACCGAGCTCGTCGAGACCGCCGAGCCGCACCTCCGCCGCGCCGAGCAGGTGGAGTGGCTCGCCGTGCTGGAGGCCGAGCACGACGACATCGCCGCCGCTATGCGCGGTGCGCTCGCGGCCGGCGAGGCGCAGGGGGCGATGCGGCTCGCCGCCGCCGCGAGCTGGTACTGGTGGCTCGGCGGGCACAAGGCCGAGGCCCACGAGCTGCTCGTCGCGGCGACCGGGACGCCCGGCGAGGCGACCGACGAGGTCCGGGCGCGGGCGTACGGGTTCCTGGCGATGTTCATGACCGCCGGGCGCAACGACCAGTACCAGGCGGAGGAGTGGATCAGGGAGGCGCACCGGTTCAGCGGGGACGACCGCGGCGGGCACCCGGTGCTGGCGTTCGTCGCCCCGCTGGAGCGCCTGCTGCACGGGCCGGACGAGTTCGTGGCCGGGTTCGAACCGCTGCTCGCCCACGAGGACCCCTGGGTGCGCGCCGTCGGCCGGCTCCAACTCGGCAAGATGCGCATCCTGCTCGGCCGGGACGAGGAGAACGCCGACGCCTACCTGGAGGCCGCGCTCGCCGAGTTCCGCGCGATCGGGGAGCGGTGGGGCACCGCGTTCGCCCTGACGGAACTGGCGAACCGGATCGCCATGCGCGGCGAGTTCGCGGCGGCCTGCGAGCACTACGAGCAGGCGATCGCGGTCGTCACCGAGGTCGGCGCCCTCGACGACGTCGTGGCGATGCGGCCCCGGCAGGCCCAGCTGCACTGGCTCGCGGGGGACGAGGAGGCCTGCGCGGCGGCCATGGCGGAGGCCCAGCGGTACGCGGAGCAGGTCGCCTGGCCGGACGCGCTGGCCGAGCTGGCCCTGGCGAAGGCGGAACTGGCACGCTGGCGCGGCGACGCCGGGCAGGCGCGCCGGCAGCTCGACGTCGCGACGGCCCTGCTGGGCGACAGGGCCGGGCGGTCCTCCGTCCACGTGGTGGAGCAGGACCTGCTCGGCTACCTCGCCGAGGACGTCGACGAATCCCTGGCGCACCGCGTCGCGGCCTTCGAGGCCGTCGCCGGGACGGAGCAGGCGCCCCTGATCGCGCAGGTGCTCGTCGGGCTCGCGGACCTCGCGCTGCGCCGGGAACAGCCCGAGCAGGCCGCACGGCTGCTCGCGGCCGGCGACGGCGTGCGCGGTCGGCCGGACCGCTGCCACCCCGACGCCACCCGGATCGAGCGGGAAGCGCGGAGCCGCCTCGGTGACGCGTGGTTCACCGAGGCGACCCTGGAAGGCGCGCGGGCGAGCTGGCGGGAGCTGGCCGCGGTCACGCTCGCGCGGTGAACTTCGCGCGCGCCCACGCGTAGCCGACGACGGAGATCCCGACGCACCACGCGACCGCGGCGATCGTGTGGCCGCCCGACGGCGTGCCGTCGAAGAACCCGCGCACGCTCTCGATGATCGGCGTGAAGGGCTGGTACCGCGCGAACTCCCGGACGCCGGGCCCCATCCTGTCGGCCGGCACGATCGCGCTGCTGAAGAACGGCAGCATGATCAGCGGCACGGTGGCGAACCCCGCGGACTCCACCGACTTCGCGGCCAACCCCAGGGCGACGGTCAGCCAGGCGACCGCGAAGCTCGTCAGCACCAGCAGGCCGGTCAGGGCCAGCCAGTGGGTGAACGTCGCCTCCGGGCTGAACCCCATCAGGAAGGCCACGCCGAGGATCACCGCCAGGGCGAGCACGGTGCGCACCACGGTGGAGACGACGTGCCCCGTCAGCACCGCGCCGCGCGAGACGTCCATGACCTTGAACCGGTTGATGACGCCCTTCGTCATGTCCGAGCTGACCGCGACCGCCGTGGCGCCGAGCCCGTACCCGAGGGTCATCATCAGCATCCCCGGCGTCGCGTAGTCGACGTAGTCGACGCCGACGTCGAACGCGCCGCCGAAGACGTACACGAACATCAGCATCATGATCACCGGCAGGAAGACGGCGTTGAACAGCGTGACCGGGTTCCGCAGGGTGTGCTTGAGGTTGCGGCGCAGCATGATCGCCGAATCGGTGCTCATCGGACCGGGGCCTCCGTCCCGACGCGGGCGGTCCCCGTGCTCGGGTGACCGGTGAGGGCGAGGAAGACGTCGTCGAGGTCCGGCATGTGCACGGTGAACTCCTCGACGTCGATCGCGTGCTCGTCGAGCCGGTCCAGCAGGACCCGCAACGACCTCGCCCGGCCGTCGCTGGGCACCCGCAGGACCAGGCCGTCCTCGTCGGGGGCGGAACCGGCGACGGCCCGCGCCGCCGCGCCCAGCCGACCGGCGTCGGCGAACCGGAGCCGCACGTGACCGCCGGGGACCTGCCGCTTCAGCTCCCCGGGGGTGCCCTGGGCGACCAGCCTGCCCTGGTCGAGCACGGCGACGCGGTCGGCGAGCTGGTCCGCCTCCTCCAGGTACTGGGTGGTGAGGAAGACGGTCGTGCCCTCGGCCACCAGCTCGCGGACGATGCCCCACATCGTCCGCCGGCTGCGCGGGTCCAGGCCCGTCGTCGGCTCGTCCAGGAAGATGATCCGGGGCTTGCCGACCAGCGTCATCGCCAGGTCCAGCTTGCGGCGCATGCCGCCGGAGTAGGTGGAGGCCGACCTGCCCGCCGACTCCTCCAGGTCGAACCGCCGGAGCAGGTGCTCCACGACCCGCCCGCCCTCGCCGCGCGGCAGGTGGTGCAGGTCCGCCATCAACCGGAGGTTCTCCCGGCCGGTCAGCAGTTCGTCCACGGACGCGGACTGGCCGGTGACCCCGATCGCCGCGCGCACCGCCTTGGTCTCCGTCGCGATGTCGTGCCCGGCGACGCGCACCGTTCCGGCGTCGGCCCTCGACAACGTGGTCAGCACGTTCACCGCCGTCGTCTTGCCCGCCCCGTTCGGGCCGAGCAGGGAGAACACCGTGCCCTCGCGGACGTCCAGGTCGATGCCGTCGAGCACCACCCGGTCCCGGTAGGACTTCCGCAACCCGGAAGCCAGGATCGCCGAGTTCGTCACGCCGACACCTCCCGCGCGTCCGACCAGGTGACCGGCAGCTCGTGGACGCCGTAGATGTTCATGTCGCTCTTGAGCCTCACCTCGCCGGCCGGGACGGCGAGCGCGAGGTCCGGGAACCGGCGCAGCAGCGCCTCGAACCCGGCGCGCATCTCGACGCGGGCGAGCTGCTGGCCCAGGCACTGGTGGACGCCGTGGCCGAACGCCAGGTGACCGCGGGCCTTGCGGCGGACGTCCAGCCTGTCGGGGTCCTCGAACCGCTCGGGGTCGCGGTTGGCGGCCAGCAGCGAGACGACGACGGTCGACCCCGCGGTGATCGTCTCGCCGCCCAGCTCGACGTCCTCGGTGGCGTAGCGGTAGAAGACGTCCGCGATGGACAGGTAGCGCACCAGCTCCTCGACGGCGTCGGGCAGCAGGGCCTCGTCGGCGCGCACCGCGGCGAGCTGCCCGGGGTGCTCCAGGAGCGCGAACGTGCCCAGCGCCAGCATGTTCGCGGTGGTCTCGTGACCCGCGAGCAGCAGCAGGAAGGCGATGCCGGTCAGCTCCTCGACGGTGACGTCGGCGTTGCGGGCCACGTCGGACAGGAGGTCGTCGTCGGGCGCGGCGCGCTTGCGCGTGACCAGTTCGGCCAGGTAGGAGGTCAGGCTGCCGTACGCGGCCATCTTCTCCTCCAGCGTCACGTCCCTCTCCAGGAACGTGGCGGAATCGCCCTGGAAGCCCGCCCGGTCCGCGTAGGGCACGCCGAGCAGCTCGCAGATCACCAGCGAGGGCACGGGCAGCGCGAACTCCTTCACCAGGTCGACCGGCGGCGTGAGGCGGGCCATCTCGTCCAGTTGCCGTTCGACGACCTCGACGACGTGCTCTTCGAGCTGCTTCATGCGCTTGACGGTGAAGGCCCCGGTGAGCATCCGCCGCAACCGGGTGTGGTCCGGCGGGTCCATCGAGATGAACAGGCCCGGCACCTGCGGGGACGGCTCGGTCGCGACCGGCATGCCGGGGGTCTCGTACGGCACGTGCACGACGCCGAGGTCCTGTCGTGAGCTGAACCGGGTGTCGGCCATGAGCTGCCGGACCGCGGCGTAGCCGGTGACGAGCCAACCCTCGTGGCCGTCGGGGAAGAGCATGGGGCTGACGGGGCGGGCCCCGCGCAGCCGCGTGATCGCGCTGGGCGGGTCGAACGGGCCCGCGTCGCGGTCCACGGGCAGGCCGTGCGGGACGGGGACGGGCTGGGGCATCGGATGTCCTCTCGCGGGGTCGTGCGACCACGATCAGCGGCGGACCTGACACGGACCTGTCACGGCCCTGACACCCGCCCGCGTCGGGTCCGAACGATGGCGTTCCACTCCCGGTGCGGGGCGCGGACCACCTGTTGTCGACGCGGAGTGGCGCTGCGGTCACGGTCGGCGTCGGCTGGGTGGGGGAATCGCGCCCCGGGTCGCCTACCCTTCGTGCGTGCCCGAAGAAGATCGCAGCTGGCAGTCGGTGCTCGTGCAGGTCGTCAACCGGTCGCACCTGGCGACGGCGGAGGACCTACCGGGCATCATCGACGACGCCGCGGCCCTGGTCGGGCTCATGGCGGAGCTGTACCTGGCCGATCTGGGGCAGCGGGAGCTGCACCCGGTCAGGCCGCGGGGTGGCGCGTCGATGTCGGTGGACGCGACGGTGGCCGGGCGGGCGTTCACCCGGTCGGAGATCGTCGTCTCCCGCGCCGAGGGCGGGGCGCCGTGCCTGTGGTCGCCGCTGCTGGACGGCACCGAGCGCCTCGGTGTGGTGCGGTTCACCCTGCCCGAGGGTGCCGACCCGCAGGACACGGTGCTGCGCTCCCGCTGCTGGGCGCTGTCGGGCCAGATGGCCCACCTCGTGCTGAGCAAGCAGCTCTACAGCGACCTGTTCCACCGCGTGCGCCGCACCCGGCCGCTGTCGGTGGCCTCCGAGCTGCTGTGGCAGCTGCTGCCGCCGAAGGTGTTCGCCACCGACCGGGTGGTGATCGTCGCGGCGATGGAGCCCTACGACCAGGTCGGCGGGGACGGGTTCGACTACGCCGTGGACGACGGCGGCGCCTACGTGGCGATCTTCGACGCGATGGGCCACGACCTGCACGCCGGCCTGACCACCTCGATCGCGCTGGCCGCGACCCGCAACGCCCGCCGCGCCGGCGCGGACCTCGTCGCCACCGCCGCGCTGGCCGACGAGACGATCACCGCGCACCGCCCGGCCGACTCGTTCTCGTACGCCACGGCGTTCCTCGCGCGGCTGGACCTGCACACCGGCGAGCTGGGCTACCTCAACGCCGGGCACCCGCCGCCGGTGGTGATCCGCGGTGGCCGGGTGGTGCGGGTGCTCGACGCGCAGGGCACCACCCCGCTGGGGCTGGCGCACCTGGGAGGGGGCAAGCCCGTCGTGCTGACCGAGCAGCTCCAGCCCGGCGACCGGGTGCTGTTCTACAGCGACGGCGTCACCGAGGCCCGCGACCCCGACGGCGAGCAGTTCGGCCTGGACCGGCTGGTCGACCTGACCGAACGCCACGAGGCCGGCGGCCTGCCCGCGGCGGAGACGCTGCGCCGCGTCGTGCGCGCCGTGCTCGACCACCAGGACGGGCGGCTCCAGGACGACGCCACCCTCCTGCTGCTGGAGTGGACCACCACGGACCAGTCCGCCCTGCTGCCCACGCTGTGATCCCCGGATGAGGTTTGGCGCGGGTGCACCGGGTAACCACTGGCGGCCGCACCGACGCGGCACCGCGACAGCGAGCACCCGGGAGGCACGTGGACACCGAGACCCGCGAGCCGGGCGGCGAGTTCGGCTTCTCGCCGCAGGAGGCGCCGCCCCTGGGCCGGCTGCGGCAGTGGGTGCGGAGCCGGCTGGCCGACGCGTGCCCGGACCTGCTCGGCGACGTCGAGCTGGTGATCACCGAACTGGTCTCCAACGCCTACGACCACGCGGGCGGGCTGCTCGCCGTGCGCCTGTCCCGCCGACCCGACGGAGCCGTGCGGGTCGAGGTCGACGACGCCGCGGCCACCGGCGTGCTCCGGCTCGGCGCGTCGACGCTGGGGGAGGCCCGCGGGCGCGGACTGGTCATGGTCGACAACCTCAGCCGGACGTGGGGAGTGTGGCGGAGGGGCGACCGCAAGGTCGTGTGGGCCACCGTGCCGGCCGCCTGAGGCGGGCGTCGGGACGTTGGTGCCCGTCTGGCCGAATAACCTGCGCCCCTGCGGGGTAGTTGGACGGTGCCGGTACTGCGCAGTGCACGGAAGGGCCACCCCGGTGGTCCGGCCAGTTCGACGCGGTGATGTTGAACAACCAGCACCCGTACCGGTCTGGTGGCGCGGTGCGGGCCGAAGGCTGATGTCCCTCCGGTCCGCACCGCGCCTCACAAGATCCACGCCGCGCCCCACCGGATCGGTGCCGCGCCTCCGGCTCCCGGATGAGGTGCGTCACCGCCCGGTCGTGGGGACGCCCTCCAGCAGCAGGTCCTCGACCGCTCGGCGCGGTGTGGGCGGCACCGGTGAGCCGAACCCGACGCGGAGCACGCTCTGCGGGACGACGGCCCCGCCGATCGAGTGGCGCAGCTCCTGGCGCACCGACCGCACCTCGACCGCCTGGGACAGGAACGACGCCGCCAGGCCGAGGTCGGTGGCCGTGAGCAGGACGCGTTGCAGGGCCTGCCCGGCCTGGAGCTCGGCGAGCGGGCCGTCGGTGAACGAGCAGAGCACGACGACCAGCGGGTCGGGCTCGTAGTCCTTGCCTGGGACGCGCTCGACGCCCCCGAAGTCGCGCAACGCCCACTCGTCCTGCGGCGCCGGTCGCACCCCGGCCGAGGCGGGCGGCACGCCGTCCGCGCCGCGCGGCCCCGTCCACGCGGCCAGCTCGGCCCGCGCCGCCGGGTCCTCGGCCTGCACGCGGTGCGCCTCGGCCACGAGCGCCTGCAACCGGGCGCGTTCCCCGCGGTCGGTCACGGCGTGCAGCCAGGAGCGCTCGCGTTCGGCCGCCCGGACCAGCGCGTGCCGGTGCGCGGTGGGGACCGGGGCGGCGCGGAACGGCCTGCGGTCGGTCCGCCGCCTCGGCACGGCCGCGACCAGCCGGCGGGTCTCGTCGTCGAAGTCGCGCAGCCCACCGTGGCGGACGATGGCCAGCGCGCCGGGCGCGTCCGCTCCGGGGATCAGGGTGACCAGCGGCCGGATGCCGCGTGCGCGCAGCGCCAGGCGCAGGTTGAACAGGGCCGCGCCGCAGGCCAGCCGCAGTTCCCGGTCCCCGGGATCGGTGGCGGGCATCCGCCGGGCGGGGTCGGGGTGCAGCTCGATGCGGTCGTGCGCCAGCCGGAACCGCCACGGCTGGCTGTTGTACAGCGAGGGCGCGAGCGCGGCCGTCGCGAGGACCTCGGTCACCTCGTCACCGTTGAGCCCCAGCACCTCGTCCACACCGCTCATCGCCCGTCCACCCGCATCACTCGTCCGAACCTCCGCCCCCACTGTGCGCCGGGGGAGGGCCGTCCGCACACGGCCATCGGTCCCTGGTGGACGAGGACCAAAGGCCGCTGTCCCGGCCCGGCCGCGCCCCTAGGGTCGATCGGGAGGGGCGAGCGTGACCGCCGGCGGTGGACTGCGAGAGGAACCCGTGATGAGTGCCCCGATCGTGGTCGGAGTGGACGGCTCGGCCTCGGCCGCGGCGCGGGCCGTCGTCCGCGCGGTCGGCGGACCCGGGCGCTGAACCCGGACCCCGGCCCCGTCACAGGGCGGCCGGAGGGACGCCGGACGGGAACCCCTTGCCCGTCCGGCGTCGTCGTGCGGTGATGGGGACGGCCGGCGGTCGTCCGACCGGGTGGTCCGACCGGCCGGGGCGTCCGGCCCACCCCACCCGGTGGCAGGTTGTGGTACCGGGACCGCCGGAGATCATCGAACTCGACGAGGTGGAGTCATGAGCACTGGTCCGATCGTGGTCGGCATCGACGGCACCCCCGCGGGCGAACGCGCGCTGCGGTGGGCGATGGACGAGGCGGTGTGGCGGCGGGCGCCGCTGCACGTGGTCAACGCCTACCAGTACGAGCCCCTGGCCGATTGGACGATGACGACCGAGCAGAACGCCGTCGCGCGCGCGGAGGCCCTGATCGACGGCGCGGTGCGCGCGGCCTCGGAGGGCCGTTCGGAGCTGCCCGAGATCGTCCGGGTACCGGTGCGCGGCCCGGCCGCCGAGGCGCTGGAGAACCTGGCGCGGGGCGCGGCGATGCTGGTCGTCGCCTCGCGCAGCGGCAGCGGGGTGCGGCAGGTCGTGCTCGGCAGCACCAGCATGCACTGCGTGCGGCACGCCACCGTGCCGGTCGTCGTGCTCCCCGCCGGCCACGTCGAGCACCCCGACGAGCCGGTGACCGCCGAGGGGACCACGCGGAAGTAGTCGGAAATCCCGGCCGGTGATGTCGAGAACCCGCGACCGGCTCCGTCCCCGGGGTGAAGCGCGACCACAATGGCGGTCGCACCGGCACCGAGGAGAACCACGATGGCCAAGTACCTGCTGCTCAAGCACTACCGCGGCGCACCGGCGGCGGTCAACGACGTGCCGATGGACCAGTGGACGCCGCAGGAGATCACGGACCACGTGCAGTACATGCGGGACTTCGCGGCCCGGCTGGAGGAGACCGGCGAGTTCGTCGACGGTCAGGCGCTCGCCCCCGAGGGCATGTTCGTCCGGTACGACGGCGAGGGCCGCCCGCCGGTCACCGACGGTCCGTTCGCCGAGACCAAGGACCTCATCGCCGGGTGGATGGTGATCGACGTCGACAGCCGGGAGCGCGCCGTCGAGCTGGCCGGTGAGCTGTCGGCCGCGCCCGGCGCGGGCGGGAAGCCGATCCACGAGTGGCTGGAGCTGCGCCCGTTCCTGGCCGCGCCGCCCACCATCACCGAGTGAGCTCCCCGGACGGGCGGGGCCCGGTGGACGAGACCCTGCTCCGGAGCCTCACACCGGGTGTGCTCGGCATCCTCGTCCGCCGCGGGGCCGACTTCGCGGCGGCCGAGGACGCCGTGCAGGACGCGCTGGTCGAGGCGGTCCGGGTGTGGCCCGCCGACCCGCCGCGCGACCCCAAGGGCTGGCTGGTCACCGTGGCGTGGCGCCGGTTCCTCGACGCGACCCGCGCGGACGCCGCCCGCCGCCGCCGCGAGGAGGTCGTCGAGGAACCGGAGCCCGGCCCCGTGCCCGCGGTGGACGACACGCTCCAGCTGTACTTCCTGTGCGCCCACCCGTCCCTGACGCCGTCGTCGGCGGTCGCGCTCACGCTGCGCGCCGTCGGTGGGCTGACCACCCGCCAGATCGCCGCGGCCTACCTGGTGCCCGAGGCGACGGTGGCGCAGCGCATCAGCCGGGCCAAGCGCACCGTCTCCGGCGTGCGGTTCGACCAGCCCGGCGACGTCGCCACCGTGCTGCGCGTCCTCTACCTGGTCTTCAACGAGGGCTACTCCGGCGACGTCGACCTGGCCGCCGAGGCGATCCGGCTCACCCGGCAGCTCGCGGCCGCCGTCGACCACCCCGAGGTGGCGGGGCTGCTCGCCCTCATGCTGCTCCACCACGCCCGGCGCGCAGGGCGGACCGCACCGGACGGCGGCCTGGTGCCGCTCGCCGAGCAGGACCGCGGCCGGTGGGACACCGCGCTGATCGCGGAGGGCGTCGCGATCCTCCAGGCGGCCCTCGCCCGCGACCGGCTGGGCGAGTTCCAGGCCCAGGCCGCCATCGCGGCGCTGCACGCCGACGCGCCCACCGCCGAGGAGACCGACTGGGTGCAGGTCGTCGAGTGGTACGACGAGCTGGCGCGCCTGACCGACAGCCCGGTCGTCCGGCTCAACCGGGCGGTGGCGGTGGGGGAGGCGGACGGACCTCGGGCCGGTCTGGCGGCGCTCGCGGCGCTGGACGACTCGCTGCCCCGCCACACCGCGGCGGCGGCGTACCTCCACGAGCGGGACGGTGACCGGGCGACGGCGGCGCGCCTGTACGCCGAGGCGGCCCACAAGGCACCCAACCTGGCCGAACGCGATCACCTGACGCGCCAGGCCGCCCGGCTCAACGCCCGTCCGGACCGCTGACACCGGTCGTGTCGCGCCGGGCCGCGACGCGGACGTGCGCGCGTTCGCCCTGCCTGCCGACGAGGCTCAGGAACTCGACCGGACCCGCGCTGGTGGCCCCGAACCAGTGCGGTGTGCGGGTGTCGAACTCGGCCGCCTCCCCCGCGTCGAGGATCAGGTCGTGCTCACCGAGGACCAGGCGGAGCCTCCCGTTGAGGACATAGGCCCAGTCGAAGCCCTCGTGGCTGCGCAGGTCCGGCTCGGCGTCGTCCCTCCCCGCGGGGAGGACGAACTTGTAGGCCTGGATGCCGCCGGGGCGGCGGGTGAGGGGCAGGACCGTGGAGCCGTCCTCGCAGGCCAGCGGCCGCAGGTGGATGCGGGGGTCGCCCGTCGGCGGCGCGTCGACCAGTTCGTCGAGCGTGACGCCGTGGACGCGCGCCAGCGGCAGGAGCTGTTCTAGGGTGGGGCGGCGCAGACCCGCCTCCAGCCGGGACAGGGTGCTGACCGAGATCCCCGTCTGCTCCGCGAGGGCGGTGAGCGTGGTCTCCCGCCGGAGCCGGAGGCCCTTCAACCGCGGTCCGACGGCGTCCAGCGCGCGATCGACGAGTTCGTCCACCCCTCCATTTTGCCATTCGGCAACGTGGTTTGCGCATCGGGCGAGCCGCCCGCACGATCGTGGTGGACGACCGAGGAGGACCCGATGACGCACGACTTCGACGAGGACTACTGGGAGGGGCACTGGCGGCAGGTGCCCCGGGACGGGCGCGGGAGGGTGGTCGAGCCGAACCCGCACCTCGTGCGCGAGGTCGGCGACCTGCCCCCCGGCACGGCGCTGGAGGCCGGGTGCGGTGAGGGGACCGAGGCGATCTGGCTGGCCTCACGCGGGTGGCGGGTGACGGCCGCCGACATCTCCGCCGACGTCCTGGCCCGTGCCGCCGCGCGGGACACCGGTTCCCGGGACGACCCGACGTGGGTCCGGGCCGACCTGACCACCTGGCAGCCGGACGCGCGGTTCGACCTGGTGACCACGCACTACGCCCACCCGGCCACGTCGCAGTCGGAGTTCTACGACCGGATCGCCGGGTGGGTGGCCCCCGGCGGCACCCTGCTCATCGTCGGGCACACGCACGTCGAGGGGCACACCCACAGCGGGCACGAACAGGCCGGGCACGAGCACGCCGGGGAGCACTGGCCGCCCGCCGAGGCGTCCGCCACCGCCGCCGGCATCACCGCGCGCCTGGACCCGGGCGACTGGGAGGTCGTCACCGCCGAGGAGCGCACCCGGACGCTCACCGCGCCCGACGGCCGGGCCGTGCCCCTGCACGACGTCGTCGTGCGCGCGACGCGACGCCGCTGACCGGCCGGCCGTCCACACAGGAGGTACGCGGCAGGGGGTCGGTCCCCTGCCACGCCCCCCGCCGGGATCAGCCGATCCCCTTCGTCCACTTGACGACCGCCCGGTGGTAGCCCGGCGCGTTCGCGGAGAAGTTGAGCGAGTGCCCGTAACTGGGGACGACGTGCGTGCTCAACCGGGCCTCGGGCGCGTAGAACCGCCCCTCCGACACCCGCAGCGCCTCGGCCGACGAGCAGTCCGCGCCCAGCGGCGGACCGCAGAAGTTCCCGTCCTCCCCGCCCATGACGAGCATGACCGGCACGGTGATCCGCCGCGAGACCGGGATCAGGCTGCCGATCAGCACGGTGCCCACCGTCTCCGTCGCCGTGACGACGTCCTTGGTGGCCTCGTCGAAGGCGATCGCCCCCGGCTCCGTCGCGCCGGGCCGGTGGAACGACGAGTAGCGCGTCCCGGCGACGGTCGTCAGGTAGCCGAGCCCTCCCACCTCGACGTCGCGGTCGAGCAGGCTCGGGATCAGCGTGCTGAACACGGGCACGGCGCCCGGCAGGTTGATCTGGTGGGTGAGCCCGGTGATCACGACCCCGTCCACGTCGCGGTACGTCACCGCCTCCGTCGTGGCGATCGCCGACCCGATCGAGTGGCCGACGAGCACCACCCGCTCGAACCTCGGCCGCAGCGACCGCACCACCTCGTGCACCGCCTTGGCCTGCGCGGACACCGTCACCAGCCCGCTGAGCGGTTTGGAGCTGCGCCCGCTGCCGAGCCGGTCGACGGCCACCGTGGCGATACCGGCCCGGTTCACGGCCAGTCGGTACGACCGGCTCTCGGGGGCGTAGCCGATGTCCCAGTACGCGCTGTTGTACGTGCCGCCGGGCACCAGCACCTGCACCGTCGTCGCGCCTCGGGGCACGCACAGCCGGCCGTGCATCGACTGCGTCAGCAGGCCGACGCTCACCGGGACCTCCACGTCCTCGCACGCGGTCTGCGCCGCGCCGGCCGTGCCGGGGGCGAGACCCACGCCGACGGCGAGCAGCAGGACGGCGCCGAATCGGCGGAAACGCAACCAACCCACGGAGAACGACCTCCAGTTCAGTTTCGGGGGACCGCCGTCATCAGCATCCCGCTGGGATACGCGGCGGACGTGAACTTCACGCGCACGGGCTTGCCGGGCACGGGCACCAGCCGCCACCGCGCCGCGACGGTGGCGGCGATGACGAGGATCTCGGTGCGGGCGAACAGGTTCCCGACGCACTGGCGCGCGCCGAGTCCGAACGGGACGAACGCGCCCTTGGGGATCGTCGCGGCGCGCTCGGGCGACCAGCGGTCGGGATCGAAGCGGTGCGGGTCCTCGAACGACGCCGGGTCGTGGTGCAGGGCGTGCGGGCTGAAGATCACCTCGGCGCCCTCGGGCAGCACCACGCCGCCCAGTTCGACCGGGGCCAGGGCGCGTCGCATGAGGAACCAGACCGGGTACTTCCGCAGCACCTCGTCGACCACCTGGTTGAGGTACGTCAGCTTCCCGGTGTCGGCGAACGTGGGGGTGCGACCGCCCAGCACCTCGTCCACCTCGGCGTGCACCCGGCGTTCGACCGCCGGGTGCCCGGCTAACTCGTGGAAGGTCCAGGCCAGGGCCAGCGCGGTGGTCTCGATGCCGCCGACGAGCAGTGTCATGACCTCGTCGTGGACCTGCTCGTCGGACATGCCCGCGCCGGTGTCCGCGTCCTGGGCCATCAGCAGCATCGACAGCAGGTCGCCGCGGTCCACGCCGTCCTCCCGCCACCCGCGCACGACGTCGAGCACGATCCGGCGCAGGCGTCGGATGGCCCCGTCGAACTCGCGGTTGCCGCGCAGGGGCAACTTCTCCACGAACGAGGGCGACACGGCGCGGACCATGCCGTGCTTGAGCACGGTGAAGATGGACCGGCGCACCTCCTCGACCGCGCGCTCGCCCATCTCGGTGGAGAACAGCGCTTCACCCACGACGGTGACGGCCAGCGCCTGGGCGTCCTCCTCGACCGCGCGCACCTCGCCGGGGCGCCACGTCGCGGTCAGCCCGGCCGCCGCGCGTGCCATGGTCCCCGCGTGCAGGGCGAGGCGCTCACCGCTGAACGCGGGCCGCACCATTCGGCGCTGCCGGCGGTGGAACGCGCCGTTCGACGTGGCCAGGCCGTTGCCGAAGATCGGCTGGAACTTGTCGAACAACGCGCCCTTGCGGAATGAGGAACCCTTGGTGACCAGCAGTTCGTGAACAAGGCGAGGGTTCGTCACGAAATAGGTGCGCATCGTTCCGAGATCGACCCGCACGATGTCGCCGCAATTCCGCAATGATGCGGTGAACGCGTACCTCCGGCGCAGCATCGGCACGGTGTGGCCGAGTACGGGAAGGCGACCCGGAGCCACCGGGACAGGCATGTCAGCTCCTAGCCGAATTTCGGGGATGGGCTACAGTAGAAGCCGTTCGGGTGAGGGTGACAGAGCCCGATCGGGTGGTCTCGCCCACCCCAACGATGCAATTGAGGCCATCTGCCGGTCACTAGGATGGTGCCTCTTACGAAGTGGGGTGTTTGCGGTGGTCCAACGGGAGTGGATTCCCCAGAGCGTCGACGTGTCCGTTCCGAGCATGGCGCGCACGTACGACTTTCTGCTCGGCGGCGCGCACAACTTCGCGGTGGACCGCGAACTCGCCGTGCACGTCGAGCGCGTCATGCCGGACGCGCGTTCGGCGGCCCGCGTGAACAGGGCCTTCCTCGGTCGGGCCGTCCGCTACATGACGGACCAGGGGATCAGGCAGTTCCTCGACATCGGTTCCGGCATCCCGACCGTGGCCAACGTGCACGAGGTCGCCCAGGCCGAGGACCCGGGGTGCCGGGTCGTGTACGTGGACAAGGACCCGATCGCGGTGGCCCACAGCGAGCTGATGCTCGCCGACGACGACCGCGCGACCATCGTGCACGCCGACATGCGCGACCCCGAGTCGGTCCTGGGGCACCCGGAGACCCGCGGGCTGCTCGACTTCGACCAGCCCGTCGGCCTGCTGGTGCTGATGATGCTGCACTGGGTGCCGGACGGGGACGACCCGTGGGCGCTGATGGCGCGCTACCGCGACGCGCTGGCCCCCGGCAGCCACCTGGCGATCACCCACGTGACCGCGGACGGCCAGGACGAGCGCCTCGCCGAGGTGACCGGCCTGATCCAGGAGAGCCGCAGCGCCGACAACCTCACCGAGCGCCCGCACGACCAGGTGGTCCGGCTGTTCGGCGACTTCGAGCTGGTGGAGCCCGGTGTGGTGGGGTGCGCCGCGTGGCGGCCCAGCCGGCGGGGCGACATGTCCGACACCCCGGAGATGAACATGGTGATCTACGGCGGGGTCGCCCGGAAGCCCTGACGCCGCCGCGTCCGCTCCCGGCTCCCGGCTGTCCGCTCCTGTCGTCCCGCTCTCCGCCGAGGTCCCGAACGAAGCAGGTCTGTCACCGATGTCGCAGCCGGGTTCCGCACCCGATCCCCGACCGGGCGCCCACGACGGCGCACGCGCGCGGGAACTCCTCGCGCGCAAGTGGGCGTACCTGCTCAGCGGCGCCGAGGTGATCCCGCTCAGCTCGGCGGACCTGGACCGGGAACTGGGCGAGCAGGTCGACGCCCTGTGCGAGGCCATCACCCGCGAGCCGTTCGACACCGCCGCGGTCGAACGGGTCGGCGAGCACGTCGTCTCGCTCGGGTACGTCGGCGAGGAGGGCCTGCGCTGCACCGCCGAGGCCCTCGGCAAGGGGCTCCCGGCGCTGCCCGAGCTCCAGCCGCCCGCCGCGCACGCGGACCGCGTCGCGCTCGCGATCGGCGCGCTGGCCACCGGTTTCCTCGTCGCGAACCGGCGGACCGTGTTCGAGCAGCAGGAACGGATGCAGCTGTCGCTGCTCAAGGCCGTGCGCGACGCCAAGTGGAACCTCAAGGAGAGCCAGGCGCGGTTCGACGAGGTGGTCACGTCGTCGTCGAGCGGCATCGCGATCGTCGCCCTGGACGGGCGGCTCGTGCGGGTCAACGGCGCGATCTGCGACATCCTCGACCTCACCCCGGCCGAACTCGCCGACAAGGCCCTGTTCGACCTCGTCCACCCGGAGACGGTGGAGATGCTGCGCGGCGCCATGCGGGCCGTGGTGGAGGGCGGGCAGGACCGCGTCCGGCAGTCGCAGCGGTTGCTGCGCAGGAACGGCGACGTCGCCCGGATCTCGCTGACCGCGTCGCTGCTGCGCGACGCCGAGGGCGCGCCGGGCCACTTCGTCGTGGTCGTCGAGGACGGCACCGAGCTGGTGCTGCTCCAGAGCGAGCTGAACCGGCAGGCGCTGCACGACGTGCTCACCGGCCTGCCGAACCGGCAGTTCTTCAGCAGCCACCTGGAGAGCGCGGTGCGGCGGGCCGACCCGGTGCACGGCGTGACGCTGCTGCACCTCGACCTCGACGCGTTCGGCACGGTGTGCGACAGCTTCGGGTGGCGCACCGGCGAACGGCTGCTCGTGCACGTGGCGCAACGGCTGAGGTCCTTGCTGGCGCTGGAGAAGGCGATGGTCGCCCGGTTCGACGGCGACGAGTTCGGCATCCTCGTGGAGAACACGGCGACCACGCCGGACATCGCCACCATCACGGCCGCCGTCAACCGGGAGCTGGCCGAACCCCTGTACGTCGACGACATCGGCCTGGCGGTGTCCGCGTCGATCGGAGTGGTGCGCGGCACGTCGCGGGATCAGGACCACGCCGAACTGCTGCGCGCGGCCGACCAGGCGCTGCGGCGCGCGAAGAGCGGGCGGCGCGGGCAGTGGATGCTGTTCGACCCGGAGCAGGACGCGGTGGACCGGTCGGCGCACGCGCTGGCCCTCGGCATGCCGGGCGCGTGGGAGCAGGGCGAGGTCGAGGTCCGCTACCGCCCGGTGGTGCGGCTGGCCGACGGCGCCGTCGCGGGCGCGGAGGCGGTGCTGCACTGGGCGAAGCCGGGGGACCCCGTGCCGCACGAGCGGTGCGTGGAGCTGGCGGAGGGGACGGGTTTCATCCTGCCGCTGGGGGAGTGGCTGCTCGCCACCGCCGCCGGCCAGGTCCGGTGGTGGCGGCAGCGCGCCGGCTCGGCGCCCCCGTTGACGATCGCCCTGACCGCGCACCAGGCGTCCGACGCGGACCTCGTGTCGCGCGTGGTGCGGGTCCTGGAGCACACCGGCCTGCCGGCGGACCGGTTGGTGGTCGGCGTGCCGGTGGGTGCGGTGGCGGTGCCCGAGGCGGCGGACAACCTCGGCGTGCTGGCGGAGATGGGCGTGCGCACGGCGTTGGAGGACTTCGCCCTGGGGCCGGACGACCTGGCCGCCGCGCGGGACTTCGGCGTCCGCGCGGTCCGCGTGGCCAGGCGCCTGGTGGACCTGCGGACCAGGGCGGGGGCCGGGTACGCGACCGCCCTGGTCCCCGTGCTGCGCGACGCCGGCATCGCGGTCGTGGTCGACGGCGTGGCGACGGAGGAGCAGGCGGCGTGGTGGCGGGACGTCGGCGCGGACCTGGCGACCGGTCCGCACTTCGGCCCGGACGACCCCGCCGACGCCTTCCGGTCGCGCTCCACCCCCTGAGCGGACCGGTCAGGCCGGCCGGGCGGTGAAGAACTCGTAGCTGTGGCCGTCGGGATCGCCGACGTACACGCCCCGCCCACCCGCGAGGGTGTTGATCCGACGGTCCCACCCGTTGCCGGGCCCGGACCCGTGGCGGATGCCGGGGTCCTCGGCCAGCACCCCCAGCAGGGCGTCGAAGGTGCCGTCGTCGACCAGGAAGCCGTAGTGGCCGGGCAGCACCGGCCCCCGGTCGTCGAAGTCGAGGGTGAGCCCGTCGCCGACGCGCACCGGCGCGAACGGTCCGGTGGGGGGCTCCACCCGCAGCCCGAGCAACCGGGCGAAGAAGCGCGCCGAAGCGCGCCGGTCCGTCGAGCGGACGACCACGTGGTCCAGGACGACGCCCATTGCCGCCTCCAATCGTATGCGATTCGCACACATATTAGATGCGATCCGCACACGATGGCTAGGCTGGGTCGCGTGACGACGAGCCCGGACGGCGGCCCGGCCCTGTTCCGCCTGGTCAGGTACTGGTCGCGGCGCTGGCCGCGCGGCGCGGCCGCCCACGGCGCCGACGACCCCCCGACCGCGCAGCACGTCCTGGTCGTCACCACCGCCGCGGCCCTGGCCGCCGAGGGCGCCGCCCCCACCGTCGGCGACCTGGCCACCGCCCTGGGCCTGGACCAGTCCGGCGCGAGCCGCATGGTCACCGCCGCCCACCGCGACGGCTACCTGGAACGCCACCGCGACACCGCCGACGCCCGCACCACCCGCGTCCGGCCCACGTCCGGCGGCCTCGCCCTGGTGGCCGCCGCGGAGGAGTGGCAGCGCGCCAGGTTCGCCGAGCTGACCGCGACGTGGAGCGACCAGGACCGCGCCCGCTTCGCCGGCTACCTGACCCGCCTGGCCGACCAGCTCCGCGCCTGACCCGTCGCCGCCCGGCGGAGGTGGCGACGGGCACGGCCGTCACGCCGGTTCGACGGGCAGCCACAGCTCGCAGGTCGCGGTGCCGAAGTCCTCGGCGCGGTCGAGGACCGCGACGATCGACGGACCCGGCCGCAGGCGCCACGGGTTGGCGGGGAACCAGTCCGTCGCGGTCGCCGCCCAGGTCCTCTGCAACTCCCGCGGGTGGGGCCCGGCGCTGCGGAAGACCGCCCACCGGCCGGCCGGCACCCCGATGGCGTCGAGGTCGTCCGGGACGGGCGCGCCCGCGGAGACGGCGACCCCGTGCAGGTAGGTCAGTTCACTGCCCTCGGCGCTGTCGGGGTCGAGGTCGTCGCAGACCTGGAGCAGCCCGGCGGGCTCGGTGTCACCGAGCGCCTTGAGCCGCAGGTGCTCCTCCGGGGGCAGGGCGGCGATGTGCCGCTGGATGTGCGGGTTGGCGCCGTGGTGGACGAGCGGGACGCGGGCGGCGTGCCCGATGAGCCGGAACGCGGGTCGGTCGACGAGGCGGGTGTCCACGGGGGTGTTCCCTTCGACGGTCAGGCGGAACCTGAGCTGCGGTTGTGAGCGAAGGGGGCCACCGTCCCGGCGGACGTCCCGGGGACCGACGCCGTGGACGGCCCGGAACGCCCGGCCGAACGCCTCGGTCGAGCCGTAGCCGTACCGCACGGCGATGCCCAGCAGGTCGTCCTCTCCGCGCACCACGTCGCCGGCGGCCACGGTCATCCGCCGCCGGCGCACGTACTCCGACAGCGGCATGCCCGCCAACGACGAGAACATCCGGCGCAGGTGGTACTCGGTCGTGCCGAGCGTTCCGGCGAGCGCGCCGACGTCGAACTCGTCGGTGAGCCGCTCCTCGACCAGGTCGACGAGCCGGTTGAGCTCCGGGATCACGGGGCCTCCTTCGACCTCGACCCTGCCGGACGCCGCCCCGGTCCCGCCCGATCTCCGCGGACCGATCCGGTCATTCGACCGCGCACCCGCTCGCGGTCCGCTCACGGCGGCACGACGGCGCGCACGATAGCGTGGAGGCCACGGTGGTCGGCGCGCACGTGTCAGCGCCACGTCGCGCTCCGGAGGTGTCGTGCACGACCTGCCCCGCAGTCGGCCGGTGAAGGACCGCCCCGGCAAGGCCGCCTGGTTCGGCCCCCTCTCGTTCGGGTTGGCACTGCTGAGCTGGCTGGTCCCGGTCGGGAGCCCCGGGGTCGCGGCGGTCGCCGTCACCCTCGGCCTGCTGTCCACCGCGACGGACCGGGTCTACCGGCTCGACTGGACCGCCGTCGCGGGCTGGGTCGTCGGCGCGGCCCAGCTCGCGTTCTCGCTCCTGCTGCTGGTCATGGAGTTGACGGGCCACTGACACCGGATCGGGCGGAAGCCGGCACGGCATCGCCGGGTCGCCGTAGCCTGTCCGCGGGGGAGGGCGTTCCGCGGACGGGGGTGGTCGTGGTCGATCCGCAGGGGCGCCGCGCGGCCGCGCGCGCCGATCCCCGAGCACCCCGGCCCAGAGCCGACGCCGCACGTCACAGGAGCACCCGTGCCTTCTCCCACCCGATTACCGGACGACGACAGGACGGGACCGCCGGAGGACCCGCGTCGGGACTACGCGGCGTTCCTCTCCTACAGCCGCGCGGTCGACGGCAAGCTCGCGCCGGCCCTGGCGAGGAGCCTGCGGGTCTTCGCGAAGCCCTGGTACAAGCGCGGCGCGCTGAGGATCTTCCGCGACGACGACAGCCTGTCCGCGAGCCCCGGGCTGTGGTCCTCGATCCGGGCCGGGTTGGACGGGGCGGAGTTCTTCATCCTGCTGGCCTCGCCGGAGGCCGCGGCGTCGGTGTGGGTCGACCGGGAGGTGGCCCACTGGTTGGCGAGCCGGGGATCGGCGGCGAACGTCCTGGTCGTCGTCACGGGCGGCGAGATCGCCTGGGACCGGGAGCGCAGGGACTTCACGGTCGGCACCACGTGCGTGCCACCCGCCCTGCGCGGCGCGTTCGCGGAGGAACCCCGGTGGGTGGACCTGCGGGCCGTGCGCGAGGAGCGGCACCTGTCGTCCCGGACGCCCGTGTTCCAGGACGTCGTGGCCGACCTCGCGGCGACCCTGCGGCACACCTCCAAGGAGGACATCGCGGGGGAGGACCTCAAGCGGCACCGGACGACGCGGCGGGTGGCGACGGCGGGCACGATCCTGCTCGCTGTCCTGGCGCTCCTCGCGGGGACGGCGGCCGTCATCGCCTCCCGGAACGCCCGCGTGGCCGACGAGCAGCGGGCCGTCGCCGAGCAGGGGCGGCGCGAGGCCGTCGGGCGTGAGTTGGCGGCGCTGGCGACCGGTGCGGTGGCCCGCGACCCCCGCACCGCGCTCCGCCTGGGGATCGCCTCGCACGACGTCCACCCCGGCGCGGAGTCGCTCGCTGTCCTGCGCCGGCTGCTGACCACCACGAGGCTGGACGGCCGGGTGCCGGACCGGTTCCGGGAGGGGAGCGCCGCGTTCCTGCCCGACGGGCGGACGGTCGTGCTGAACGACCAGGACGTCGTGACGCTGTGGGACGTGCGCGCGGACACCCCCGCGAAGTTGACGACCCTGGAGAGCCGGGGCAGACCCCTCCCGTCCCCCGACGGCAGGACCCTGGTCGTGCTGCTGACCACCGAACCCGGGCAGGTCCAGGAGTTCGACGTGTGGGACGTCGCAGACCTCCTCCGGCCGACGAGGGTCGCGACGCGCTCCACCACGTTGACGGGTGTCGGTGCGATGGCGTTCTCCGGCGACTCGCGGACGTTCGCGATGGCGGGCGTCACCGGCAACGCCACCGCGGTCCTCGTGTGGGACTTCGGTGATCGGGCCGGTCCCTCGGTCCGCCACGAACTCGACCCGGGGTCGTCCGCCCTGTCCCTGGCGCTCTCCCCCGACGGCCGGACGCTTGCCGTCGGCGACGGCGAGCGGACAGGCGTCTCCGCCGACATGCGGCTCACGCTGTGGGACCTCTCCTCCCCCTCGGGTGCCACGCGGTCGAGCACCTCGCGGTTCGACTCCGGCGGCCGGATCGGGACGCTGCTGTTCTCGGCGAGCGGCGACCTGCTCGTCGCGGGTGGGAGCGGACCGCAGGGGGACACGCACGTCTCGACCCTGCTGATCGACGTCCGGGACCGCACCGACCCCCGCCCGCTCGGACAGCCCCTGCCTGGGACGCGCACCACCGCCATGACGGCGGCGATCGACCGCGCCGGCACGACGCTGGCCACGAGTGGTGGCCCCGACCGTGCGGTGCTCCTGTGGGACATCAAACGGCCCGAGGACCCCGTCCCGGTCGGCACGCTGACCGGGCACACCGACGGCGTCGTCTCCCTCTCGTTCTCGCCCGACGGGCGCACGCTGATCACCAACGACGGCCGGGACGTCTTCCTCTGGCACGTCGGTGGCCGGGGTGCCCCACTCCCGGTCGGGAACGTCGCGGGCGGTGCGACCTCCGACTTCCACCACGTCGTGGGCGTGGCATCGGCCTTCGACGGCAGGACGCTGGTCATCGGCGACGACGAGGCCACGCTCGGCACGTGGGACGTGAGCGCGCCGGACCGCCCCACGAGGACGTCGACGGTCGGGCACGGGGACGGGCGGTTCCCGACGACGGCGGTGGCCATGTCGCCCGACGGGCGCCTCGTCGCCGTGGCGGGCAGGACGTCCGCTGACGAGCCGGCCGTGTTCCTCCGGGACCTCTCCGACCCCGCCGACCCGCGCCTGGTCGCCGAGCTGCCCGAACCGGACTTCCACTCGGTGACCGCCCTCGGCTTCGCACCGGACGGGCGGGCGCTCGCCGTCGGGGGCCGGACGTACGGGATTCGCGACGGTGGCGCGAACCAGGGGTCCACGGCGATCGTGGAGACGTGGGACGTCGCGGACGCCACCGCCCCCCTGAAGGTCAACACCGTCGTGGTGGGCGGGCAGAGCGCCTCGGGAATGGTGGCGGCGGTCGACTTCTCGCCCGACGGCACGCTCCTCGCCGTCGGCAGAAGCGGGGACTCGGCGTCGGACAGGCCCTCGCTGCTGCTGTGGGACTTCACCGATCCCCGCAGCCCTCGCCAGGCGGGACCTCCGCTCAGCGACGGGCCCGGCCGGATCAAGGCCGTGGCGTTCTCGCCCGACGGCCGCACCCTGGCCGCCGGCTTCGGCACGCGCAGCCTCCAGGACAGCTCCGACGGCGAAGTGGTCCTGTGGGACGTCTCGACCCCGCGGAACCCCGTCCGCATCGGTCGTCCGCTGGTCGGCCACGGCGGCGAGGTCGGCGCGATCGCCTTCGCGCCGGACGGCCGGACCCTGGCCACCACCGGCGACGAACTGGACGGGAGACCCGCGAGCCTGATGCTCTGGGACCTCACCGACCTGCCCCGCGTCCACCCGGTCGGACACCTGTCCCAGACCCGGGAGCGGGCCGTGACGGCGGTCGCCTTCGCGCCGGACGGCCGTTCGTTGATGACGGGCGGCAACAGCGTCGACGCCCGGCACGCCTCGGCCACCCTCTGGGACCTGGCGCCACTCCTCGACCTGCGGGACCGCGAGGTCCGGCTGGCCTGCGCCGTGGCCGGCGGCGGCCTGGACGAGGACGAGTGGCGCCGGTTCGTGCCCGACCTGGACCACCGACCCACCTGCCCGTCCTGACTACCGAACGGAGAGCGCGTGCCGACGGAGAAGAGAACGCTGACCGACGACGACCTGCCCGCCCTGTTCCACATGGCCGATGCGATGTCGCAGCGCGGCCAGCGGGCCTACCTGCACGCGCTGGGTGCCCGCCTGGTGCTCGCCGTCCTCGCGGCGGTGTTCGGCGTGTTCGCCCTCAAGGCCGGCGAGGTCGACGTCGCCGCCGTGGGCACGGGTGTGTCACTGCTGGTCATGCTGCTGGTCGAGTTACACTTCCGCGGCAGCTCGCCGGAGGCCACGTGGTACGACGGCCGGGCGTTGGCCGAGTCGGCGAAGAGCATGGGCTGGCGCTACGCCGTCGGCGGCTCGCCCTTCCCCCTCGGCGGGGACGAACGCGAGGTGACCCTGCGCTTCGTCGGCGAGATGGCCGCGCTGCTCAAGGACGGCCCGAACAGCGGCATCACGTTGCCCGGCCGCCCCACCATCAGCCCCGCCATGCGCGACCTGCGCGCGGCGGACCTGGCGACGCGCAGGGACACCTACGTCGAGCGCCGCATCCGGGACCAGGAAGCCTGGTACGCGAGCAAGTCCGACGACAACGGCCGCAAGGCGCGACGGGCGCAGCAGGTCCTCTACGCCTTCGCCACCGCGGGCATCGTCGCCGCCTTCGCCAGGGCCTTCGGCGTCATCGGCTTCGACCTGGCGGGTGTCGCGGGCGCGCTGATCGCCGCCGCGGCGGCGTGGTCGGGCACGAAGCAGTACTCCACGCTGGCCCGCGCCTACGCCTACGCCTCCCAGGAATTGGGCATCGTCAAGGAGCGGCTGGAGCTGCTGGTGACCGACGAGGCCACCTGGGCGGCGGAGGTCGCCGACGCGGAGGAGGCGATCAGCCGCGAGCACACCATGTGGCGGGCGTCGCGCACCCGTGCCGCGTCCTGACCCGGCGACGGCCCACTGCGACGGCCCACTGCGGCCGCCACTGCGGCGGGCACCGGGACGCTCAGCCGTACGCCTTCGCCTGGAGCGCGAACAGCTCCGCGTACAGGCCCCCGGCGGCGGTGAGCGCCGCGTGGTCGCCCGTCTCCACCACCCGGCCGTCCTCGACCACGACGATCAGGTCGGCCGAGCGCACCGTGGAGAACCGGTGGGACACGAAGACGGTGATCCCGCCGGTCCGGGCGGCGACCCGCTTCGCGTGCTCGGCGTACCGCTGGAACAGGGCGTGCTCCGCCTCGGGGTCCAACGCCGACGTCGGCTCGTCGAGGACCAGGAGCAGGGGCTCCTCGCGCATCAGCGCCCGGCCGAGCGCCAGCTTCTGCCACTGGCCCCCGGACAGCTCCACGCCGTCCGCGTAGCTCTTGCCGAGGTGGGTGCGCAGGCCGTCGGGCAGGTCGGCCGGCACGCCGGCGGCGTCCGCGCGGTCCAGCGCCGCGAGCACGGCCGGTTCCGACGACACCCTGGGCAGGTCGCCCAGGCCGACGACCTCCTGGACCGGGAACTCGTACCGGACGAAGTCCTGGAACCCGGCGGCGATCCGCGCGCGCCACTCGTCGACCCGTGTGCCGTGCAGGTCCGCCCCGTCGACCAGGACCCGGCCCTCGGAGGGCCGGTAGAACCCGCAGAGCAGCTTGACCAGGGTCGACTTGCCGGCGCCGTTCCCGCCGACGACCGCGACGGTGGCCCCGGCGGGGAGGTGCAGGTCCACCCGGTGCAGCACGGGGGCGTCGGTGCCGGGATAGGTGAACGCCACGCCGTCGAGCGTGATCCCGTCGTGCAGCCGCCGGGGCGGCGAACCGCGGCGCGGAGCCGGGGCGTCCGCCGCCACCGACGCGGTGACCTCGGCGAGTCGCCGGTACGCGCCCGCCATCCGCTGGAGGTCCTGGAGGAGGGAGACGGCCGTGGCGACCTGCTGGTTGACCTGGGCGGCGAGCACGATCACCAGCACGACGTCGCCGACGCCGCGCCGCCCGGCCATCGCGTCGCGCACCACGAGCAGCACGCCCGCGACGTACGCGACCGCGAAGACGACCTGCCCCGCCGCGCGCAGGCACGTCGCGGTGAGCTGCGCGCGCCACAGGCCCCGCGTCGCCTCCGCCCACAGCCGGCCGTGCCGGGCGCGCAGCTCGCCCTGGACCCGGGACACCCGCAGCTCGCCGGCCAGGCGGGCGGACGTGGCCAGGTGGAACAGGTTGAGCGCCGCCCTGGTCGGCTCGGCGGTCGCCGTCCTCGCCCGGTCGAGCACCCGCTCGGCCGCGCGGCCGGCGAGCAGGGGCGGCACCGCCGCGACGGGCAGCAACAGCAGCAGCGGGTTCCGCCCGGCCAGCAGGACCGCCGTGAGCACCACGGCGAGGAACAGGCCGGCCCCGTTGAGCAGCGCTTCCAGCCCGGTCCGGAACCGCCTGCCCTCCTGCCGCAGCACGGTCCACGTGTCGGCGTGCTCGGCCCGCTCGTGGTGCTCGATGCCGGCCGAACCGTTCGACACCTCGACCACCCGCTCGTCGAAGTCCAGCTCGGCCAGCTCGGCCAGCTCGTAGTAGGCCAGGTGCGCGAAGTGCGAGAACGCCAGCACCGCCACCGCCAGCGTGGCGACGACCACCCCGGCGAGCACCGCGCGTCCCGGCGCGCCCGCGACGACCTCGCGGGTCATCCACCCGAGCGCGGCGGCCAGCAGCGGCGCGGCGACGGCGCCGGCCGCCATCAGGGCCACCGCCACCGCCGTCTTGCGCGGGTCCGACCGCCACGCCGTGGCGATCATGGTCCGCGCGCCGGTCAGCAGGACCCTCACCGGACCGACCCCTCCACCGCGTCGACGAACCGGTCGGCTTGGAGCCGGAACAGCTCCGCGTAGCGCCCGCCGCGGGCCAGCAGCTCCGCGTGGCCGCCCTGCTCGGTGACCCGGCCGTGCTCCAGGACGACGATGACGTCGGCGTGCCGCACGGTCGAGAACCGGTGGGAGATCAGCAGGGTGGTGGCGCCCTCGGCGAGGTCGGCGAACTCCTCGAAGAAGCCGGCCTCCGCGCGCACGTCCAGGCTCGCCGTCGGTTCGTCCAGCACCACGACCCGCGCGCCGTGGCGCAGCGCGAACAGGGCCCGCGCGAGCGCGACGCGCTGCCACTGGCCGCCGGACAGCTCCGCGCCGCCGGTGAGGTGCCGCGCCAACGGCGTGTCCAGCCCCTGCGGGAGGCGGGCCACGGCGTCCGCCAGGCCGACGGAGTCGACGACCTCGCGGATCGTCGCCCGGTCGTCCAGCGCGTCGACGGCGCCGAACCCGACGTTGTCCGCGACCGAGGACTCGTACCGCACGAAGTCCTGGAAGATCACGCCGATCCCGGCCCGCCACTCGTCGACCGGGAACGCGCGGATGTCGACGCCGTCCAGCGTGATCCGGCCGGAGGTCGGCTCGTAGAGCCTGGCGAGCAGCTTGACCAGGGTGGTCTTGCCCGCGCCGTTGACGCCGACGATCGCCGTGCGGCGACCGACCGGGATCGTCAGGTCCAGGCCGTCGAACACCGCCCGCGGCTGACCGGGGTAGCGGAAGGCCACCCGCTCGAACCGGATGACGCCCACCGGCTCGGGCACGGCCCGCCGCGGCGCGGGGCCGGGGGCCTCGTCGTGCTCGGCGTCGTGCTCGGCGACGTGCTCGGCGAACCGCCGCACCGCGTCATGCGCCCGCATGCCGATCGCGGTCGGCAGGTCCGCCTCCGGGTAGTGCTCGGCCAACCGCAGCAGGCTCAGCGTCGCCGTCGCGACGAGGACGAACCCGGTGAGCGTCATCCCGTGCGCCGTCGCGCCGAGCGCCGCGAACACCGCGCAGGTGACCGCGAGGCCCACGACCGAGAGCCGGACGAACGGCCACAGGTAGATGGCGCGGCGCTCGGCCCAGAGGGGCGCGAGGAAGCGGAGGTGGGCGTCCCGCAGGCGCCCCCGCAGCCAGTCGGCCAGGCCGAAGACCCGGATCTCCTTGCCGGCGGAGGCTCCGCCGGCCAGCTCGCGCAGGTAGTCGATCTCGCGTTGTTCGGCGGCGAGCAGGGACCGGCTCCTCGCGTACCGGCGCAACCCGCCGCGCTGGCCGTGGCGGAACAGCAGCACGGTGACGACCAGCGCCGCCGCCGCGGGCCACGAGAACACCAGCCCCACCGCCACCGCCTGACCGGTCAGCTCGGTGTACCGCGCGATCAGCGCGAGCAGGCCGGTGGCCGCCCGGCCGGGGCTCTGCACGCCGAACTCCACCTCGCGCGCGGCGGTCCGGAGCGCGTCGAGCGCCCGCTGGTCCTCCAGCGGGCCGAGGCCCGGGCTGCGCAGCGACGCGGCCATCAGCTCGTCGAACACCAGGCCGTCGACGCGGCGCGCCGCCAACTCGCCCAGGGCCCGCTCGACCGGGGAGAGCAACTGCCTGGCGACGAACGCGCCGGCCGCGACGCCGAACACCGCCACCAGCGAGTCCCAGGCGCCGGAGTCCAACCCCGTGTCCACGGCCGCGGGGACCCGCCCGAGCACCACCGCCGTCGCCACGGTGAACACCACCGGCAGACAGCCCAGCAGCAGGTTCACCCCCACCGAGGCGGCGACCAGCGGACCTCCGGCGCGGGGGAGCAGCCGGGCGATGTCCCGTCGTGCGGCCCACTGCTCGCGCGCGGCGCGCACCCAGGAGCGGTTCCCGATGCCGGTCATCCCCCCGACGACCCCGACCGCGCCAGGTGCTCGCCGCACCGGGGCAGACCGCGTTCCGCGACGACGTCGTTGAACGCGGAGAAGCGGATCGGGGGTTCCTCGACCAGCAGCCGGATGATCGGGGTCCGGTACTTGTCCACGATGTAGCGGTAGTTCTCCAGGGCGGACCTGCTGTTCTCGCCGTGGTCCTTCTCGTGCGGGTAGTGGATGGAGGCGGCTTCCCGGAGCACGCCGAACCGGGCGCCGTCGCGGTGCAGCCGATAGGCGAGGTCGAGGTCCTCCCCGCCCCACTGCCGGAACGCCTCGTCGTACATGCCGACCGAGCGCACCTGCTCCGTGCGCGCGGACGCGTGGCAGGTCCAGTACATCAACCAGGGGGCCGGGAGGTGGCCGAAGTCGTCGGAGTGCCGGGTGTAGAAGGGTTCGCGCACGTCCGGCCACGACGCCGTCCGGGCCAGGTGCGCGGTGGTCGAGTCGACGTCGTCGACGTCCACGACCTCGCGGATGAGCCGGGCGTCCTCGTTGTCGAGGTTGAAGCAGTACACGTACCCGTTCAGCGCCAACGGTTCCGCGGCGGCCTCGTGGGCGGCGACGTGCGCGCTCAGGCTCGCCGAGTGGAGCAGCACACCGGAGTCGACGAAGACGCAGACCTCGCCGCGGGCGTGCCGGATGCCGATGTTGCGCGCCCGCGCGACCCGGTAGCCCTCATCGGGCTGGTGGAAGTACCGGAGATCGAGGCGGTCCCCGAACCCCCGCACCGCCGCTTCCGTGCCGTCGCCGGAGCCGTCGTCGACGACCAGCACCTCGAACCGGTCACGCGGCAGGTCTTGCTTGGCGAGCGCGTCGAGCGTCAGTTCCAGTAATCGCCTCCTGTTGTAGGTCGGGATGATCACGGTGCAGCGCAACGAGCTACCCACGAAAGCTCTCCTCCGGAGGTCCCGGCCGGCCGAGGCGAGGGGGAAGATCCGCTCTCGGGCGATTCCGGGCGATCACCGCGCAAGTCTGCCGACGCGCGTGAGCGCCGGTCAACACCGCGCACGAAGTCCCGGTGACGCCGGCCGTCTCATTTCGGAGGCCGGGTGGACCTGTCGACAACGGCCCGTGCGGTGGTCGCCGTCGAGCCGTGATCGCCCGTTCCGCGGCAGCGCGGCAGCGCGCCTTCCCGTTCACGCGGCGGCCGTGGCGGCACGGGGGCGCCCCCGCAGGCGCCATCGCTCCGGTGTCCTCTTCGGACGGACGGACGCGGCGAGGCGCGACGCGCGGTCAGACCTCCAGGGCCCAGCGCACGTACCGCGTCGTCGGTGTGAAACCGGCCTTCCCGAAGAGGGTCGGCGCCCCGGAAGAACCGGCCGAGTCCACGCTCAGGCTCGCCCGGTCGTAGCCCCGGTCCTCGGCGACCCGCAGCGCGTGCCCGACCAGCGCTCCGGCAACGCCCCGACGCCGGTGCCCCGGGAGCGTCCCGACGATCGTGAAGTGCGCGTCGCGGACGCCGGTGGCCACCGTGTCCGCCTCCCAGCACAGGGTCACCAGCACGCCCACGGGGGTCCCGGTCGCGACGTCGCGGAGCAGGAAGCTCACCTCGGGGCGGAACGTCTGGTTGACGACCTTGTTCCGCCAGGAGTCCACGGGCATCGGCGTCGCGCCCCAGTGGTCGCGGAACGACTCGTTGCGCACCGACCGGAAGTCCTCGTCGACGCGCTCGGACCACGGCTCGACGCGCAGCCCGTCGGGGACCGCCGTGTCGGGGACCGCGTCACCGAGCGGGTGCTCCATGCGCAGGTAGTGGCGGACCGGCGCGAAACCCCGGGAGCCGACGAGGTCGGCCACGCCGGCGATGTGCTCGCACTTGTGGACGTCGACCACGAGCTTCGCCCCCGGGTGGTGCAGCGCGTGCACCACCTTCGCCGCGGCCACCCCCGCGTCCACGAGCGCGGCGCCGACGCCCCGGCCGCGGTGGGCGGGGTGCACCCCGCCGTCCAGGAAGACCCGGTGCACCTCGTCCGCGGTGGGCTTGTGGCGGATCTTCACGTAGCCCACCATCACCTCGCCGTCGAACGCGGCGAGGCTCGCGCGCTCCAGGTCCGCGCAGGGGTCGACCAGTTCCTGGAGGGTGTCCTGCTCGGTGTAGTGCTCGCCGATCCGGTCGACGGCCTCGATGGCGTTGAGGAGGTCGGCCGACGCCCTGGCGTCCTCCGGGGTGAGCGGCCGCCACGTGAGCGGGGTGGGGTGTCCGTGCATGCGTCGGACGGTAGCCCCGCGTCCGCGGGCTGTCGTCCCCTTTGCCGACCGGGGACGCGGGGTGATCAGGTGGAGCAGGACGAGCGGTCCCGGATGGCAGGGGCGCTCAGGCGTCGCCGCGCATCGAGCGGCGGATCTCCTCCAGCTTGTCGAGGCCCGCCTGCCGGCGCGCTTCGAACCGGTCCTCGACCGACTGGGCCTCCGGGGTGGCGTGGGCGAGTTCCTCGGCCCCGATGCCGGTGGCGACCCGGTTCTCGATGCGGTCGCGGACGTGCTCGAAGGTGGGCACCCCGTCCTCGCCGTAGTCACCGGCTGGCACCGCGTGCCGGGGCGCGTCGTCCGCGACGATCTCGGCGTCGACCACTGGTTCCCGCTCCGCGTCCACTGCCCCAGCTCCGTTCGTCCGCCTCAGCCCGGTCCGTCTGCCTCAGCCCGGTGCGCCTGCGTCGGTTCGGCTCGTCGCACCGCCTCCGACACTACCCGGAGCAGGTGTCACCGCGCCGGTTCCGGGTCGTCGACGGCGACGCGGGTGTGGTGCTTGCCCATCGGGAGCATGAGCGGTTTGCCGGACACGGGGTCGACGATGACCCGGCAGTCGAGCCCGAAGGTGGCGCGCACGCCCTCGGCGGTGAGGACCTCCTCGGCCGTCCCCGCCGCGTGCAGACCACCGCCGGCCAGCGCGATGAGGTGGTCCGCGTAGCGCGCTGCCAGGTTGAGGTCGTGCAGCACCATGACGATGGTCGTGCCGCGCGACCGGTTGAGGTCGGTCAGCAGGTCCAGCACCTCGATCTGGTGGCTCACGTCCAGGAACGTCGTGGGCTCGTCGAGCAGCAGCAGGTCGGTCCGCTGCGCCAGCACCATCGCGATCCACACCCGTTGCCGCTGGCCGCCGGACAGCTCGTCGACGGCCCGGTCGGCCAGGTCCACCGTCGCGGTCGCCTCCAGTGCCGCCGCCACGGCCTCGTCGTCCTCCCTGCTCCAGCGCGACAGGACGCCCTGGTGCGGGTGGCGGCCCCGGCCGACGAGCTCGGTGACCGTGATGCCCTCCGGGGCCAGCGGCGACTGGGGCAGCAGGCCCATCGTGCGGGCCAGTTCCTTGGCGGGCATGCGGTGCACGAGCTTCCCGTCGAGCAGCACGCGACCGGACTTCGGCGCGAGCAGCCGGGACATCGAGCGCAGCAGCGTCGACTTGCCGCAGGCGTTCGCGCCGACGATCACCGTGATCCCGCCGGGCGGCACCACCAGGTCCAGTGAGGTGATGACCGCCCGGTCGCCGTAGCCGATGGTCAACTCCTCCACCGCGAGCGTGCGGGTGGTGGTCACAGCGAGCCTCCGGCGCGGTTGGTGCGGATGATGAGGTAGATCAGGTACGGCGCGCCGAGCACGCCGGTGACGACGCCGACGGGGTACCGCGCGCCCAGCAGGAACTGGCCGGCGAAATCGCCCACGAGCACCAGCAGCGCGCCGACCAGCGCCGCCGGGAGCATCAGCGACCCGCTCGGCCCCACCAGCCTGGCGGTGATCGGCCCGGACAGGAACGCGACGAACGCGATCGGCCCGGTGGCCGCCGTCGCGAACGAGATCAGCCCGACCGCGCAGACGATCACGACGATCCTGGTGACGTCGAGGCGCACGCCGAGCGCCGAGGCCGCGTCGTCGCCGAGCTGCATGGCGGCCAGCCGCCGGGTCTGGGCCAGCAGCAGCGGGGCGAGGACGACCACGGCGCACAGGACCGGCACGACGTCCGACCAGGCGGCGCCGTTGAGGCTGCCGGTGAGCCACCGCAGCGCCTGCTGGAGGTCCCACTGGCCGGCGCCGCTGAGCACCCAGTTGATCACGCTGTCCAGCACCGCGGCGATGCCGATGCCGATCAGGATCAGCCGGGTGCCCGCGACCCCGTCCCGGTAGGAGAGCAGGTAGATCAGCAGCGCGACGCCGAGCCCCGCGACGATGGCGGCCACCTCGACGAGGGCGCCGGACAGCGAGAGCGTGACGATCGCGAACGCGGCGGCGGCACTGGCGCCCGCGCTGACGCCGATCACGTCCGGGCTGGCCAGCGGGTTGCGCAACATGCTCTGGAAGGTCACGCCACCGAGGCCGAAGGCGAGCCCGACGAGCGCCGCCAGCACCGTGCGCGGCAACCGCAGGCGCCCGACCGTGAACGACGCGCCGGGCACCTGCTCCCCGAGGATCACGGCGAGCACGTCACCCGGCGGGTAGAACCGCCCGCCGACCATGAGCGACACCGCCATGGACACTAGGACGAGCACCGCGAGCACCGCGATCACGGCGCGGCGGCGCCGGGCCTGGCGGACCCTCGTCCGGACCACGAGGTCGACGGTCGAGAGGACGGGGGGAGTGGCGTTCACAGCGCTCGGACCTTCTGCCGGCGGACGATCCAGATGAAGAACGGCGCCCCGACGAGCGCGGTGATGATGCCGACGTCGATCTCCTCCGGCCGGGCCACGAGGCGGCCGACGACGTCGGCGGAGGTCAGCAGCACCGCGCCGCCCAGGGCGGAGAACGGCAGCAGCCGGCGGTGGTCCACCCCGACCAGCAGCCGGCACAGGTGCGGCACGACCAGGCCGACGAACCCGATGGGGCCCGCCGCCGCGGTCGCCGCGCCGCACAGCACGACCGCGCCGGCCGAGGCGCCGAGGCGGATGAGCGCGACCCGCTCGCCGAGCCCGGCGGCCAGGTCGTCGCCCAGCGCCAACGAGTTCAACCCGCGCGCGGTGATCGCGCACACGACCGCGCCGACGACCAGGAACGGCAGCACCTGCGTGATCCGGTCGAAGGAGCCGCCGCCGACGCCGCCGACCTGCCAGGACCGGAAGGTGGACGCGATGTCGCCGCGCGCCAGCACCACCGCGCTGATCAGCGACACCAGCGCGGCCGAGGTGACCGCGCCCGCGAGGGCGAGCTTGAGCGGTGTGGGGCCGCCGCGACCCAGCGACCCGACGGCGTAGACGAACACCGCGGCCGCCGCCGCGCCGAGGATGGCCACCCAGACGTGGGAGGTGGGGTCGGCCAGTCCGAACGAGACCATGCCGGTCACCACGGCCAGCGAGGCGCCCATGTTCACGCCGAGGATGCCGGGGTCGGCCAGCGGGTTGCGGGTCACGCCCTGCATGACCGCGCCGGCCAGGCCCAGCGCCGCCCCGACCAGCGCGGCCAGGAGCGTGCGGGGGACGCGCTGCGCGACGGCGGCCCGGGCGAGGGTGTCCTGCGCGCCGCGCACGCCCGCGAGGACGTCGGACACCGAGACGTCGCGCGCGCCGAGCACCACCGAGGCGATCATGGCCGCGAACAGGGCGACCAGCACGACCAGCAGCCACGACGCCCGGACACGCCCCGGGTGCCGCGCGGTGGCGGCAGCCGGGGTCGTCCGGTCGGTCGTCGCGGTCACTTGACCTTGTCTGCGGCGGCCGCGAGCTGGCCGGCGTACTGGTCCAGCACCCACGACACCGACATGGGCGTCGGGTTGGCGGCCGTGCCGGCGGGGCCGGAGCCGGACAGCATCACGACCGAGCCGTTGGCGACCGCGCGCATCTTGGACAGCAGCGGGTTGGCGGCCAGGGCGCGGCCCACCTCCTCGTCGCCGTACCCGACGACGATGTCCACGTCGTCGAACGCGTCGATCTGCTCCGTGCTCTGCCGCAGCGAGAACTTGTCGGTGGTCGCCGACGCCCGGGCGATGCTGCCCGGCGTGGTCAGGCCGAGGTCCTCGAAGAACATCGCGCGGGTGTCGTGCGTTGTGTAGAAGCCGACCTGGCTCAGGTCCGTGGTGTCGAAGTGCGTCATGAACATCGTCGACTTGCCCTGGAGCTGCGGGTACTTCGCCTTGACGTCGTCGATCCGCTTCTCGATGTCGGAGATGAGCTCGTCGCCGTCGGCGGACCGGCCGATCGCCTTGCTGCTCAGCCTGATGCTGTCGCGCCACGGCGTCGCCCACGCCGTCTTCGGGTAGGCCACCACGGGGGCGATCGCGCTCAGCGTGGTGTAGTCCTCCTGCGTGAGGCCGGAGTACGGGGCCAGGATGACGTCGGGCTTGGTGTCGGCCACCGCCTCGAAGTCGATGCCGTCGGTCTCGTCGAACAGCACCGGCGTCGGGGCCTTCAGCTCCTGGAGCTTCTCGGACACCCAGGGCAGCATGCCGTCGGTGTCGTCGTCGCCGAAGTTGGCCTTGGCCATCCCCACCGGCACGATGCCCAGCGCGAGCGGCACCTCGTGGTTGGCCCACGCGACGGTGGCGATCCGCTCGGGCTTCTCGGGGATCGTGGTCGACCCGAGCGCGTGCTCGACGGTGACCGGGAACGAGTCCCCGGCGGCTGCGGACGGACCGGGCGCGGCCGCGTCACCGCCGGTCGCGCTGGTGGACGAACAGGCGCCGAGGACCATCACGGCGGCGGAGGCGATGGCGACGGCCCCGACCCGCAGGCGGCGTGAGCGCACGGGACAACCCCTTTCATCGAGGCAAGGCACCGGTGCCGGTGCCGCACACGGAGCGCCTCGGGGGCGCGGGACCCCGGTTCGGAATCCCGAAGTGTGTTTAGCCTGGCCTAACCTAACCGGCGGCCGATGACCCCGGAAGATCCGCCCGGTGTGATCTGGACCCCGTTCGACGGACGCGGGGCCGGCCGCCCGGCGACCCGGGGATTCCGCGTGTCGCCGGGCGTATCCGCGACCGCATACGCCCTGGCAACCGCGCCTGGTCCCCAATGGGGGCGTGAACCGGAGTCCTTTCCCCTCTGGTGCCGGGCTGTGCTCGTCGGCCTGGCGGTCCTCGGCCTGGCGGGGGCGGCGTTCGCCGTGCGGCGGCCGCTCCTGACGCGCCGCCGGCGTCACGTCGGCGTGGCGGCTGTCGCCGGCCGAGGTGGGCGTGGTCCACGGGACGGTGCCGTTCGTGTGGCTGACCACGATGCCGGGGCCGGGGCCGGTGCCGTCCCCGGTCGGGTGAGCCTGGTCCCGCTGCGGGACCTGCTCACGATGGGACCGCTCGGGATCGGCGGCAACCTGCCGGTCTTCGCGGCGCCGGGGTTCTCCGCCCCGATCCGGTTCGCGGCGTTCGCCTCCGCGCCGAAGGTCCTGGCGCTCGCGGCGGGGTGCTCGGTCCTGGTCGAGACCGCGCAGTACGCGCTGCGGCTCGACCGGGTGTCCTCGGTGGACGACGTGCTGGTCAACGCCGCCGGCGCCGTGCCGGCCGCGCTGGCGTCGCGCCACTGGTGGCGCACCGGGGGCGAGCGCGCGACGACCCGGTCTCCCGAGGTGGTCCGCGGCAACGCCCCGCCGTGATCGGGAAGACCGCGGGGCGGGGCGGAACACCCGCCCCGCCCCGCGGCCTGCTCACCGCCCGAGTTCGACCTTGAGGATGCTCTCGTTGCTGTTGTTCGCGACGCTGTCCTTGTCGCCGCGGGTGCTGGTGGTCAGCCACAAGCCGCCGTCGGCGGACGGTTCCACGGTGCGCAGCCGCCCGTAGGTGCCGTTGAGGTACTGCTGGACGTCGCCCAGGCCGTCGTCGGTGATCTCCGCCCGGTAGAGCCGGGCCCCGCGCAGGCAGGCGAGGTAGAGGGCATCGCGGACCACGGCGATGCCGCTGCACGAGGCCTCGGCGACGGGGTAGGTGCGCTCGGGTGCGATGAAGCCGGGTTCGTCGCAGCGCCCGGTGGTGCCCTCGCAGGCGGGCCAGCCGTAGTTGCCGCCCCGGACGATCAGGTTGGTCTCGTCCATGACGGAGTTGCCGAACTCCTGCTCCCACAGCCTGCCCCGCGAGTCGAAGGCGAGGCCCTGGGGGTTGCGGTGGCCGTAGCTCCACACCGGGGTGCCGAACGGGTTGTCGCCGGGGACCGTGCCGTCGCGGTTGACGCGCAGGACCTTGCCGGCGAGGTTGTCGAGGTCCTGGGCCCAGGTGCCGTTCTGGCCGTCACCGGTGGCGACGTAGAGCTTGCCGTCCGGACCGAACCGCAGCCGGCCGCCGTTGTGGTACTTGTTGCGCGGGATGCCGGTGAGCAGCACCTGCGGGGTGCCCGTGAGCACGCCACCGGTGTAGCGGATGCGCACCACCCGGTTGTCGGTCGGGCTGGTGTGCATGACGTACACCCACGGGTCGGCCGTGAAGTCGGCCGCCACGGCGATGCCCAGGACACCGCCCTCGCCGTCGGTCCCCGCCACGCCCGGCACGCGTCCGAGGCTGGTCTTCGCCCCGGTCGCGGGGTCGAGGCGGACGATGTCGAAGGCGTCGCGGCGGCCGTAGAGCACCTGCCCGCCGGGCAGGGTGGCCAGGCCCCAGGGCAGGTCGGTGTCGGTGGCGACCCTGGTGATCGAGCACAGCGCCGTGGCGCAGGCGGCGCCCGTGGTGACCGTGACCGGGGTGCTCGGGGTGGAGCGGTTGGCCTGCGCGTCGCGCGCCCGCACCCGGTACTCGTAGCGGGTGTTCGCGGCCAGGCCGCTGTCGGTGAACGAGGTCGTCGTCGCGCCGGTGGTGGAGCCGACCTGGGTGCCGTCGCGCAGGACCTCGTAGCCCGTGACGCCGACGTTGTCGGTGGCCGGCGACCAGCGCACCGCGACCGTGGTGCCCGACGCGGTCGCCGTCACGCCGGTGGGGGTGGTCGGCGGCACGGTGTCGGCCTGGCACTGCGGCACGGTGATGGTGACCGTGGGGCTGGCCTGGGAGACGTTGCCTGCCGCGTCGCGCGCGTTGACGTACAACCCCCAGGTGGCCCCCGGCACGACGGTCAGGTCGACCGACCGCGCCGTGCCCGGCACCGAGGTCATGAGCTGCCCGTCGTGGTAGACGTCGTAGAACGCCACGCCGACGTCGTCGGTCGAGGCGGACCACGACAGCGTCACCGAGGAGCAGGTGAGGTTCGAGGTCCGGGGGGCGGCGGGCGCGGTCGGCGGCGTCGTGTCGGTGCCGAGCCGGACCAGTCGCCACTGCTGGCTGGTACCGCCGGTGTCGGGCCACTGGACTACCCGCGCCCCGTCGGCGGTGGAGGAGTCGAGCACGTCGACCGCCTTGCCGGCGGCGCGGTTGAGCAGGCGCACGTGGCCGCCGTCGGAGTCGGCGAGGCGGAACTGCTGGCTCGTGCGGTTGGCGTCGGTGTTCTGCACCAGGCCGGTGCGGTCGGCGGTGGACGGGAAGTCCAGCACCTTGCCGCTGTGGCGCGACTTCAGCCGGTAGTAGCCGCCGCCCGAGTCGACGAACTGCCACTGCTGCCACGCACCGTCGTTGCGGGTGTACTGCGAGATCCGCGCCCCGTCGTTCGTGGCGCGCCCGTACACGTCCAGCACCTTGCCGCTGTTGCGGTTGACCAGCACGTAGGAGGCGCTGGTGTCCACGGTGGCGGCCGACGCGACGGGTGCCGGGACCACGACACCGAGACCCGACAGCACCACCGCGAACACCGCTCCGAGTCGCCGCCGGGCAACGGTGCTCCTCCTGGTCGCGGAGGGTTTTCGCATGGTTGTCCTCTCACGGAATGCAGGGCGAATCATCTTGTTATCGCTAACAAACAATTCGTTTCCTGTGTTGTCGGCGGCGGCGGAGGTGCGCCGGGTCGCGCAGACCGGTGGTCATCCGTGGAAGTGGCCTGCCCGGGGCCGAACGAGGGCGACGCGGGCTCTGTCCGTGCCGGCGAAGCCATGCTCCGCCTCCTTGCGAGCAGGGGGGTGGTGCTCGGTGCCGGATGCCGGGTCGGTGCGACTGGGAGCGCTCCCGAGGGACGGTAGCGCACGTTTTCCGCCACCGACAAGACCGCTGGGCGGGCAGCGCGGCCCGGTTAGCGCTAACACGCTGTATTCCGGCACCGCCGCGTGGACCCCTCACGTGGCCTTTCCGGGAGGGCCGGGTGTGCTCCGCCGGCCCGGCGGAGCACACCCGGTCGGTCAACGCCCTTGGCTGGGGTAGGGAAGCAGCGCCATCTCGCGGGCGTTCTTGATGGCGGTGGCGACCCGGCGCTGCTGCTGGGGGGTCAGGCCGGTGACGCGGCGGGAGCGGATCTTGCCGCGGTCGGAGATGAACTTCCGCAGCAGCGCGGTGTCCTTCCAGTCCACGTCGGCGATGCCCTCCTTGTGCAGCAGGTTGGCGCGGCGCTTGGCGGGGCGTTCGGGGCGGGGCACGGTCTCCTCCTACCAGCTGGACTTGCTGACGCCGGGCAGCTCGCCGCGGTGCGCCATCTCGCGGAGTCGGATGCGGGACAGGCCGAACGCGCGGTTGAAGGCCCTGGGGCGGCCGTCCACGGCGTCGCGGTTGCGCAGGCGGGTGGGGCTGGCGTCGCGCGGCAGCCGCTGGAGCGCGGCCAGCGCCTCGTCGCGGCGGTCCGGGTCGAGCCGGATGATCTCCTTCAGCTCGCGCCGCCGCTCGGCGTGGCGGGCGACGACCTCCCGGCGCTGCCGGTCCTTGGCGATCTTGGACTTCTTGGCCATCAGCGCTCCTCCTTGAAGTCGACGTGGCGGCGCACGACGGGGTCGAACTTCCGCAGCACGAGCCGGTCGGGGTCGTTGCGGCGGTTCTTGCGGGTGACGTAGGTGTAGCCGGTACCCGCGGTGGACCGCATCTTGATGATGGGTCGGACGTCGGTGGACTTGGCCATCAGACCTTCACCCCCTGGCGGCGCAGCTCGGCGACCACGGACTCGACGCCGCGCCGGTCCACGGTCTTGATGCCCTTGGTGGACACCGTGAGCACGACGAACCGGTTCTCCGAGGGCAGCCAGTACCTCCGGCGCTGCGTGTTGGGCAGCCAGCGGCGGGACGTGCGCCGGTTGCTGTGCGAGACCTGCTTGCCGAAGCCGGGTTTGCGCCCGGTGACCTGGCAGTGCCGTGAGGACACACCAGCCTCCATTTCGAAACGACAATCGTTTCCGTTAGGCTAGCCCACATGCGGACAGAAGTCGTACTGGTGGCCGGCCTGGCGGACCACGACGTGGCGGAGGAGCTCTGGCGCGCCTGCCCCGGATCGGTGCTCGTGCGCCACGACCTGCGCGACCTCGCCGGTGGCGTGGTGCGCCGGTGGGTGGACGGCGAGCTGACCGTGCTGGAACTCGCGCACGGCTGCGTCTCCTGCACCCTGCGGCTGGACCTGCTGCCCCTGCTGGAGCGGCTCGGCGGCCGGGTGGTGGTCCACCTGGACCCCGCGCTGGAGCCGGAAGCGGTCTGCTTCGCCCTGCGCGAGGTCGACGTGCGGGTGGAGGCCGTGGTCACCGTGGTGGACCGGGCCGCCTGGCTGGCCGACGCCACGGGTGAGGACGCGCTGGCCGACCGCGGCCTGGCCGCCGCCGAGGCCGACGACCGGACCGTGGCGCAGGTCGTCGTGGGGCAGGCCGAGTTCGCCGACGCCCTGGTGCTGACCGGCGCCGGGACCGACCCCGTCCTCGACGCCGTGCTCGACCGGCTCAACCCCCGCGCGCCGCGCCGCGACCGGCACGCGCTCGACGCGGCGGAACTGCTGGCCGCCGTACCCGACGACGCGCGCCGGGGGCGCTTCGACGACGGCTTCGGCACGCTGCTGCACGGGCAGCCGCCGCTGGAACCGGCGCACGGCGTGGCGGTCGTCCACTTCGTCGAACGGCGCCCGTTCCACCCGATGCGCCTGCACGAGGCGCTCGACGTCCTGTTCGACGGCGTCGTGCGCACCCGCGGCCGGGTGTGGGTCGCCAGCCAACCGGACACCGCCCTGTGGCTGGAATCGGCGGGCGGCGGCCTGAGCGTGGGCAACCTCGGGCCGTGGCTCGCCGCCGTGGACGACTGGTCGGGGTTTCCGGTCGAGCGGCGGGCCGCCGCTTCGGCGACGTGGGACCCGGAGCACGGCGACCGGTCGCAGGAACTGGTCGTCATCACGGCCTCCGCCCCGGCGGAGGGGATCACGGCGGCACTGCGCGAGGCGCTGGTGACCGACGAAGAACTGGCGCTCGCCGACGAGTTGGAGTTCGTCGACCCGTTCGCCGAGTGGCACGACGAGATGGAGGAAGCGTGAAGCAGGGCATCCACCCCGACTACCACCCGGTGGTCTTCCAGGACCAGTCCACGGGCAAGGCGTTCCTGACCCGGTCCACGGCCACGTCGGACCGCACCGTCGAGTGGGAGGACGGCAACACCTACCCGCTCATCACGGTCGACGTCACCTCGGACTCGCACCCGTTCTGGACCGGCAACCAGCGCGTCATGGACACCGCCGGCCGGGTCGAGAAGTTCAACCGCCGCTACGGGAAGAGGAACCGCTGATGGCCGTCCCCAAGCGCAGGACCTCCCGCAGCAACACCCGCCACCGCCGCTCGCAGTGGAAGGCCGAGGTGCCCGACCTGGTCCCGGTCACCACCCTGGACGGCCGCAAGCTCACCGTGCCCCGACGGCTCGTCGCCGCCTACCGCAGGGGTCTGCTCTGACCCACCCCGGAGGGGGCGGGACCGATCGCCCCCGTCCGACGTGACACGGCCCCGCCCGGTGGGTGGGGCCGTGTCACGCTCGGGCGTCCGCGGGGTCGCGGCCACCGGGGCGGGTGTCGTCGTGCTCGTTCCTCGGCCGCGTCGAGCGCGGGCGGTCCCCGATCGCACGGTCGGACCGGCGCAAGATTTTCGTTTCGGGGACGTTCGTCCCACGTCCGTTCGGCTTACTGTCAAATCCCGGCCCCCGTGCGAAGGTGAGTGCCGAGATTCCGTTTCCGTCACCCCAGGAGTGGAACGATGACGTCGAAGGTGCTGTTACGCCTGGCCGGAGTCCTCGGTGCCGCGCTGTTGTCCGCCACAGTGGCCGCGGTCCCCGCGCAGGCCGCCCTCGATTCCGGTCAACCCGTGAACATCCAGCTTCGCGGCTACTCGTCCACCGGGGCGGAGACGCAGGTGGGACGCATGACCGGCACCATCCGATTCGACAACGGCAACTCGCTCTTCCGGTTGGACGTCACCGTGGAACGCCAGTCGAGCTACGTCGACAGCAAAGTCCGCATCGACGTGAACGGCTCGTCGCACGAGTACGTCTACCAATCCGGCGTCATCGCTCGTGATTTCCCGTACGGCGGAACGGTGCACAACGTCCAGTTGACCTTGGAAGGCCTGTACTACGACGGCGCGACCAACAGGACGAAGACGGTCACGCGCAGCGCGTTCTACGACAACCCGTTCAACTGACGGCGGCGCGGACCCGACCGGACGGGGTGACCGGGGACCGCACGCCGAACCACTGCTCGGCGCCGTACGCCTCGAACCTCTCGACCTCGGTGAACCCCAGCTTCGCCGCGAGGCGCATCGCGCGGTCGTTGGCGGTCTGGGTGCAGAGCGCCACCTGCTCGCCGGGAAACGCGCCGGCGAACCAGCCGAGCGCCGCCGCGCACGCCTCGGCGGCGTACCCGCGCCCCCACGCCTCCGGCAGGAGCAGGTAGCCGAGCCAGGCCTCCCCGGCGTCCGGGCGGGAGGGACCGGGACGCTCCGGGTCGCGCCGGTCGAACGTGACGATGCCGATCACCGCCCCGTCGAGGTCGACCACGAAGAAACCGGGGCGCCGTCCGGGCACCTCGGGCATCGTGCGTTCGAGTTCGTCACGGGGCCGGGCACCACCGATGTAGGTGCCCACCTCCGGTGAGGCGAACAGTTCGACGAGCGCCGCGCGGTCCCGGGCCTCGGACTGGCGGAGCACGAGCCGCTCGGTCCTGATCGGGGCGGCCGGCCAGGCGGCGGGGCCGGGTTCGGTCATGGCGGGAACGTATCCCACCTGCCCGACCACGAGAACGGCAGCCATGACCGACACCGAGGACACGCGGACCGCGACCGGCGGCTTGGCGGTCCACCTGCCCGCATTCGTGCTCGCGCAGGCTGCCTGGTCGGCCTGGACCCGGTTCGACCACCGGTACACCCGCCCGTCGACATCCGGCGGCGACCCGGGACCACGTGGCAACGGAACGCGCCCATACCGGTACCGACGCAGCCCCGTCGGCTCCGGACGAAGCCCCGCGCTCGTCCGGACACGGGTGAGGCCCTTCGACCAGCCTCTGCGGCGCGTTTCGGATCACGATCACGTCCTGGACCGCCCGCTCAACGCCCGACGACGGTGAACGCGTTGTCCGCGGGGTCCACCAGTGCCCGCAGCACCGTGCCGACGACCAGGTCGTCCTCGGCCAAGCACGTCACGCGGCCCACGAACGGCGCGATGCCCGTGCCGCTGACGCGCAGGGTCAACTCGACCCCGAAGTCCTCTCCCACCGAGGCCCTGGTCACCGCGACGATCTCCGCGGCGGCGGGCAGCCCCACCGCGCGCACCCGTCGCTCGGCCTTCCTGCCGGCGGCCAACCCGCGCCAGAAGAAGACGGCCAACGGCGTCATGAACAGCGTGACCCCGAGGCCGGTCCACGCCATCGCCCGCACGCCGTCCTCGACCACGAAACCGATCACCGCGAAAGCAGGACCCGCCAGGGCCGCGAACAGCAGCGCCAGGTACACGAAGAACGACCCGACCAGGCCGGACCGCTGACCGAGGACGGCGGACGAATCGGGGACGTAGCGACCTTCGGCGACCGGGGGCACACCCGGACGCTAGCCCACCGACGACCCGGCCCACGTGCGCTCGTCGTTCCGAGCCGACGGTCTGGGAGGCTTCGCGCATGTCCACCGACCCGGCGGCGTCCGCCGAGGACGTAGTCGACCAGCCACTGCGAGCCCAGTTCGAGGCGTTCCTCGACGAGCACTGCGGCGCGCTCGACCGCTGCCTGGACGGGCTGACCGAGGAGCAGGCCCGTCGATCGCTGGTGCCCTCCCGGACCACGCTGCTGGGCCTGGTGAAGCACGCGACCTTCGTCGAGAAGGTCTGGTTCGACGAAGCCGTGACCTGCCGCTCGCGCGCCGAGATCGGCATTTCCGCGACACCGGACGAGTCGTTCGTCCTCGACGACGCCGACACCACCACCACCGTCCGGCGAGCACATCGCGCGGCCTGCGAGGCGTCCCGCCGCGCGACGTCGTCCCTGGGACTGGACGACCTGGTCCACGGCAACCGACGCGGTCCGCTCCCGCTGCGCTGGGTGTACCTCCACGTGCTGCGCGAACTCGCCCAGCACTGCGGACACGCCGACGTCCTGCGCGAGCAGCTCCTCGACGAGTAGCGCGCCGCGTCCGCCGATGTCGCGGAAGCGGTGGGCGACGGCGGACGCGCACCGTGCCGACGACGGCGCCGGGCGGGTGATTCCCGATGCGCCGCGCCCGTCGACGCGGTTGCCTGGGAGCTGTGCAGCCGCTTCCGGTACGCGACCGCGCGGGCAACGCGTTGACGGGGTTCCGCCGCATCTCCGAAGGGGAGTTGGAGGGCCTGGGTGGACGGGATGTCGTGCCCGCCGCCCTGGTGGTGGTCGAGTACGGGGGTGCCGTGCTCCTGGTGTTCGACGCGTGGCGTCGGAAGTGGGAGCTGCCGGGCGGTGGGCGTGAGCCCGGCGAGACGACGCGCCGGACCGCGATCCGGGAGCTGCGCGAGGAGACCGGCATCCGCGGGGTGGGGGTGGAGGCCGTCGCGGTGGCCGGGTTCCACCTCGTCGCCCCGGACCGCCACGAGCTGATCGCCGTCTACCGGGCCCGGCTCCGGGTCGCACCCCGCCTGCTGGTCAACGACGAAGTCCTCGACTTCCGGTGGTGGCCGCCGTCGGACCCGGTCGGCGAGGACACGAGCCCGCTCGACGCCGAGATAGCCAGACGCGTCGCACGGACGCCGACCGCCTGATCCCGACTGCCTGACCCCGACCGGACCCTGAGCCGCACCGGGCGCCCGCACACCCGCTTCGCCGGCGAGCGGACGTCCCGCTGCCGGCCGGCACTCGACGCACCCGGTCTGGGTGCCGACCCGGCTCACCGGGTCGGCCGACGCGATCACCGCACCGGCCGCCACCGCGACCGCGATCCCGCCCAGCAGCCCCGCGCGGGCACTGCCCGGCAGGGCCGGCCAGTACCGCCCGTGCTCCCGAGGGGCGCGGCGGCACCGGCGCAGGACGACGACGCCGAGGAGCAGCAGCCCCCCGAGCGACGACAGGTAGTCGATCACGTTGCACAGGTGGTGCGGGCCCACGACGGACAGGCGCGGGATCGGCCGATGCCGCACCGCGGCGCCTCCGGTGTGGGTGACCGCGTCCCGGACGAGGTGGGTCGCGGCGCCCGCGAGCAACGAGCCGAGCGTCGTGACGCGCGCTCGCCCGGTGGCGAACCGGGCTGCGAGGTGCAGAGGGGGAACGCGGTCGCGCCACCCGTCCGGGGCCGGGGCCGGCAGCGTGATGCCGAGCAGAAGTCCGCCCGTCCGCCAGCCCGCAGTAGCCGATGACGTCGTCGGTGGCCTCTGCTCCACCGCGGGCAACCCGATCGACGACGGCCGACCGGTGCCGATCACGTCCGGTCCACAGCTCGCGCCGGACGGCGGCCTCGTGGCACCCGCCGCCGCAGTGGTCCTGACCTGCTCGGACCACATTTCCGGTCGCACTCCCGGTCGCACGTCCGAGGGCTTTCCGCGCGGGTTGCCGATATCGGACCAGGCGGAACCGATACCGTGCCGCGAGGGTCACCGCCATCCGCGACGACCCGGTGGGGCGGGGTGTTCCGCAGCAGAACGAGGGGGTTGCCGTGGTCGATCCGCAGAAGCGCCTGCAGGACATGATGCGGTCGTTCCAGGAGCAGGCGGCGAAAGCGGGACAGCTCCAGGAAGTCATGAAGGACCTGCGCGGGACCGGGCGCAGCCGCGATGGGGCGGTCGTCGTGACGGCGGCGCCGTCCGGGGCCGTGCTGGGGTTGCAGCTGTCACCGGCCGCGATGGGCCGTTCGCACGTGGCGCTGCAGCAGGAGATCCTGGACGCGATCCGGATGGCGACCCAGGACGCCGCCCGACAGCTCGACACGGCCGTCGCCCCGATCCTGGGCGACCGGCTGGAGCAGTTCAAGCAGGGCATGGCGGCGTCCGGCGTCGAGCCGATCATGCCGTCCGCGCCACCGCCCGGACCCACCGGCCCGCCGCCCGCCCAGCCGCCGTTCGCCCAGCCCTCGTTCGCCCCGCCCCCCTCGGGCCAACCCCAGCGGAACCGACCGGCTCCACCGCGGGTCGAAGACGACGAACCACCGAGCACGTACTTGCGTTGAGGGGGAGTGGCGGATGACGTTCAGCATCGTGCCGGAGGCGCTGACCGCCTTCGCGGCGGGCAGCGAGAGCCTCGCGGGCAAGTTCGGGCAGCTCGCGGACCTGCTGGAGCAGGCGAGGGTGGACGACCAGTGCTTCGGCCCCATCGGCGACGCGGTCGGCCTGAGCAGCGGTTACTTCTCCAGCCTCGACGAGTGCAAGCAGCTCGCCACCGACGCCCAGGACTTCCTGGAGCAGACCGGTGAGCAGCTGCGCGGCAGCTTCGAGGTCTACCGGGGCGTCGACGACGGCATCTCCCAGGCGCTGACGCGGATCGGCGACGGCCTGGGCGGTGGCCGGTGACCGGCGGTCCGGGCTCGTTCGCCGACCTCAACGACGGCGACCGGAAGAACTGGTTCGAGCAGGCCGCCGGGCGCGGCAGCTCGGGCATCGGAGCCCTTCAGGACCTCGCCGACGCCACCAGCGCGCCGCAGATGACCGCGGCCGCGATCTCGGGGCGCGTGGAGCTGCTCCAGACCATGGCGAGCCCCGGGCAGGCGCTGCTGGACAACGGCCTGGGCTTCCTGGTGTCCATCGTGCTCAGCCCGCTGATCGAGATCGCGGAGCAGGCGGTCGGCGACCCGGAGCAGATGCGCGCCACCGGCACCGGATGGGAACAGGTCGCCGGCTGGCTGGACGAGGTCGCCCAAGCCGAGAAGACGCGTGCCGAGGCCACCGCGGGGGTGTGGCAGGGCCCTGCGGGCGACGCCTTCCGCCGCCAGGTCACCGAGTTCGGCGACGGCGTGTCCGCGCTGGCCGAGGACGTCCGGGGGCTCAAGCAGACCCTGGACATGATCGCGGACCTGTTCGACATGTTCGTCGAGTTCGTCATCCAGGTCCTCACCGAGCTGATCATCGGCCTGATCGTGCAGTGGCTCGCCGCGCTGGCCGCGTCGTGGATCACCGCGGGCGGCTCGGTCGCCGCCGCCGGGGCCACCACCACCGTGCAGGTCGGCAGCACGGGCGTGCGGATCACCATGCGCGTGTCCAAGCTCCAGGTGGAGCTGTTCAAGATCGTCAAGCGGTTGGAGGACCTGCTCACCCGGCTGCGCGGCCCGCTGCGCCAGGTCATCCAGCGCATGAACACCCTGCGCGGCGGCAACATGGCCCAGCAGTTCGCCGGCCGCCAACTGGGCGCCAACCCGCTGGTCAACATCGTCACCCGGGCCGACGACGTCTCCCTCGCCTCCACCACCGCCAACCGGTTCATGCAGGGCGTCACCGGCGAGGGGGCACTGGCCGGCAACATCGCCCAGACCGTCCTCACCGGCGTCCTCGGCGGCCAGACGCGGGTGGGTGGCGCCGCCTTCAGCGCCGGCGTGGACGCCGCCGTCGACGGCGGCGTCACGTTCGGCACCCGGGCCGCCTACGACACCGCGCGCGACGCACCTCCCGAAGAGGAGCGTCGCGAAACCCAGGAACGCGGGTTCACCTGGTGAAGCTCGACGGAGTCCTGGCCATCCGGGAGCACTGGGCGGCACCGGACGAGCCCGTGCTGCTGTGCGCGGGCGTCGCCGGCGCGTCCACCCGGTTCGACGTGCCCGGCCTGGACTGGTCGGGCGACCCCGCCGCCGGGTTCGCGGGCAAGGCGCTGCGCGGTGTGGCCGGCTTCGCCGGCAACGTGGCGTCCGTCGTGTCCGACGAGGACCTCGGAGCCCGGGAACTGCCCGGCGTCGTCGTCTTCGGCGCGTCACCCGCCGCCCTCGCCCCCGTCACGGCGCTCGCCGCCCGACAGGCCCCCGTCGCCTGGCTCGTCCTCACCCCGCACCGCCTCGCCTGGGTCGCCGCCGTGCCCGAGCCGACCGTGCCAGAGCCGACCGGGCCCGAACCGGAGAAGTCGCTGTTCGCCCGAGTCGGCGACCTGGCCCGCGGCGCCCGTGACGCGCTCGCCGGCAAGTCCTCCTACCCGGCGGGCGAACCCGTCCCCACCGCCGGGATCACCACGCTCGCCGAACTGCCCCGCCCCCGCATCGCCGGCGCCGTCCTCGCCGAGCGCACGCTGCCCCGCGGCTCGGTGCCCCGCACCGCGACCGCCCTGCGCCTGTCCCTCGTCGACGGGTCCGGTGTGGACGTCCTGGCCAAGGGCGGCCCGGAAGCCGCGCGGCGGCTGCTCGCCCTCGTCAACGCCTAGGGGAAGACGTGCCCAAGAACCGGATGAAGATCGGCGAGATCGCCCAGCGGCACTGGGTCGTCCCCGGCGAGCAGGTCGTCTGGCTGACCCACCCCGAGGGTCACGTCGGCAGCGGCGTCGGCGCCACCCGCGCCGCCCCCCACCGCACCACCGCACCCGCCCTGGCCGGGCCGACGCCGGACTGGCCCCTGCCCACCGCCGCCGTGGCGCACGGGCGCTTCCACCTGGACGAGTGGGCGCACGACCCGGCCGTCTGGGGCTGGGCCCACGCCCGGCGCCCGGACCAGCTCGCGGTCCGCTTCGCCGACCTGTTCACCGCCGGCCGGGACGAGTGCTGGCTGCTCATCACCAACCGGCGCGTCGCGCTGGTCGTCGAGGGGGAACTCGCGATCCCGGGGGAACCGGAGTCCGGAGGCCTCCTGGGCCGCGTGCGATCCCTGGGCCAGTCCCGCGACGTGCCGCCCCTGGTGACCTGGTGGGAAGGACCGGTTTCCACCGTCCGCGCCTTCACCCCGGCCCCGCTGGGCCGGCACGTCACCCCGGAGTGGTTCCTGCGCCTGGAGTTCGCCGACGGCTCGGCGTTCGACCTGCGCGACGACCAGGCGGAGCAGACCGTGCGCACCCTGCACGCCAACTTCTGAGCACCACGACCCGGCGGCCGCCCACGTGGACGCCGGGTCGTGGCGGATCGGCCTGTGGTGCCGACATGAGCGGAACAGGGGAGTCGTCGGCGCGTGGGAGGCGTGCGACCCCGCCGTGCCCCGGGCACCGCCGACCGGCGTGGGTACCCTCCTGCACCGCGACCGCGACGACGGCGGTCGTCGGCGGGTCGGCGACACCCGCGACCACTTCGCCCTCCCGGCACGTCCCTGACCTGCTCCGCGACGTTCCCACCGCTGAACACCCGCGCGACACCCGTTCGGACCGACCGATGCCTGCGAACGGCTGCCCCGCGCGCGTTCTCCGACGCCGGGAAGCGGTGTCGAGGGCGGAGCCGGTGCCGCCGCTGGACTCGCGAAGGGCTGTGCGGCCCTGTGGGCAGCCGTCGCCGTCACCATCGGCGGTGCGGTGGTCGTCCGGTGCGGGTCGCCTCGTCCGGTTCGCCGACGCCGGAAGTGCCCGTCAGTCTTCCGCACCGCCGCCGCCATGCGGACCCTGTGACGCGTACCACGGCCGGCTGACGGCCGGAGGAGCAGGAGTCGACCGTGCAGGACGGTCACCGACCGCGCAGGTTGCGCCGCGACAAGTGGGTGACGACGGTCACTCCCGTGCTGTTGGGCGGGCAAAGTCCCACGGTCGGATGACGGTCAAACGCCGGAGGGCCTGTCGGCGGTGATCGCCGACAGGCCCTCCGAGCTGCACTTCTCTGGTGGACGATACAGGGATCGAACCTGTGACCCCTACCGCGTCAACGTACATCGCCATCCGCTCTGACCTGCGGAAACAAGCCTTCAGCAGGCTGCGTGGGTGCAGTTGACCGTGGTTGGGAGCCGTTGGATGCGGTTGGGCGCGTCCTGCGGCTCCCACTCTGCTCCCACAGCGCTGCTCCCCGGCGGCTGGTCGTACGTCGAGGGTCGGCGTTGGCCCATGCCGCGGGTCGCGCGTGTGGAACGTCCGCTTCTGCCGATGCCAGGGCGTTCACATCCGGCAATCCGCAACCGCAACACCGCGCGCTCCGCGATCGAGAACTGGTGGGCACCCTCGACCTCGATCACGGTGATCAACCTGGAGGGAAGTGATCACTTTCGACTCAATGCGTCGACTCAACGCCGTTGCCGACGCACTCGACAACCAGCCACGTAGGACATTCGGGCGAAGGCACCCGCCGAAGCCTTGCACGATCAGTTGTCCTCGTTCTCGTAAGGGGGTGTCGCGACGGCCGGTTGGGTTCACCGTGTCCGTGTTGGTCTTCACGCGGGCGTCCTCGGCTGCATCGACCGCACGTTCTTCGGGCTGACGATGATCGACCCGTCCTCGGTCGCATACTCCTGCCGGATCGCCCAATGGTCCTCGATGTCGGGCGATGCGGCGTAGGCCCGCAGGATCGGGTCCATCGCGGCGATGGCGGGGTGAGCGATGACCGGCGTCGTCGCGGGCCGCACTACGTGACCGGCTGGTCTGGCTTGCGCCGGACGCCGCGCGGCAACCCGCCCAGCGCCAGCAGAACCGTCAGCGGCACGCCGTAGAAGATCAACGCCGTGACTGTGTCGTTGGGCCGGAACGCGATCGGCACCACCACCGCCTCGATCCCCACCGTCATGACCGGCACCAGGAGCACCAGCGCGGCCCGGCGGCCCGTGCGTGCCCCGATCCCGGCGGCCACCGCCGCACCGGCGACCAGCACGACCAATCGCGCCGCGTCGGCGAGCGGCTCCCGGTGACCCAGGACCCCGATCGCCGTGGCCACCACGACCGTCGTCGCCATCACGAGGACCGGTGCCCTGCCCGCCAGCTCGCGTCCCCGCGCCGGTCCGGGGGACAAGGTCAGCGCGACGGCGGTCACCGCGCCCAACAGCACCCACCCGGCCTCCGCGTAGGCCCACAGCCAGCTGCGTTGGGACACCGTGGCGACCAGCACGAGGCCGATCGTGCCGACCCACGCGCCGACCGCGGCCGCCCACCGTCTCCCGAACGCGGCGAGCACGGCGACCGCGAGCCAGACGAACCACACCGGCGTGTCCGGGGCATGTGTCCACAGGGGCATCTCCCGCAACGCGCCTGCCCGCGCCCACCACGCCACCTCGTGCAAGCTCGAGGTGGCGCCGGCCAGGATCGAGATCGGGCCGAGCAAACTCACGATCGCCAGCACGCCGCGTGGGTCGATGCCGCCGTCGGCCCCCACCGCACGGCGCAGGTGCAACCGAAACGAGCCCCAGAGCAGATCCGCGGTGTCCTTCCAACGCGGGTGTCGCCGGTCGCCGCCGGCGGCCATGAGCACGTCGAGCATCTCCTCGCCGTGCTGTTCGCGGTGGTCCCGCGGGTAGAGGGCGAGAAGCCGCCGGTACCGCTGTTCGCGTTCGCTCACGCCGTTCCTCCGATCGGCCGTGCGCGGAGCCGTTGTTCCGCCACACGGGTGTTCGCTCGCAGCCGTTCCACCTCGGCCGCGAGTTTGGCCGCCCCCAGGTCGGTCAGGCGGTAGTAGCGACGAAGCCTGCCGTCCACGACCTCTTCCCGGTCGATCGCCACCCACCCGTCGGACGACAGCCGGTCCAGCGCGGTGTAGAGGGTGCCCGCCCGCAATCGGACACGACCGCTGGAGATCTCCTCGACGTCGCGCAGGATGCCGTAGCCGTGCTGAGGCCGGGCGGCCAACGCGGTGAGGATCAGGAAGGTCGGTTCTCTCAGCGCGTCCGTCACAGCAACGGTATATACCGATGATCGACCTATGTGCAACTGGCGAACCTGGCTCCGCCGCACGTTCAGCACATCGTGGGTGAATCCTGGATGCGCCGGGAGAGGTGCGGCGAACGAGAACGACGTCCGGAACCTGCCGTCTTCACCGGTGCGAACGGCGGTCCGCACCGCCGGTCGAACTTCCGGCGCCGGGTCTGGCTGCCGCTGGTCGAGGGCGATCCGGTGCAGGGCTGGGCACCGATCCTCCCCGGAATGCATTTCATGACCTACGTCACATGCACAAGACGCGGCTGATCGAGGACGGCGTGCCGGAAGTCGTCCAGCACAAGCGGCTGGGGCACCGGTATCGCGGGGTGCGGGGCATCTACTCGCATGTGACGCACGTCATGATCGACGGGATGCTGGGCGGACTACAAACCCGCTGGGAGCGGTCCGTGGCCGGCGTGGGAGCAGGAACGGCTGCCACGTACGGTGGGGGAGCGGTGACCACATACGGTGAAGATGATCAAGCCAAGATCGTGTGCTCCCAATTTGCCCCCACCGACGCAGAACGGCCGGTTGGTGAAGATCACCAACCGGCCGTCTGACCTGCGTATATCGATGGTGGACGATACAGGGATTGAACCTGTGACCCCTACCGTGTCAAGGTAGTGCTCTCCCGCTGAGCTAATCGTCCGAGGCGGAGACGGGAATCGAACCCGTGTACAGGGCTTTGCAGGCCCTTGCCTAAGCCACTCGGCCACTCCGCCAGTGATTCCCGAATACTAGCACCCGGGAGTCTGGCCTGAGCCCAAGGGGCCCTCTGCCGAGCGGATGACGAGACTCGAACTCGCGACCCTCACCTTGGCAAGGTGATGCGCTACCAACTGCGCTACATCCGCATGCTCCGAAGGATTCTTGGAACTTTACCCTTTTGGGGCTTGCCGTCCCGGTCTTCCTCGGTGCGAGAGGAACTTTATTACATGCCCCGCCGCGGAATCAAATCGGGGGGTACCTGACCCCCTGGCAAGTCCGCTACCTGCGCCTTTACGTCAGATCGGTCGAGATCAGGTGGGTCAGTGCCTCGTCCACGTCGACCCACAGGTGTTCGTTGCCGGGCACGACCACGTCATAGGTGCGGTCGAGGAAGTCGGCCAGCTCCTGCGCGGACGCCTCGAACATGGCGTGGCCGGACGGGGAACTCAGTTCGATCACCACGACCTCGGGGTCGTCGGCTGCCGGGCGGATCCGGACGTCGCCGTCCCCGGCGTCGGCGATCAGCCCGTCGGCCAGGAGGTCGCGGGCGTAGACCCACTCCACCCACCCGGCTCGACCCGTGCGGAACGCGGCCACCACCGCGTACGGGTCCTTCGTGTCGTAGCGGAGCTCGACCTGGACCGGCACGGCCGGAGTCCTCGGTGCCAGGAGGTCGAACACAGCTGTTGAACGGAGTGTCACGTGGTCATTGCGCATCGTCGTTACCCTCTTCTCCCTTCCCGGCCAATGGAACGACCGAGCTCTCCACTTGTGACGTGTATGTGGCGAGGAACGCTCGACTCTCGAAGGTTTATCACCCGTTCGGGTCTACACCGTTCCGCTGGGCGACCACCTCGATGCGTTCCGTGTCCGGTCCGATCCCATCGGGCCCATCTTGCTGGGTTTAACCTGAACCCGGTACCGGCTGTTGCGCGAATGTTGGACGTGAGGACCTCTCTGGTGGCTGACGCACCCGCCCCGGCGCCGCGCCGCGGACCCGACCGACCACCTCCCGACGCGGAGCTCGTCGAACGGGTCACGGCAGGCGACCGCGCGGCGTTCGGTGAGCTCTACGACCGCTACGCCAAACCAGCGTACTCACTGGCCAGGCGCATCTGCGTCGACCCCGGCCTGGCCGAGGACGTCATCCAGGAGGCGTTCCTCGTCCTGTGGCGCAACCCCTCCGGCTACGACCGCGCGCGCGGCGGCTTCGGCACCTGGCTGATGACCGTCGTGCACCACCGCGCGGTGGACGCCGTGCGCAGGGAGAACACGCAGCGCAAGCGGAACGTGCCGCTCACCGACGAGGTGTCCGAGCACAACGTCCCGTCCTCCGCCGGAGCCGACCAGGACGCCCTGACCGGCGTCGTCGGCGCCGAGGTGCGCGAGGCGTTGCAGCGGCTTCCCGAGGACCAGCGGCAGGTCATCGCGCTGGCCTACCTCGGCGGCTACACGCAGATAGAGGTCGCGGCGCTCACCGGCATCCCCCTGGGCACGGTGAAATCACGCACGTTCGCGGCCATCAGAAGGCTGCGGACGACGTTGCACGCGGTGTGGGCAGGGGAGACCGGCGGCGACACGCCGGGCAGGACGACGGGAGCACGACGGTGACCGGCGAGCAGAGGGACGACCGGTGCCCCCAGGAGGAGCTCGCGGTCGCGTTCGCGATGCACGCGCTCGAACCGGACGAGGAGGCGCGGCTGCGCGCCCACCTGCCGGAGTGCGCGCGCTGCCGGGAAACCGTCCGCTCGGCCGAGGAGGTGACCGCCGCGCTGGGCTCGTCGGTCCGCCAGTACGACCCGCCGGACCGCCTGCGCGCCAGGCTGATGGCCGCCATCGAGGACACCCCCCAGGAGCAGGTGCGCCGAGCCCCCGTCCACCGGGGCACGGAGCAGGTCGTCGAACCCGTTCCGCTGGAGCCACGTCGACACCGGCGTGCCGGGTGGGCGCGCAAGGCACTCGCCGCCGCGGCCGTCCTCGTGGCGGTGGTCGGGATAGGCGTCGTCGGGGTGCGGCTCAACCAACTCGGCGACCAGGTGACGGCCCAGGAAGCGCGCGCCGACCGGCTGGAGCGGGCACTGGACCTGGCCGCCGATCCATCCGCGACCCGCGCCGTGCTGCGCACGCCGTCCGGCGAAGCGGTGGCGGTCCTCGTGTCGACCGAGGACTCGGCCGCCCTGATGCCGATGCACCTCACGTCCAACGACACGGCGAACCAGGTCTACGTCGTGTGGGGGGCCAGCACACCGGCCCCTGTGGCGTTGGCCACGTTCGACCTCGGCGGCGACACCTCGGACGTGCAGGTACTGGCATGGTCACCGGACGCGCACAAGCACAGCCTCTTCGCGCTCTCCCTGGAACAGGGGCGCTCGACGCCCTCGGAGCCGAGTGACGTCCTGGCATCCGGCCAGATCGGGCCCGCATGAGGCGTGCCATGGGCAATGATGTGCGCATGACCACGGAACAGCGCGAGAACACCCCCGAGGAAGCGGGGCACCGCCACCGGTTCCGCCGCAACCCCGCGCTGAACATGGGCTACCGCATCGGCGTGGGCGTCGTCGGAGGGTTGGTGCTGGTCGCCGGCATCGTGATGATCCCGTACCCCGGTCCGGGCTGGCTCGTCGTGTTCGCGGGACTCGCGATCCTGTCGACCGAGTTCGAGTGGGCGGGACGCGTGCTGAAGTTCGCCAAGCGCTACTACGACGCCTGGGTCGAGTGGCTGAAGCGGCAGAACGTCCTCGTGAAGGCCCTCGTCCTGGCCGCCACCGGTCTGGTGGTCGCGGTCACCTGCTGGCTGCTCGGCGCGTTCGCCCTGGTGGGAGGCTGGTTCGGACTCGACTGGGCCTGGTTGGAGAGCCCGATTTTTGGTTCGCGGGGATGATGTTGTAAGGTATGGACACACCGCGAGAGCGGGGATGGAAAACAGAACACGGGCGTTTAGCTCAGCGGGAGAGCGCTTCGTTCACACCGAAGAGGTCACTGGTTCGATCCCAGTATCGCCCACAGTGTGTTTTACCTGGTCAACGGCTCGTAGACGATCTTCGTCTGCGGGCCGTTGATCGTTGCGGGGAGCAGACGATCTTGACCACCTCCGTGTTTGCGAAGGTGGTCAGGGGTTCGTGCTCCCCGTTTGCTCCCAGCGCCGCTGCAGTCCGGCGATCATCGCCTCGATCATCGGCTCGGTGACGTGGGAGTAGACGCCCATGACACCGCGGAACTTGTGACCGATCCTCTTGTGCTGCAGCACCTCGGGAACACCGTCCTCGATGAGCCAGGTCTTGTGGGTGTGGCGCAGGTCGTGGAAGTGCATGTCGGGGTCGATGCGCGGCCGGTTGGTGTCGCCGCGCAGGGCGGGCAGCCAGGCGCGGCGGCGGAAGTTGGAGCGGCGGTGGAACCCGCCGTCGGGGCCGGTGAACACGAACCGGGCGTCGGGATGACGGTCGTGGTGGGCGTCGAGCAACTCGGCCAGGAACGGCGGCAGGTGCACGACACGGACACTGGCCGGGGTCTTCGGCGGGCCCAGGGTCAGCCGCCCGCCGACCTCGTGCAGGGCGCCGTCCTTGGCGTCGACGCGGATCTCGCCGATGCCCGTGTCGACCCGTGACCACTGCAGCCCGGTCAGTTCACCCCAGCGCAGCCCGGTGTACGCGGCGGTGACGATCAGGGCGGCGTTGTCGGGCGACGCCACGCGGACGGTCAGCCCGGCGATCTGCGTCGCGGTGGCGTGCGGCCGTTCGGGATGGTCCCCGGTGGTGAGCCGGAGCTTGCGGCAGGGGTTGGAGCCGATCAGCCCCTCGTCCACGGCTTCACCGAGAATCCGCGACAGCAGGCCGACTATGTCGGCGACACTGCGCTCGCCCAACGAGCGCCGCAGCTGCTTGGCCCAGACCTTGACCACCATCCTGCTCAGCTCGCCCAACTCGGTGCCGGCGAAGCGGGGCAGGATGTGGTTGCGCAGGTGCGAGTCGTAGGTCGCCCACGTCACCGCACTGACATCGTGGGCCTGCACCCACTCGCGTACCCAGTCCCCGAACAGGGTCTGCGCCAACCTGGGGTCGACGAACCGGCCCCGTCGTTGGTCGGACTCCACGTCGCGGACCCGGTTCTCCGCCTCCTCCCGGGAGGCGAACCCGTTCTCGGTGAACAACGACCCGTCCGGTAGCCGGTACCGCACCCGGAACCCGTCGTTGCGCTTCTCCGCCCAGGCCATGGCGATCTCCTCTTACTGTGTCGGGTTGCCCGCCGTCGTGGACGGCGGTGGACGGACAGTGACGCTCCATACGCGTGGAAACGCAACCGAACTGCGTTCAGCCCTGTCCGTGCCGCGATCGCCGGACACGCGTTTCCGGTCGGAAGGTGTCGTCCCGGCGGGCCGGGCGGGAGCCACAGTGGACGATCGATCGCAGGTCCGCGTCGGAGAACCGCAGATGCTTGCCCACGAACGTGCAGGCGATCTCCCGGCGTCCCGCCATCCGACGCAGCCACGACTCCCGAACACTCAACAGTTCGGCGGCCTGGGCGGGGGTGTGCAACAACCTCGCCCCAACAGCGACAGGGGCACTGTCCGGCCCGGTTTCCGATGGGGCCGCGACCGCATCGGGCTTGTCGTCGGGTGCGGGAGCGGTCGTGGCGAACAGTCGATGACCGTAGGGGTAGTCCATGAGCGGCCTCCAAGATCCCGGCGGGCGCGGCCTCCGACCGTGCCTTTGAACACCCCTGAACTCCGCAAAACGGCCTCCAAAGGGACACGTCCCAAGCCGCTTCACCCGCTTGACCGATCCTGACCGAGGCTGCGACCCCACTACTGGGGGTCAAGGGGTCGCAGGTTCAAATCCTGTCGTCCCGACGGTCCGAAGAAGCCCGCTCGATCTGGATGAAAGCCCAGGTCAGCGGGCTTTTTCGCGTGCTCGTGTCGATCTTGGATTGACTGTCCACAATGGTCTGTACTGGTCGGTAACCCGCTGTTTGGGAGGATTTTGGGAGGATCGGGTTGCGCGGCGCGAAATGGGGTCGCGTTGGCTAAAGCGAATCGTGTCCTCCGTTCGGGTGTTCTTCCTGGTCGTGGTCGACGTGCGCGGCGGTGCTGTCCGGGTGCTTCCGGTCGGTGATCTCGAGCAGCGCGCACGCCGCTACCGGTCAACACGGGTGGTGCCGGTGGTGGCCGCGTGGATGTTCTACGCGTAGCGGCCATCATGGGCGGCATTCCGACGGGACGTCCGATCGCGCGGCAGATCGTGACAGTCGCCCGCTGTACCGCGATCCCGTGCCGCTCGAGCAGTCCTCGTTCGGGTCGTGCGGCGGTTCCCCGTTGGCAGTCGTGTCCTGTCGGACGGGGTGATCATGCGGGTTATGCTGCCTGGCGTGACCGGGTTCGTGCAGGTGTCCACCGCGGCCGAGAGCAGGGAGGTCGCCTTTCGGCTGGCGCGGTCCGCGGTCGGGGCGCGTCTGGCCGCCGGCGTGCAGGTGGTCGGCCCGGTCGGGTCGGTGTTCTGGCATCTGGGCGAACTCGGTGAGGGCGAGGAGTGGCAGGTCCTGTTCAAGACCACCGCCGACCGCTTCGCCCGACTACGCGACCATCTGATCGCCGAGCATCCCTGGAGCAACCCCGAGGTGACCGCGACGGCGCTGGTCGAGGGCTCTCCCGAGTACTTCGCGTGGTTGCGGCGGACGGTCGAGCCGCAAGCCTAGGCGCCGATCGCGTCGAACATCCGGGCCACTGCCGGCAGGGAGCGGTGCTGTTCCAGTCGGTATGTGACCTGGCGGATGCGGCTCAGTGGGCGTACCGAGCCGACACCGTCGGCCAACCGGAAGGAGTCGGTGACGACCAGGGCGGCGCGTTCGATCTCGTGTCCGTCGAGCAGGGCATGGGCCAGCCAGGTCAGCTACAGCGCCTTGTCCCGTGCCTGGGTGTCGTCGAACCGCGACAACGCCGACTCCAGTACCGGCACGGCGCGCAACGGCCGGTGCAACTCCGCCCAGCACCGTCCCGCCATGATGTCGATCTCGGTCTGGTCGACCCAGTGGACCCAGTCCGGCTCGGGCCGGTCGTCCGAGCGGGCCAACTGCTCCCGCGCGAGGGCGAGCGACCGGTCGGCGTTGGCCGCGTCGCCCGCCACCGCGTAGGTCCAGGCCCTGCGCTCGGACAGCAGCGCCCCCACCCGCGGCGTCACCGCCTCGCCCGCCACCGCGCAGGAGGACTCGGCCAGGCCGACGTTCGGCCGCGCCACCGTCACCTCCTGATAAGCCAGAAACGCCAGGGCGTTGCCCGCCAGCGCCGGATCCCCGGCTTCACGTGCAGCGGTCAGGCTCGTCTGGTAGTGCTGTTCCGCCTCGGGGTGCATGCCGGCGTCGAACGCCGCCCAACCGGTCAGCTGCGCCTGCTCGGCCACCACCCCACCAGACGCTTGCGAATCGCCCCGGTGCACCGCGCCTGACGGACGAACGACATCGTCCCCTCCAACTCGGAGGCGTAGAGGCGGTAGGTGTCACGGCCGCCGAGGTAGTTGTCCAACCGTCGCAACCGCGCCGTCCGCGCAACCAGTCGGTCGACATCACCGCCGCCGACACCACCCGACGATGATCGGAAGACGTCGGACGCGCCCAGCGCGACACCCGCCGCAGCCCCGAGGAACTCACGCCGGTCCACGTCACCTCCCACACCTGTCCCGTCATGCCCGCGCCGCCCCGCCGCGCGACGAACACGGTTCTGCTCCTCCTTCGCCCTGCCACGCAACGCAACCAGCACACCGCCCGCCTCCAACGCCGAGTCGATGGCACGCACGATCTCCAGCGACGGCAGATTCGCCCGCACCCGCTCGGCGTAGGAGACGTACTGACGCGTATAGCCGATCCTTCTCGCCAACTGCGGCTGACTCAACCCCGCCTCGACCCGACGACGCTTGATCTCCGAGGCCAGTGAAGCAGCCGCGCTACTCACATCCTCGCCGTCCGAACGTGCCATACCCGCTGACGCGTCCACACCTCTGGCCTTGCCGTCGGATCGGTGGGACTGTAAAACGTTCGGCTCTGGCGCACTTTCGGTGGTGACGGCGAGTAGCCGGTCGCGACCGTGACCTTGCGGTGGTGACCGATCCCCTTGCCGGGAAGGTGCTTTCAGGCTGTCGACGCCTTTGCCATCGCAGCGCCGGGCGCCGGACGGCACGGCCACAACCCGGATGAGGACCGCGACCACCGCCCTCCGCCACGCACCCGACGACCGGAACCGACAGCCCGGAAATGCCGTCCCCGCAAGGGGATGGGCATCCATCACAGGATCATGAACCAGCTGGCTACTCACCGTCACCACCGAAAGTGTGCCAGAGCCGAACGTTTGACAGACCCGCATCGGTCACGTGCGCCCCCATGGTTACCAGAGCGGTGCAGTTGGTCACAGATTGTAGCTCCGCCGACGTTCGGCAGGTACATCCGCGCCGAGCGCTGTCCGCCGAACAACTAGCAGAGTCCGTTGACAACCATCAGTTGCAGCGCATGCGGGTTCGAATGGATGTATTAAGCCCCCTGCACTTGCAGGGGACATGGACGTTCTCTGTGGGCCGTACTGTGTAGATCGAGGTCGTCGTGTCGGCTCTCTCAGTGGGCAGGCCGTGTGATCCGCAACTTGCTGCCTCGGAACCTCCAGCGTGTTTCGACACGCCGGGAAGTTCCGAACTGGATGATGGTGTGTCGTCCCACTTCATGAGAAGGATCATGGACTTCAGTGGCTTGTAAACCTTTAAGCGCTGTTCAATCAGCGCAGCACCGGCCCTCCGGGACCGGTGAGGATCGCAACTGGGGTGCGCCGTGAAGATGGACGAGGACACGCGGGCAGCACCGGCCCTCCGGGACCGGTGAGGATCGCAACGCCCTGATCCGGTCGCCGCCGGTGAGGGTCTTGACGCAGCACCGGCCCTCCGGGACCGGTGAGGATCGCAACACGCGGCTGACCATGGCGATCGTGCCGTTGAGCACGCAGCACCGGCCCTCCGGGACCGGTGAGGATCGCAACGTCACGGGACAGCTCGCGGCGAGCGCCGACGAGCTGCAGCACCGGCCCTCCGGGACCGGTGAGGATCGCAACTGGGGCTGGGTGCTGCTCGGCCTCGGCACCCTGGTGCAGCACCGGCCCTCCGGGACCGGTGAGGATCGCAACACGCGGCCACCGCCACGCCGTCGACGACCACCGCGTGCAGCACCGGCCCTCCGGGACCGGTGAGGATCGCAACGACCGCGAGATGACGGGCGCCCCGATCGGGATCGGCAGCACCGGCCCTCCGGGACCGGTGAGGATCGCAACGGCGTGTCCGCGGTGAGCGCGTCCTCCAGACCGGGCAGCACCGGCCCTCCGGGACCGGTGAGGATCGCAACTACCCCCGCGAGGACGAGGACGGCGAGCACGTGAAGCAGCACCGGCCCTCCGGGACCGGTGAGGATCGCAACGGCGTGTCCGCGGTGAGCGCGTCCTCCAGACCGGGCAGCACCGGCCCTCCGGGACCGGTGAGGATCGCAACCAGATGGTCGGGCGGCCACCGGCAAACGTCGGGGTGAGCAGCACCGGCCCTCCGGGACCGGTGAGGATCGCAACCCGCCACCCTGCCCCCGAGTAGATCGGGGCGGCGAGCAGCACCGGCCCTCCGGGACCGGTGAGGATCGCAACTCGGCCCAGGCGTCGCTGAGTCCGAACTCGTCGGCGCAGCACCGGCCCTCCGGGACCGGTGAGGATCGCAACTCCCTCACGATCGGCGGCGCGGCGGCTCACGCGCCGGCAGCACCGGCCCTCCGGGACCGGTGAGGATCGCAACACGGTTGCGGGGACGCTGATGGCGTCGGCGGGGACGCAGCACCGGCCCTCCGGGACCGGTGAGGATCGCAACAACGCCATCCGGCAGCACCCGGCCCGCGTGACCGTGCAGCACCGGCCCTCCGGGACCGGTGAGGATCGCAACCCGCACCTGTCGATCACCACCACCGTCCCGGCGATCGGCAGCACCGGCCCTCCGGGACCGGTGAGGATCGCAACGGGGGTGCGGTCGTAGTGGGACTGGGAGGTGAACGCAGCACCGGCCCTCCGGGACCGGTGAGGATCGCAACCCCGAGGACCTGTCCGGGATCTACTCCGAGGACGAGCAGCACCGGCCCTCCGGGACCGGTGAGGATCGCAACAGCAACTACAACCCGCTCGCCGCCTGAGCGCGGCGCAGCACCGGCCCTCCGGGACCGGTGAGGATCGCAACGGGTCCTTGCCCGGCTTGGGCCAGAGAACCCACGCAGCACCGGCCCTCCGGGACCAGTGAGGATCGCAACCCCTTCCTGGGAGACGGAGGACGGAAGCGGGGCGCAGCACCGGCCCTCCGGGACCGGTGAGGATCGCAACCCGGTCGAGAACACGACCGACGTCTACATCAAGGGCAGCACCGGCCCTCCGGGACCGGTGAGGATCGCAACACAGGACACCGCCCCGGACCGAAGCGGCCTTCTGGCAGCACCGGCCCTCCGGGACCGGTGAGGATTGCAACCTGTGGAACTCCGACGCCGCCTTGATCATCGAGCGCAGCACCGGCCCTTCGGGGTCGGTGAGGGTCCCAACGTTCGGCTCGACGTCGGGTCTGGTTTAGAACGCCGCACAGCGCCAGCTTGTCCAGGGCGGTGAGGATCGCAACATGGCGGCGGGCACGATTGTGCCCCGAGAGATGGCCAAGGCACGGGCGGTCGGCGACGATGCGGCCGATCCGGACAGGGGCCGTCGAGAATGATGTAGGCCTTGTGCGCGACGACCTGCGTCGCCTCGGTGAGATCCGGCGCGAGGGCGGTCAGAGTCGGACCGCCTCGCGGATGTAGCGGCAGACGGTGGCCTGGCCGATGCCGAACCCGGCCGTCAGGAGGTTGTAGGTGTCACCTCAGCGCAGATGTGCCAGGACCAGCAGGGCCTGACGTTCAGGATTCAGGTGCCGCCACTTGCTGCCGATTCGCCGTCGATGCGTGGTCAACTTTCGGGCGGGGGATCTGGAGGCAGAACTGAACACTTCGCTCGCGGATGGGTGGATCAAGCACTCGAAGCTCCTGACGGTGGCCTTGCTCTTGCTCGAGAAGTCGTCTATCAGGAGCTTCGCCATGTCTTCACTACGGCCGCAGTCCACGCCGCCAGGTTGGAAAGCGCTGAGTCAGCTCGGGGTGAGGATACTGACGAGTGTGTATATGGCAATAGCGATTAGCGTCAGCGGGATAACGCTGCCGATTACTATGGTTGTGATCAATTTTTGAGCGTTTTTGGTGTGTTTCTTCTGCGAGATCGCGTAGCCGAACCAGCCGTGCGGGTGTGGCGAGGGCGTGGCGTTGGTGGTGCTGAAGCGGCCTTGGAGGTTCGGTGCTGGATCGTCTGGTGGGGCTGGTGTGTGTACTGGGTGTCGTTGAGAGGTGGTTGTCTTCGGCATCGGCGCTCTCGGTGTTGGACCGGTGGTGAGTTGTCGGTGCTGCTTGCTATATGAGGCGCTGAGGCTACTGGTGTGGTCCGGGCAGGGCAAACTGAGGGTCCTCGTAATTACTGCGGGCATATTGGACACAACAAGAAGTTGGGTTGTATGGTCCTTCGCGGCGCCATCCTGTGCGGATGGCGGGATTGTAATTTGTTGTGTCTGTATGCCCGCAGGGCCGGTACCAGGAGGTTCGGTGGAGGTCGACGGTGTCGACCTCCGCCTCGCTGCTCCATCCGGGTGGTGCTGTGGGTGGGGGAGTGTCGACGACCCGATTTTTGTCGGTGGGGGTGTCTAGGCTCGCGTCGTTCGTCGGGGGACGACGACATGAGGGATTTCGTAGTGTGGGCACATAGTCCTAGTTCGGTGACCGGTCGCTGGCATGGTTTGGCTGAACATGTTCGTTCGACGGCGCGGTTGGCCCGTATTTTTGCGGCGTCTTTCGGTGCTGGGGAGTTGGCGTGGAGTCTGGGGCTCGTCCACGATGCCGGCAAGTGCGCGTCGAATTGGCAGGACAAGTTGATGCGGGTGGCGCCGACGGGTGCCCGGGTGGGGATTGACCACAAGCGTGTCGGTGTGTTGTTGGTGCGGGAGCGGGCGCTTGCGGCGGCGATGACCGTGTTGGGCCATCACGGTGGGCTCGGGCAGGTGCGGTCGCTCATCGGGCTGGAGTCGCAGCCTGAGGACACCGTGACGTTGCAGCGGTTCTTTGCCGAGGTGCCAGAAGCCCGGGCGTTGGCGACCGGATCCGAGTTGATGCCCGCCGCGTGGTCGGAGTCGCCGTTGCTGGGCGAGATGGGCATCCGCATGACCTTCTCCGCCCTGGTCGACGCCGACCATCTCGACACCGCCGCTCACGCGCAGGGCCTTGACCGGCCTCGGGTCGCTGCGTCCGCGGACATGGGCGACCTGCTTCGCCGGTTCGAGGCCAACCGTGTGCTTCTCCTCGACAGGCGTGGAGGGCCGGGCGGTTCGTCCGAGGTGGATGCCGTGCGGACGGCGTTGTACGAGGACGTGGTACGGCTGGCGCTGGGTGAACCGGGGATCTACCGGCTTCCGGCGCCCACCGGGTCGGGCAAGACATTGACCTCCGCGGGGTTCGCGCTTCACCACGCCGCGTAGCACCGCAAGTCGCGTGTGATCGTGGCTGTGCCGTCCACGACGATCACCGAGCAGAACGCGGGCGTGTATCGGGACCTGCTGGGAGGACATGGTGCTGGAGCACTACTCCAACGCCGAGTTGGACGATCGGCGGTTGCGACTGGCCGTGTTGCCTCCTTTCGGGTGTTTGTCGTTGCTCGTGAAGTCGAGCGGGCCGGTTTCTGTCGGTAGTTGGTTCTAGGTTCGTGGCGTTCGTCGGGGGACGAGTCGTACGAGGGGTTCATGTGTGGGCGCACAGTCGCAACGACAACGAGATCCGTCATGGGCTAGGGGAGCACTCGTCGGACACGGCGGAGCTGGCCCGTGGGTTCGCGTCGGTGTTCGGTGCGGGTGACCTGGCGTATGCGGTGGGACTGCTGCATGACACGGGCAAGGCGCGTTGTGCCTGGCAGGAAGGCTTGTTGAAGGTCGAGGGGACCGACGATCGAGTCGATGTTCCGCACAAGGACCTCGGAGCACGTCTGCTGGCCGAGGCACCGGGGGACCCCTACGCGAGGTTGGCTGCCGGGTTGATGGTGTTGGGGCATCACGGCGGGCTGCGAACCCCGAGTGAGTTGAAGCAGATGCTGCGTCAGCCGGGAGGGGTGGACGACGACGAGGCGGTGCGGCGTTTCGTGGAGGCTGTGCCGCAGGCCCGTGCGGTGCTCAAGGGTCCGTTGACACTGCCCGAAGCGTGGCGCGGTCGACTCGGCGTGCGGGAGTTGGGGGTGCGGTTGACGTACTCGGCACTGGTGGACGCCGACTTCCTGGACACCGCGACGCACTTCCTGCGCCGTCCCGGGCCGGTGTCGACCGGCGGCGCGACCATGGCGCAGTTGCGGGACCGGTTCGAGCGTCGCCGCGTGGAGTACCTGGACGAGCGCCGGGCGAAGGCCGGGAAGCGCGGCCGCGCCTCGTCGATGGAGGGTGTGCGGGAGGAGCTGTACGCGGCGGCGTTGACGGCGGCGCTGCGCAAGCCGGGTGTCTACCGGATGTCGGCGCCCACGGGGTCGGGCAAGACGATCGCCGGTGCGGGGTTCGGGTTGCACCACGCTGCCGAGCACGGCAAGTCCAGGGTGATCGTGGCGGTGCCCTACACCTCCATCACCGAGCAGAACGCCGACGTGTTCCGCAGACTGCTCGACCCCCGGCCGGACGACCCGGACGAGGGCGGTGACGCCCCGGTGGTGTTGGAGCACCACTCCAACGTCGACCTCGACGCCGCGTCGCAGCGTGCGGAAGGCCGATGGCAGCGGTTGGCCGCGGAGAACTGGAATGCCCCGTTCGTGGTGACCACGACCGTGCAGCTGTTGGACTCGCTGTTCGCCCGTACGCCCTCCCGCATGCGCAAGCTGCACCGATTGGCAGGAGCGGTGCTGATCCTGGACGAGGTGCAGGCGCTGCCCAAGCCGCTGCTGCTGCCGATCCTGGACGCCCTACGCGCGTTGTCGGAGCACTTCGGCACGACGGTGCTGCTGACCTCGGCCACCCAGCCCGTGTTCGAGAGCCTGTCGCCCTGGCGTGACCTGGATGTGCCCGAGATCGTGCCGGACCCGGTGCGGATGGCCGACCGGGCCCGTCGAGTGGATTTCCGCTGGTGGGAGCGCCCCACGCTGGCGGAGTTGGCCGAGCAGGTGCGGCAGCGCCGCCAGGCGCTGGTCGTGCTCAACACCATCGACGATGCCCGCCGCCTGTTCACGATGCTGGACGGGCGCACCGAGGGACGGGTCGTGCACCTGTCGACCCGGATGCACCCCAATCACCGCCGCACCGCCCTGAACACCGTCGGGAAGGCACTGGGCGACGGCGAACCGCTGGTGGTCGTGTCGACCCAGCTGATCGAAGCCGGCGTGGACCTCGACTTTCCGGTCGTCTACCGGGCGATGGCCCCGGTGGACTCGCTGCTGCAGGCCGCTGGCCGGGCCAACCGGGAGGGCGGGGACACCTGCGGCGAGGTGGTCGTGGTCGACCTCGCCGACGGCGGACGTCCCGGAGACTACGGTCCGGCCATCGCGGTGAGCCGTTACTACTTTGGCCCGGACAAGGCCCAACCCGACGAGCTCGCCGCCTTGGCCCGCTACTACCCGCACCTGTACAAGACGCTGGAACTGGACGCCCCGCCCGTCACCGATCACCGCAAGCTCCCGCGCGGGCAGCTCGTGCAGCACCACCGCCACAAGTGGGACTTCCCTGCCGTCGCGAACGGCCCTCTGGTCTCACCCGGCACCTCGGTCCACCGTGATCCGAAGCGCGCGTTCCGGATGATCGACCAGGACGCCCTACCCGTCGTCATCAGCACCGGCCCCGACCACGACCGGATCGTGCGGTTGATCAAGCAGGCGCGAGACATTCCCCAAGCCCGCTTCGCGGCCCTGCGCGCACTGCAGCGGTGGACCGTGATGCTGCCCCGGAACATTGCCGGTGCCGATCCCGTCCGGGCGCGACTGCGTCCGGTGGTGGGTGACCTGCACGAGTGGACCGGTCCCTACCACGACGACCTGGGGCTCGATGAGAGCACGATCGACTGAGATGGGCTGTGTCGGTTCGGGCGATGACGAACGGGTGGCCGTGAAAGCCCGCCTATGCTGCCGGTCATGCGTCGGTGTCGACTCCGGGTCGGCCGGCGAGGCTCTCAACTGGTACGGGGGAGTGCTGCCTGGCACTTCAACGCTGATCGGGCCGGAACCGTCGGGTTCCGGCCCGTGGCATCTACCGCCTTCTCCGGTGACTGATCCACCGACGATCATCTCCCTGGAGGGCGCCGCCTTACCAGAACAGCAAGCCTCCTTACCTGAACTTGCCATCTCGTACCTGCGTGGTCCAAGATGGCGACTCTCGCAACAGTCCGTGGTCATCTGACCACGAAGTGCATAGGCGGTGGATGGAATGACCTTTTCGATCGCCGGCCGTCGCTGGCAGATCCGCATCGTGCGCAGCCGACGCGGCCGTACCACCACGCGACGTCTGGAACTGCGCACCATCAGCAGTCCGAGCCCACGCCACAGGGATGTCGGCTAATCCGGTCCGTCGGGACCGGGGCGAGCCCACGCGGTAGGACCGACGACCGCCGCGACCGGCTCGGTGATCAACGAGACTCGACAGCGAAGGGAAACATGACCGGCTTAACAAGGAGTTCCGAGCCTGTGCCCTTGGCGGTGCAGGTCTGGGGGCCGGGTGCGCTGTTCACGCGCCCGGAACTGAAGGTCGAGAGGGTCAGCTACCCGGTGATGACCCCGTCGGCCGCGGTGGGGGTGCTGGAGTCGATCTTCTGGAAACCGGAGATGCGGTGGAGGGTGCAGCGCATCGAGGTGCTCCGGCCGATCCGGCAGTTCACCCAGCGCCGTAACGAGACCACCGATCTGGCGTCGCTGGCCGACGCGGTCTCGGGCCGTCGACGCTTGGATACCGCGGCGCACCGGGTGCAGCGCAACGCGGTGTGCCTGCGCGATGTCGCCTACCGCGTCCACGCCCAGATCGACCTGGCCGATCACGCAGACAAGCCGGTCGCGGCCTACCGCGACCAGTTCCGGCGCCGGGTCACCAAGGGGCGCTGCTTCACCCAGCCCTACCTGGGCACCCGGGAGTTCACCGCCTACTTCGGCGAACCCGACGACCAACAGCCCCTCGGCCCCGATCACGACGACGACTTCGGGCTGATGCTGCACAGCGTCAACCACGGCACCACCCCGATCTCCTTCACCTGGTTTGACGCGAGGATGCGCGGCGGCGTGATCGAGGTGCCCGTCCACGGCATCCCCGCCCGTCCCGCCGGCGAAGACGCCGGTGAAGCGGAGTTGCTGTCGATGGCCGAGGGAGGGGTCTGATGCTGTTGCAGCGTCTGGTCCAGTACGCCGAGACCCACCTGGGCCAGGCCCGGCCCTTCCACCGGGAACGGGAGTTCCGGTGGCGCCTGGACCTCGACCTGGACGGGCGGCCGCTGAGCGGCGAGCTGGCCCCGCTGGTCGACGAGCAGCGCCGTGACCGGGGGGTGGTGCTCACCGTCCCGGCGGTCGTGCGCACAGTCGGGGTCTCGGCCAACCTCGCCGCCGACGACGCCCAGTACGTGCTCGGCTGGGGTGACGAGACCACCAAGCCCGCACGCGTCGCCCAGTGCCACGCCGCGTTCGTCGACCTGATCGACAAGTGGGCGACCAGTGACGCCGGACGCGACGACCCGGTCGCCCAGGCCGTGGCCGCCTTCTACCGCTCCGGCGCGGCCGCGGACCTGACCCGCCCCGAGGAAACGACGGCCAAACACGGCGTGGTGATCGCGGTCAACGGCGACCCGGCCTGCCGAAGCGACTCGGTGGTGCAGTTCTGGACCACCGAGGTCACCGCCCGCAAAGGCGGCAAGACCGGCAGCCGCCACGGCCTGTGCCTGGTCTGCGCCCGCCATCGCGAACTGGTCGACACCGTCCCCGGCAAGGTCCCCGGTCGCCTCGTTCCCGGCGCCAGCAACGACACCGCCCTGGTCAGCGTCAACGAACGCGTCTTCGGCTACGGGCTGACCACCGGTCTGGAACACACCCCCATCTGCTTCGGCTGCGGCGACGCGATCTCCACCGGCCTGGTCGCGGTGCTGTCCTCACCCCACAGCATCGCCCCCCGCGGCCAGAACAGCCGCACCAGTTGGTGGTACATCGGCGAGGTCGACGACGACCCGATCGCCACCCTCGACCAGGCCGATCCCGACGAGGTCACCGCCCTGCTGTCCACCGTCCACACCGGCCGGCACGACGCGAACCCGCCGGACGTGGAGGTGTTCTGCTCGCTGACCGTGGCCGGCAACATCGCCCGCATCGTGGTCCGTGACTGGATCGAGATGCCCCTGATCGAGCTCAAGCGCAACATCGCCGCCTGGTTCCTCGACCACGAGATCGCACCGGCCTGGCCCGCCGGCCGCCGCCACCACCCGCTGTGGAAGCTGGCCCTGACCACCGGCCGCTGGCAGGGCGAACGCAACCGCTACGCCGAGTTCGGCGTTCCGGGCGAAGCACGCCCGCACAACATCTACCCGCAACTGCTCGGCGCCGCCCTGCGCAACACCCCGATCCCCCCCGCCGTGCTCGCCCACCTCATCGGCCGCATCCGCGCCGACGGCCACCTCGACGACCCCCGCGCCGCCCTGCTGCGCCTGGCCCTGGTCCACGGCAAGACCACCAAGGAGACCTTCATGCCCGACCTCAACCCGGGCAGCGCCGACACCGCCTACCACGCCGGCCGCGCCTTCGCCCTGCTCGAACAGATCCAACACGCCGCCGGCTCCGGAGAACGCCTCAACACCACCTACGGCGACCGCTTCTTCGCCGGCGCCATCACCAACCCCCGCGCCGCCCTGGTCACCGGAAGCCGCAACGCCAAAGCGTGGCAGAAGAAACTCCGCCGCGCCAAGCCGGGCCTGGCCAACTACTTCGACCGCAAGCTCGACGACGTCTTCGCTCTCATCCCCGAGGGCAAGGGACTGCCCGCCGCGATGACCCTGCACCAGCAGGCCCAGTTCCTGCTCGGCTACCACCACCAACGCGGCCACCGCGCCACCACCAACACGGACACGACCGCCGAGCCCGACACCGGCGCCCCCACCCACACCGACTGACACCCCACCCGAGCCGACACACCGAGGACGACCACAGCCATGACCAGCACCACCACCGCCGCGCACCTCGACCCCACCGTGCGCCACGACATCGTCTACTACTTCGACGTCACCGACGGAAACCCCAACGGCGACCCCGACGCCGGCAACCGCCCCCGCATGGACGACGAGTCCGGCCACGGCCTGGTCACCGACGTCGCCCTCAAGCGCAAGATCCGCGACACCCTCGCCCTCGCCGCCCAGGACGACCCCCGCTACGGCATCTTCGTCCAAGCTGGGCACGCCCTCAACCCCCGCCTGGAAGCCTCCTACGAAGCCCACGGCCTCAAACTCGGCTCCAAGATCACCAAGGACGACGCAGACCAGGCCCGCGCCTGGCTATGCGGCCGCTACGTCGACATCCGCCTGTTCGGCGCCGTGCTCTCGGTCGGCAAGACCAACGCCCTCGGCCAGGTCCGCGGCCCCCTGCAGGTCACCATGGCCCGCAGCATCGACCCCATCCTGCCCATGGACCACGCCATCACCCGCGTCACCCAAACCCGCCAAGCCGACATCGACAAGGGCGAGACCACCGAGATGGGCGGCAAGTGGACCGTCCCCTACGGCCTCTACCGCGCCGAGCTTTACTACTCCGCCAACCACGCCCGCAAAACCGGCGTCGACACCAAAGACCTCGAACTGCTCTACCGCACCCTCGAGATGATGTTCGACCACGACCGCTCCGCCACCCGCGGCCGACTCACCCCCCGCGGCCTCTACGTCTTCACCCACCCCGACGCCTTCGGCGCCGCCCCCGCCCACCGCCTCACCGAACGCATCACCGCCACCCTCACCGACCCCGACACCCCGCCGCGGAGCTTCGCCGACTACGCCATCGCCGTCGACGACAACGCACTGCCTACCGGCATCACCCTTACCAAGATCATCGAGTAGGCCACAGGTGCGGCGGTCGGCTGTACCGGACACCGAACCCGAAGAGACAGAACGCCGACACCGGTCGACGCGAGGCGGCACGAGTTTCCGCTCCCCCCGTTCACCACCACGCCGTGACTCAGGTCGCAGTGCTGCCTCTCAGGGCAGTGAGGATCGCGCTACCGCTGATCGGTTCTCCCTCTGGGAGGGTTCACGCGCAGTACAGGCCCTTCGGGGCTAGTGAGGACCGGAATGCCGTTCCTTGAGAACTCCACAGCGAGGCAACAGAACCGGCGACAACCCTCCTGAGGGTAGCGATGGCCGCAGCCGCAATAGTGTCGGCGAACTGGTGACTGTGGACTACCGGCGCCAGTTTTCCGGAGCTGGCGAGGATCGCAATCCGTATCGATCTGCGGTGATCGGCACGCGTGCGGGATCAGCGCCAGTCCTCCGGGGCCGGCCTGGACCGCAACGGCAAGCCGCTCAATCGCAGCGGCACGCTGTCGGTTCAGTGCCAGCCCTTCGGGGCTGGCGAGGATCGCAATGACCGCAACGAGACGCTGAACCGCCGCCTGGAGGACAGCGCAGGCTCTACCGGACACGACACGGCCGACGAGGCGCAAGACCTGGCACTCCCTACCGGTATGGCAGCGTTCCGGAGGACCTGCTGACCTGAAGATGGCCGACCGGGTTGCACGCGCCGTCCACGCGGTCCGCGCCCTGCTGACCGGTGGCGACCTGCCACCACCGGTCAACGACAAGCGATGCCACCGCTGCTCGCTGGCCCGGACTGCCTGCCTGACAGCGCCGGGCCAGCCAACCTGTTCACACCACGCCCTGCCGGAGACTGGCTTGACTGAACTCCTGCGCACCCTGTTCGCCACCACCCCCGGCACCAGCCTGCACCTGGACGGCGACGCCCTGCGCATCGCACACCCCGACAAACCCGGACGACACCTGCTGCCCCTCATCCGGCTCGACCACATCGTCGCCTGGAACGGCGTCTCCCTCACCGACGACCTTATCCACCGCTGCGCCGCCGACGGCCGTTCCATCACCTGGATCACCCGCAACGGTCGATTCCTCGCCCGCACCAGCGGCCCTCATACCGGAAACCCCCACTTGCGCCTCGCCCAGGTCCGCACCCACGACGACCCCGCACTGCGGCTGACACTGGCCAAAACGTTCGTCGCCGGCAAGCTGCACAACTACCGCCAACTCCTGCTGCGCGCCGCCCGTGACACCACAGGAACCCGACAGACGCGCCTGCGCGACACAGCCGACAACCACACTCAAGCCCTCACCCAGCTCGCCGAAGCCACCACCCTGTCCGAAACCCTGGGCATCGAAGGCAACGCCGCACGCGCCTACTTCCAAGGACTCGACCAACTCGCCCCGGGCATGGCCACCGGACGAACCCGCAGACCACCCACCGACCTCGCCAACTGCCTGCTCTCCTTCGGCTACGGCATGCTCCGCGTCTCCGTCCACGGCGCCCTCGAACAAGTCGGCCTCGACCCCTACATCGGCTACCTCCACGGCATCCGACCAGGAAAACCCGCTCTCGCCCTCGACCTCATGGAAGAACTGCGTCCCCTGCTGGTCGACCGCCTCGTGCTCACCCTGCTCAACCGCGGACAGATCACCGACCGACACACCCAAACCCTGCCCGGCGGCGCCGTCCAACTCACCGACGAGGGACGCAAGACCTTCCTCGAACACTGGAGCAAAGCCCGCGAACGCCCCTGGCCCCACGCCACCCTCGGCCGCGACGTTCCCGCAGCCCTCATCCCGCTCACCCGAGCACGCCTGCTCGCCCGTCACCTCCGCGGAACCGCCGACACCTACCAACCCTGGACCATCACCTAATGGAACTGCTCGTCACCTACGACGTCGACACCACCACACCCGAAGGCGAACGACGCCTACGCCAAGTCGCCAAAACCTGCGAAGGCATCGGACACCGCGTCCAGAAATCGGTTTTCGAAGTCGTCTGCACCCCGCCGCAACGACTTCACCTCGAAGCGCGCCTCCAAGGCATCATCGACCCCGCCCTCGACTCGGTGCGCATCTACCACCTCGACCGCGGCACCTTCCACAACGCCAAACACCTCGGTGCCGCTGTCGACGCCGCACACCAAGAGGCCTTGATCATTTAAGTGGCACGCCGCGACCCGTCTCCTTCGGAACCTCAAGCGTGTCCCGACACGCCGGTAGATCCCCACCCCGATCGCGGCGTGTCATCCCGCCAATCGGGAACAAAAGCATCAGCAAGCGATGTACAAGTGTGTTACTGCTGTTCAATCAGCGCAGCACCGGCCCTCCGGGACCGGTGGGGATCGCAACTCGATCTGGGCGAGCATCGCCGCCGCCTCGCGGGCGGCAGCACCGGCCCTCCGGGACCGGTGGGGATCGCAACCGGCCCAGCACATGCCGGACCGAAAGTGCACGCCCGGCAGCACCGGCCCTCCGGGGCCGGTGGGGATCGCAACAGCGGGTTGCCCGCGTCGTCGGTCGGGATCGGGTCGCAGCACCGGCCCTCCGGGACCGGTGGGGATCGCAACCCGGTGGGGATCGCAACGCCGACCGCGAGAAGTGGGTCACCCAGACCGCCAGCAGCACCGGCCCTCCGGGACCGGTGGGGATCGCAACCTCCTTGTCAAGAGGCGGATGCCCACGGTCAAGCTGCAGCACCGGCCCTCCGGGACCGGTGGGGATCGCAACCGCCTCCACGGCGTCGCCTGCGGCGCGTGCGGCCTGCAGCACCGGCCCTCCGGGACCGGTGGGGATCGCAACTACACCGGCCCGACGACCGAGGAGGAGCGGTGGAAGCAGCACCGGCCCTCCGGGACCGGTGGGGATCGCAACAGGCCGATGGTGCGGGCGTGGCGCTGCACCGGCGACAGCAGCACCGGCCCTCCGGGACCGGTGGGGATCGCAACTGCCGCTGCGCGCTCAGGGCCACCTACCCGCTCGCAGCACCGGCCCTCCGGGACCGGTGGGGATCGCAACTCGAGCTGCCCGTCGAGCTGGCCGCGCGCGAACTGCAGCACCGGCCCTCCGGGACCGGTGGGGATCGCAACTGCTCCCGCTGTGGGCACGCCACCGGCAACGCCAGCAGCACCGGCCCTCCGGGACCGGTGGGGATCGCAACGAGGTGCACTCGACGTGGGAAGCGGCCCGGATCGCCCGCAGCACCGGCCCTCCGGGACCGGTGGGGATCGCAACTACCGCGGGGGGACCTTCACCCCTGCGATCGGGGGCAGCACCGGTCCTCCGGGACCGGTGGGTATCGCAACACTAGAGGGGTATACAAGAGGCACGGCGAAAAGGGCAGCACCGGCCCTCCGGGACCGGTGAGGATCGCAGCAGAAAGCTGTGCAGCAGCGGCAACTCGGACACCTCTACGCCGAATCGTCGAGCCAAAAGTGTTCGATTGCCTACATGATGGCGTAGCGGACGCGCCGTGCCTGGAAGTAGCCGCGGACGATATGCGGCTGCCGCTGACGGCGACGCAGGAAGCGTCGGGTCTCGTGGGCGAGCCGGTCGATGTTGTGGGCCCGTGAGGCGTTGACGTTGCGCTTGAGGTCGGCATCGAGCAGTTCGTCCGGATTCGACTCCGGGCTGTAGCCGGGTATCAGGTGCAGTTCGACCCGGTCGGTGTTGGCTTCCAGTCAGGCTCGGACCGCCTTGCCGCGGTGCACCGGATGCCGATCGGCGATGACATGCACCTTCCGGCCCGACTGACGGGCGACGCGGTCGAGAAACGCGGTGAACACCGGCGCGGTGAACACGGTGAACCACAACGCGCCCCGCGAGACCAGCGCGGACATGACGCTGACCCGTAGCCGTTTGCCGGTCAGCCGCACGATCGGCGTGCGCCCCTTTGGCGTCCAGGACCGGTCGGGCGGTGCGGCGTCCGAGCACAGCCCGCACTGGTCCACCCACGCGATCGCCGCATCCTCCGCCTTCGCCCGTGTCCCGATCGCCGGGTACTCCTGGTCCAACCACCCGCGCACCGCCGCAGGGTGCTGCTCATAGGCCCGTCTTTGCTACTGGCCGAAGTGCAGTTGCGGGACGTCGTAGAGGTCGGGGTTGCGGCGGCGTAGCAGCGCGGGGCTGGTGACCTCGATGACGAGCATCTCGGTGAGGAACTGGACCTGTGCTTGCAGCAGGTGGCTGGTGTAGCCGGTGGCGCTGTGTTCCTTGAGGCCGACGGCGACGTGGATGTGGGGGTGAACCTGGTCATTGGTCTCGTCGTAGGCGAGGGTGCCGCCGCCGAAGGCCTCGACGTTGGTGAGGTGGACCTTGGACCAGACCGGCGCCTCGGGGTTGTCCAGCTTCTCGCAGGTGCCGACGATGTCGACTTCGCTGAAGCCAGCTATGAAGCTCGGGATGTAGGCGTGGCGGACATGGTGTTGTGTGCAGAAGTCGGTCAGGGCGGTGAAGAAGTCGTCGCCGTGGTCGAAGGCGACGCCGAAGCTGCGGCCGAGGGTCAGTTCGTGGCTGCGGATGACGGGCTCCTCATCGGGTCGCGGTCGTCGGGGCGGGTCGGTCGTCGGCTGTGTTGGCAGGTGCGTCGTATCCGCCGGCGGTGTGGAAGGCCGTGCTGATGGCGGTGGTGTCGGCGCCTGCGGTGAGCAGTCGGTGGAGCAGGATGCGGGCTTTGAGCGGGTCGAGGAAGCCTGCCCGGATGAGTCCGTGGTCGAGCAGGTCGCGTTCGGAGCCGGGAAAGGCGTAGGTCTGGGCCAGTACCGGGCCCGAGCCGGTGCGGGAGGCGAGCACGACCGGGATCCGCGTGGCGAGGTGTTGCAAGGGGGCCACCCAGATGGCGGGGACGTGGCCGACGCCGAAGGCGGCCACGACCAGCCCGTCGAGGTGCTCGGCCAGGCCGTGCAGCAGTTCTCCGCCGTCGCCGAGGGTCGCGGTGACCAGTCCGACCCGGACGTCGGCCGGCGTGTCGGCGCCCAGGGCAGGCAGGAGTGGGCGGTCGGGAGGTCGGTTGAGGATGCGGGGGTGGCCTTCGACGAGGTAGCCCAGCGGGCCTGCGTTGGTGGATTGGAAGGTGGAGCCGCTGGTGGTGTGGGTTTTGCGGACGCGGTGGGCGGCGTGGATCTCGTCGGCGAACACCACCAGGCATCCCAGGTCGCGGGCGGTGGGGTGGGCGGCGGTGCGGATGGCGGCCAGCAGGTTGGCCGGGCCGTCGGGGCCGGCCAGGGTGGGGTTGCGCATCGCGCCGGTCACCACGACCGGTTGCGCTGTGTCGTGGCGCAGGTCGAGGAAGTAGGAGGTTTCCTCGATCGTGTCGGTGCCCTGGATGACGACCACCCCGTCCACCCCGGCGGCGCAGCGTTCGCGGATCTCGTCGGCGAGGGCGGTCAGGTCGGTGAAGGTCAACGAGGCGCCCGGTACTTGTCGGAAGTCGACGACTTCGACGTCGATGCCGGTGTCGGCCAGTCCCGGCACGGCCGCCATGAGTTGTTCCGCCGACAACGCGGGCACGACACCGCCGCCCTGCGTGGTGGTCATGGCGATGGTGCCACCCAGGCCGATGACGGTGACGCGCGCAGCCCTTTGAAGCGATGGCATGGAGGTCCTTTCGGAGGTCTGCGGTGTCATGGCACGTCGTGCCAGTCGGTCCATGGTCTCGGGCCGCGTTCGCCGCGTAGGCAGGCGAGTCGGTGTGCGGCTTGCTCGGTATAGCGGTTCGGGCTGGTGGTGGCGAGTTGCAGGGCCATGCTGGTCATGCGGAGTTCTCGGATGTCGCGCAGCACGTTGAAGCCGGTCCAGGTGGTGACGTCGAAGCCGTAGGCGTCGCAGTAGGCGCTCCACTCGGTGGTGCTGAGCCGGTGGACGGTGTGGTGGGCGACGGCGGTGGATACGAGGTCCCATTCGGGTGGTCCGAGGGCGCAGCGTTCGAAGTCCAGCAGCAGTACCTCGCCGTCGTGGGTGCGTACGACGTTTCCCCGCCATGCGTCGCCGTGCACCACGCCACGTGGCAGGCCGGGTGGCAGGGTGGCGTAGACCTGTCGCAGTTCCGCGACGCGACCGAGTAGCCACGTGCGGTCGTTGTCGTGCAGCGTGGATGCGGACCTGATGCGTTCGTCGAGCCGGACGAACGGGTCCAGTTCGGGGAGGACGAAGTCGTTCGGCGGTCGGAGGGCGTGGAAGCGGCGCAGAGCGACGGCCACGTCGATGGTGGTGCCGTGTTCGTGCGGCGGAAGCTCGTGCCAGAACGTCACCGACCTGCCCTGCACGACCACGGGTTGCTTCACGTCGCGCAGTACCCGTACGGCTGGTACGTCGCCGTCTTCCAGCCAGCGCGCCACCCGCACCTCCCGGCCCGCCGCCGTGTCCTGGCCGGGGCGGGCGACGCGGGCGACCACTGCGCCGGGAAGGCGGTACAGGTCGTTCTCACCGAGCCGGATCACCTCGGCGCCGGTCGCGTCCAAGCCTGCCCGCACGGCCGCGGCGTGCATGACCGCGCGGCTGGCGCGGTGTCCGGCGCTGCTCACTCGGCCACCGCCGTGCTGATGCGGTGCCGCAGTTCGGACACTTCCACGAGGTTGTCGTGGGGGAGGGCGAAGCGGCGCAGTTCGAGCAGGTCGTCGGCGGCACGGCGGGACTTCACCGTGCCGGCCCAGCCCAGCGCCTGTGTGCCCAGGACCGTGGCCTCGGTCGGGTCGCCGGTAGCCATGACCAGGGAGGCCAGTTTGGTCTGGCTGATCACCCGGGCGCGGACGTACTCGTCACCGTGTCCGGCGACCGCGTTTGCCAGTCGACGGCGCGTCTCGTCGACGAGGTGGCCGTGGATCGCGATGTCCCACAGGGCGTGGCCGGTGTCCCCGGCATGCTGGGCGGCGTCGTAGTAGCGCATCCACGGTGGATCGTCGACCGGTCGGCTGCGGCCGAACTCCTCGTCGGCGACACCGACCGCGGCCACCGTGTCCTCGATCCGACCCAGCCTGGCGAAGGCACGGCCACGGGCGGTGTGCAGCATGGCCCGCTCGGTCGAGGTCAACCGGTCGGACCGCACCAGCGCCAACTCGCTGAAGGTCAACCCGGCGTCGGGGTCGCCGCACCAGATGGCCTGCCTGGCCATCGTGGAGAGCACCTTGGCCCGCAGATGCCAGTCCCCGACCTCCTCGGCGCAGGCCAGCGCGAAACGGAAGATACGACGCGCGTCCTCGTGCGCGTAGGCGTCGAACGCCATGAACCCGGTGACCAGCCCCAGGTGTCCCACGGCAGAGAACAACCCGGCCCGTACGCTGTCCGAACAGCGCGCACCGAGCAGGTCCGCGCAGTACCGCAGCTGAGCCGTCACCGCCGCTCGGACCAGACCACCGCCGTAGACGGCATCCCAGTTCCGAAACGACCACGCGACCGCCCGGATCTCCTCCACCTCCGCCATCCCCACCACCGACGGCACCGGCAACGGACGCACCGGCGCGAGCAAACCAGCCATATCGGCCCTCTCGGCCGACCGAGGGAGCGACACCGCGTCGCCTCCTACTGAACGCCCCGCAAGGGAACGTCCACGACGTTGTTCCTGCTCGTGTTTGCCCTGTTCCCGTAGTTCGACCAGAGCGCCTTCCGCACGCAGGCCCTTGTCCAACGCTCGGACGATCTCCGCAGAGGGCAGATTGTGATCGACGCGCTCGGCCAAGGAGACGTACTGCCTGGTGTAGCCGATCATCCTGGCCAGTTGTGGTTGGCTGAGGCCGGCTGCGGTGCGGCGTCGGCGGATCTCGTGGGCGAGTCGTACGCCGGCCGGTTCGGGTGCTGAGAGACGCTTGTCGTCGGTCATGTCGCCTCCGCCTGTGCTGCGGAATGGGCAGTTTCGTCGGAAGTACTGGTGAAGTGGTCGAATGTGGTGGTGATCCACTTCCAGTGGAAGGTGGCGAGACCGTCGGGTGAGCGGGTCGTCACCTGGTCGGGGTCCATGAACGCCACGTGCATGGCGGTCAGCGCCGCCACGCTGGCGGTGTAGGCCGGGTGGTCGCGGAGCAGTTGTTTGACGCAGGGAACGACCAGGATGGGTACGTCGGTGGCCAGTAGTTCGTTGAGCAGGCCGAGGGCGAGGTTGTCGCTGATGCCGTGTGCCCACTTGTTGATGGTGTTGAAGGTCGCCGGTGCGACGAGCAGCGCGTCGGCGCGAGGGAGCGGGTCGCGCTGTCCGGGCAGGCCGGGTTGGGATCTGACCGGTGTTCCCGTCCGGTCGGCCAAGTCGTCGAGATTCACCCATGAGGCTGCCGTGGGGGTGGCGATCACGCACACCCGCCAGTCGGCGGCGTGGAGGGACTCGATCAGCCGGTCGATGCTGAGGACGGGTGGTGCGGCTGTGACGACCAGGTAGACCGTGCGGGCGGTGCCGTTCATGCGAGCACGCCGATCCGCTGGGCCAGGCTGCGCAGGCCGGGTGTTCTCCTGTGCTGCTCGCGTGCCATGAGTTCCCGCACCAGCGTTCGTCCGGCCCGGTGCGTGCGCAGCAGTTGCGGGGCGATGCGTTCGGTCTCCAGCAGGTGGATCACCGCCAGCGGGTCCTCGCCGAGTTGTGCCTGCGCCCAGGCGTTGTCGAGGTGGAACCGTCCGACCTTGCCCCCGACGCCGTCACCGCCCACCCCTGGACATCGTCCCAGCGCGACGACACGGACGCCCTCCACAGGACGACTCGGTTTCATCGCACATACCGCGGCTGGTGTGGGTCGTTGATCGGGCGTCGGAACAGGATGTCCGTCCCGTGGTTGTTGGATCATCCGGAAGGGTCTGCTCGGTAATCGGCTCCAGTGGTTGTGAGGTAGACGGCCAGTGCGGTCAGTGACGGGCCGTCGGTGATGTGCCCGGCGGCGATCAGGTCGGGCAGGTCGGCTGTCGGGATCCACTCGACCCGACTGGCTTCGGCGGCATCGGGCGCACCCACCAGGGTTGCGTATGTGACCAGGTAGACGCGGTATCGCTGGGTGCTGATGCCGGTCATGGGGCTGTAAGTAATCAGGGGCGTGACCGTGCCGGATTGGTACCCGGTCTCTTCACGGACCTCGCGGACGACGGCGGTAACGGGGTCTTCGTCATCGTCGGACCAGCCTGCGGGAATTTCCCACCCCCAGGTGTCGGTGGTGAAGCGGTGTCGCCACAGCAGCAGGACACGGTCGTGATCGACTACCACCGCCCCCACGGAGGCACGGGGGAAACGAAGGACGTGGTGCTCGAAGCGCGGACCGCCGGGGATCTCGACGTTGTCGAGGTCGACGTTGACCCACTCGGAGGCGTAGACCCTGCGGGTGCCTCGGACCGTCCACTGTGCCGAACTCTCAGTCACGCGTTGCCTCCTGAAGCCGGGCGTCCAGGCTCTGCGCGCTCGCGGAGCCGGCGGAGCGGACCATGTGGGCCCGGATGGCTTCCGCCCGGGTCAGGATGGGGTCGACCATGGTCTTGTCGGCCCAGTCCAGCGCGCTGATGGCCACTCGTGCCGCCTCGTCCGGTTCGTTGTCGTGGAGGTGGCATTCGGCCAGATCCAGGGCGAGCAGTGCCCGGCCTTTGACGTCGGTGGTGGCGCGTCGTTCGAGCGCGGAACGCAGCAGCGGCGCGGCGTGTTCCGTCCGGCGCAGCAGGAGGTGGGTGGTGCCCGCCATGCCGTCCAGTCGGGCCGCGTCGAAGAAATCGGTTCCGGTGGGCGGGTCACTGATCGCCTGGGTGTGGTGGTGGGCGTCGTCGAGCGCCTTGAGGCTGGCCTGCGTGTCGCCCAGCGCGGCCGTGGCCCGCGCAAGTAGGGCGCTGATCCACGCCCGGCGCCGCGGGCTGGATGCCGTGCCTTCGCGATCGGCGCGGACGAGCAACTCCACCGCTGCGCGGTGGTCACCCTTGAAGAACGGGCCGAGCGAGTGGACCGCGAGGACCCAGGCCGCGAGATCGGGGGACTCCGCTTCGCGGGCCGCCAACCCGGCCACGTCGAAGTATCGGCAGGCGTCGTCGTGGCGGTTGAGGTCGAGGAGCAGGTGGCCTGCGACGCCCGTCAGCACTCCCAGCAAGACCGCCACACGACGGCGTACCCGCTGCGGCTGGGGATGCGCGAGCACGTCGTTGAGCCGAGTGATCTGGCCGGACACCGATGGCCACAGAACGCCCGGAGGGATAACCGGGTACTGCTGGGCGTACCCGTAGGCGGCGCGTTCCATGTGATCCAGTGCTATGCCGTTGATGCCGGAGCGCGTCAAGGCATCCGCCAGAACCCAGGGATCAACGTCCATCGGGAGCGGGGGAGACAGTACCTCCTGGTCCGTCCCTGTTCTGGGAGATACCCGACTCTGTTTCGCCGTGATTTGGGGAGTCGATTCCCGGCGAAGTCTTTCCTGCTCGCTTTTGCTCTCTTCCCGCAGTGCGACCAAAGCCCCCTCTGCGTCCAAAGCGCGGTCGATGGCCTTGACAATCTCCATGGAGGGGAGGTTGTGGTCGGCGCGTTCGGCCAGTGAGACGTATTGCCTGGTGTAGCCGATTTTCTGGGCCAGTTGTGGTTGGCTGAGGCTGGCTGCGGTGCGGCGTCGGCGGATCTCGCGGGCGAGTCGGACACCGGCGGGTTCGGTCGGGTCGGGGTGTTCGTCGTCGCTCATGTCGCCTCCGCCTGCGCCAGGGGGCAAATAGGGGGCAAATACCGTGTGTCGTGGTTTGCGTTGTTCCCTGATCGTACCGGTCGTGGTTGGAATGCGTGTGCACCGATTCCGGTGTTTCGAAAGGGGTGGATGGTGGACGCTGACCATGGCGGGGCGCGGGCCCGGTCGGGTGTGCGGTTGCTCGGTGACGTGGAAGTGGCGGGGTTGCGGTCGGAGTTGCGGGAGGTGGTGGAGTACCGGAAGTCGGGGTTGAGCCTGAACTGGGTCGTCGGGTGTCCGTTGGACTGCGGGTACTGCGTGCGGCACCTGTTCGGCAACTTCGGCATGAAGGTGCCGCGTGCGTTGCTGCCGGACGAGGACGCGGTCCGGGCGCTGGTGGGACACCGGTTCTTCCGGCCGCACGTGACGCCGGTCCAGTTGCTCAACCGGGCGACCGATCCGATGCTGCCCGCGGTGAAGCCGCACCTGTTCCGCGTGCTGCGGCTGCTCGACGAGCGGGGTTTGACCAACCACGTGCTGGTGATCACCCGGTGGCGGGTGGAGCCGGAGGACTGCGCGGCGCTGGACGCGCTGCGGAACCTGAGGGTGACGCTGTTGGTCACCCATTCGGGGATCGAGGACGAGCGGGTCGAGCCGGTGGACTCGGGCATCGCGGCGGAGTCGCTGCGCACCGCGTTCGCCCACGCGGAGCGGTTTCGGGTGGTGTTGTACTGGCGGCCGATCGTGCCCGGCCTCAACGACTCCGACGCCCACATCGCACGCGGTCTGGAGTTGAGCCGGCACGCGCACGCGGCGGTGTTCACCGGCTTGTTCTACCGCGACGAGATCCGCGCCTACTACCGCGACCACGGCCTGCCCGAACCCTACGAGGACCAGGCGCGGCGCAAGATCCTCCCCGAGGCGTCGGAGACCCGCATCCTCACGGCGGCGGCCGGGCGGCCTGCCGGGGGCGCGGTGTTGTTCCGCAAGACCTCCTGCGCGGTGGCCTACGTCCACCGGGTGCCGGACTACAACGGGCACGTCGGCATCCGGGAGCTGTGCGACATCTGTCCTGCCGTCCAGTTGGGCCGCTGCGACGCCGCGCGGACACCACCCGACCCGGAAGGGGTCGCGGCGATGGCGGCGGGGTTGGGCGGCAGGCTGGTCGCGGTCACCGACCGCGCCGTCGTGGTCGACGGCCTGGACGAGCAGCACCGGTACTTCATGCAGCACGGGCTCGGGTTCCAGGTGCACGACGCGGCCAAGCCGCACCACCCGCGCCGGCACGGCCGCGCCGACCTCGGCTGGCCCACCATCACGGAGGCATCATGATTACGCCACCATCCACCCCGCCACCCACCGCGTCGACTTCGGTGTTGCCCGCGGCCGTGCAGGGTCGTCCGCTGGTGGTGGTCGACGTCGAGGGCAACGGCGGACAGCCACCGCGGATCGTGGAGATCGCCGTGCTCCCGGTCGACGACCGCCCGGTCACCGGGCGGGACCTGCGGACCTGGCTGGTGCGCCCCGCCGAGCCGATCACCGTCCACGCCCGCCGCGTCCATGGCATCGCCGACGAGGACGTCGAGGGCAGGCCGTTGTGGCACGGGGTGGCGGGGGAGGTGGCGCCGCTGCTGGAAGGCCGGACGTTGCTCGCGCACAACGCCACCACCGAGTACCGGGTCCTCGGCGCGCACCTGCCCAGGTGGCGACCGCCGATGGTGCTCGACACGCTGCGGCTGGCCCGTCACGTCTGGCCCGGCCTGCCCGGCTACGGCCTGGACACCCTCGTCGCCCACGCCGTCCTGGACACCGCCGACGTCGCCGGGCGGCGCCCGCACCGCGCCGGCTACGACACCTGGTGCGTCTGGCAGCTCTTCCGGGCACTGCTCGCCGACAGCGGCCTGGACTGGCACAGCTTGGTGCGCGCCGCGGCGCTGAAGGACTTCCTGCCCGCCGACGAGCCGGAGGAGGGCCTGTGGTGACCTCGGAGGTCGAGAAGCCGCCGGTGGTGGCGGTGACGGGCGCGCACTCCACCGGCAAGTCCACCTTCCTCGCCCGGCTGGCCCACGAGCTGCGCCGCGAGCACCTCCAGGTCTGCACGGTGGCGGACCTGGGGGAGCAGGCACAGCGGGTCGGGATGCCGATCCTGCGCAACCACACCTGGGCCTCCACCCTGTGGATCATCACCCGGGGCATCAGCGACGAGCTGGAGGCGTGGCTGCACGGCGACGTCGTCCTGGTCGACCGCGCCGTCCCCGACGCCCTGGGCTACTACCGCGCAGCCCTCGCCGACCGGGGCGAACACCCCGACCCGGCGGTGCACGCCCGCCTGGAAGGCGTGGTCCGCGACCACAGCGTCCACTACGACCTGCTCTACCGCACCACCCTCGACCCCGACATCCCCCTGGGCACCGACAAGCACCGCGACCCCGACGCCGACTTCCGCCGCCTCGCCGACCACCACGTCGGACAAGTACTCCACGACCTGCGCCTACCGCACCGGCTGCTGCCCGCCGACGGCCACGACCACGCCCTCGAAGACACCCTCGGCTTCGTCCTCGACCGCCTCGCCGCCACCCGGGACGGACGACCGTGAACGCCGCGCGGCACGCCGCACAGCCTCGACCCGGCGGCACAGCCAGCCACCGCCCCGCCGAGGCCGCGACCACCGCGCGCAGGCGGACGAAGCCGCAAGTGCCGGCGCCCGCCCGGTTCGGCTTACCCGCACGGCCCGTACCCCCGTGGAACTGAACCGCCCCGGGCAGCACAGCCGAGCACCACCGCACCGACCGACGCCGCGTGCGCGGCGGCACCCAAGCACCACAACCGAGGAACCACCATGGACACCGACGAGAAGACCGCCACGTCGAGGTTGAGCACCGCCCGCAGCCGCGAACTGGGCGAGGAACTGCGCCGCATCCGCCACCGCGCCCGCCTGCCCTCCGCCGTCCTCGCGGAAAGCCTGGGCTGGTCGCTGGGCAAACTGAGCAAACTCGAGACCGGCAGCCGGGGCACCAGCCCATGGGAGATCGCCACCCTCCTCGGCCGCTGCATCGCCGACAAACCCAGCCGCGACCGGGTCATGGCCATCGCGCACGAACCCGACACCGGAACCTTCACCCGCCCCCACGCGGGCCACCCCGACAGCCTCACCGCCCTGACACTGCACGAACGCGCCGCCGCCACCATCACCACCTACGACCCGCTCACCATCCCCGCCCTCGCCCAGACCCCCGCCTACGCCCGCGCCCTGACCGGCGACAACGACCTGGTCGAGGCCCGGATCGCGCGGCAGAAGGTGCTCAAACCCGACGGCGGCCCGGTCACCGTCCTCCACATCCACGAAGTCGCCCTGCGCCTGGTCGTCGGCGACCGCGCCACCATGCGCGACCAACTGCTGCACCTGACCCTGATGACCGGCCGGCCCACCGTCACCGCCCACGTCATCCCCCTCACCGCACCCGCACACCCCGCCCTGGCCCACCACGCCACGCTGCTCACCTTCGACCCGCCCACCAGGCCCCTCGCCTACGGCGACAACGGCACCGCCGTCGTCTTCCACGACCACCCCGCCGAAGTCGAGCACCACCAACGCAGGATGCGTGAACTCCACGCCCGCGCCCTGCCCGAAGCCCAATCCCGCGAGGTCATCGCCCACTGGGCCGACGCCTACGACAAAAGGAACCGGTGATGACCACGCAACGACCGTTCCGGTGGCAACCCCACGACGGCAAACGCCACGCCGTCCACCACGACACCTTCCCCACCCAACACACCACCACGCTGTGCGGGGAAGAGCTGACCATCCCCACCACGCGCGCGACCAAACAACAGTGGTGCTGGCCCACCTGCACCGACTGCGACACCGCCTGGCGCCTCGCCGAAGGCATCCCCCTGCCCCTGCAACAACGCCGCACCACCAACGGCCCGGGACCCGCCCACATGCTCGCCGTGCTCAGCCACTCCACGCGAGGATGACCGCCCCATGCCTCCCACGGTCAAGCTACGCGTCCTCGCCTTCACCACCGCCGCGCGAGAAGCCGGATACCGCTCCGACTACGCACTCGCCGACGCCATGCACGTCCACCGCTCCACCATCTCCCGCGTCGTCTCCGGCCACCTCACACCCGGACCGACCTTCATCGCCGCAGCCCTGACGGTGCTGACACCGTCGAACTTCGAAGACCTCTTCGAGATCGTCGCGACCGGTCCGGCCAAGAACACCGACCACCCGACAACCCACGACCACTGAAACACGACAAGCCCCGCGGCCGGTGCGATCCCGAGACACCGCACCGGCCGCACCGGCCGCACCGGCGCGACCACCACACGACAAGGGCCGCGACGAGCCCGATTCCGCCTGCCGCGCCGACGTCGTGACCGGTTGCGACACACAACCGGCACCGCTACGACCCCGGTGCGTCCGAGTGGATACGCCGCCGTACCACCCACCGGTGGCGCGCTGGCAGCCGCGGGGCGCGGCTCAGAAGACGTCCGTGTCCTGCCACCGCACGCAGGTCGGACGCCGCCCGGTCTGCAGCAGTTCGTGCAGCGCCGCCCGCCATGACTCCAGCGGCACCGACGCGCTGCTCGGGAACGGCGTCCTGGTCGCCTTGTCCATGTACAGCACGCACGCCCCATCCGACGGGCGACTGGTCGACCCCAATGAGACCCAACTGCCTCCACGCTCGTCCGACAGTACCGCGTCGGGCGCGAAGTCCGCCGGGCCGCCGCACAGGATCGCCCCGATCCCCGCACCGCGGTCGGCGTCGACCTTGACCTCATGATCGGGATACCTGCCGTCCATCAGACGGGGCCGGTCGCGGACGGTGAACACCGGCGGGTGCGGCTGAGGATGCTCCAGGATGTAGTCGAGGACCCGGTCCAGGGCTTCTGCCGTGGTGACGACCTCCGGTTCGTCACCGGCCCCGGGGCGGTCGTCGCGGTAGTACCAGACAGTCAACGCCGCACTCACCGTGGGCTCCTTCCTGTGAACACCAGCGGCCGGTAGCGACACCCGCACTCGTCTCGTCACCGAAACGCGGTGGTGGCGCACGCGAGTGGTCGCGCCGGTCGGACTGACGTCCTCGAGCCCGTCGCCCGTCGGTGCTCCACGACGCCGCGGTCGAGCGGACCGTCGCCGAAGACGACCGTGATCGGCGTAGGACCGCCCATCGACAAGGAGCGGTCGTTCACACGCCGAATGGCGCAGCCCGGTCCTGCAATGTTCCATACGCGATTTATGCGGACAGTTCGGCCCGTATTCGTCGTATCCCCGTTTCGCCGCATGGCGGAGCGCTGGTTCCCGGTGGTTGCGAGCCGAATGGTCGTCACCCGGCAAGCGCATTTACGGCCCGATCGTGAGACGGCTAGCTTGAGTGCCCGAGAACCCGCTTCAATCGCCCCCGACATGAGGACGCACATGGAAACACGTAAAAGGCAGTTGTACTCCCGACTGGGCCGACTCGCCGCCGTCGTGATCGCGACCGCCGCGCTGGTGGCGGCCGGTCCCGGCGCACACGCCGACACCGGAGCCTCCAGGCTCGGCACACCCGCGCTGTCCGCGCACACACCCGACGTCTCCGTCCAGACCACGGCCACGGTGTCCAAAGGCGTCTGGTCCTGCACGTTGGGCGCAACCCTCCCCAACCGCTGGTACGGAGGCTCGGGCGGCGGCGAACAGGCATTCGGCAACCTGAACTGCACCCACGTCATGCCCGAGATCTACATCGCGGTCGGCCTCTACCGCAACGGCAACCTGGTCGCCGCCACCGACAGCCACAAGTTCTCCGCGGCGTTCGCCAACGCATTCCCCTCCGCGTCGCCGCACATGTCGGCGACCTACGAGAGCGGCGCCATCGCCGCCGTCCTCTGGCCCGACAACACCATCACCGAGATCCCGCAGATCTACAGCCCCGCCATTTCGCTCTGACGTAACGGGCCGAACGAACCGCGACCGTCTACCCGTACGGCCTCCAACCGCTCCTGCCTCGCCGCAAGAGAGGCGATCGAAACAAGAGGCGCCTGCTCGGTCGACGACCTCTCGATACCGATGCCGCCGCGTTCCCGGTCCTGCGTTCACCGAGCGAAATCGACCGGTCATCGACAGGGCGGCCCTCCCAGCCCAGCCCCAGCCGCGCACCGGTTGTCGTCCGCAGAACAGGACATTCCGGCCGGACAAGAACTGCGGTGGCAGAACATCTCCGCGTCCTGCCACCGCACGGCCCGGATACCGCCCCGTCGTCAGGAACTTGCACGCGGCCCGGCTCTGCGACCTCGGCGGTACCACCCCATCGCCCAGGACTTCCGCCCGGCCGTCTTGTCGACGTACAGGCCGGACACTCAACCCGTACAGAGCCGGTCTCACCGGATCGGTGGCGGCCGCACGGCATCCGCACAACCGTGTGGGTGGAGCGGGTCCACCGACGAACACCCGGTTGGGTCCGCAGTCCGCAGTTCGCCGTCAACGGCCCTCCAAGGCTTGCCCGGGCGGGCGTGCGGGCGTCGGGAAGACCGCTCCCAGCACGTGGGCGAGGATGGCGGCGGAGTCGGAGGGCGGGGCGATCGTGTGGCGCAGGGCCAGTCCGATCCCCAGTGCGCCCAGCATGACGACCGCTTGGTGCAGGGGCATCGCGGGGGTGAGCCCCAGGCGTCGGGTGTGCTCGGTGAGCAGGGAGACGACTTCCTCGTCGTGACGTTGCTGGACGGCGGCGATCAGGGGGGCGGTGTCGGGTTGCTGCGCCGTCGCGGCGAGCACTTCCGCGGCTGCGGCGCTCCACTTCGCCGCGCCCTCGCCGGCCGGGTCGAGGGTGGTGAGGGCGGCGATCAGGTCGTCGCGGCCGGTGGCGCGGGCGAGGGCGTCGCGCAGCCCGCGCAGGTGGGTGTCCGCGTCGGCTTCGACGATCGCCAGCCACAGCCCTTCCTTGCCGCCGAAGTGCTTGTAGACGGCGCCGCGGGTGTAGCCGGCGTCGGCAGCGATCTCCTCGACCGTCGCGGCGATGAAGCCGCGTCGCAGGAACACCTGCCGTCCGGCTGCCAACAGCTGTTCGTGGGTGCGTCGCTGCTGCTCCGCCCGCGTCAACCTGACCATCGCCCACCATTCAGTAACGGAACGTTTCTGGAAACGCGATGTTACTCTATGCTCGACGGATGGACTTCCTCGGTGTCGTGGCGTCGCTGCTGAGCCTGCCCCTGAGCCTGGCCGGGTTCGCCTGGTACGCCGTGCGTGCCCGCCGCAGCGGCGGAGGACAGTCGCTCGTGTCGCCGTTCCAGGAGATCTGGGACCCGGTCGCCCACAGGACGAGCATCGAGATCCGGGCGGAGGCCGAGCGGACTCCGCAGACACCCTCACCAGGCGACCCGCCGCTGCTCCTGCCGCGGTGCCCCGACGAGCCCACCGATCAATGAGCCTTTTCATCGTTGTTGGCGGCGGGTCTCGATGTGGTGCAGGACGAGGATGGCCGCGACGATCGCGGTGGCTCGGCGTGGGCAGCAGCGGAGCTTGGCCGGTATTTTCCAGCCCTTGAGTAGCGAGACGGCGCGTTCGCCGAGTGCGCGGATGCGGGCGTGTGCCCGGTTGACCGCCTTCTGACCTCGTGACAGCCGGGGCCGGGTGGCGTGGCGCTTGAACGGGGTGCGCACCGTGCCGCCCGCGCCTTGGTACGCCTTGTCGGCGAAGGTGGTGACGTCGTTGGTGGTCAGCACGTCGACGAGGCCGTGGGTGCGGGCCGCGGTCAGATCGTGGGCGGCGCCGGGCAGGGCCGGTGGGGCCCACACCAGTCGGCCCGCCGGGTCGGCGAGGATTTGGACGTTGATGCCGTGGCGATGGTGTTTGCCCGAGTAGTAGGGCTTCTGGTTCGTGACGCGGTCGATCGGGACCAGGGTGCCGTCGAGGATCGCGTAGGCGAGGCGGGCGGCGCGTTCCCCGGCGGCGTGGAGGTCGTCGGCCAGGCCGGCGAGGAGGTCCACCACTTCCCGGACGTAGCGCCAGGCGGTGCTGCAGGAAATTTCCGAATCCGGCGGCCAGACGAGCGCAGGTGTCGCCGTTGCGCAGGTGGGCGAGCACCAGCAGTGCCTGGCGACCGGGATCCAGGCGCCGCCACCGGGACCGACGACGCGACCGCTCCGCGCGGATCGGATCGGCCAGGCGGACAAGGGTGCGGTTGGACAGCGGAATCGCGGCAGGGTTAGGACAGCACGACGAGGCTCCCGGTTGGGGCATCGGATCTTGGTCGACTGCTGTCTTACCGGGAGCCTCGCCCACCACGCTCCCCACTACTCAACCGCGCCGTGACCTGCGACGTCACGATGAAAATGGCTCGGTGATCATGGAGTTGCGAAGCCTCACGACTCCGAGGAAGACCCCACCCGCCGATGACATCATCTCCCATCACCGCACTGCCCCTCACGCCGGCCCGCGTCGGCAGCCCACCACCGCCCGTCACCGACGGTGAGCACGGCGGTCTGCTGGACGCCCTGGCGAAGGTCCCGGATCCACGTGACCCGCGCGGGATCCGCTACCCGTTGTCGGCGCTGCTGATGGTCGCGGTCTGCGCGGTCCTGGCCGGGGCGTCGTCCTTCGCGGCGATCAGCGACTGGCTACGGGATCTCGACGGCCATGCCCGCGACCGGCTCGGTCTCGACCGCATCCCTTCCGCCACAGCGATATGGCGGGTGTTGACCCGGCTCGACGCCGACCTGTTGGCCGCCGTCCTCGGCGGCTGGCTCACCACCCGCGCCCGGCGATCACCACCGGTCCGACCGGATCGATACCGTCATGTCATCGCCGTGGACGGCAAGACCCTGCGCGGCGCCCGCCTCGACGGCGGCCGCCAGGTCCACCTGCTCTCCGCGCTGGACACCGACACCGGCATCGTCCTGGCCCAGGTCACCGTCGATGTGAAATCCAATGAGATCCCCGTGTTCGCACCGCTTCTCGACGCCGTCCACACGGTCATGGGTTCCCTGCAGGGCGTGGTGTTCGTCGCCGATGCCCTGCATACCCAAGCCGGCCACGCCCAGCAGGTCGCCGCCCGCGGAGCGCACCTGATGACCGCGGTCAAGGGCAACCAGCCGACGCTGTCCGCCCAGCTGAAATCCCTGCCCTGGCCGGACATCCCGGTCGGAAATCGCACCCGCGACCGCGGTCACGGACGCCGCGAGACCCGCACCGTCAAAGCCGTCACCTCACGCACCCCCGGTGGCATCGCGTTCCCGCACGCCGAGCAGGCAGTCCGGATCACCCGCAGCCGCACCACCAACGCGAAGAGCACCCGCGAAACCGCCTACTTCGCCGTGTCCCTGCCCGCCGGCGACGCCCTACCGGCCGAGCTGCAGGGCTGGATCCGCCGCGAATGGCTCATCGAGAACCAAGTCCACCACGTCCGCGACGTGACGTTCCGTGAAGACTCCCACCAAGCCCGGACCGGCACCGGCCCCGCCGTCATCGCCACCCTGCGCAACACCGCGATCGGCTGGCACCGCACCAACGGCGACACCAACATCGCCCGCGCCCTCCGACGCGCCAACCGCCGATCACACGACCTCATCACCGCCGTGACCAGCAGCTACCCCACAACGCAATGACCCTGACCGGCTGCCCCCGTTGACGAACCGGATCGCCGCCGAGGCGGGAAGCAGCCCGGACCAGAGGTCCAGGGTGGACTGCCGGGAGGAGGTCACGCAAATCTTCATCGACTCACCTCGGGACCGGCATGGAGGGCATGATCCCGACTCGGCCGATCGTACTCATCGCGTCTTCCCAGAGCGCGAACGCGTCGATCCCGCCACCGCCGTCGGCCAAGTGGTCGATCCTGCTCTCGGCAGGGATGTATTCCGTCCTGATCACACCCCGCACCAGAGTGTAGAGACCTTCTTCGGGAAGTTCGCGTAAGTGGTCCGGGCGTAGAGGGCAGCACCCTCAGGGGTGGCCGAAAAGTACTTCGACCCGATGCCCGGCGCGTTCCGGAAGCGCCGGGCATCGAGGAGCTGGCTGAGTTCCTGCTCCTTCACCGCGCGGCAGGGCCTACGCAAGATCCAGTACCGCAGCGACCTCATCAACGGTTGCCTGATCGGCATCGGGCTCCAACTCCACCCCACCTGACCTCAACCGACACCATGAATTGAAGACCAGTAATCCGCCACCCCGAGACGTCTCAGCGAGTCTCGGGGTGGCGGCGGGCCGAGACCCGTCCCGATATGGCGGCCGTAGCCGTGTCGGCCTGGATTGGCGCCGATCAAGAGTGATACCGAGGGTGAGCGTACGGGGCCCGTCGCTCAGCACGCCTACGGCTCCAAAAGCGACGGTGGCACCGGCGAGAGCGACTGCTGCGCCGGCGCGCAGAGCAGCATATAGACGGTGGACGGTCCCATCAGTCACCCGCGAGCCGGCCGCAATCTCTCCAACAGGATCCAGACCCGACACCAGGCACCGCTTGCCGTCCCATGGCGCACTCGAGCGTCTCAGTTGCCTTTAGCATCGGACTCGAAGAACAAGCCGAGCTCTTCTAGCACTTCGCGCGCCCGGCGAGCAGCGGATTGACCGCCACTGGCTTGATCGGCCCCTAGGTTCCCGTACGAGGCAATCTCTTTCAGAGCGTTCCTCATAGTTTCGGCTTCGTGCTGATCAATGTGCCGCATGACCCGAAGCTACACCCAGTCATCGGCATGAGCGGATACTTCTCGAAACGCACCGACCTCTCGGCCCACACCCACGCCGACCTCCAGGCCGCCCAGGACCGCCTCAACAACCACCCACGCAAGACCCTCGACTGGAGGACACCCACAGACGTCCTCCAGGACGCGCTGGCATCATGACCCGGCAACGTTGCGATGATCACTCGAATCCGCCCACACAAGTTCGCCTGAGCAGCCGCACCGACCACTATCTTTACGGTCGCAGGGCCACGCCGACCTCGTGCCCGTCTTCCGCAAAATCGTATGTCGTCGGCGTCACGGCGCATCCGGTTCACCGAGGGTAACCGTTGCGGGGCGGACGTTCGGAGGTCCGCACCGTCCGCTCGTCCGGTCCGCTGGCAGCGCTGGGCCAGCACGGTGACATCGGGGTGGAGTCCGGCGGCGGCGGTGGCACTCTGGCCCGTTGTCCGGCCGGTGGCGCCCGGACACCGCTCCGGGAGGACGTATGCGACGGCTGCTCGCGATCCTGTTCGCACTGGTGCTGGTCCCGCTGACGCCGATCCCGCCAACCGCGTCGGCCCAGTCGTGGTCCGGGCCGACGTCGACGATCGCCAACCGCAACGGCCGCAAGGTCATCCAGCTCTGCGACCAGGGCGGGGCGTGCCGCACCACGACCCCGTTCTTCATGGCGCTGAACTCGCAGAGCGTCCCGGTCGGCAACGGCGACTGGTCGTACTTCGACTACCAGGCCCGGCTCGCGGCGGCCAACACCGCGGCGTCGGACATGAACGTCGCGCCCATGCTCCAGGTGCACCTGATGAGCACCAGCGACGCGTTCATCGACCAATTGGCGGGCAAGCTCAACGCGCTCAACCCCAGGCCGTACCTGATGGTCCGGATGTACCTCCAGGACGCGCCCGCCTTCGGCCGTGAAGCCGTGAAGATGAAGGACCTCCAGGGCAACATGCGCGACGACACCAACGGTGCGGGCCACCCGTGGTCGCTCAACGAGGCGTGGCTCGCCTACCAGGAGGAGCAGATCTCCCGCGTGCTGACGCGCATGGACACCAGTTACCCCGGGCGGGTGATGGGAGTGCTCATCGCCTACGCCAACGGTGGCGAGTGGTTCTACCGGCCGTACGGCTACGACGACACCGCCGGGAAGATGCTGGACTGGGGCGACCCGAGGTTGTGCGGGCCCGTGCCCGGCGCGGCGCCGAGGTGCGGCATGTTCCCGTGGACCAACGACTCCGGCTCCCAGCCAGGTGCGATCGGCCGCCACCACTTCTACCTGGGCGACTACTCGGCCAGTGCCGAAGCGGGCTTCTGCTCGTGGAGCGGCCTGCCCGCGAGCCTGGTCCCCCAGTGCCGGTCGGCCACCCCGACCGAGCGCAACAACGCCGTCCCGGGCCAGGTGCCACCGGTCTCCGGCGCGGCCCGCGGCACGCTCCTCGACCCGGCGGACCCCGACTCGTTGCGCGCGGCGAAGTACAACCAGTACCAGTCGTCGCGCACCACGTCCGCGATCACCCGGCTGCTCGCCAAGGCCAAGCAGGTCACCGGCAACCGCGTCCTGACCGCCGCCTTCTATGGCTACCAGTACGGTCTGGGCACCGAGCTGCCCGTCAGCGGGCACAATGACCTCACGACCCTGGTCAACAGCCCGAGCGTGGACATCATCAGCGGCCCGTACTCCTACCGTGAGAGCCGCCTGCTCGCCCACGGGTTCGTGCAGCAGGGCGTCACCGACACGATGAGGCTGTCCAACAAGCTGTGGATGGACGAGGACGACACCCGCACGCTCCTCGCGTGCGAGGTGAACTGCCAACCCATCCCGTTCCAAACCGTCACGAACCTGTGGGACAGCATCCGGGTGTTGCGCCGCAACCTGATCGCGGCCGGTATCGGCGGCCGGGCCGTGCACATGCTCGACCTGCAGGGCGTCGGCTGGTTCGGCCGCCCCGACCGGGCGGGCGACTCGGAGGCCCTGTGGGCCAACCTCCAGTCGGTATTCCGGGCCGTCGACAAGATCCGGCACGGCGGCGCGAACGCCTACCGACCGCAGGTGGCGGTGTTCGTGGACGACGTGTCACCCAACTACCAGGCCGCGCTCACGCCGGCCGGGGAGAACTCGTACGGGTTCGCGAGCGACCAGCTGCCCAACCTCGTGGAGGACCTGACCCGGCTCGGCACGCCGATCCGGCACTACCTGCTCAGCGACCTGACCAAGGGCAACCTCGACCTCAGCGCGATCAAGCTCGCGGTGCTGCCCAACGCCTACGTCGTGCCGTCCGCCGTACGTTCGGCGATCGACACGAAGCTCAAGACGCCCGGCCGCACCGTGCTGACGCTCTACGCGGGCGGGTACGTGCGGGACGACCAGGCCGCCTCGATCGCGTCGATGACCGCGCTCACCGGCATCACCGTCGCCAAGGGCTCGGGCACGCCCGCGCTGACCCAGAACTACTCGTTCGTCGGCCAGACCGGCGGTCCCGGCTACCCGCTGACCCCGTGGTTCACCGTCACCGACCCGGCCGCGACGACCCTGGCCACCTACCATGCGGGCGGCGTGTCCCTGGCGCGCAAGACGATCCCGATCAGCGGCGGCAGCTACACCTCCGTCTACGCCGCCGCGCCCAAGCTGCCGCTCGCCGCACTGCGCCGCATCAGCGAGGACGCGGGCGTGCACCACTTCGCGCCGGTCGGCGACTCGGTGGAGGCCGAGGGCAACATGGTGGCCGTGCACGCGGGCACGACCGGCTCGAAGACCGTCCACCTGCCCACCTCCATGCCACGCGTGTACGAGACCGCGTTGTACCCCCACGACGTCGAGATGTGCCGCAACTGCACGCAGTTGACGAACCAGGCGTTCAACGAGGGCGACACCCGCGTGTTCCGCTGGACCTCTCCGCCGCGGGGCAACTTCGAGCTGCTCACGGGCACGACGGCCGAAGGGTGGGTGGCGGACGTCGACGTGCCCGCGACCTCGTCGGCGGTGGCCGTGTACCAGGGCGGCCCGGCGGGTGTCGGCACCTACCTGGGCGAGTTCCCGACCAGCACCGACCGACCGGACGTCAACGCCTACTTCGGCATCACCGGCGTGCACGGCTTCCGCTTCACCGTGCCGAACTGCGCGCCGGGCACCCCGGTGCACATCTACGCCGTGGACCCGGAAGGCGCCGCCGGTGATGGCAACACCTACCTTGGTGGCCGCACCTGCACCTGACGGACGTCGGTAGACGTGGTCGGCGCGGGCTACGTCCGCGCAGCCGCGTCGCGTTCAGCCGGGACGTTCCACGGTCGCCGGCCCGAACCCGGGTCGGCGATGGCAACACGCCGGCTGATTCTGTGCCGCTCGGAAAGTCATCGTTGTAGGTCGCTTGGTCAGGGCAGAGTTCTGGCTGACCACGAGAGAACTGGTGCGGTTGCTGTGCGAGCGCGAAGGCCTGCGTCGTGGGCGCAGTCAGAGCCGATGGTGCTGCGCTCGCCCGGCATGAACTGGCAAACCACTTTCGACAGTCGGCAGGAGACCGCCACCGCGGTCGTCCGGCCACGCGAGGGCGTGGTGATCCTGCTGGAATTACACTGCGGCGCCACCGACCTGTCCGAGGCCACTTCCGGTGGGCCCGAGCGGCGCGCCCGCGCACACCGGTCGAACTGGACCGCCACACTGAGATGCTTCTATGACTGTCAAGTGGTGCTTGGCCGTGGCTGGGTGGCGGTGAGGAGGCGGAAGAGTTCGCGGCTGATGTAGCGCTTGAGGATGCGGATGGTCTCGCGTCGGGTGTGGCCTTGGGCGGTGCGGCGGGTGAGGTAGGCGCGGGTGCGTGGGTCGTGTCCGAGCCGGGTCAGGGCGACGGTGTGGAGGGCCCGGTTGAGTCGTCGGTCCCCGCTGCGGTTGAGGCGGCACCGCTTGGTGTTGCCCGACGAGGCCGGCAGTGGGGCGACTCCGGTCAGGGCGGCGAACGCGGGCTCGGAGTGGACGCGGCCTGGGTGCGACCAGGCGTGCGGCACGGTCGCGGCGACGACGGGGCCGATCCCGCAGATCTGGAGCAGTTCGGGGGCCTGGGCGGTGACCGCCGCGGTCAGGGCGGCGTGGTTGGCGGCCAGTTCACCGTCGAGGGCGCGGATGCGACGGGCCAGACGGATCGCCTCTGCCCGGCAGACGGCCCGAGTCGTGGTGGCGCCGGCGGGTGTGCGCCAGGCGGCGATCGCAGTGATCGTCCTGCCGGACAAGGCCCGGCGGGCGTCGACGCCGAGGTCGACGGTGCGCGGCAGCGCGGTGAGGGCGTTGACCGCGCGGGTGCGTTCGCCGGTCATCTGCTCGCGGGCGGTGGTGAGTACCCGCAGGATGGTGCGGTCTTCGGCTTGGCGGGGCCGGCGCAGCCGCCGCTCGGTGAGTCCGCGGGCGGCGCGGGCGAGTTCGACGGCGTCGACGCGGTCGGTCTTGCCCGCCGCCCGGCGCACCGATGCTGGGATGTCGGGCGCTTCGGCCAGGGTGAATCCGGCGGCGGCCAGGTGGCCGACGAGCACCGCGCCGTAGGAACCTGCGAGGTGTCAATAGTCGGCCGCACGGCCTGACCTGCGCTTACGCGGCTGTGGGTTTGTACACGTTGATCCGGTTATCGAGGATGGTTCGGCGGTATCGACGTGTGGACCGGCGGTCTGCGAAGGCTCGTGCTCGGGCTGTCGGTCATGAGTATCTTTCAGACACCTTCACTGCGGTCGCTTCCGGGCCGGTGATCGGCGGCCGGGGGACGCTCGTGGCGGTTTGGCGTTAGGGTGGGGCATGGCCTCTCCTGCTGCGTCGATGCCCTCCGGTGGCGATCCGGTGGCGCCTGCGGCTGATCCGGTGGCGATCCGGGCCGCTCTGACGCCGATGCTGGTGGCGGAGTTCGACCGTGAGTGGGAGTTGGTGTTGGAGCGGGCCAAGGTGTCGAAGGACTTGGCCGGGATACGGGATCTGTTGGGCAAGTGGCGGCACATCGCCTACGGCGAGCTGCGCGACCCGGGCTCGTACTACCGGATGTTGGCCAAGGCCGAGCAGGTCCAGCGCCTGGGTGCCAATCCGGACGCGGTGTCGTTGGAGGAGATGAAGGCGCTGCTGCGTCGGCGTCAGGGGCGGGCCGAGTAGCCGGTGTATCGGATCGTGCCCGACGCGGCGAGCCTGGAGCAGGTCGTCGCGCTGCCCGTGGAGGCGCTGTCTGCGTATGCCGAGGTGCTGGCGGTGTTGGAGTTGCAGCCGTGGAACGGCCGTCCGCAACATGAGGACAACCCCGGCGCGGCGGTGCGGTACTGGAGCTTCGGACCGGATGGGCGGGTCAGGTCGTATACCTGATTCTGGAGGAGCAGCGCGAGGTGCACCTGCTGCTGGTGCAGTGGCTGGGCTGACCCCGTCGGCTGCTGGGTTGTGCTTGCCGGAATGTCGTCCGTGCAAGTCGGGCGGCAGTGCACGACTTCCAGGAGCACATGGGAGCGGGTAGTGGGAGCAGAATGGGAGCCGTCGGGCGCGTTCCATAGCGCTGAACCTCATTCAACGGCTCCCAATGGCCGCTTTTTGCTGCAAGGGTTGTGTTTTCGCTGGTAGAGTCTTTGTTCCGGCTTCATTCACACCGAAGTGCTCTTCGAACCGCGCTCAACGACGCTGAACGACGCGAAACCGCAGGTCAACGGCAGTGAACGACATAGCGGTCGGGTGGCTCTCCGGGCTGAGCACTTCTGCAACTCCGAAGAGCCGCTCCGCGCTCTTGAGGACCGTGTGGCTGGTGGCCGTGCAAGGGCTGGTCGGTGTTTCGTGGTTACAGAGGGTGTGGCAGAGTCGGACCGTGCGAGAGGTGCCGGGTGTGGTGGGTGTCGGGTACGAGGGCCTGGACGTGGAGGGCTTCGTGTCCCGGCTGACCGACCTCGGCGTACGAGTCCTGGCGGATGTCCGGTTGACGCCGATCTCGCGCAAGCGTGGCTTCAGCAAGCGTGCGTTGGCCGAGACGCTGTCCGAGGCCGGGGTGGAGTACCTGCATCTGCGCGAGTTGGGCAACCCGAAGGACAACCGGCCGGGGTTCGCCGGTGACGACGTGGCGTTGTCGCGGGCTCGTGGGCGGTACGCGGACCTGCTGGATGTGGGGGCCGCGGACAGTGCTCTGGACCGGCTGGCGGTGCTGGCGGGGGAGTGGCGTGTGGCGGTGATGTGCTTCGAGGCTGACGAGGAGCGTTGTCACCGGCACGTGGTGCTGGAGGCGGTTCGTGCCCGTCTGGATCCGGTGTCGGTCTAGCGTTTGGGCCAGTAGACGCCCAGGACGCTGAAGGTGCGCGGGCTCTTGGCCTGGTTGCCGACGTAGAAGACGGTGTCCCGGTCTGGCGCGCACATCTGGTCGAGGTACTTGGCTCGTAGTTCGCGTACGAGGTCGTCGTCGTTGCGGTGCTTCAGCGTGCGTTGCAGGGCGACGAACTCCCAGTCGAGGATGCCTTGGCGGTGGCCGTTGCAGCGTGGTGCGCAGCGATAGCGGTACCAGCCCTGGAACCGCGGCGCCTGCAGTGCGGTCCGGTCGCCGCCGGTGAGGTCGAGTTGGCCGACGTAGCGGTCGATCTTGCGCTGATCCTCGGGGCTCCATCCCGGATGGGGCTTGATGTCGATGCCGAGAACCCGGTCGGGGCGAACGGCGGCCAGGGATGGCGCGGCGGAGTTCGCGTGGACTGCTTCGCGGACAGCGCACATGGATGCGTCGACGTAGGGTTCGACTTCGACACGTCGTCGTGTCCACGGTTTGAGGTGGTCCACGGTGTGCACGCTGGTGATGTCCGGGCGCCAGCTCTCGGTGCGGAAGTCGCCTCGGGCTGGCTTGGCGCGCAGGGACACGATGTCGTACTTCTTGAAGGTGTGCGGGTTGTCGAGTTCGCGGAAGTTGATCGGGTAGAGGCGTACCCAGCCGGGCGTGTCGAAGTCCAGGCGGATACCGGCCACGCACACCGTCTCGCCGTAGGTCTCCGACGGGTTGGGCGCTGCCTTGACGGTGATCAGCACCCGCATCTGTTGCCATCCGTCCCCGACGGGCTTGGTGGTGGGCGCGTCGTCCGGTCCGAACAGCAGTCCCTGACTCATGGCACCCCCGGCAGTGTGACAATCGGTCACCACGATCGAGTGTGACCTGCGCGAACATGCAAGTCATTCCTCCGGTCGTGTGCACACGGTGAGAGTGCTGTTCTGCTGCGGCTTTCGAAGGTGAAGCGATGAGCATCGATCACTCGACCGGGTAAAACGTTCGGGTGATATAGCGGAGATCGTCTCGCATGGATGGTGATCCACAAAGCGCCGACATGATCACCAGCGGTCGGCGGATGGCGTGGTCGAAAGTCGGGATGCACCTGCGGTAAGGAGCGCCAGAGCCCCAATCGGGACTTCCGCTGCCTGGGAGAGGTCAAGTTGCCTTGCACGTATGGTGCGCTGGGCAGTGGGGCGACAGGTTGGCCGGCACGGGCGTGATCAGATGGCGTTGGCCTTCGCGCGCCTTTACCGCCAGCTGCATCGTCGCCGTTGGGCGAGCGGTTCGACCCGCCTGACCAGGGCGTCGTCCGCCGTACGGTCCGGACCTGGGCATTCGACGCCGCCGAGGGAAGTGGGCAGCGGCCCGCCGGTGCCCACTTCCAGCGGCCCGTCGGAACCGTCTCGACCTGCCGAACGGACCTGGACCGACACGCGCCCACGTCACAACGACCTCCGCAGAAACGGATGACCTCTCCGTCACTGCCCTATCCGCGAACCACCCGACTCGCCGCAAGGCGAACTTGCTTAAGCCATGCTGACCAGGATCCAGAACTGGATCGACAGGAAGCCCAGGATCGCGACGAGTCCAGATGTGTATAGGTGCGGGCTCGGCCAGGCCAGGTTCAAGAACTCGGCGACGATCGTCGCCGAGGCAGGCAGAAGAAACCCCCAGACGAACAGCCATCTGCGGCGGGGAGCCGAAGACTTAATGGTCAACTGCCGGACCATCACCACGAACAGTCCGAGACCGATCGCGGGGCCACAGACAAGCCACGGCAGGTTCTCAATCCGGTCGGCCGGAACGGCGAATGGGACGACCGAACCGAGTACCAGGAGCGAGGCAAGCGCTAACATGAACCTGTAGCCCTGCTTCTCGGCCGGACTCAGTTGGACGGCGCCTCCATGTCGAAGCGTCGTCACGGCCGCCGAGAAGGCGGGGGCGGCGAAGCCGAGCTGGGCCAGCGTTCCCAGGATCTGATCAGGACTGATCATGCGGTCCCTCCCGTGGAGTCGGCTTGCCGTAGAAGGTCGAACGCGCTTCCGTGCGCCAGGAATTATGCGGTGACCGTTCCCGGCCGAGAGTCGTTCAGCCTCCTCCCTCGCTCCATCGTGTGCGCGTTTCACACGATCGGCTCAGCCCAACGGGCCGGTCATCGGCAACGTCGAGAGACCAGCGTGACCCGATGTGAACGTCCGTTCGTGCCTTCGGTCATTTCGGCCTGTGGGGTTTCAAAAGTCGGCCACGCGGTCTGACCTGCGCTTACGCCGCGATGGGGTTCGTACTCGTTGATGAGGCCGTCGAGGACTGGTCGGCGGCAGCCGATGACTTGTCGGCGGTGCAGCGCAACTCGATGTAGTCAACGCAGCCCTTGGTCGATCTTCCAGATGTCATGAGGAATAGTCGGCCAAGGGCTGCGTCCATGATCGGTAGGGCAGACAACCGTCGATCGAGGAATGAACTCGGATCAGCGGATGAGAAGGTGCAGGCCCAGGAATGCGCCGCCCATCGCGCACAGTCCGGCCAGTACGGCGCCGGGAACGTTGCCGTTGGCCAGGAAGGTCAGCACTCCGACCACGGCGGCGCACAAGAAGGCGATGACGAAGATCAATGCAGATCGTATGCTGACAAACGCCTGGGGTTCAGTCGACACCGATGGCTGGCACCCGCAGGTGCGCGCGGGGTTGCTCTCCCCGTCGGTGCATGCGGTCATGACCGCACCGCCCTCGACAGGACTCGCCCCGGCGCTTTCTCGCAAGCGGCATAGAGGTTGCCGGATGTCCACCCGGCTTTTGCGGTGGTGCCGGGGCCGTGTGGCCCGGCCGACTCGGATTGTGGCAAAGTGCCCACCTCGCCTATGTTATAGTTCGTTTCTCTGTCGCGTGCGGCAAGGCTTCCAGCTATTCGCCGATGATCGGCTTGGCGGCCTTGGGGTGAACGCCGAATATCTCGGATGTCTCTTCATGGCTGATTACTTCAGAGGATCGGATGTCTGGTCGGTAGTGCCAGGCGATCCCGGCCCACGAACTCACTGTCAACGATATGATGCAGTAGACCGCCAGCATAATCTCGTGTGAGACTCCGTAGTGCTGCATCGCTATCGCGCTGCCCGTCAACATGCCCACAAGAACGCCCAGGGCGAGAAGGGCGCGAACCAGGAAGCCGAAGCGCAGGGCATCGGCCACGCCTGCGAACCCCTGCCGAGCAGCAGCGACCTGTACACCTCCTGGCTCTGGAACCGCAGGGACACCGGTCTCAGCCCTTCTAGCAGGGGTGGCTTCAACCGTCGTTGTCGTGCCCGGCGGTACTGCGGTTCGTGCTTCGGAATACGTGGGCATGGAGGGCCGCGAGGACGGCGCGTTAGCGTCCGAGAGCGGATTCGCTGTGGCGACCCCGGAGTCGTTACTCGTGATCGATCGGTGCAGATGGTTGACCCTGTGCAGTGAGTTGATCCACAGTTGGGTCTCCTCCTGCGTCACCCGGCAAGCTTTCAAGAACAGTCTCAGGTGCGTCAGGGACGGCAGTTCGTCGCTCGTCAGCATGGCTTGCGCCGTGCTGCGGGACATGCCTTTTCCAGCGCGTTTCCCGATCTGAGTGTAGGAGAGTTCCTTCGTTCTGCGCATGGCGTTGAGCAGATCGAGGAACTCTCGCGGCGTTACGACGTCCAAGACTCCGCGGACCTGCAGGGTGTATTCTTCGTTCGGCCGACGGGCCGGTGCGTCCCGGTCGTTCATCGGCCTAGAGCCCGATCACCGGAGGCGCGGCTCTGTGGTCGAGACCAAAGATGTTGTCGTCGTCTTCGAGGTAGTTGGGGCGCCGATGATCGCGGTCCGGTCGTTCCCGGATCGCGGCGAAGACGAACGAGACCATCAGGGATGCCAGTCCCAGCAGCACTGAGATGAAGAACTCCGACGCCCCGTGCAACGTCAGCGTGATGACGCCGACCGGGAGGGCCGGTGTCATCACGACGAGCAACCAGTGTGCGCGGTGCAGCGGCTCCTTCCTGCTGCCGTGCCGTCGAGTGCGTGTGCCAAGTGTCGGCCACCCGCTTGCCGATTTTGGCGCCGGCGGCATGATCGCCGGAACGACCGGCTCGACCTGAGTGCCCCAGCGCGCCACTGGAGGCTGTACCGACTGCAGAATCGTCTGAGGTGGCGGCGGGGTCTGTATGCGGTGGAATTCCGCGAGCCAGATGTCGCGTTCGAAGTCGGATACGCCGCAGAGGTGCAGGATGAGGCGCAGTCGGCGATCACTTGGCGACAAACGACCGTGGAGGATGGCGTGCGTGCTGGTTCGGGAGATGCCGTGGAGAGATCTGGCCCGACGTCCGAGTCGGGCGTATGAGAGGTTCTTCTCTCTGCGCAACTCGTCAAGCGCATGGAGGAAGCCGTTGAGGTCGGTTACCTGCGTCGTCTTGCTGACCGCCCGGGAGGGAGGGGCCCACGAGGCGTAGACGCTCGCCGTCGCCGTCGATTCGTCCGTGATCGGCGCCTGTTCGGCACGGTTCGCACGCGTCGCGAGGGCCTGGGCTCTGCGTAAGGTCTTCCCTGGTGCGCGAGTCGTGTTCGCATCAGGTTCCGGCGGCGGTGGCGCCTGCGGGTTCGCGGGATGAGCTCCTGACGGCGCCAGGGACGTAGGTCGCGGGGAAGTCGAGTACGGGAATGGGCTCCGTCGACGGCTGGAAATGATCATGTTGTTGCCCTCTGCTGCACTGAGTCGGCCCGGACACGTCGACACACTTACCCGGCGTCCTCTGAAGCGGACGGTTGGCGCCGTCTCGATCATCGGGAGACCAGATCTGTGCAGTGCGTCGTTGTACGTAATGATGGGACGAAGGTGCCCGATCGCGCACTGCACCTGCCGTCCGGCGCGTCTGCCGGATGGTTCGGACGGCAGAAATCCACCCACATAACCGCTGGTCAGACCGCCTGTGAGCATCCAGAACAAACTTCTGAGCATCCGAGAGTCCGGGGCATGACTGGTGGCCCTCCGGAACCACGCCTTACCGTTGACTTCGGGTCCGGCATGAACGGTTCGGCCCACCTCGACGCGCTGTTGTCCAGGCCCGGACGCGTGCATCGAGTAGGCGGGGGGTTCGTTGGCGCGAAGCCCTCGCCGGTCCTCTGCGCCGATTGCTCCGGTTTCGCCCCCCCGTCCGGCTTCTCGCGGGACGTCGGACGGATGACCCGCGGTGCTTGGAGTACTTCGGTGGGGTGCCAGAATTGGCTTTGCCGCGCGCGCTCGACCTGGCCTGCGAGACGGGCTGGCCGCCGCATCCGGTTGTGTCATGGGTTCGCTCCGCCAGCGGGTCCGGACAGCGCCCTGCTTGCCCCTGTAGCGGCAGGTCTCATCCCCGTGGCTGCTGCTGCGACACGAGACCCCCTCGGAGAACTGGTTGCCTCCCGGTCCAAGTGGTGCCCTCGATGTCCAAGGCTTGAGGGCGGACAAAGCGTGGACGCGGACAAGTCGCATGCGCCGTTACGATGAGACGGTCGCGAGCGATTCTGGATTACGATCTTCTTCACCGCCACAGCCACAGCCACATCCGCAACCGCGTCATCACGGGTGAATAGGCACCTCGTCGACTCCGCGGGGTCGACGAGGCGACCCCGCCGACTCGCAGCGGACAGTCAAATGCCCGGACACAGGGTGAGGTGCAGCCCGGTATGGATGAAACACCGTTACGGACCGGTCGTTCCCGCAGCGGTGCCCCTCCCTCGATCGACGAACAAGCCTTGCGTGGTCGGTACGGCCAACCTGCCGTCGACCTGGTGGCGCTTCTTGACCGCCTGGCTGGCGAAGGGGCGTTCACCAGGAGCGACGCTGCTCGGCAGTGGGCCGCGCGCGACTCCGACGGCGCGCGGCACCACAGAGTTCTCAAGATTTCCAAAACCGGTGCGGTGTCGATCGAGAGACGCCGGTTGTCCGAGATGATGAAGATGGACAAGGCCCCACTGCCCTTCGGGCTCGCTCAGGCGTTCCTCGACCTGTGGGCGAGGCACCGCCCGGTTGCCGACGTGCGCACCTTGTCCGAGGAGCTGACCCGACTGCACGCCGAGGTGGTGCGGGCAAGCCGGCCCATTGCCAAGGTGTCGACGCGGACCCACGAGTCCAGTGCGACCGCAAAGGATGCCGAGGTCTCCCGGCTCAAGGACAGGCTCCTCGCCGCGCAGCAGGACCTCATCGAGGCGCAGGACGACGCGGTCCGGTTCAAGGACTTGTCCGGTGTCCTGCACATCGCGCTGCTCGGCCTGCAGGACGCCTGCCGACGACTGTCCGAAGAGCGGGACAGGCTCCTCGCGAGACCCCAGGGCAGCGAAAGCGCCTCGCGCGCGCTGCACGACGTCGCTCATGCGCGGCACCAATTGCGGCAGACCCTCGAACGTGCGTTCGCGGCCGAGCAGGCAGTCCAGGAGTTGCAAGCGCAAAACCGTTTCCTGACCGATCGTTTGGAGGTAGTCCAACGCCAGGTCGAGATGTCCTACCGTCCTGTTGTCCGGCCTGAGACGCCCTTGGACAACCGCTCGGTCCCTGCTGGCAACTTCGGTGAGACGGATGAGGCGTCGTCCGTGGTATACGACCCCACCTTGCCGCCGTGGGTGGAACAGGGCTCCTCCGCCACCATGACAGGGGCAGTGCTGCCCCGATTGAGGTTCGGCTGGCGCCGACTGGTGCACGCGGTAACCGGCAGCCCCACAGGTCCGGGTGAGGACCCGACCGATGTGAAGCGACAGGAGTTGGTCGCGCACATCACCCGCCCCTTGGAAGAGCACCATAAGGTCGTGCTGATCGGTCTCGAGGAGGGCGCTGGCAAGACCACGATCACCGCGTGCCTGGGATCGGTTCTGGCGTACCTTCGTGAGCGCTCCGATCGGGTCATTGCGGTTGACGCCGACCCTGACCGCGGCACCCTGGCACTGAGAGTGCCCCGCGAGACCATGGCGACCGCGCGGCACCTCCTACGAGACGCCTCGTGGATCACCGAGTACGGCCACGTGCGCGCTTACACGTCCCAATCGCCCAGTCGGCTGGAGGTACTTGCCTCCGGGCGGGACCCGACGCTGCCCGAGGTGTTCGGCGATGAGGACTACCTGCGCGTCGTTTCGCTGGTGGAGCGGTTCTACGACATCGTGCTGATCGATTGCGGCACTGGCCTGACGCACCCGATCGCGACGGCAGTCCTCGACCATGCCGACTCGCTGGTGCTCGTGTCCTCCGGTTCGGAGGGCGGTGCGCGAAGCTCGGTTGCCGCGCTCGACCGGTTGCGGGATTCCGGGTACCACGACCTGGCCGCCAGGTCTGTCGTCGTGGTCAATTCGGTGCGGCCGGCCTCTGGTGGGGGGAACCCGGACGAGTCGACCGCGCAGTTGCCTCAGCGCTGCCGCGCCGTCGTGCACGTCCCGTTCGACCGACATTTGGGGCGGGGTACCGGAATTGAGCCGGACAAGCTCGCTGCCGACACGCAGCTCGCGCTTCTGGAGTTGGCCGCCGCCGTGGCCAGCGACTTCCGCGCACCCTCGACGGAGCACCCCACGGAACCCGTGAGGATCTTCCGGGAACAGGCGCCGTACACGGGCACGCCGATCCCCTGGACTGAAAAGTTGAACATCACGAACAAGCTTTTGGAGGCCGGGAAGGTTGGCGCTGATGACTTCATGAGGGCGCGGGACATGGCGCTGTACTCGGCCAGTTTTCCGAACCCGGAGATCGAAAAAGATTTCCACGCACTCATCGATCGCGTCGCCGGGGTGCCCTGGCTCCCGTTCCGCGCGGAGCAACCGTCAGATCCGAACTGGAAAGTATCGCAACTTTATGAGCGTTACCCGAACCTGCCGACCTCGGAGCAGGCGATGATCGCTCTCGACTCTGCCTGGGATCAGGGGGCCCTGACAGAAGAAGAGTACGTGTACAAGAGGTACTGGATATGGGAATTCGGGCGGCGTGCTTCCGCTCAGGTTCCGCGTGCCGATGCGATCTACGTCCTGGATGCCCGTCTTGCGCGAGGAGAAGTATCGCCCGATGAGTACGGCGAGCTTGCCGCCATCGTGAGGCAGTTGGGAGCTTCGTACCCGGAAGGATACCCCGCGCAGGTGATGGAATCCTGGCCGCTGTGAAACAGGCTCCGGGAACCGATCGGTGAGCCTGCGACGCTGTGCTTGCCGGGAATGTCGTCCGTGCAGGTCAGGCGGCGTGGTGGTACTCGTTGAGGATGCTGCCCAGTCGTTGTCGTCGGCGGATGTCGAGGCGGGTGGCGGCTGCTTGGTCGGTGGTTGGCTGTGGCAGCGTTTGTAGTGGTCGTGCGGTGTCGATGCCCTGGTGGGGTCGGTGGGTGTTGTAGAACCTCTCGTACTCGCGCAGGGCGTACAGCAGGTGCGGTTGGTTCCAGATAAGCGTGCGGTCGAGCAGTTCGCGTCGGCAGCTTCGGATCCAGCGTTCCATGATCGCGTTCATCCGCGGTATCCGAACACCGGTGAGGACGACCTGGATGCCGGCGTCGGTGAGGACGGCGTCGAACAGAATGGGATACTTGCCGTCCCGGTCGCGGATCAGGAATCGCGCGTGTCTGCCCGCGTCGTCGAGGTCCATGACGAGGTTCCTGGCGGCTTGGGTGACCCAGGAAGCGGTGAGGTGTGCGGTGGAGCCGAGGATGCGGATCCTGCGGCTGGTGTGCTCGATCACCGCGAGCACGTACAGGCGGGTGCCGTTCACCGTGCGGGTCTCGAAGAAGTCGCAGGCCAGGAGCGCGTCGGCCTGCGAGCGGAGAAAGTCCGGCCAGGTCGTCGAGGTGCGATTGGGAGCGGGGTCGATCCCAGCGTCCTTGAGGATCTGCCAGACGGTGGAGGCGGCGACCTTGATGCCGAGTAGGAGTTCTCCGTGGATCCGGCGGTAGCCCCATGTCGAGTTCTCCTGGGCCAGGCGCAGCACCAGGAGCCGGATCGAGCGGATGGTCCGTGGTCGGCCGGGCCGCTGGAGGCAGGACCTGGCGGCGTGGCGGCGCGCGAGGAGGTCGCGGTGCCATCACAGCACCGTCTCCGGACGGACCAGCAATCGGAGCCGATGAAGCGTGGTGGCCGAGAGTCGGTGCAGCAGTGCCGCGAGGAACGCCCGGACGCCGGGGGAGAACCGCGGACGGGCGTCTCCGAGTCGCCGTTCCAGGACGGTGATCTGATGCCGTAGCGCCAGGATCTCCGTGTCCTTGTCCCGGTCGCTCATGGGCAGCAGGCGCAGCAGCGCGAAGGCGTTGGTCACGCTCAGGTAGGCCAGTCGGAGCAGCACAGCCGGTCATCATGCCGTGTCGGCGGACGACGCGGTGGACCTGCGGCCGCGCCCACAAGTATTTGGCTCTGCAAGCTGCACAATGCTTCAACCTGCATGGATGTAGTTATTGAGATGAAAGTATTCGGTTGCCTACATGTCGGCGTAGCGGACGTGCGGGGCCCGGAAGTAGCCGCGGACGAGGTGCGGCTGTCGCTGGCGACGGCGCAGGAACCGACGGGTCTCGTGGGCGAGGCGGTCGACGTTGTGGGCCCGTGAGGCGTTAACGTTGCGTTTCAGGTCGGCGCCCCGCAGCTCGTCCGGGTTCAACTCCGGGCTGTAGCCGGGCATCAGATGCAGCTCGACCCGGTCGGCGTTGTCCTCGAGCCTGTGGGTGTCAAAAGTCGGTCACAGGGCCCTGACCTGCGGTTAGGCGACTGCGTGTTCGTACTCGTTGATCAGGCCGCCGAGGACTGGTCGGCGGCGTATCGAGTTGCAGCCTGGCTCTGCGATCGGATGGTCTGGTTGTGGTGGGGCGAGTTGTAGGGCTTGGTGTGGTTGGCGGTGGTTGTAGTGCTTCGCGTAGCGCTGCAGCACTGCCCGCAGGTGGTGTTCGTTGATGATGAGCAGTCGGTCGGTGGCTTCGCGTCGGACCGTGCCGACGAACCGTTCGGCGTGGGCGTTGGCTCGCGGGCACCGTGGTGGGATCTTCGTAACCTGGATGCCTGTGCCGGAGAGGACCGCGTCGAACGAGGTGGTGAACTGGCCGGCCCGGTCGCGGACGAGGAACCGGAAGCCGTCAGTCCGGTCGCCGAGGTCCATCACCAGGTTGCGGGCTTGTTGGGTGGTCCATGCCCCGTCGGGGTTGGTGGTGGTGCCGAGGATGTGGACGTAGCGGGTGGCGACCTCCATCACGAAGAACACGTAGACCCGCTTGAGGGTGACGGCGCAGTCGACGTGGAAGAAGTCGCAGGCCAACATGCCGGATGCCTGGGCGCGCAGGAACCGTCGCCAGGAGGTGTCGGTGTCGCGCCGGGGAGCAGGTGGAATCCGCAGGCGCTTGAGCAGGCGGCGAACCGTTGACGCGGCTACCCGGTGGCCGAGCTTGAGTAGTTCGCCCTGGATCCGGCGGTAGCCCCAGCCGGTGTTCTCCCGCGCCATGCGCTCGATCAACGCTATGAGGGTGTCGTCGACCGGCGGTCGCCCGGTGCGGTTCGGGTAGGTCCACTTCCGCGCGGCCAGTCGTCGGTGCCATAGCAGGATGGTTCCCGGTGTCACCAACCGGTACTGACCCAGCAGCCAGGGAGTCGGCGAACCAGCGCGGCGAGTACCGCGCGATCGGCCCAGTCCAACTGCGGGCGAGGGTTGGTTCGGCGCAGCACGGCGACTTCGTGCCGCAGTACCAGCAGTTCGACGTCCTTGGCCGCGGAGGACCGGCCGAGGAGCACCAGCCAGTCACCGAGTCGGACGAAGATCAGGTACAGCAGTCGTGACGCCACACCCCACGATCGTGCCCTGGAGGTCCAGCGTGCGCGATCGTCGCAGCTCAGCATCCCAGTGCAGAGTTCTGACACCCACAGGCCGATTTCGACCTCAAGGGCAGCAAGATGCTGGAGGGCGCGGGCCGTGATCGACGATCTGGCGCGCATCAACCCGAAGATCGAGGTGGTGCTGAAAATCTGAGCGTTTGTCGGGATTCCGTGTGCGTCCGGAAGGCTGACACCCGCATGACCGATGTTTCGTTGCCCTGGTCCGGTGGAGACTGCTGGGGTGGGGCGGAAGGGTGTGGCGGGCACGTCGGTTCGCGGACAGGCCAGGAAACTGCTCGGGCAAGTGGACCGCTTGGTCGAGGCCGGTACCGCTCATTCCGAGCGTGTGGACCACTTGCGGAGGATCGGTCAGGCGCAGGTCTCCCGACTGGTCGACGCTGAAGTCTACGCCCGGTTGGCCGCACGTCCGGTCACGGATCTACGTGGGCGGGTGGACGAGCGGACGAAGCTCAAAGCCCTGGTGGACGCCGGGTACAAGACCGTGGCGGAACTCCTGGCGCACGACACCTCGACGTTGCGGGAACACCACGGCGTAGGCCCGCATACCGCGCAGCAGGCCGCCGAGGCGGCGAGGGAACTGGCCGACGAGGTCCGCCGCGGAGTCCGGATCCGCTTCGACCCGAAGCGTCCCGATCCCGACTACACCGAACTCCTATGCGTCATCGCCGCCCTGCGGCAGGCCGTCGCCACACGGTCGGCGGTGCAGGTGCGGTCACAGCGATTCTCCGAGCGTGTGGCGTCGGTGGCCCGTGCCGCCGCCCCGGCGCGAAGCTGGTGGCGTATGGCCCTGACCTGGGGATCGCGCAGACATCGCGTGCTCGACGCCGTGCTGGACCTGGACGGCGTCCTGACCTCCTCCGAGGTGTCCGGCTTCCGCGTGGAACTGGAGGCGTTGGGCCAGGCGACGACCCCCGCCGTCCACGCCAGCACCGTGTGGGACTCGTACTCGCGGGACGCGGCGGGTTTCAACGCGCTGCTGGCCTCCCTGGGCGGTCGGGGTGACCTCGACGAACACGAAGGGGCCCAAGGTTTCTTACCGCAGGCCGCACGGCATGAGGTCGGCGCGGTCGATTTGAACACCACAGGCATGAAGACGGCGTTGTTCGGCTATCAGGCGTTCGGTGCCCGGTTCGTGATCCTGCGGGGGAAGTGCATCCTGGGTGATGAGATGGGCCTGGGCAAGACCGTGCAGGCCCTCGCCGCCATGGTCCACTTGGCTGCGGTCAAGCCGCACCGCTTCCTGGTGGTCTGTCCGTTGACCTTGCTGGGGAACTGGTTGCAGGAGATCGTCAAGCACACCGACTTGACCGCGTACAGCCTGCACGGGCCCGGGCGACCCGCCGCGACCCAGGCCTGGCGGCGAACCGGAGGCGTCGCGGTCGTCACCTACGACACCGTCCGTACGTTGAAGGACCTGAAGCCGCTGGCCGCCGACATGCTCGTCGTGGACGAGGCGCATAGGGTGAAGAACCCCGACGCCCGACAGACGGAGCAAGTCCGCGTCCTGGCGGAAGGGACCGAGAGGGTCCTACTGCTGACGGGCACGCCCATGGAGAACACCGTGTCGGAGTTCCGCGTCCTGGTCGAGCACCTCGACAAGGGGCTGGCCGCACGTCTGGCCATCGGGGGCTCGAGCCCCGATGCTGAGGAGTTCCGACGTCGGGTCGCTCCGGTGTACCTGCGGCGCAACGTCGAAGACGTGCTCACGGAACTGCCGAACAAGATCGAGATCGACGACTGGGTGCTCTCGAGCCCGCAGGACGCCGACGCGTACCGCACGGCCGTCGCCACTAAGGACGCCATGGCGATGCGCCAGGCTACCTTCGGACCCAGGTCGGAGAAGCTGAAGCGGCTGATGGAGATCGTGGACGAGGCCCGCGACGACGGGCGCAAGGTCATCGTCTTCTCCTATTTCCACCGCGTGCTCGACATCGCCTCCGCTGCGCTGGGCGACGGAGTCGTCGGCCGATTGGACGGCAACACCCCGGCCGCACGGCGGCAGGGACTGATCGACGCCTTCACCGGGAAGACCGGGCACGCGGTGCTGCTGGCGCAAATCGAGACGGGTGGCGAAGGGCTGAACATCCAGGCCGCGTCGGTCGTGGTCATCACCGAACCGCAGTGGCGTCCCAGCAAGGAGGACCAGGCCGTCGCCCGTGCCTACCGCATGGGCCAGGTCGGCGTCGTCCAGGTCCACCGGTTGCTCGCCAAGGACACCATCGACCAGCGCATCCGGGAGAAGCAGGCCCAGAAAATCGAGGCGTTCGACCGGTACGCCCGCCCCAGTGACACCAAGGACGCCGACCCGCGGGCGATCGACCCTCAGGAACAAGGGGAGATGATCCAAGCCGAGTACCGGCGTCTCGGCCTCTGATCCGCATACGCCTTCGAGGTTATGTCCCCCGTGCAGGCGTTGCTGTGCTTGCCGAATGTCGCCCGTGCTGGTCAGGCGGCGTGGTGGTACTCGTTGAGGATGCCGCCCAGTCGTTGCCGTCGGCGTATGTCGAGGTGGGCGAGGGTCGCCTGATCGGGGGCTGGCTGTGTCAGTGGTTGTAGTGGTCGGGCGTTGGCGATGCTCTGGTGGGGCCGGTGGGTGTTGTAGAACCGCTCGTACTCGTGCAGCGCGTGGAGCAGGTGCTGCTGGTTCCAGATGAGCGTTCGGTCGAGCAGTTCATGGCGGCAGCTGTGGATCCAGCGCTCCATGATCGCGTTCATGCGCGGGATGCGGACTCCGCTGAGGACGACCCGGATGCCGGCGTCGGCGAGGACGGCGTCGAACAGTGCGGGGGTACTTCCCGTCCCGGTCGCGGATCATGAACCGCGCGTGTTTGCCCGAGTCTTCGAGATCCATGACGAGGTTCCTGGCGGCTTGGGTGACCCAGGAGGCGGTCGGGTGCGCGGTGGCGCTGAGGACTGGATCCGGCGGCTGGCGTGTTCGATGACTGCGAGTACGTAGAGGCGGGTGCCGGTCAGGGTGGTGGTCTCGAAGAAGTCGCAGGCCAGTAGCGCGTCGGCCTGTGAGCGGAGGAAGGTCGACCAGGTTGTCGTGGTGAGTTCGGGTGCCGCGTCGATTCCGGCGTCTTGGAGGATCTGCCAGACGGTGGATGCGGCGATCCTGATGCTGAGTACGAGGAGTTCGCCGTGGATGCGGCGGTAGCCCCACGTGGGTTCTCCCGTGCCAGGCGCAGCACCAGGAGCCGGATGGAGCGGACGGTTCGTGGTCGGCCGGGCCGTTTGGGGCGGGATCTGGCTGCGTGGCGGTGGGCGAGGAGGTGTCGGTGCCGGCGCAGTACCGTCTCCGGGCGCACCAGTAGCCGGAGCCGATGGAGGGTGGCGGCCGGGAGTCGTGCGGCAGTGCCGCGAGGAACGCGCGGTCGCCGGGGGAGAACCGCGGACGGGTGTTGCCAGTTGGCGTTCCAGGATCGTGATCTGGTGCTGCAGCGCCAGGATTTCCGTGTCCTTGTCCTGGTTGCTCATGAGCAGTAGGCGCAGTAGCGCGAAGGCATTGGTCACGCTCAGGTAGGCCAGTCGGAGCAGCACAGCCGGTCATCATGCCGTGCTGGCGGACGGCCCGATGGATCTGCGGCCGCGCCCACAAGTACCTCGGCACTACAACCTGCACACGGCTTCAACCTGCATGGATGAGGTTTCGGCAAGCACAACGCCCGGTGGACGTTGCCGCCGCCCGCTTGCTCCGCCGCGATGAACGGGTGGACGTTCATCGGATCTCCTTGACGAAGAAAGCCGTGGCGCGCTTGAGGATCTCCACGTCCTTGGTCAGTCGGCGGTTCTCCCGCCGCAGCCGGGCAAGTTCCTCCCGCTCGTCGGTGGTCAGCCCGTCGGCGCGGGTGCCGGCGTCACGTTCGGCCTGCACGACCCACTGCCGCACCGCGGTCTCGGTCAGGTCGAAGTCCTTCGCGACCTGACCACCGAACGGTCACCCCGCGAGCACAACTCCACGATCTCGGCCTTGAACTCCGGGGTGAACGACCGCCGGGGCCGCCGCTTCTTCCTGCCCATGGGCTCCATGATGGGACATCCCTCCGGGGACAGGCGTCCCCTGATCTCGGATGTCCGCCAGAACGGGTCAAGCCCACGTCGGTCGTGCACGGCTGGACGTGCTTGGCCATAGCGTCGTCGATCGAGTTCCGGCGCGTGTTCAGTGGTGTGGGTGTCGGGATCGGGTGACCGCCCTGTCCTCGGCGTTGGGCTTCTGCTGGAAGGTCCGATTGATCAAGCGTGTCAGCTCGACCAGGGTCTTCTCGACTTCCTCGCTGGGCAACTCGCCGAGCGTTCTGCCGCTCGGCATGGCCTGATAGTGGGCCAGTTCGGGCACGTCGTGGAACATGCTCGGTCCCACCAGCAGTGGGACGACCCGGCAGCCGCCGTTGCGCGCGGCCATCAGCAGGGGCGGCAACTCCTCGGTGTCGATGAAGTCCGACGCGAAGAAGTCGGCGCTGACCAGGAGCACTGCGACCCGGGCCTGGTCCAATGCGGTGGCGATCTCGTCCCGCCACCTGTCACCGGCCTCGATGTGCAGATCAGACCACACGTCAACCACGCCCTTGCGCTGCAACGGCCGGAGGTGGACTTGCACCCGGTCCAGCCAAGCGCTGTCGCGGTGGCTGTAACAGATGAAGATTCGGTCCCTGGGCGCAGCCTCCCGCTTGCCCGCGATGTCAAGGAGCCGCTGCCTGCTAAGTTGCCGCAGGTAGAAGACGAACTGCGGGTCGTCGACAACCAGCCTCCGTCCACGCGGGTCGTGGAAGAGGTGCGCGGCGATCTCGGCGTTGCCCCCGGTCGCCCCGGTGGGCAGTCCTTGGGCGAATACGCGCTCGACGGCACTCCGCAGGTCCGGTTTGCTCCGGACCAGTTCCTCGAACGGCAGGATCCCGTCGTCGGCTTCGGCGAGGCCGAGCAGGAGTTCGACGCAGAGGACGTCGTCGGAGCCGTCGAGCGTGACGAATTCGTCGACCGCGCGCCGGTACTTCAGGTCCAGGTCGCGTGTGACCTCGACACGAGCCCGCTCAATGTCGGTGCGTACCACGACCGGGTCGGGGGTGGTCTGCTCGATCCCCGCCATCATCGCGAGTGTCAGGCACAGCATCTGCGCAGTCAACAGACTCCCGGCCGAGGCCATGGCGATCTCGACCTTGCGGTCGAAGGTGATGTTGAGCGCCGCTTCGCCCTTCTCCACCATCCGCAACAACAAACTCTCCGGCACCCTCCCCAGCCGGAACACCTTCACCCTCGTCGCGACGTCGAAGCCCACCTCGATCAATCCGCGTGCGGTGTCGGGGATGCCGACCAGGATCAGCTTGCCCTGTGCAGAATCGTCGTCGGCGAGCGCCTTGATGTAATTGGCGAGCCGGTCCTGGAGGTCAACGGACAACCGCTGGAAGTCATCCACCGCGACCAGACCGGTGTGGCCATCGAGTAGTTTCCGGATCTTCGGCAGGTCGGCGGGGACCCGAGCGCTGAGCACGGACGCTTCGCCCAGGCGGTCGGCGTCCTGTGCGAAGGCCCGTCGCAGAAGGGTGGTCTTGCCGACTCCAGAGGGGCCTTCGAGGATCACTCCTAGGCCGGGCTGCCGTAGCGCCATCCGGAAACGAAAGAAGTCGTCGGGTTCCACGAAGGTGAGCGTCGGCACGCCGGTCTGCTTGAACACGTCTCCCAAGTCGAGCACCGCCTGGTGCGGGCGGGACTGGACGGGTGTCGAGGCTGGGCTGGCGTCGCGGGTCGTCAGGCGGACGGCCTCCACGATGGTTCTGATCGCTTCGTCCCGACTCGCCCACTGGCTGACCGGGACACCATCGGTGGGCAGTGCGACCAGCCTGCCGAACACCGATGTCTCCCATGAGGTCGGCCTCAACACCACAGGAAGCAGGGTGAGCCTGCGCTCAGCGTGCCACTGGACCGCGAGCCGCAACTCGCGACTGGTGCCATAGCCGGTCGCGAACAGCTCCCGGCTGACGACGAGCAGCACCACGTCCGCGTGCCGAACGGCCGTGTCCACCTGCTGCTCGGTCTCCTCGTCCAGCGCGCCCACGGCCCGCAGGTCGACCGACAGCCATAGATCTTCGGTTTCGGGCACGGACAATGAATCCGCCACCTCGGCCGCGAACGCCTGGTCCGTCACCGCGTGGACGACCACGACCCGTTCACCGCGATCGCGATCGGGGAACTGGGCGGCTGGCGGTTGCCGGATAGGCGAAGGCGTGCCGGGGAAATGCGGCGAGGTGACGGGCTTGGCGCGTTCTGACGGCGTCGCCGCGGCGAGGAGTCGTTGCCGTGCGGTCTCCGCGCTGTCATGCACGATGTTGACGACGGCGTCGAGTGGGGTGGAAGGGAAGGGGTCGACTTGGACCACCAGCGTGCGCGCACTGGCCTCGGTCAGGTACTCCCGAGCTCCTGAGGTGGCATCGACCGACCGGAGGAATTCCATGGATAGCACGACGACTACCCGGTCGGCCCGGTCGAACGCACCTTCCAGGCGATCCCTCGCGTTCTTGCCGGGACGTACCAGGTCGGCGTCCAGTTCGACGGTGTAGCCAGCGTCGCGAAGGTGCCAGGCGATCCAGTCGGCCCACCGCCGGTCAGCGGCCGTGAAGCCCACGAGGAAGTCGCACCGCGCGTTGCGCAGGGATGTCGACACCGGCGGGAGCGGCGCGTCGGGTAGCCGGATCCAGGCCGTCGTGTCGAGCTCCTTTACCGCGACCCGTACCCGCCGGTAGGTCTCCGGCTGGCTCTCCGGCATGTGCTGGACGACGTCGGCGTAGAAGGCGTCCGAGACCACCATTCCGAGCAGGCTGTCCGACTTGGCGAGAGCCGTGCGCAGTTCCGCCGAGTCGAGGAGGCGGAATGCCGAGATCAGTGCATTGCTGACTACGCCGTGCGCGTCGAAGCGGACGTCGCCGGAGTGCAGCGCCATCCGCAAACGGATCTGCGCAGGACCCTCATGAACGGCGTTGTACTGGCGCAGACCCCTGACCAGCGCGTCCGGCAATCCGTCGACGAACGCTGCACGAGGCACATCAGCAGGGACCATGATCACCACGCCGTCGCCGCGATCCTCGACGTGACAGGAGCCCCAGAGGATCCCCGCACCCTCGAGTGCCGTCCGCAGTAGTTCGTAGAGCCCACCGCGAACGGACATCTGATGCGCGGGGGTACGCCTACGGTCACCGAACCCCACAACGTCCACGACGACAAAGGTCCGGAATGCCGGGATGGATGGTTCGACCTTCGCCATACTACAGATTATGCCCCCGAAAGGCTCACTGGTCACCGAAACGCCGTGCTCGCCACCGGGCCGAAGTCGTTGAACTGACGACTTTGCACCGACGATTCCTTGCCGCATCGAAGTGTTCGCCGGATCGACCGGTCGGCGTCCGACGGCGGCAACCCTGTGTCTGCCGAAACGTCGTCCGTGCAGGTCAGGCGGCGTGGTACTCGTTGAGGATGCCGCTCAGCCGCTGTCGTTGGCGGATGTCGAGGCGGGTGAGGGCTGCTTGGTTCGTGATGGGTTGGGGCAGAACGCGTAGTGGTTGGGCGTTGGTGATGCCTTGGTGGGGGCGGTGGGTGTTGTAGAAGTGCTCGTACTGGCGTAGGGCGTGGAGTAGGTGCTGCTGGTTCCGGATCAGCGTGCGGTCGAGGAGTTCGCGGCGGCAGCTGTGGATCCAGCGTTCCATGATCGCGTTCATCCGCGGGATGCGGATTCCGCTGAGGACGACCCGGAGGCCCGCGTCGGCGAGGACGGAGTCGAACAGGGCGGGGAACTTGCCGTCATGGTCGCGGATCGGGAACCGCGCGTGTCGACCTTCGTCTTCGAGGTCCATCACGAGGTTTCTGGCGGCTTGGGCGACCCAGGATGCGGTCGGGTGCGCGGTGGCGCCCAGGACGCGAATCCGGCGGTTGGCGTGCTCGATGACCGCGAGCGCGTACAGGCGGGCTCCGCTCAACGTGCGGGTCTCGACGAAGTCGCAGGCCAGGAGCGCCTCGGCCTGCGAATGGAGGAAGGTTGACCAGGTCGTCGTGGTGCGCTGGGTACTTGCGGGGTACCAGAAGTCGGCCACATGGCTCTACCTGCGGTTACGCGGCTGTGAGTTCGTACTCGTCGATCAGGCTGTCGAGGACTGGTCGGCGGCGTGTCGACGGCAGCCCGATGACTTGTCGAGCGGTACAGCACAAGTCGCGTGAGTCGACCCTATAGTTTCAGTATTGACTGAAAAGCGCTGTGGTCACCAGATGTTGGGATCGCGCCCGTGAATCTTCTTGTTGTGCGCGGTCAGCCGAGGTCTTCGAGCCAGAGGACGCGTTCGACGACAATGCGTTTCTGTTGTTCGAGGATGAGGTAGATGATGAGGCCGTTGCCGTGCCCGTAGACGAGTTGGCGCAGGGCGCCGGTGGGGTTGGCGCGGTGGTAGGGCTCGCCGTACCAGGGTTCGTGGGTCAGCAGGGTCATGGCCTCGGACAGCGGTTCGTCGGCCTCCGCCGGCAGTGCGTGGATCTGGTCCCAGACCTCGTCGGGAAGTTGGATCTGGTAGGTCACCTATCGGCCGCCGCGCTCCGCCTGCAGTTCGTCCCAGGTGCGCAACCGTCCGGGTGTCTGGCCGGTGGTGCGGGTCTGGTCGATGCGGCCGAGCATCCGCCGGTGGGCGGCGGGGTCGTGCCGGGTGACGGTGGCGATGCGCCACCACTGCTCGATCACGCTGCGGACCGGTTCCAGGCTCGACTCGGCCGCGGCCTGGCCCAGGGCGTGGCGGCAGTCGACGTCGAAGGCGTCGCGTTCCTCGGGCAGCAGTGCGGCGCGGATCGCCTCGGGGGTCTTCTCGACCTCCGGCGATGGCGGGTGTGCGGCTGCTGCGGTCACATCGACACGATAGCGGGTCGGCGTGGGCGGTGGCCCGGCGACAACGACACGATGGCGCGTGTCGTTGTCGCCGGCTGGCGGCTACGACCCTTGTCCTCCGCGTCGACCGATGCATCCGCTGTCCGGGCCAGATGAGGGTCGGATGCGCGACCATCACAGTCGGCGGTCTGCGGATCGTCAGGGAGCGGGGGTGTGCGTGGGAGCGGACGCTGGGAGCAGAATGGGAGCCGTCGGACGTGTTCAACAGCGTTAAACCGCATTCAACGACTCTCAACGGTCACGCATTTTCGGTGGTAATTCTGTTTTCGCTGGTAGAGGATTTATTCTGGCTTCATTCACACCGAAGAGGTCACTGGTTCGATCCCAGTATCGCCCACAGTGTATTTGTGCAGATCAATGGCTCGTAGACGATCTTCGTCTGCGAGCCGTTGATCGTTCCGGGGAGCAAGCGGGGAGCAGACGATCTTGACCACCTCCGTGTTTGCGAAGGTGGTCAGGGGTTCGTGCTCCCCGTCTGCTCCCAGCGCCGCTGCAATCCGGCGATCATCGCCTCGACCATCGGCTCGGTGACGTGGGAGTAGACGCCCATGACGCCGCGGAACTTGTGGCCGATCCTCTTGTGCTGCAGCACCTCGGGGACACCGTCCTCGATGAGCCTGTGGGGTGTCAGAAGTCGGCCATATGGTCTGACCCGCGGTTAGGTGGCTGCGGGTTCGTACTCGTTGATCAGGCCGTCGAGGGCTGGTCGGCGGCGTATCGAGGTGTAGCCCGGCTCTGCGATCGGCCGGTCTGGTCGCGGTGGTGTGAGTTGTAGGGCTTGATGTGGTCGGCGGTGGTTGTAGTGGGTCGCGTAGCGGTCGAGTACCGATCGCAGGTGGTGTTCGTTGATGATGAGCAGTCGGTCGGTGGCTTCGCGTCGGACGGTTCCGACGAATCGTTCGGCGTGGGCGTTGGCTCGTGGGCACTGTGGTGGGGTCTTCACGACGTGGACGCCTGCGTCGGAGAAGACCGCGTCGAACGAGTTGGTGAACTGGCCGGCCTGGTCGCGGATGAGGAATCGGAAGTCGTCTGCCCGGTCGCCGAGGTCCATCAGTAGGTTGCGGGCTTGTGGGGTGGTCCATGCTCCGTCGGGGTTGGTGGTGCGAGGATGTGGACGTAGCGGGTGGCGACCTCGAGCACGAAGAGCGCGTACACGCGTTTGAGGGTGACCGCGCAGTCGACATGGAAGAAGTCGCAGGCCAACGTGCTCGTGGCCTGGGCGTGCAGGAACCGTCGCCAGGAGGTGTCGGTGTCGCGCCGGGGCGGGCGGTATCCGCAGGCGCTCGAGCACGCGGCGAACCGTTGACGCGGCTATGCGGTGGCCGAGCTTGAGCAGTTCACCCTGGATCCGGCGGTAGTGTCACCAATCGGTGTTCCCGTAACCAGTTGGGTAGGCGTCGGACCAACGCGGCGAGCATCGCGCGACCGGCCCAGTCCAACCGTGGGCGAGGGTTGGTTCGGCGCAGCACGGCGACTTCGTGCCGCAGCACGAGCAACTCCACGTCCTTGACCGCTGATAACCGGCCGAGCAGAACCAACCAGCCGACGACCCGGACGAAGATCAGGTACAGCAGTCGTAGCACCACGCCTCACGATCATGCTCCTGCAGCCCATGGTGCGCGATCACCGCAGCTCAGCGCCTCAGCGCAGAGTTCTGAAACCTCACAGGGCCGTGGCCGACCGGTGCCGGACTCAGGTCGACGACGTGTCCGCGAGGATGCGTGCCAAGGTTCGCTGGCCCATCTCGCTCATGGCCGGATTGCTCTCGACGTAGTACCAGGCGGCTCCCATCGCTTGTTCGAAGGCCCACGCCTTACCGCGCTGCCACTCGAGGTCGTCGCAACCGAGGACGTCGCGGAACGCCTGCCGTGGCCCGGGTTCGAGCAGGTGCCAAGCACCTACGAGATCCAAAGCGGGGTCCGCGGGACCCAGGCCGCCGACATCGATGATCCCGGTCAGGCGCCCATCGGACACGAGCACGTTGCCGGGGATCAGGTCGCCGTGGGTCATCCTGTCGCCGGCGGTACCACGCGGCAGGTTGCGCAGGGCGTTCCACTCGCGGCGAAGCCTCGGAACGTCCAGGAGTCGTCCGCTGTTCTCGAAGCAGATTTCCATCCACGCGTCGCGGGACCGCAGGTCCCCTCCTCGGCCTTTCCCGTTGAACGTCCGGCCCCGTGTGTCGACAGCGCGCACACCACGGATGAACTCGGCCAGGTCGTACGCGAACGCGACGGACTCGCCAGGGTCCTCCTCCGCGGCCACGACCCCGGGCAGCCAGGTCTGCACCGACCACGGAAGCGGGTAGCCCGTCCCGGGTTCACCCAGCGCGACCGGCTCCGGCGTGCGGAACCGCGTGCGACCCGCCAGTTCTCGGGCTGCTTCGGCCTCGGACTCCAACCACCGCCGCACCGACCCGACCTCGCCGGGGCGCAAGGGGAAACGAGCGGCGAGCCGATCGCCGATGCGGAAAATGGCGTTGACCGTCCCCCGCGAAGCGACACCCGTCACGGGCAGGCCCCGCCACCGAGGGAACTGCTCATCGACCAACCCGCGCACCGTCTCCAGCGCCACCGTCAGTTGATCGGCATGCATCTGCACGACAATGAGCTTCATTCACTTCGATCACCGAGCGCAACCCAGTTCTCTGTCGAACCACCGCCCACGAGTGCACACGCAACAGACGGTCGTCGGCATGTGCGGACGTGTAGTCGGCCGTGGGCTTCGGCGCGATCAGCTCGGACTTGCCGTCGAGGTCGGCGGTCATGGGTCTTCGGGTAAATCGAGGGCGGCCTACGTGCGTGGTCGATACGATCCGCGCATCTCATGGAGTAGATCAGTGGCAGATCACCCCGCTTGGGACGGGGAGGGCGCGGGTTCGATCCCCGCCTCCATGTCCGGCCGACCGTGGAGTCCGCAGTGTCCGATCAGGTGCGCACCGCTTCGTCCGGTTACGCGACCGGTCAGCTGGCGCGGGCGTTGGCCGCGGCGGTCTCCGCGGGTACCGAGGCCGACCGCGAGCGGGCGCTGCGCAAGCTGCGGCGCTGGGAGGATGTCGTTAGCGGGATGGCCGACGGCATGCTGACGGTCGGCTCCCGCACCCCGGTCGCGGACACCCCGGCGTGGGTGACGCTGGAGGTCGCGCACGGCGGATTCGCGACCGGTGGGTACCTGGCCGAGGTGCCGCTGTCCGAGGACGAAACGGCCCGCGTCGCCTCCTTCCCGGACGACGTGCCCGGCAGGAACGAGCGGGAACGGCTCAACTGCTGGTACCTCGGCGACGCCGGCCAGGCCGAGCTGCTGGACGCGATCCGCAGCGGGCACTACCGGGTCGAGGTGCCGGAGGACGCGGCGCTGCCCGTCGTGGCGTTGCTGCTGGACAGGGGTTTCCCGGAGCAGGCGCTCGACCTGGTCGCCGAACTGCGCCCGCTGATGCACCGGCTGCGGCTGGCGCCACGCTTCGAACCGGTCCCCCGGCCTTCGGACGCAGCCGTCCGCCTGACCTCGGTGAAGGACGCCGCCGCGTCGCTGCGTTCCGCGCGGGTGCCGGTGCAGCTGGCCAAGATGCGCGACGCGCTGACCGTGTGGGATCCGCTGTACGACCGGCTGGTCGCGTTGTGGTGCCGCACCGTCGACGACGAGCTGCCGCACGTCGAGGAGAACGGAACCGTGCGCGGCGGCTGGCCGTGCCGGACGTGGCCCGCGGACTGGGCGGCGGCCAGGACCGAGTGGCTCGCGGACTTCGCCGAGACGTCTCGCACCCACGCGCCCTCGGGCAGGCAGACCAACCCGAAGAGCAACTTCGCGAGACTGCGCAGCGCGCTGGAGTCCTGCCCGGACGGCAGCGACGCGCTCACCGCGCGGGAGGTCGGCTGGATCCGCCGCGTCATCGCGAGCACGGTGAGCCACCGGGGCGCTCCGGGAACCGGACAACGCGACGCGTGGCGCACCGCCCAAGTGGCCACCGTCGCGGCGCCGACTCACGCCGCACTCGCCGGCGTGCTCGCGGGCAGGCTGGACCGGTACCCGGCGGACGGCGGCCTGCCGTCGCTCGACGTCGCCACGGCCGCGGTGTCCGAAGCCGAGGCGACCGACGAAATCCCGTACGGCACGACGATGCCGGACCACCTGGTGCACAAGGCGGCGCGGTCGCTCGAAGCACCGGCGGACGAGCTGGTGCGCCTCGGCGTGATCACGTCGGGGGAGACGCTGGCGGTCGTGCTGCCGCAACTCACCTCACGGCTGCTGAGCGCGTCGATCGACGACCCGGTCGTGGCGGGGCTGCACGAGCAGACCTACACCGCGTTCCGGCGTCGCCGCGGCCTGCTGTTGCTCAACCTCGAACACCAGGTGCGGTTCACCGAGCTGCCCTGGGTGGACGCGCTCGCCCCCTACCGCTCGCCCAAGCCGGACAACGCCGGGGCCGCACATCGCGCCCTGCGGCAGACCACGGTGCTGGCGCTCACCGCGTTCCCGCACGCCCTGCTGCCGAACCCGCTGGTGACCGAGCTGAGGACGCTGGCGCAGCAGGCAGGCCTGGAGCTGCCGCTCGTGGAGGAAGTGGCCGCGGACATCTTCATGGGCACGTTCACCACCAAATGGCGCGAGGCCGGCGCGGTGGCGAGCCGTCTGCTGGCCGGCACGCTCTACGCGAACTACTACGACCTGCCGGCGGACTGGCCCACGCCCCGCCGCAAGAGGATGCGTTGGAGCAAGCACACCGCCGAGGACTTCTCGGAGCTGTGCCGGGAGCGGGCGGGCACCTCCGGCGGCTCCATCGCGGCGAACGGCATGGTGCTGGAGCAGAGCCAGATCCTGACCACCCACAACCTCGCCGTGCTGGTCGACGGCCTGAACCTGACCGACGAGCTGCGCGAACGCGCGCCGGAACTCGCGTGGCAGGCGTTCGGCTGGCTCGTCCGCAGGCTGACCCAGCGCGCGGCCCACCGGCACGCGGCGCTGATCCAGGTGAAGAACGCGGCCTACGCGTGGCGACAAGCCCTGTTCCTGCTCGCCTTCTGCGAGCCCGCCGTGCAGCTCGCCCACGCGGAAAGGCTGGCGGGCGAAGCGCGCGGCACCGCACTCGAACCGGCGGTCGAAGGTCTGCTGCACGTGCTCCACGGTGGCCGTTTCACGCCAACCGGAACCGTGCAGCACGGCACGGCCGTGCGGTTCCTCGGCTGGGCCGAGAACACACACCCGCTCCTGACCCCCTCCGGCCACAGCTGACCCTGGGGGGTGCCAGAAGTGGGCCACATGGCTTGACCTGCGGTTACGCGACTGTGGGTTCGTACTCGTCGATCAGGCCGTCGAGGACTGGTCGGCGGCGTGTCGACGGCAGCCCGATGATTTGTCGAGCGGTACAGCGCAACTCGGCCTGAGTCTAATCTATAGTTTCAGTGTTGATTGAACAACAGTATTGTCGTCAGGTATTGGGACCGCGATCGAGAATTTTTGTGGCGTGATGGTCAGCCGAGGTCTTCGAGTCAGAGGACACGTTCGACGACGATGCGTTTCTGTTGTTCGAGGATGAGGTGGACGATGAGGCCGTTGCCGTACCCGTAGACGAGTTGGCGTAGGGCGCCGTGGGGGTTGGCGCGGTGGTAGGGCACGCCGTACCAGGGTTCGTGGGTCAGCAGGATCATGGCCCTCGGACAGCGGTTCGTCGGCCTCCGCCGGCAGTGCGTGGATCTGGTCCCCTGCGTTCACCGAGCGAAATCGACCGGTCATCGACAGGGCGGCCCTCCCAGCCCAGCCCCAGCCGCGCACCGGTTGTCGTCCGCAGAACAGGACATTCCGGCCGGACAAGAACTGCGGTGGCAGAACATCTCCGCGTCCTGCCACCGCACGGCCCGGATACCGCCCCGTCGTCAGGAACCTGTGCGCGGCCCGGCTCCGCGACCTCGGCGGTACCACCCCATCGCCCAGGACTCCCACCCGGCCGTCTCGTCGACGTACGGGCCGGACACCCAACCCACCACCCGGATGACCGAGGTCGCACCGTTCGGTCGCTGTTCCGGTTCACCCTGACCGGTGATGCTGGATACGGCTGTTCCTGCTCACATCACCCGAAGGGGTCGAAACTCGTGCGGAGACTGTCCTGCGCCCTCGTGGCCGTCATCGGAGTCTTGTCCCTCGTCACCCTGCCCTCGACGGCTCAGGCGACCGGCCGGGCCGATTCCCCGGTCGGCGACCAGGCTGCCGGCCTGGAGTGCACGATCTACCCCTACTGGACCTATCCGCCCGTCTACAGCGACTACTGCGTCTCGCCACGTCCGTCGTACAGCTCCACCATCGACTTCCGGGTGCAGTCGCCGACTCCCGGCGCCACCTACTCGTGGTCGCTGAGCGGCGCCCCTCTGCCGTCGTCCTGCACGTCCACGTCGTCGACCTGCACCGTGGTGGTGAACACCACCCGGGCCGACCGCTACGTCACGGCGACCGTCACGTCCTCGTCCGGTGTCCTGACCTCCGAAGCCTGGGCGCTCGCGGCCTGCCCCGGACCCACCGGCGTCGAGTTCTGCTGAGAGGTCGGCCGCGGGGTTGACGACGGGGATCCCGTTGATCTTCAGGTTCGCCAGCTCGACCGCGCCCGCGGTGCGGGCCCGTGCCGGTGCCCGGTCGTGCGGACGACCGGGCCGCTACCCTTGGAAGTACTGGCGCGGCGAGCCGTTGGTGTTTCGTTGGTGCCACGCCCGAGGGCGGTGAGTGCGGGTCGTTCGTAATCGGCCGAGCGACGTGGGCAGCGGGTGCGCATGGCGGTGACCACGCGGTGCCGGGCGCGGCGGACCGCGGCATGCGACCGTGCCGCCGGGACCGCGGCCAGCGCCTCGTGCATGGGGGTGCCGCTCCCCACCGTCAGTTGCCGGCGAGAGACCGCGTTCTCGCGCCGCAGCACCAGCAGTTCGGTGTCCGTCGCCGCCTCGCGGCGCAGCATCACCGACGGAACTGACAGCGATTTCCGGGTCACCCCGTAAATCAGGGACACGATCACCCGGCCATGGTCTCAAGACGGTGGTGCTCTCGCTCTACCAGCGACGATGACTTTCGAAAGGCGCAGGATCAACCGCCTCGGGTTATCGGGGGGAAGCTCAGATGCTCGCCTGGCTGGCCTGTCGGCCGTGCCGGTGTCCCGCAGCACCGCGTTGCGCCGTCTACGGAGCCTGTCACTGCCCGAATTGACAATTCCGCGGGTGATCGGCGTGAACGATTTCGCCCTGCGTCGCCGACACCGCTACGCCACGATCATCGTCGATGCCCAGACCGGTCGACGTGTCGCGGCCCTGCCCGGCCGCGACGAGACCGCCTTGGAGTCCTGGTTGCGCGAGCATCCCGGTGTCGAGGTCGTGTGTCGGGACGGCTCGGTCGCCTACGCCGAGGCCGTCCGTCGCGCCTTGCCCGACGCGGTGCAGGTCAGCGATCGATGGCATCTCTGGCGGAAGCTCTGCGGAAGGTCCTGCTCGAGGTCCGCGTGCACGCCGGGGGCTGGGCCACCGTCAACCCGACCCGTCCCGGCGGAGTTCACGAGCACACTGTCCTCGAACGTCGGAACAAGGTTCACGAGCTGGGGACTTGACCCAATGCCGGGTAGTTAAAGGATTCGCAGAGAAATAACCCGTAGATTTCGGTCTTGGGCTGTCATGCTTGTGGTATGAGCCTGGTCGAGGATGCAGGGGCAGCGCTGGCGGCGAAGTTCGAGGTGCTGTTGCCGCATCTGGACGAGCGTCAGCGGCGGCTGCTGCTGGCCGCGGAAGCCAGGGTGTTGGGACACGGTGGGATCAGGCTCGTCGCCCGCGCCGCGGGGGTGCGTGAGGCCACGGTGTCCCTGGGGGTCACGGAGCTGGAGTCCGGCGAGGCCCCGCTCGGACGGGTGCGCCGTCCCGGCGGGGGCCGCAAACGCGTCGCCGACCTCGACGCGGGGCTGCGTCCGGCGTTGCTGGCCCTGGTGGAACCGGACGTGCGGGGTGATCCGATGTCGCCGCTGCGGTGGACGACGAAGTCCACCCGCAAACTTGCCGCCGAACTCACCGCCCGGGGCCACCGGATCTCCGCCGACACCGTCGCGGACCTGCTGCGGGAAGAGGGCTTCAGCCTGCAGAGCAACGCCAAAACCCTGGAGGGCAAGCAGAATCCCGACCGGGACGCGCAGTTCCGTTACCTCAACGAACAGGTCAAGAACCACCAGGCCGCCGGGCAACCGGTGGTCAGCGTGGACACCAAGAAGAAGGAACTGGTCGGGCAGTATGAGAACGCGGGCCGCGAGTGGCGCCCCGGCGGCGACCCGGTCAAGGTCGACACCCACGACTTTCCCGACACGACCCTGGGCAAGGCCGTGCCCTACGGGATCTACGACCTGGCCGCCAACACCGGCTGGGTCAACGTCGGCACCGACCACGACACCGCCGCGTTCGCCGTCGAATCGATCCGCCGTTGGTGGAAGACGGCCGGCCGCAACATCTACCCGCAGGCCGGACGCCTGCTGATCACCGCCGACGCGGGCGGCTCCAACAGCTACCGCACCCGCGCGTGGAAGGCCGAACTGGCCGCCCTGGCAGTGGAAACCGGTCTGACGATCACCGTGTGCCACTTCCCTCCCGGAACATCCAAGTGGAACACGATCGAGCACCGGCTGCTCTCCCACATCACCATGAACTGGCGCGGCCGGCCTCTGACCAGCCACGAGGTCATCGTCAACACCATCGCCGCGACCACCACCCGAACCGGGCTGACCGTCCACGCCGAACTCGACACCGGCACCTACGACACCGGAGTCCGCGTCAGCGACGGACAGATGGACGCGCTGCCACTGGACCGGCACGAATGGCACGGCGACTGGAACTACACCCTGCGACCCGAGACATACCCCCGGATCCCCGTCACCACCCCCGACCCGTTCGACCGACCCAGCCCCGATGTGGCCTGGCTGTGCCACCCCTCCATCACCGGCCTGCCCACCCGCGACTGGCACACCCTCATCACCGCGCTCACCGCCCCGCACGAGGAGCAACGCGAAGCCCTGCTGGCCACACGACGCGGCCACCGCCCCCGCCACAAAGGCGGCCCCGACACCGGTCGACGCCCGGTCCTGACCCTGGCCGACCGGCTCCTGGCCACCGTTCTGCACTACAGGTCGGGCCTGCCCCAGGTCGCCGTCGCCGTCCTGTTCGGCGTGCGCCCCGAAACCATCAACAAACGCATCCGCGACATCCGAAACCTGCTCGACCAGACAGGCCGGACCATCCACCCCGCCGAACACCGCCTCACCAGCCTGGACGACCTCTACAACCTCGCCCACACCGCAGGCATCACCATCCCGGACAGCACCACACCAGCGAGTTAATGATCTGCAAGCCCTTAACTACCCGGCATTGGGTCAAGTCCCGAGCGCTGGTCACACTGGCGGCCGATCCGGGTTGTCGTGAGGGCTGTGGCCAGCCGCTCATGCCTGGCCGCAGCCAAGGAAGTCGCTGCCGCGGAGAAGGTCTACGCGGTGACGACTTCACCCTTGCGCTGTGAAGCCGCCAAGGCGAGTGCCGCGGCGCCAGACGTCACGGGTGCCGAGGGTGTCGGAGATCGTCGTGGTCGGATCACCGTTCACCAGAAGGAGGTCGGCGCGCGCGCCTTCGGCGATGCGACCGCGGTCGTCGAGGCCGAAGCGACGTGCCGGAGCCGATGTGGCCGCAGCCAGTGCGCTGGTGGGGGAGAGGCCGGCCTGGACGAGGTACTGCAGTTCCTGGTGGACGCTGGCGCCGTGGGCCAAGCCGCCCAGGAAAGGGAGCGGCATCGAGGCGTCCGTGCCGACCAGGAGGTCGACGCCTGCTTCGTGCAGCGCCTTGACGGAGCGCAGCACGTCGTCGAGTTTTCCTCGCGGGTAGCGGTTGAAGCTGCTGCGGAGGGTCTCGGTCCAGGCCGCATCGAGACGGGAGGACACGCGCGGGTCGTCAGCGAGGGCGTCACCGGTGATACCCATCATCGACGCGTTGAGCACCACGCAGGGTACGACGAAGATGCCGGAGGCCGCGATGAGCTCGACGAGTTCGTCGGTGTGCGGCTGGTCCATGAACAGGTGGACCAGCCCGTCGATGCCTGCATCGATTGCCATCCTGGTCGCCTCGGCGGTGAGGGTGTGGGCGACGGTGAGCATGTTGTGCCGGTGCGCTTCTGCGACGCCTGCGGCCACGGTCTCCCGGTCGAGCATCGGAAGGCCGGGGTGACCTTCGACGCTGCCGTCGTCGATCATGAACTTGATGTAGTCCGACCCGGTCGCGACCAGTCGTGGGATGAACCCGGCCGCTTCTTCCGGCGTGGTGGAGAAGGGCTGGACGATCTCGCCGACGGGGCGACGTCCCCCACCAGGTCGGAAGCCCTCGGGGAACAGTTCGCTGGGATGCCCACCAGGAGGCGTGATCCCGAAGCCCGCCGATCGGACGTCGGCGAGAGCGTCGTTGTCGGTGATGTGTGTCCGATTGGGCCTGGTGTGGGCGCCCTGCATCTCCAGTTCCGTGGTGACCCCGAACCGCAGGGCCAGAGCCAGCGCCTCTTCGCTGGTGTGCACATGAGCATCGAACAGGCCTGGTAGCAAGGTGCCGCCATCGGCGTCGACGATCTCGCTCCCTGCCGGCGCGACAGCGCCGATCGACGTGATGACGCCCCTGTCGATCACGACGGTGTCGGCGTCGAGTACTCGTTCGCCGTCGAAAACGCGCGCGTTGGTGATCGCAGTGCTCATGGTGTCGCTCCTGCCTCGGGTCTCTGTCGCTGCGGCGACCGAAGACTAGAACGATATCAAACTTAGAACAACTTCAAAGTTAGGGTAGTTCCAGGTGCTCTATGCTTCACCCGTGGAGACGGTGGGGCGCAGGGAGCGCAAGAAGGCGCAGACGCGTCAAGCTCTGGCAGAGGCGGCGATGACGCTCTTCCTGGAGCGCGGGTACGACAACGTGACCGTGGCCGAGATCGCCGCGGCCGCCGACACCGCGCTGGGTACCGTGTTCAGCCACTTCCCGGACGGGAAGGAATCCCTGATCTTCGATGACGGTGCTCAGCGCACTGCCGCTCTGGTGGCCGCCGTCCGTGATCGCCCGAGCGGGACGACGATCCTGCGGGCGCTGCGGCGGTTCCTGGCCGACCGAGGGCCGTTCCGGAACGATCCCTCGGTGGAGTTCCGCCGCAGAACCGAGCTGATCGTCGACACTCCCGCGCTGCGCGGTTATCAGCTCAAGCTCTGGCTCCGAGGTCAGGACGCCCTCGCGGAGGCCATCGCCGCCGAGTGCGGGAGGTCTGCCGGTGACATGGACATCCGTGCCCTTGCCCGCTACGTCCTGACGGTCCCGGATCTCGCCGGCGCCGAGCCTGATCCGCGCGCCGCTCTCGACGTCATCTTCGACATGCTGGAACAGGGATGGCGTGAAGCCTGAAGTGCCTGTGGGGTGCCGGAAGTCGGCCACGTAGTCCGACCTGTGGTTGGACGGCCGTGGTCTCGTATCCGTTGATGAGGCCGTCGAGGACTGGTCGGCGACGCATCGACGTGCAGCCCGGCTCTGCGGTCGGCCGGCCCGGTCGCGGTGGTGCGAGTTGCAGGGCTTGGTGTGGTCGACGGTGACTTCGCGTCGGACGGTCCCGACGAACCGCTCGGCGTGGGCGTTGGCCCGTGGACACCGTGGTGGGTCTTCACGACGTCGATGCCCGCGTCGTCGAGGATGGCGTCCAACGGGGCGGTGAACTGTCCGGCCGGGTCTCGCACCGGGAACCGGAAGTCATCGGCACGGTCGCCGGGTTCCATGAGCAGGTTTCGGGCTTGTTGCGTTGTCCGAGGACCGTCCGGGTTCGTGGTGGTGCCGAGGATGTGCACGTAGCGGGTGATGACCTCCACCACGAAGAAGGCGTGGACGCGCTTGAGGGTGGCGATGCGGTCGACGTGGAAGAAGTCACAGGCCGGCAGGCTCGCGACCTGCGCGCGGAGGAATCGTCGCCAGGAGGTGCCGGTGTCGCGTTGGGGCGCGGGCGGTATCCGCAGGCACTTGAGCACGCGACGCACGGTTGAGGCGGCGACCCAACGACCGGGTTTGAGCAGTTCGCCGTGGATGCGCCGGTAGCCCAGGCGGGGGTTCACCCGTGCCAGGCGCAGCAGCAGGAGTCGGATCGAGCGGACGGTTCGGGGACGTTTCAGGGCCCTCGGGGCGGGATTTGGCGGCGTGGCGGCGATCGAGGAGGTCGCGGTGCCACCGCGGCACCGTCTCCGGGCGTACCGGTAGGCGGAGCCGACGAAGCGCTTGCACCGGGAGTCGGTCCAGCAGGACCGCGAGGAATGCCCGGTCGCCGGGGAGAACCGTGGACGGGCGTCACCGAGCCGGCGTTCCAGGACGGTGTTCCGGTGGCGTAGCGCCAGAATCTCCACGTCCTCGTTCCGGCCGCCTATGGGTATCAGGCGTAGCAGCGCGAAGGCGTCGGTCACGCTCAGGTAGTCCAGTCGGAACAGCATGGCCGGTCGTCATGCCGTGCCGGTCGATGCCGCGGCGGATGGCGACCGGGCACGCGAGCGCTTCGAGATCTTGCGTTCCACCTGCCTTCTCCCTGCGTGGATGAGGTTGTCGGCAAGCGCAAGGGCCGCGAACCGGAACCGGTCCGCGGGTTCGTGGCGGACGGACGCCAGTCGCCGATGAAGGACCGTGTTCTCGTGGCGCGGTACGAGCAGTCCGGCGTTCTCCGCCGCCTCGCTGCGCAGCAGCACCACCGGGACGGGCAGCACCCTTCGGGTCACCTTGCACGGGAGGGACACGATCACCCGGACGTGGTCCCACAGCGGCGATGACCCCCGCTCTGCCGGCGACGATGACCTTCGAGCGGCACACGTTCTGGAACGTGGCGTGGCGGGCGTGGGCGAGCACTCGGGGAGGTGGCGAAGATCTCCGCCCATGAGCGTGACGCCCGCGGTCCCGCCGTCACCGGTCGACCTGTGGCGAGCCGGACCGCATCGCCGGCAGACGTCGTCCGAACTGGAGCGTGGGCGCGCCAGGGCCGCGGTGCCGACTGCCGACGGTACTGACGAACCTCTACTGGTGGGCTGGAGAAGTGGCGTGGATGAGGGAGCGGACCGAGTCGCGGATGACGATGTGGGTGCCCAGCATGACGTGCTCGGCAGTCCGGGACTTGTCCCGCGCGCGTTGCAGGGCCATGCGTACGGCGGTGCGGCCCAGTTCCTCGTGGGGCACGTGGACGGTGGTGAGGTCGATGTCGGCGGCGGGGGGCAGGTCGTCGAAGCCGACCAGGGAGACGTCGTCGGGGATGCGCAGGCCCTGTTCGCGCAGTGCCTGGCGGGCGCCGGCGGCGATGAGGTCGTTGCCGGCGAAGACGGCGGTGAAGTCGCGCGGCCCGGCGGCGAGCCGTTCGCGGATCATCCGGTAGCCCTCGCTGCGCTCCATCGTGCCCCCGACCTCCAGGCCGGGCTCGTGCGGCACCCGGTGGTCGGCCAGGGCCTTGCGGTAGCCGGTGATGCGGCTCTCCGGCGTGCTGTAGCCGTCACGGCGGCCGAGGAACAGGATGCGCCGGTGGCCGGCGGAGAGCAGGTGGCTGGTGATGGCGTAGGCGCCACCGGTGTTGTCGTACTCCACGACCAGGGCGGGCACGTCGGGACCCAGCGGCGGGCGTCCGCACAGGACCAGCTGCGAGCCGGCCAGGGCCAGCGCGCGGGCGTAGTCCGCCATGCGTTCGCGATAGGCGTCGTCGGCCACGACGTTGCCGACGAGGATCACGCACTCGGCGTGCTCCTCGCGCATGAGCTGGATCGTGGCCAGCTCCCGTTCGGCGTCGCCGCCGGTGGTGCCGACGATGCACAGCTTGCCCTCGACGGCGGCCTGGGTCTGCACGCCCTGCGCGACGTGGGCGTAGTGGGGTGAGATGACGGAGTTGACGATGATGGCGACGCTGCGGCTGCTCGCGCCGGCCAGGCCGCGGGCGTTGGCGTTGGCCACGTAGTCGAGCTCGCGCACCGCCCGCATGACCTTGGTGCGGGTGGCGGGAGCGCTGGGGTAGGTGCCGGAGAGGATGCGCGAGACGGTGGCGACGGAGACGCCCGCGTGCGCGGCCACGTCGCGGATCGTCGTGGGCCGTGGCCCACCGTTGTCGGCCGCCGCGCGCCGAACCATGTCGCCCCCTGCTGCTGAAACCCTGTGGTAAACCGCTTACACCGATGCTTCCTGCTGGCTGTCGGCCTGTCAAATCACCCCAGGTGGCCCCGGTCGGAGCGGGTGTTCCTGCGATCGAACGCCCGCTGTCCGGACGAAGGTAACCGCATCCTGTCGAGGTCCGGGAGTATTGACACGAACCTCTGAAGGTGCTGCGATCGGGCTCTTGTAAACGGTTAAACAAGTGGTCCCGTCATCGCAACTTCCACCTCGTGGAGCCCTCATGTCGATGATCTCCCGGCGCAACCTCCTGCTCGGCGCGGCGGCGGCCGGCGCGGCCGAACAGCTCGTCCACCCCGGGGACCGGGCGCGTGCGGAACCCGCTGCGGGCACGCGGGCGGTTCGGGTGAGCGGCTTGCCCGGGGACGGTGTCCGGCTCAGGTGGTTGGAAGGTGGCGCGCCGGGGCAGTTGGCCGCCGGCTGCACGTGGGGTGTGCCGTGGCCCAGAGGCGCGGTGCCGGCGGACCAGGCGTTCGCGCTGCGGACCGCGACGGGGCAGCAGGTGCCGGTGCAGACGTGGGCGACCGCCTACTGGCCGGACGGTTCGCTGAAGTGGACCGCGCACGCCCTGGGCGCCGACGTGCCGCCCGCCGAGCAGTACGTGCTCGCGGCGGGGACGCCTGTCGCGCCGGCGGCGGCCGTGACGGTCGAGGACGGTCGCAACGAGGTCGAGGTGAGCACCGGCGTCATCCGGTGCGTCATCGCGAAGAAAGGCGATCACCTGGTCCGCGCGCTGGTGCGGGGCGACCGCGAGATCGCGCGCAACGGCCGGTTGGTGTGCCTGCGGCAGGGGGAGCCGGGTGACGACGAGGGCGGCTCGGTGAAGTCGGAGCGGTTCACCGGCCGGGTGGAGAAGGTGACGGTCGAGCAGTCGGGCCCGGTCCGCGCGGTGGTGAAGGTCGAGGGCGGGCACCGGCACGGCGGGCGGTCCTGGCTGCCGTTCACCGTGCGCCTGTACTTCTACGCCGGCAGCGACGGCGTCCGCGCCGTGCACAGCTTCGTCTACGACGGTGACGCGGAGGAGGACTTCATCCGCGGCCTGGGCATCCGGTTCGAGGTGCCGATGCGCGACGAGCCGCACAACCGGCACGTCCGCTTCGCCGGCCCCGACGACGGCGTGCTGTCGGAGGCGGTGCGCGGCATCACGGGCCTGCGTCGCGACCCCGGTGCGGAGGTCCGCCGGGCGCAGGTCGCCGGCCAGGCCACCCCGCCCACCGCGACCTGGGACACCCGGGTCGGTTCGCGGCTGCACCTCGTCCCCGCCTTCGGCGACTACTCGCTGCGCCAGCTGTCCGCGGACGGCTTCCAGATCCGCAAGCGCACCAAGGCGGGCCACGGCTGGATCCCGGTCGACTCGGCCGGCCGCGCGGGCGGGCTGGGTTACGTCGGCGGCCCGAGCGGTGGGTTCGCGTTCGGCATGCGCGACTTCTGGCAGCTGCACCCCACCCAGCTCGACGTCCGGGGAGCGGCGGGCGAGGCGGCCGAGGTGACGGTGTGGCTGTGGTCGCCCGACGCGGGACCGATGGACCTGCGCTTCTACCACGACGGGATGGGCCAGGACACCTACCCCGAGCAGCTCGAAGGCCTTGAGATCACCTACGAGGACTACGAGCCGGGGTTCGGCACGCCGTACGGGATCGCGCGCACCACCGAGCTGCTGTTCTGGGCGTTGGACGCCACACCGGCTGCCGCGCGGGTGGCGGAGCTGGCCGCGGCGGTGCGGACGCCGCCGCTGGTCGTCGCGTCACCGGCGCACCTGCACGCGGCGGGGGTGTTCGGCGACTGGTCGCCGGTCGACCGCTCGACCCCGGCGAAGGCCCGCGTCGAGGACCGGCTGGACTTCCTGTTCGACTACCACCGGGGGCAGGTGGAGCAGCGCTCCTGGTACGGCTTCTGGGACTACGGCGACATCATGCACAGCTACGACCCCGACCGGCACGTGTGGCGCTACGACGTCGGCGGGTACGCGTGGGCCAACTCCGAGCTGTCCCCGGACCTGTGGCTGTGGTACCACTACCTGCGCACCGGCGGAGCCGAGGCGTTCCGCTTCGCCGAGGCGATGACCCGCCACACCGGCGAGGTCGACGTCTACCACCTGGGCAGGTGGCAGGACCTCGGGACACGGCACGGCGTGCAGCACTGGGCCGACAGCGCCAAGCAACTGCGCATCAGCACCGCCGGTTACCGGCGCTTCCACTACTTCCTCACCGCCGACGAGCGCACCGGCGAGCTCATGCGCGACCTCGTGGACGCCGACCGGACGTTCCTGGTCCTGGACCCCCTCCGCAAGATCCGCACCGGGCCGTACGAGCCGGACCCGCACGCCCTCGGCGTGAGCACCGGCACCGACTGGAGCGGCCTGGCGCTGGCCTGGCTGACCGAGTGGGAGCGCGGTGGCGACCCGATCGCCCGCGAGAAGCTGCTCAACAGCATGCGCACCATCGCCGCGATGCCCAACGGCTTCGCGCAGGGCAGCGGCCTGTACGACCTCGACACCGGTGAGTTCGCACCGGCCCGGCCCGCGGTGGGCGTCGGCTCGCTCGGGGCGGTGTTCGGCCTGGTCGAGGTGTGCAGCGAGCTGATCGACCTGACCGGTGACGAGGCGTTCACCAAGGCGTGGTTGCAGTACTGCCGCCTCTACAACGGCACCGCCGCCGAGCAGCAGGCCGAGACGGGCCAGTCCTGGGGCAGCCTCAACCTGCGCCAGGCCCACTCCCGGCTCACCGCCTACGCCGCCGCCAAGCTCGCCGACCCCGCCCTGGCCGCACGGGCTTGGCGGGAGTTCGGCACCGGCCACGCCGGCTACCCGGCGACCCGGGAGTTCACGTCGGTGCGGGTGCGGGGCCCGGACGTGCTCAGGCCGGTCGACGAGGCGGCCTTCGTCTCCACCAACGCCAGCTCCCAGTACGGCCTGGCCGCGATCCAGTGCCTGGCACTGGTGGGGGACCACCTCCCCGCGTGACCCGACCCGGGCACTTCCCGCACTGGAGGCCGCACCGTGGACCGCCCCGCGCTCGACCTGCCCCCGCTCGACGCGCGGAGGTCTCCCCGCACCGGGTGGACCCGGGCGCACTGGGAGGCCGTCGCCGACCACCTGCTGGCGTCCGTGGCGCCGTACGCGACGGACGACTTCGCCCAGTACCGGCTGCCCGGCAGGCCGAGCAGGGCGGGGGAGGTCAGCGACGGGTTGGAGGGCTTCGCCCGGACGTTCCTGCTCGCCGCGTTCCGGATCGCGGGTGCGGGCGGCGACGTGCCGCCCGCCCTGGTGGAGCGGTACGCGCGCGGCCTGGTCGCCGGGACCGACCCTGCGCACCCGTACGCGTGGCCCGCCCTGGTCGACATGTCGCAGCAGCTCGTGGAGGCCGCCTCGGTGGCGTTGGCGCTGCACGAGACCCGCCCGTGGCTGTTCGACCTGCTGTCGCCCGTCGAACAGGAGCGGGTGGTGGCGTGGCTGGCCGGGTTCACCGGCAAGCGGACGCCGGACAACAACTGGGTGCTGTTCCGGGTGGTCGTGGAGCAGTTCCTGGCCGGGGTCGGCGGCCCGCACGAGCCGGACGGGATCACCGGCGGGCTGGAGCGGATCGAGGACTGGTACGTCGGTGACGGCTGGTACTCCGACGGCAAGGGCAAGAACTTCGACTACTACTGCGGCTGGGCGATGCACCTGTACCCGTCGCTGTGGGCGCGGATGGCCGGCGACACCGCCCGCCAACGGCTCTACGCGCGCCGGCTGGGTCTTTTCCTGGAGCAGTACCAGCACTTCTTCGCCGCCGACGGCGGACCGGTGCACCAGGGGCGGTCGCTGACCTACCGGTTCGCGACGGTGGCGCCGCTGTGGCTGGGCGCGCTGACCGGCGCGTCACCCCTGCCACCCGGTCGGACCCGGCGCATCGCCGGCGGCGTGCTGCGCCACTTCGCCGACCGCGGCGCGCCGGACGAGCGGGGGCTGCTCACCCTGGGCTGGTACGCGCCGTTCCCGCCCACGGCCCAGGACTACTCGGGCCCGGGGTCGCCGTACTGGGCGAGCAAGGCGTTCCTCGGCCTGCTGCTGCCGCCCGACCACCCGGCCTGGACCGACCCGGAGGAGCCGGCGCCGGTGGACTCGGCGGACCAGGCCGTGTCGATGTCCGCGCCGGGCTGGTTGCTGCACGCCACCCGCTCGGACGGCGTGGTCCGGCTGGTCAACCACGGCAGCGACCGCGACCGCGTCCCACCGGCGGACGGCGTGCCGGACCCGCACTACCTGAAGTTCGCCTACACCAGCCACACCGGGCCGGAGCTCGGCGGAGCCGCGTCGGGCGTGGACAACCACCTCGCCGTCATCGCCCCCGACGGGGTCGCCTCCACCCGCGGGCGCATCGAACCCCTGGCGGTCGGGGACCGGTTCGCCGCCTCGGCCTACCGGGACGGGGCCGTGCACGTGCTCACCGCGTCGGTCGTCCACGGCGCGGCGGAGGTCAGGGTCCACCGGGTCACGGCCCCGGCCGGGTCCCGGGTCCGGGACGGCGGTCACGCCCTCGCCGCGCCGGTGCCGCCCGAAGTGCACGTGGGGGCGGACGTGGCGCTGGCCCGACGCCCGGACGGGCTGACCAGCGCGGTGCGCTCCCTGCACGGCTACACGAGCGCGGGGGTGCTGACCGCGCGGGGCGCCAACGCCTTCGGCGAGCACTCGGCCACGCCGTACGTGGTCGCCGACGACCATCCCGGCGGAACGGCGGTCCACGTCAGCCTCGTGCAGGTCGGCGTGGCGGGGGAGGAGCCGCCCGCGGTCGGCGTGCGGGTCGGGGACGGCCTGGTGGTGCTGGAGCTGCCCGGCGCGCAGACGGCGACGGTCCGCCTGGGCGACGTGCCCACCTGTGAATGGGCGGTTCAGGGGCGGTCACGCCCCTGAACCGCGGGGGTCACCGGTTCGCCGCGTGCTCCGCGGCCAGCTCGTCCGCCACCCGGTCGCCGCCGGCCTGTCGCCACTGGGCCACGACGTCCTTCCAGGCCGACGGCGGCTTGCGGCCGAAGGTGATCGCCGCGATGCCGTCGCCGATGATCTGGTTGAGCTGGGCGCCCTTGCTCGCCTCGGTGGTCGAGCGGAGCCCGGTGGCGGGGTTGCGCACGCTGCGGGGCAGGGACGCCTTCTGCCACTCGTGGACGGACTTGGCCACGTCGGGGTAGCCGGGCAGGTGGAGGACCGCCGGCGCGGTGCCGAGGTACTTGGTCGGCAGCAGGGAGTTGTTCTCCTGGCCGTAGAGGCCGGTGGTCGTGATGCCGTCGGCGTCCTTGGTGAAGTGCTCGCCCTCCACGCCGTAGTTGGCGAGCTCGTACTCCTCGGTGCCGAACGGGGCGCTGAGGTAGTCGACGATGCGCAGCAGCAGCTTGATCCGGGCGGACTCGGCCTTCTTGAACGTGACGTAGCCGAAGACGCCCGGTCCCTGCCAGGGCGTGGCCTGCGGCCCGTACGGGCGGCCGAGGTCGAGCGCGAACCGGCCGTTGATCTTCTTCAGGGTGGCCAGGCCGACCGAGCCGAAGCCGTCGTTCATGGAGGCGACGGTGCCGTTGTGGAAGTGGCTCTGCATGTCGGTGGAGCTGACGGTGAGGCTGTCGGGGTAGTGGGTGCCCGCCTCGACCAGCTTGCGCATGACCTCCAGGGCCTGCTCGAACTGCGGCGTGGTCAGGGTGGACGTGAACGCGCCACCGCCCTCCGACCACGTGTTGGGCGCGCCGAGCGACCCGGCGTGGTAGGTGATGCCGCCCAGCCCGCCGAACAGCGTCTTGAACCAGCCCACGCCCCACTTGCGGTCGCCGGTGAGCTGCTTCATCGCGTCGAGGTACTGCTCGGTGGTCCAGTCCTTCGGGATGTCCGCCGCGTCCATGGCGGTGCGGTTGACGAACAGGCTGTTGGCGGGCATCGGGCGTTCCAGCGGGATGCCGTGGAGCTTGCCGCCGATGCGGCCCATGCCCTTCCAGGCGTAGGTGGGCAGGTTGGCCAGGTTCGGGAACTCCTTGACCGCGTCGCCGCCGACGAACTCGGACAGGTCGGCGCAGCGGGCCTGGACGAACTCGGCCGCGTGGGGCAGCGCCAGGTTGGTGAACATGATCATGTCCGGCAGGTCGCCGCCGGAGGCCATCAGTGTGGCCATCTTCTGCCCGTACTCCGGATCGGGTACGACGACGACCTTCAGGTTGACGCCCAGCGCGGCGTTGACCGCCTGCCAGTACCGGTTGTCCCCGACCGGCTTGGGAGGCGCGCCGTAGGACACGACCACCACCGTGACGTCCGAGCCGTCACCCACCGGGTCGTGGACCGACCGCACGACCTGGTCGGGGTAGCGCAGGAACAGCGGTTGCACCCCCGAGTCGTCCCCCGGGGCGTCGGGGGCCGGACCGGGGAACGGCACGTGGGTCGGCCACGGGGCGAGGTCCTTGCCCGCGTTGGAGACACCGCTGCCCGAGGGGCCCGCTCCGCACGCCGAGAGCAGGGACGGGAAGGTCAGGCCGAGCGTGCCGATGCCCGCCAGCCGTAGCAGGGACCGGCGGTCGATGCGGTGGTCCATGTCGAGGTTCCTCTCCCGGCGTCGTGCTGAAAGGAGCGGGGCGGTCAGGCCTTCACGGCTCCGGTGACGACGCCCTTGACGAAGTAGCGCTGCACGAACGGGTACACGCACACGATGGGCAGCGTCGCGAGCATGACGACGGCCATCTGCACGGACTGCGGTGAGGCGGTGGCCAGTTCCCCGGAGGTCTCGGCCAGCGAGGCCCCGCCGGTGACGTACTGGCGCAGGACGGTGCCGATCGGCCACTTGGTCTGGTCGTTGAAGTAGATGATCGCCTCGAAGAAGCGGTTCCAGTACGCGACCGCGTAGAACAGGCCGATCACCGCGATGACCGCCTTGGACAGCGGCAGCACGACCAGGCGCAGGATGCCCAGCTCGCCCGCGCCGTCGATGCGCGCGGCGTCGATCAGCTCCGGCGGGATGGACTGGAAGAAGCCCCGCATCACGACCAGGTTGAACACGTTGACCAGGAAGGGCAGGACCAGCGCCGCGTAGGAGTCGAACAGCCCGGTGCCCTGCACCACCAGGAACAGCGGCACCATCCCCGGCGGGAACAGGAACGTGAACAGCGCCAGCAGCAGCATGGGCTTGCCGCCGTACACCTTCGGCCTGCTCAGCGTGTAGGCCAGACCGATGGTGCACAGCAGGCTCAGCGCCGTGCCGACCACGGTGACGCCCGTGCTGACCAGCAGCGCGCGGGTGATGATTCCGCCCTGGAGGATCTCGGCGTACGCGTCGAACGAGAACTCGTCCGGCCAGACCACCCAGCCGCCGTTCTCGATGACGTCCTGCGGACTGGCCAGGCTCGTCGCCAGGACCGTCCACAGCGGGAAGACCACCAGTGCGACCACCACGGTCAACGCCACGGCCTTGGCGACGCGCACGGCGGGGGTGGGGCGGCCCATCCAGGCCGGTGCGGTTGCCCTGCTCATGCCCTGTACACCCCTTGCTCGCCGAGCCGGTGCGCCACCTTGTTGGCGGTGTAGACGAGCACCACGCCGATCACGCCCTTGAACAGCCCGACCGCCGCGGCGTAGCCGAAATCGCCGTTCGCGAAGCCGGTGAAGTAGACGAGCGTCTCCAGCACCTCGCCGGTCTCCGGCCCCACCGACTGGCGTTGCAGGAAGAACTGCTCGAACCCGATGGACAGGAACTCGCCCAGGCGCAGCACCAGCAGCAGCACGATGACCGGCCGGATCGCGGGCAGCGTCACGTGCCACAGCCGCCGCCACCACCCCGCGCCGTCCAACGCCGCCGCCTCGTACTGCTGCTCGTCGACCTGCGACAGCGCGGCCAGGAAGATGATGGTGGCCCAGCCGCACTCCTTCCAGATCAGCTGCGCGACCACCAGCGGCCCGTAGGCGTCGGGGTTGCCGATGATCGAGATGCCGCTGAAGCCGAGCGTCGACAGCCAGCCGTTCACCACGCCCGCGCCGCCGAGCATCTGCTGGAACAACGCGATCACGATGACCCAGGACAGGAAGTGCGGCAGGTAGACCACGCTCTGCACGAACCGCCGGATCGTGTCGCCGACGACGCTGTTGAGCAGCAGCGCCAGGGCCAGTGGTGCGGGGAAGAAGAACACCAGCTGCAGCGCGGCGATGACGAGGGTGTTCTTCACGGCGTTCCAGAAGGTCGGATCGCCGAACATGCGCTCGAAGTGCGCCAGGCCCACCCACTGGCTGCCCCCGATGCCGAGGAACGGGACGTAGTCCTGGAAGGCCGGCACGTTGCCGAACAGCGCGCCGTAGTGGAAGACGAGGAAGTACGCCAGACCCGGTAACGCGACGGCCAGCAGCACCCGGTCCGCCCGGATGCGGCGCAGGTGGCTTGGGCGCGACCGGCCCGCCCCGGCGTGGCCGCGTGTCTCGTCGGTCGGAGGATCGGTCCTGCCGGTGCCACCGCGGACCCGCGTCATGCTCACAGCGAACGCCTCTCTCGCGGTGCCGAACCGAAACAGAACGTTCACAAGGTAAACCGCTTACATATCAACGTCAACAACCGATTGATGCCTGACCTTGGGGTCAGAGGCCGCCTGGATCAAGGATTCCTTCGACAGACATCGTTGTCTGCGGAGAACCCAGGCATCTAGAGTGGCGGCAGTAGGTAACCGTTTACACAACTTGTCGATCCGTCGAGAGGAGTCAGCACTGTGCCACGGCGACCCGTCGCGGTCTTCGCCCTCGCCCCGTGGGCCCGCCGCGACGTCTTCCCTGCCGACCTCATCACCCGGTTGCGGCAACTGGTCGACATCGACCCGGACACGACCTTCACCTCGTTCCGGAGCCCGGCCGCCGCGACGGTCCTGGCCGAAGCCGACGTGCTGATCACAGGGTGGGGCGGCCCGTTCATCGACATCGATGTACTGGTCGCCGCGCCGAGGTTGCGCGCCGTCGTCCACGCCGCCGGCACCGTGAAGACCCGACTGGACCCCGTCGTCTTCGAACGCGGCATCGTCGTGTCCTCCGCAGCCGGGGTCAACGCGGTCCCGGTGGCCGACTACACCATGGCCATGCTGGTCTTGGGCGCGAAGCAGGCTTTCAGCCGTGCCGAGCGGTACGCCACCGCCGTCGAGGGCGCACCCCGTGACTGGCTGTCCGGGGGCGGCACGGGACTGCACGACTGCACCGTCGGGGTCGTCGGCGCCTCCAGGATCGGGCGGCTCGTGCTGGACCGGTTGCGGTCGTTCGACGTCGAGGTGTTGCTCTACGACCCGTACGTGACCGGTGCCGAGGCCGCGCGCCTCGGCGCGGAGCGCGTGGGCATGGACGACCTGTGCCGCCGCAGCAACCTCGTCACCGTGCACGCCCCGGCCCTTCCCGAGACCCGCCACCTCCTCGACGGCCGCCGGCTGGAACTGCTGCCCGCGGGTGCGGTCGTGATCAACACGGCCCGGGGCTCGCTGGTCGACACCGAGGCACTGACCCGGGTGTGCCTGACCGGCGCGGTCTCCGCCATCCTCGACGTCACCGAGCCGGAGCCGCTGCCACCGGGGCACCCCCTGTTCGCCCTGCCCAATGTCCTGATCACCCCGCACCTGGCCGGCGCGCAGGGCCGCGAGCTGCGCCGGCTGGGGGAGTTCGCGGTCGCGGAGGTGGACCGGTACCTCAAGGGCGCACCGCTGCTCGGACAGGTGGAACCCGCGCGCCTCCCGTACATCGCTTGAGACCGTGGGAGCCCGTCCGTCCGTACGAGTGGAGGTCGTGTGACCGTGGCGTGGCGGTTCGCGATGAGCACGCTCGGCATGCCGGGCACTCCGGTGCGGGACAGCGCGCGGGTGGCGGCGGAGCACGGCTGCCACGGCCTGGAGATCCGAGTTCATCCGGACGAGGAGGTGCACCTCGGCCTGCCACCCCCGCGGACGGCCGCCCTGCGCGCACAGGTCGAGGACGCGGGGTTGGCGGTCGCCTGCCTGGCCGGCTACGCCAGGGTCTGTGCGCCAGGCCCCGACGAGCCGGTGGTTGCCGAGCTGCGCGACCTCGTGGCCCTGGCGTCCGGACTCGGCGCTCCCGCGGTCCGGGTGTTCCCCGGCGGGGCGGCCGGTGAGGTCGGTCCGGCGTTGGACCGGATCGGCGCGGTCCTGCCCGACCTGCGCGACAGCGGTGTCCGGTTGTTGGTCGAGACCCATGACTCCCACCCGACCGGCGAGGAGGCGTTGCGGCTGGTCGAGCCGTTCGGGGACCCGGAGCTGGTCGCCGTGCTGTGGGACGCGGTGCACCCGTGGCGGGCGGGGGAGCCGCCTGCTCGGACCAGGCAGGTGCTGGGCGAGAGCCTCGGCTACTTCCAGGTCAAGGACGTGGCGGCAGGCGAGCCCACGCCGGTGCCGCCGGGTGAGGGTGCGGTGCCGCTGGAGGAGTGCGGGGAGTCGCTGCGATCGTGGTCGGGTTGGATTTCCCTGGAGTGGGAACGTGCGTGGTACCCCGGCATCGCCGAGGTCCCGGCGGCGCTCAGCGCCGCCGGTGCCTGGTTCGAGACGTGGCGTCCACGTGGCTGACACGCCTACCCGGGCCGGGAGGCGATGTCCCCGTGCTCGGGAAGCGCGCATCCCGCGCCTGGAGGGCTTCGACACCTCCGACGGGCCTGACTTGCACATGTGGCTCTCCGATGAAAGCGCGGGTGGCGAATGGGGCGAGTACGACGACGGCCGCTACCGGACGCTGGGCCTGATGACGGCCACCTGTGCCGTCCCCGCCTGCGTGGCCTCGTCGTCCGGTGCGACCGCTTCGGCTCCGCCATCTCTGCCCCGATGAGCCGTCCGGGACGGTTCCCCGGGCGACTGGTCGCCTACTCCGGGCGGGTTCGGCGGAGTGGCGTCGTGCGCTCGTTCGCGGTCCCGTCAGGCGAGCCGGAAGTCCGCCACCCGGATCGGCGACGGCGTGGTGCCGGTCGAGACCTGTTGGTACTGAATGGACAGGGTGCCGTCGAGCGCGATCCGGGTCGTGTCGACGTTGACCTCGCCGAAGGCCCGGAGTGACGTGGGTGCGAACACGGTCGTCCAGTCGGTCCACCCGCTTGCCCTGCTCGCCGCCACGATCCTGGCTCCGGCATCACCAGGTAGGCGTTGTCGGAGCGGTCGAGCACCAGCTTGGTGCGCTGTGTGCTGTTCGGCGGGACGGGGACCTCGTGCTTGGTCCACCCACCGTCCGTGCGGGTCAGGTGGAAGGTGCGGCCGTGCCGTGCTCGTTGCGCGGGATAGTCGGAGACGCGGGGGAGGAGCCGTTCCGGCACGTGACTGATCACTACGTGCGGTGTGCCGGTCGAGTCGACGGCTTGGCTCTCCTGGTTCATGAGGCCGTGGTCGGGGCCTAGGTGGTCGATGAGGATGTCGGGGGAGGAGACGTGCACCCGCGACCCGCCGGTGGTGCCGGCGGTGGTGCCCGAACTCGTCCGCCAGGTGCGGCCGCGGTCGTCGCTGCAGACGTAGCCCGTGTCGTGGTTGGCCAGGCCGCCGGACGCGCACAGCACGCCGCTGTCGCCCTCGCGCCACATGAAGGCGGCGTGCAGCCGCCCGTTCCGGTCGTAGTCCAGACCGTGCAGGTACATGTTGCGCGTCGCCGAGATGACGCCGTTCGGCCCGGTGTACTCGCCGTCGGCGGAGGTCCAGGCGCCCAGCAGGGTCCAGGCACCGCGGTCGTACTCGGCCAACTCGTTGACGCCGTTCCCGGAGCAGCCGGTGCGGTAGCTCATCTGGAGCACGCCGTCGGGTGTCACGACGAATTGCGGATACGTGATGTCACCCGACTCCACCCCGTCGAGGGTGCGCTGCACAGGGCCGAAGGACGACGAGTGCCAGGGCGTCGCCGCGGGTGCCGTCGTGAGCCCGGCGACCGACTTCACGTAGAAGATCCGGTTGTCGTGCGTGTCCATCGCGACGTGCAGGGTCCCGTCCTGCGGCGAGATGCCGAGTGAGATCACGTTGTGCGAGTCGTCCACGCTCAACCGGTGGGGCATCACGACCCGCTCCCACTCCCCACCGAGCCGCCTGCGCGCCACCACGGCGTTGCGGCCGGCGGTGTACCAGGTGGCGTACTGGTACCCGGCGTGGGTGAGGATCGCGTCCTTCTGGAAGGCGTTGTTGTTGACCACGCCGTCGTAGGAGACGAAGAACAACGCGGTGGGGTCGAGCACGGTGTCGGACACCAGGGTCGCGCTGGGCCCGGCCGCTCGCCCGGTGTCCGACACCATCGCCGATCTCCTCCCGGGTCCGCCGTGCCGGTCAGCTGGTGTGCGGAGTCCGGTCCACGACCGTCCACCGCTGGTTCGTCCCGGAGTTGGCCGCGTGGACGCCCACTCGGGTGCCGACTCCCGTGCCCTGGCCGACCACGTCGAGGAGTCGGCCCGTGGAGGCGTTGACGAAGGTGTAGCTGCCGTCGCCCGTCGTCGACATGATCCCCTGGGCGGCCGAGTCGGTCTGCGTGCCCGGTTCGAGCACCAGGCTGCCACCCCGGTCGGCGAGGCGCTTGCCGCTGTCGTGCCGGACCGCGTAGCGCTCGCGGTTGCCGGTGCCGCTGGTGACCTGCTCGATGCGCCACCACGCGTTCGCGTCGGCCTGGTCCGTCGTGCCGAGGACGACCGAGCTGCCGTCGGGGGAGGGCACCAGCGCCTTGCCGCTCTGCACGCCGTCGAGCGCGTAGGCGTGGCCCGACCGCACCAGCGCCGCGTCCGGCGCCACGCCGCGTACGCCGTGGATCACGAAGGTGGTCACCGACTTGGCGGGCACGGTGAGCGTGGCCGAGCGGTCCGCCTCGATCCGCACCGGCTTGCCGCGCACCAGAGCGCCGTTGGCGTCGCTGACGACGGGCATCACCGGAGCGTTCACGTGGACCGTGCCGAAGCGCGACAGGTCGAGCGTGACGGCGCGTGGCTCGGTGGTGTCGTTGACGTGGACGACCGTGGCGGACGTGCCGTTGGCGGACACCGCGGCGAGGCCGGACGTGTTGTCCACCTTCACGACGTGGTCACCCGGCCGCACGAAGTGGGTGAAGTTGCGGATCGTGTTGAACTTGGTGTTCGTGCGGATCGGGCACGTCGTGGGCGTGGCGTTGGACGGGCAGTCGAACGGGATCTGGATCGCGCCCCAGTTCTTGCCGGCGGCGGCCTGCGGGTTGTGGTCCTCGACGGCCTGCCACAGCAGCCACGCGGACGGCTCCAGCTCCCGCATGTCGTCGACGATCCGCTGGGCGATCCCGAGTCCCGGTTCCACGCTGGTGAAGCTCTGGCCGCTGCCCCAGGTGCCGTCGACCTCGCTCATCCACAGCGGCTTGTCCGCGCCTTTGGCGATGTCGCGCGCGGACGTGCGGTGGCCGGTGCCGTAGGTGTGCACGTTGAGCTGGTCGACGGCGGCTTGGCCCTCGTCGCCGTAGGCGTTCCAGTTGGTGCGGAAGAGGGTCGGGCTGGTCTCGTCCACCGCGGACAGCCGGGCGTCGAGCGCCGAGGCGTCGAGCGCCTTGCGGAGGGCGAGGATCACGCTCTGCTGGAGGGCGGGGCCGGCGTGGGCGCCTTCCTGACGTCCGCCGGTGGGTCGGCCGTCGGGGCCGAGCTGGGTGCCCCAGTAATTCGTGTTGGGCTCGTTGAGGGGGTCGATGGTGTCGAACCGGATGCCGTGGGTCCGCTCGACGTGCTCGGAGACCCGGACCAGGTAGGTGGCGAAGTCGTCCACGCGGTCGGCGCGGATCTGGTCGGCGGAGGCGTCGAAGCCGCCGGAGACGTAGCCGCTGACGGTCTGGAACCACGGCGGCGAGTTGCTGAACGCCTCCCAGTGGCTGACCTCGCCCTTGATCCGGTCGATCCACCAGCGCTGGTCGGCGTCGGCGGACCAGTCCCAGTGCTCGGGGTTGTCCGGTCCCACCAGTCCACGTCCTCGCGGGTGGTGCCCTCCGGCGCCTTCCAGAAGCCCTCCATCGTCGCGCCGGGCTTCATGTAGTCGCGGCGCACGTCGGGCGCGTTGCCGCCGCCGATGTTGTAGCGGGCGATGTTGAGCCGCAGGCCGTCCTCGCCGAACAGCATGTCCGCGAGGCGGTCGCGGATGTCGTCGGGGTAGCCGCCGGTGGCGTTGGCGAACCAGACCAGGCTCGTGCCCCAGCCCTCGAACGCGGGTTGCCGGTAGGACGGGTCCGGCCGCACGGTCACCGACGCGACGGCGTGCACTTCCTGCACGCCGGCCGGTGGGGTGGCGGCCGGCGCCGCGACCGCGGAGAGGGCCAGGGCAGCCGACCGGCGGCCGTGAAGTGCTCGGCGAGGGTTCATCGTCGTTGATCTCCTCATCGCTGTTCGGACCTGCGCTGGCAGACGGAGCGGGGAGCGAGCCGGTGCCGGTCGAGCATGTGTGATCGCTTTAGTCGAGTCAAGCGGTATTTTTTCGTTTACGATCGTTTTGCCCGGTCCTGGAGGCTGAAGGAGTCGAAGTGGTCGCGATCCTCTGCGTAGGAGAGACGATGGCGGTGTTCACGCCCGTCGAAGCCGGGCCTCCCGAGGAGGTCCGCACGTGGGTGCGCGGCATCGGCGGTGCGGAGTCGAACGTGGCCTGCGCGTTGGCGGCGCTCGGCGTCCGGGTCGGCTGGGCGAGCGCGGTGGGCGACGACCCGTTCGGGCGTGCGGTCCTCACGTCCGTGGCGGAGGCGGGTGTGGACGTGTCGCGTGTGGTGGTCGACCCGACGCGCCCGACCGGCCTCTACGTGAAGGAGGCGGGCAAGGCGGGCAGTGCCGTGCGCTACTACCGCGCCGGCTCGGCCGCGTCCGCGCTCGGGCCCGAGGTGGTCGATCGGCTCGGCCTGGACGAGGTGTCCCACGTACACCTGACCGGTATCACCGCCGCACTCTCGCCGTCCTGCCTCGCTCTTGTACGAGCCCTGCTGGACCACCCCGGCGTCACGACGTCGTTCGACGTCAACTGGCGGCCCGCGCTGTGGGGAGCGACCGGCCCGGAGGTGCTGCGGGCCTTGGCGGCCGAGGCGGACGTCGTCCTGGTCGGCGGCGACGAGGCCGAGGCGCTGTGGGGTGTGTCGGAGCCGGTCGCGGTGCGCGAGGTGCTGCCCGAGCCCGGCACGCTGGTCGTCAAGCAGGGCGCGGTGGGTGCGACCGTGCTGGAGGCGGGCAGGGCGCCGGTGTTCGAGCCCGCGCTGGCCGTGGACGTGGTCGAACCGGTCGGTGCGGGCGACGCCTTCGCCGCGGGGTTCCTGGCCGCCCACCGGTCCGGCGAACCACCCGCCCGCCGCCTGCGTTCCGGTCACCTGGCCGCAGCCGGGGCGCTGTGCACGATGTCCGACGTCGCCGTGCCGCTGCCGCCGGCCGACGTGGCGCGCCTGCTGGTCGCCGACGCCGCCACGTGGGCCGCCGCGCGGGTCGGCGCCGCGGGCGTGCGGTGATCGGCGCCGCCCGCGCTCAGGTCGCCGCGTTCAGCGCGGTGCCGCCGTCCGTGCGCCGGTCGAGGCGCGTTCGCGCAGCTCGGAGCTGAGTATCACCCGGCGGACCGGCCGGTCGGGGCCCTGGTCCAAGCGGTCGAGCACGAGGTGCACCGCGGTGCTGCCCACGGCGTGCTTGGGTGGGCGCATGGCGGTCAGCGGTGGGTGGGCGAAGCGGGCGACCTCGTCGTCGTACGCGACGACCGACAGGTCGGCGGGCACCCGGATGCCGCGCTCCTCGGCGCGCTGCACCAGCGACACCGCCTCCCGGTCGGAGTGCACGAGGAGCGCGGTGGCGTGGTGCTCGACGCACAGGTCCAGTACCCGGTCGACGTCCACGGCCCAGTCGGGCTCGTAGTAGGCGGCGACGAGCGCCTCGGGGGCGGGAAGCAAGCCCGACCCGGTCATCGCGTGGTGCCAGCCGTCGCGGATCTGCGCGGATGTGGGACTGCTCGCGCTGGTGGCGAGGCCGATGACGTGGTGGCCTTGGGCGTGCAGGTGGCGGACGGCGAGTTCGGCGCCCGCGGCGTGGTCGGTGCGCACGGACTCGACGTGCTGCCGGTACGGGCCTGTCACCGCCGAGCGTTCGACCAGCACCAGCGGGACGGGCAGGGTCGTGAGCCACGCGACCAGGTCCTCGGCACCGGTCCCGGCGGTGGGCGGCGCGACCAGCAGCGCGTCGACCGCGCCGCTGCCGATCATCCACTCGACTTGATGCCGTACGTCGTCCACCTGGTACGACGCGCCGCGCAGCATGAGCCGGGCGTGCCTCTTGTGGGCGGTGTCCTGCGCGCCGCGGATGACCTCGGGCCAGTAGTAGTCGAGCGATGGCACGACCATCCCGACCACCGGAGCGGCGTCCGCGCCGGACGACTCGGCGGACTCGGGGGCGATGAGCCGGACGCCGCCGTGCACGCGTTCCACCAGGCCCTCGGCGGCCAGGTCGCTCACGTCCCGCCGCACGGTGACCGGTGTGACGCCCATGGCCCGGGCGATGTGCGTGATGCGGACGACGCCCCGGTCCCGCAGGTGCTCCAACAGCCACTGTCGACGGGCGGCGGGCAGCAGCGCGTCCGTGGCCTCGGGGTTGTCCATGACCATGACCGCCTGCTCGCCTCGTCGTTGTGATCGAAACTGATCGTAAGAAGCAACTGTACAGCCTTGTGCATCGAATGTGTCTGAGATTGACTGTTCCGACCCTCTGATGATTGACGATCCGACGGAAGGAAGGCGACGCACCGTGGAGCAGCGCTACGCGACCGCGCCGCAGCAGGTGCCGTCCATGACGACGGACGACCTGCGGCGGCACTACCTGGTCGAAGACCTGTTCGCCGACTACGAGGTGCGCGCGGTGCACAGCCACCACGACCGGGTGGTGTTGGTGGGCGCATCGCCGCGCACCGGCCCGCTGCGGCTGCCGGCGTTCCCGGAGATCCGGGCGGAGCGCTTCTTCGACCGCCGTGAGGCGGGGATCGTCAACGTGGGCGGAGCGGGGACGGTGACGGTGGACGGTGTGGAGCACCGGCTCGCGCCGATCGCCTGCCTGTACGTCGGTCGGGGTGTGGAGGAGGTGTCGTTCGCTTCCGACGACGAAGCCGAGCCCGCCGCGTTCTACCTGTTCTCCGCCCCCGCGCACACCGAGTACCCGACCGTGCTGGTCGAGCCGGGCGGCGGCACGGTCCGCGAGCTGGGCGACCCGCTCACCTCGAACCGCCGCACGCTCACCCAGTACATCCACGAGAACGGCGTGCGCAGCTGCCAGGTCGTGATGGGCGTGACGACGCTGCACCCCGGCAGCATGTGGAACACCATGCCCGCGCACACCCACGAGCGCCGCATGGAAGCCTACCTCTACTTCGGCCTGCCCGAGGACGCCCGGGTCGTGCACCTGCTGGGCGAGCCGACCGAGACCCGGCACCTGGTCGTCGCCGACCGCCAGGCGGTGATCTCGCCACCGTGGTCCGTGCACAGCGGCGTCGGCACCGCCGCCTACAGCTTCGTGTGGGCCATGGCGGGGGAGAACCAGGCGTTCGACGACATGGACCCGCACCCCGCGGCGGCGCTGCGATGACACCCGAGGTGAGCGGCCTGTTCGACCTCACCGGCCGGACCGCGGCGATCACCGGGGCCAGTCGCGGCATCGGGCTGGCGGTGGCGCGGCTGCTGGCCGCCGCGGGCGCGGACGTGGTGGGCGTCAGCGCGTCCATCCCCGAGGGTGACAGCGCCGCACGGGCCGCGGTCGAGGGTGAAGGACGGGCGTTCACCCCGATCAGGACCGACCTGTCGGATGCGGGCCAGGTGGCCGAGTTGGGCGCGCTGCTGGCGGCACGGGAGGTGGACTTCCTGGTCAACAACGGCGGCACGATCCGCCGCGCGCCCGCCGCCGAGCACACCGACGCCGACTTCGACCACGTGCTGGACGTCAACCTGCGCGCCACCTGGAGGCTGTCGCGCGACGTGGGCCGGGCGATGCTGGCCCGTGGCTCGGGTCGCATCGTCAACGTCGCGTCGATGCTGAGCTTCCAGGGCGGCATCACCGTGCCCGGCTACACCGCGTCGAAGTCCGCCGTGGTGGGCTTGACCAAGGCCCTGGCCAACGAGTGGGCCCACCGGGGCGTCAACGTCAACGCCGTCGCGCCCGGCTACGTCACCACCGACAACACCGACGCCCTGCGCGCGGACCCGGACCGCAGCCGGTCCATCCTGGACCGCATCCCGGCGGGCCGGTGGGCCGAACCGGACGACATCGCGGGCGCGGTGCTGTTCCTGTGCTCCCGCGCGGCCGACTACGTCCACGGCGTCGTGCTGCCCGTGGACGGGGGCTGGTTGGCGCGGTGAGGGTCACGCGGGCGGCGGCACCGACGAGCCGCGCACCCGCAGGGACGGGGTGATCACCATCCGGTGCGCCGGGCGGTCGGGGTCGTGCAGCCGGGCGGCCAGCAGCGACACCGCCGCCCGTCCGATGGAACGCCGGGCCGGTCGCACGGCGGTGAGCGGCGGCGTGAACAGCGCCGCCACCTCGTCGTCGTAGGCCACCACCGACAGCTCGGCCGGCACCTGGACGCCACGCTGCTCCGCGCGCTGCACCAAGGCCATCGCCTCGGTGTCGGCGTGCACGAGCACGGCCGTGGTCCCGGTGGCGGCCAACCCGTCCAGCACGTCGTCCAGCGCGGTGTCCCACCCGGTCGTGCCCGGCCTGGGCACGGCGGTGTCCACGGTGGACGCCGGGTCGAGGCCGGTCTCGGCGCACGCGTCCAGCCAGCCCCGGTGCACGTGCGGTGAGGTCGGGCTGTGCTCGCTGGTCACCACGCCGACCTTGCGGTGGCCCAATGCCACGAGGTGGTGCACGGCCATGGCCGCACCGAGCGCGTGGTCGGACACCACGGACTCCACGACGGCCTGGCGCGGACCCACGGTCGCCACCCGCTCCACGAGCACGACCGGGGTCTCGAGGGTGCTCAACCACTCGATCGTGGCCGCTGCGGACGGCGCGGTCAGGCTCGGCGCGGCGATCAGCCCGCACACGTCCTCGTTGTCCAGCAACCGCTCCAGTTGGGGGCGGTCGTCGGCGCTGCCGTAGGACGACCCGCGGAGCAGGACGTGCAGGCCCTGCCCGGACGCCTCCTCCTCCGCGCCGCGGACCACTTCCGGCCAGTAGTAGTCGAGGGAGGGCACCAACATGCCGGCGGCGCCGAGGCGCGGTCGTTCCGCGGCGACGTCCGACGGCTGCACGCCGGGCAGGAGTTCGGTGGCGGGCAGCGTGGCCCCACCGTGCACGCGGCGCAGCAGGCCTTCGCCGTCGAGGTGGGCGATGTCGCGGCGCAGCGTCACGGCCGTGACGCCCATCTTCTCGGTGAGGTCGGAGATCCGGACCGCGCCGTCGCGGTGCAGGGCCTCCAGGATCGACGCGCGCCGGCGGGCCGCCAGCGTGCGCGACTCGGAGTTCACGACGCGTCCGCCGCGGTGGTGGCCCGCGGAGCCTCGCCCCGGGGTCCCGCCGGCCGGGTCGTCACCCGCTCCCGGCCGACCGCACCGGCCCCCATGCGCGCTCTCGTCACCGCACGTCCTCCCGTCGTCGATCGTGGCCCAATTATGTGGGCGGCACACCATGGCACCTCGCGGCGACCGGGGAAGTCCCCGGGGTCGGAGGCCGTACTCCATCCGCGAGCACATGCCGGCCACGGTTCCCGTGTGAGTCTTGACACGATCACTCTGCACATATTTACTGTTTGCCACGCAAAGCGATCAAAAACGAACGCTTGATGTTTCCGTTTGATCGAACGCCTTCGACGTTGAAGGACGGGTCACATGCCGCCGGAATCCCTCTTGAGGGCAGACGCACCACAGACCCCGTCAGCGGGGTGGACCCGCGATGAGTGGGCGGGCACGGCAGACGCGATGCTGCGGGCCGTGCGCCCGTTCGCCTCGCCGGGGCACGCGCGGATCACGCTGCCCGGCCCGGAAGGCGGCTACGGCGCGGACGTGGACGGGCTGGAGGGCTTCGCCCGCACGTTCCTGCTCGCCGGGTTCCGGATCGCGGGCGAACGCGGAGCCGACCCGGACGACCTCGCCGGGTGGTACGCCGAGGGCATCGCCACGGGCACCGACCCGACATCGCCGGAGCGCTGGGTGCGTCTGGACGAGCACCCGCAGGCCAAAGTGGAGGCCGCCTCGCTGGCGCTCGCGCTGGACCTGACCCGCCCATGGCTGTGGGACCGCCTCGCCCCGGCCGTCCGGGAGCGGGTGGTCGCCTACCTGGCGCCCGCGGTGGGCGACTCGACGTACCCGCGCATCAACTGGGTGTGGTTCCGGCTGGTCGTGCAGGCGTTCCTGCGCTCGGTCGGCGGTCCCTGGTCGGCCGAGGACGTCGCCGAGGACCTGGCCACCCACGACGGCTTCCTGCGCGAGGACGGTTGGATGGCGGACGGCCACGAGCGGGCGTTCGACCACTACGTCGGCTGGGCGCTGCACGTCTACCCGCAGCTGTGGGCGCGGATGCCGGGTGCGGAAGGCTTCGCCGAGCAACGCCGGGTCCGGGACACCGCGCTGTTGGACCGCTTCCTGCTCGACGCCGTGCACCTGGTCGGCGCGGACGGGTCGCCGCTCGTGCAGGGCCGCAGCCTGACCTACCGGTTCGCCGCCGCCGCGCCGTTCTGGGCCGGTGTGCTGGCCGAGGTGCCGTCCACGCCGCCCGGCGTCCTGCGCCGTGCCGCGACGAGCGTCGTGCGCCACTTCACCGACCGCGGGGCCCTCGACGGGCACGGCCTGCTGTCCCTGGGGTGGCACGGGTCGTGGCCGCGCATCGCGCAGGCGTACTCGGGCCCCGGTTCGCCCTACTGGGCGGTGAAAGGCATGCTCGGGCTGGCCCTGCCGGCCGATCACCCCGTGTGGACGGCGGAGGAGCTGCCGCTGCCCGTCGAGCGTGACGACTTCGTGCGGTCGGTCACGGCGCCGGGCTGGCTGGTCAGCGGCACGGTCGCGGACGGCGTGGTGCGGGTGGTCAACCACGGCACCGACCACGCCGTCCCCGGCGACACCAGGGGCGACTCCCCGCTCTACGCGCGCCTCGGCTACTCCACCGCGACCAGCCCGCTGCTGGACGACCGCGGTTGGGCCGACCCGCACGACCAGGCCGTGGTCCTGATCGACGCCGAGGGCCGGGCGTCCCACCGGTCCGGCATGACGGTCGGAGCCACCGACGTGGTGGACGCCGGTGGTATCGGGGTGGGCACAGGTTCCTCGTCCGGTGTCGTGCGCTGGCTGGCGCCGGACGAGGTCCAACAAGGCCACGGGTCCGGCTGGACCGGTCGCCACCGCGACGCAGGCGCCGTCACCGTGCACTCGCTCGTCCGCGGTCCGTGGGAGGTGCGACTGGTCCGGGTCGACGACGTCGTTCAGGACCGTCCTCCGACGGCCCTGCGGGTATCCGGGTGGGCCGTCGCGGGTACGGACGTCGACATCGTCTCCACCGGAAGCCCGTGCGCCCGAGCCGAAGACGGCACGCGGTCGGCGCTCACCGTCCTGTTGGGGCGGCCGACCGACTCGGGTGTGTCCGTGCACGAGGACGCCGGCCCGCTGGGACCGGTCGCCGCCGTGCCGTGGGTCCAGTTGCCCGTAGTGCGGGGCGAATGGTTCGCCACACTGCTCGAACTGGTGAGCGGCGCCGGCTCCTGGTCCGCCGATCCCGAGGTCCGGCTCGACCCCGGGCGGACGACCTGGGTCACCACCCGGTGGCCCGACGGCGCGCAGACCCGCACCGCGCTGTCCTGACGGGCGGTCGCGCCGCTCACACCTCCGGTTCTCCCCGAGTCTCGACCAGGAAGCGAAGGACCATGCGACACCGCCACCCCAGGTGGACCGCCATCGCGGCCGCCGCCACCGCCCTCACGCTCACCGCCACCGCCTGCGGCGGCTCCGACGAACCCGCCGACACCGGCGGCCCGGTGACCCTGACGATGAGCGCGTGGAGCCTGAAGACCACGCCCGAGTTCCAGAAGCTCGCCGAGGCGTTCCAGGCGCAGAACCCGGAGGTGAAGGTCGAGTTCAAGGAGTACGACGCCGACAACTACGACACCCAGCTGACCGCCGACCTGGCCGCCGGCAGCGCGCCCGACCTGTACGTGCTGAAGAACCTCAAGAACTTCATCACCTACCAGGCGGGCGAGCAGCTGCTCGACGTCTCCGATGTCGCGGACGGTCTCGGCGACAACGTCAACGGCCTGGGCAACTACAAGGTGGACGGCGTCACGTACGCGGCGCCCTACCGCCAGGACTCGTGGTACCTCTACTACAACAAGGACCTGTTCACGGCGGCCGGCGTGACCCCGCCGAGCGAGACCTGGACGTGGGCGGAGTACGAGAAGGCCGTGGCGGACCTGACCGCGGGGCTGAAGGCGGCGGGCTCCCCGGCCAAGGCCGCCTACCAGCACACCTGGCAGTCGACGGTCCAGGGCTTGGCGTTGGCCCAGACGCCGGGCGCCGACCTCGGCAGCGGTGACTACGGCTACCTGGCGCCCTACTACGAGCGGGCACTGGAGCAGCAGAAGGCCGGCTCGCAGGTCGACTACGGCACCGCCACGACGAACACGCTGCAGTACCAGGCGCAGTTCGGCACTCAGCAGGCCGCGACGATGCTGATGGGCAGCTGGTACGTCGCCACCCTCATCGCCCAGCAGAAGAAGGGCGACGCGCAGTCGTTCCAGTGGGGCTTCGCACCCGCGCCACAGCACGACGCGAGCACCAAGGACGAGCCGATCACCTTCGGCGACCCCACCGGCCTGGGCGTCAACGCAGCGATCGACGAGAACAAGGTCGCGGCGGCCAAGAAGTTCTTGACCTTCGTCGCGGGTGAGGGTGGCGCGACCGCGCTGGCGGGCATCGGCATCACGCCTGCCACGTTGACCGACCCGGTCGTGCAGGCGTACTTCGGAGTGCAGGGCGTGCCGGGCGACGAGCTGTCCAAGTTCGCCTTCACCACGCACGACACCCGCGCGGAGAACCCCGTCTCACCGCAGACGGCGGCGTTGCAGAACATCCTCCAGGAGACCCACTCGGCGATCATGTCCGAGAGCACGCCGGTGGACCAGGCGCTCACCCAGGCGGGTGAAAGGGCTCGCAGCGAGGCCCTGACGTCCAAGTGACGACCAGGCGCGGGCTCGGCCCCACTCTCCGCTCTCCCTCCGGGCCCGCGCCATCCCCAGCACACCACCTACGCAGGAGCACAGAGAGCCGATGAGCACCACGACGGTCGGCGGTTCCCCCGGGATCGGGGCGGATCGGACGAAGCGGTGGTACCGGGCGCGCCGATCGTTGCAGGGCGTGTCGTTCGTCCTGCCGAACTTCCTCGGCTTCGGCCTGCTCACCCTGGGCCCGGTCGTCGCGCTGTTCTACATCTCGTTCACCAACTGGAACGTCTTCGGCAAGGCCAAGTGGATCGGACTGGACAACTTCACCCGCCTGTTCGGCGACACGAGCTTCCACCGGGCACTGCTCAACACCCTGTACTACTCCGCCTTCCACATCCCGCTCACGCTCGCCGTGTCACTGGGCCTGGCCCTGCTGCTGAACCGGAAACTGCGCGGCGTCGCGTTCTTCCGCACCGCCGCGTTCTTCCCCTACATCACCTCGATCGTGGCCATCGCCATCGCGTGGAACCTGCTGTTCAGCCGCGACGCAGGCCCCATCAACCAGATCCTGGGCCTGTTCGGGGTGACCGACCCGCCCGGCTGGACCGCGTCCTCGGACTGGGCCATGCCCGCCGTCATCATCGTCGGCGTCTGGCGCGAGATGGGTTACTACATGTTGCTCTTCCTCGCCGGCCTGCAGACCGTGCCGCCGGAGCTGCACGAGGCCGCCCGCATCGACGGCGCGAACGCCTGGCAGCGCTTCCGCAACGTCACCCTGCCCTGCCTGCGCCCCACCACGTTCTTCGTCACGGTCATGCTCACCATCGGCAGCTTCAAGGTCTTCGACCTCATCCTCGTGATGACCAACGGCGGCCCCGGCCAGTCGACCTTGGTGCTGTCGCAGTACATCTACCAGAAAGGCCTGGTGGAGAACCGGTTCGGCTACGCCTCCGCGATCTCCGTCGTGCTGTTCGCGCTCTGCATGCTGGTCACGATCGTGCAGTTCGCCGTCAATCGCAGGAGGAACGCCTGATGGCCGCCCCGCACACCCTGGCGGACACCGCCCCGCCCAGGACGGTCGATCCGGGAACGGAGAACCCCACGTCGAACCGGAGCGAGAGGCGGCTCCCCGCACTGGGCAAGGTGCTGGGCCACGTCGTCCTGGTGCTGGCCGCGGCCGGGCTGCTGCTGCCGTTCTTCTGGATGGTCTCCTCGTCGCTGAAGGCCGACAACGGCGTCTTCTCGATCCCGGTGACCTGGTTCCCCGACTCGCCGCAGTGGGGCAACTACGCCGAGATCTGGCGGATCTCGGACATGCTGGTGTGGCTGAAGAACACGGTGTTCCTGTCGGTGGTCGTCACCCTGTTGCAGCTGTTCACCGGCAGCTTCGCCGCGTACGGGTTCGCCAAGACCCGCTTCCCCGGCCGCAACCTGCTCTTCCTGCTCTACATCGGCACGATCGCCGTGCCCTGGCAGGCCTACATGATCCCGCAGTTCATCATGATGTCCGAGGCCGGCCTCACCAACACGCCCTGGTCGATCATCGCACTGCAGGCGTTCGGCGCCTTCGGCGTGTTCCTGATGCGCCAGTACTACCTGACCATCCCCGACGAGTTGTGCGAGGCGGCCAGGGTCGACGGCCTGAGCGAGTACGGCATCTACTTCCGCATCATGCTGCCGCTGTCCGTGCCCGCCCTGGCCAGCCTGGCCCTGCTCACCTTCGTCACCACCTGGAACGACTACCTCGGCCCGCTGATCTACCTGCGCGACCCCGACCTGTGGACCATCCAGCTCGGCCTCAAGTCGTTCGTCAGCGATTACAACGCCGAACACGCGCTGATCATGACCGGCTCCGTGCTGTCGGTGCTGCCCATCGCGATCGTGTTCCTGCTCGGGCAGAAGTACTTCGTCCAGGGCATCGCCACCAGCGGGCTGAAGGGCTGACCGCGGTGAAGTACGAGATCTACAACCGGGTGTTCAACACCGCTTACGCCTTGCTGATCACCAGCGTGCTCGTGGTGGGCGCGAGCGCGCCGTTCCTGGCCGTGCTGCTGTTCACCCCCGTCACGGCCGGCTGGCCGCTGTTGGCGCTGACGGCCCCGTTCCTCGGCCCAGCCGTGGCCGCCGCCCACGCCGTGTTCGGCTCCATCGCGCAGGACGACGGCACACAGGTCGTGCGGGGCTTCCTGCGTGCCTGGCGTCGACATGCCCGTCGTGCCGCTCTCGTGGTCGGCGCGGCGACGGCCGTCCTGCTCGTCCTGGCCGTGGACGTCCACGTCGCTTGGGGCACGCCCGTCGGTGCGCTCGCCATCCCGGTCCTGGCGGTGCTCGTCGTGCTGACCGCGGTGACCGCGCTGGTGACGCTCACCGGCGTGGTCGAGCATTCCGACGTGCCGGTCCGGAAGTTGGTGAAGGCGAGCCTGTTCCTTGCCGTCCGCCGCCCGCATCTCACCGCCGTGTCGCTCACGGTGCTGTGGGTGTTGAGCGCGGCGGTCGCCGCTGTGCCCGTGCCGGCGCTCGCGCTGTTGACCGGCCCGGCGCTCTACGTCGTCTGGGTGGGCAGCCGCGCGACCCTGAGGCCCATCCGCGCCGCGTGGTCCACGACCGACCCGCGCGCCGTCGCGACGCGGTGACCCGCGTCGCCGTCCCGTCACCCGTCCTGAGGGAGAACCATGTCCGCGGAAGCTGACCGCGCCGCACCGACCACCGACCACCTGGCCGTGGCCTGGGACGCCGCCGTGGCGACCGTCCGGCGCAACATCGCCGACTTCACCACCTGGTACCCGGACGACACGACCACCGCGGGCGTGTACCGGCCGCGCACGCCGCGCGCCGGCCAACCCGAAGGGACCAACGTCGGGTGGACCACCGGCTTCTGGCCGGGGATGTTGTGGCTGGTCTGGGAGGGAACCGGCGACGAGGACGTGCGACGGGCCGCTCAACGCCAGGTCGACAGCTTCTCCGACCGCGTCCGGCGCGAAATCGACCTCGACACCCACGACCTCGGTTTCCTCTACACGCTGTCCTGCGTGACACCGTGGCGCCTGGAGGGTGACGAACAGGCCCGTGACGCCGCGCTGAAGGCCGCGGACCACCTGATGGACCGCTTCCTGGAACCGGCGGGCATCATCCAGGCATGGGGCGACCTGCAGAACCCCCTGCAACGCGGCCGCACCATCATCGACAGCCTGATGAACCTGCCGCTGCTGTACTGGGCGGCCGAGACGACCGGCACCCCGTCGTTCCGCGACGCCGCCATCCGCCACACCGAGCAGTTGCGGCGGCACATGATCCGCCCGGACGGCACCACCTTCCACACCTTCTACTGGGACACCGACACGGGTGAACCGCTGCGCGGCGCGACCGAGCAGGGCCACCAGGACGGCTCCTGCTGGGCACGCGGCCAGGCGTGGGGCATCTACGGGTTCGCCCTGGGCCATCGGCACGTCGGTGAGCCGTCGTTCCTCGACGCGGCCCGGCGCTGCGCCGACTACTTCCTCACCCACCTGCCGGACGACCGCGTCGCCTACTGGGACCTCGTGTTCACCGACGGCAGTGGACAGGAACGCGACTCCTCGGCCGCCGCCATCGCCGTGTGCGGCCTCTACGAACTCGCCGAGCAGATCGACGACTTCGACACCGCCCTGCGCTACCGCGCTGAGGCCGACGCCATCCTCGCCAGCCTGACCTCTGCCTACTCGACCGCGCACGACCCCGGCTCCACCGCGCTGCTGCTACACGGTGTCTACGACAAGCCCAAGAACGTCGGTGTCGACGAGGGAAACCTCTGGGGCGACTACTTCTTCCTCGAAGCCCTGTCCCGCCGCCTGCGGCTCGACTGGCACAGTTGCTGGTGAAGCGCCGACCGGCGTGACGGAGAAGGGCGGGCGCGTCAGGCACCCGTCCTTCCCTCCGGCGTCGGTGGCGTGTAGTCGTTGATCAGGCCGCCCAGGACCGGTCGGCGGGCATCGACGTGCGGCGCGGCTCTGCGGTCGGCGGTGGTTTTGGTGAGGGCGTCCTACGGGGTCGCCCCTGACGAAACGTCGCCCGTGCAGTGGTCGTGCAGAACTGCGCGTACTGCTGGTAGCGCCAAGCCGCAGTGACTCCGCGGCCCGGCTTCGGTGGTACCCACGGTGTCCACTGTTGTTGGATCGTCGATGACAACGCATGTTGTGTGTCGTTTTTCGTTTTCTTTCGATTGACATCGTTGGCGAACTCTGGACATCCCGGTGAGGGCCACGTTACGGTCATGGAACCGATGTTTGCGTAAACAGCATCGCGCGCTCCCACCAGAGCCGCCATCTCGACCAGTGGTCACATCCCGGTCCAGCCCTTTGCACCGTCATGGGGAGAGCTGCCATGTTCGTCTCCTCGCCACCCGCATGCCCTTGGCGTCAGTCGTGACCTCGGCCTGGCCCAGGGTCGCGATCGGCGACGGGGACCCCACCGCACCAAGCGGTTGCACGGCCTGGCTCCCCGATCCCGTCCGCGCACTGACCGAGCTGTACCGCACACCGGTGCACCGCCATCCCCACCTGACCACGACGCTCGCAAGTGAAGGTTCGACGCGAACTCACACCTAGTGATGGGACGTTCCATGACACCGATCGCGACCTCGTTGAGGCGGTCGATGAGCACCCTCGCGGTGATTGCACTGACCGCGGCGGCGAGCCTCGTCGCCACCGCACCGACCGCCACGGCCGCCACCAGCCAGTTCCGGGGCATGAACTGGGCGGTGCAGGGCGACAACTTCAGCACCGGCACGCTCGTGGTGCAGGGCCTGAGCCAGTCAGACAGCTACGCGACCGTGCGGGCCAAGGCCAACGCCCTCTACGACGACATGGCCGCGACGATGGGGGTCAACACGGTCCGGCTGCCGATCAACACCCACACGGTGGCCGACACGACCTGGTGGAACGCGTACCGCGGTGCGATCGACGCCGCCACCGCCCGCGGGTTCAAGGTCATCCTGGCCTACTGGGAGGACGGCGCCGCCTCCGGCGGCCGGATCACCAACCTCGCCGCGTGGAACACCATGTGGTCCAGCGTGACCTACACCTACGGCTCCAACGGCAACGTCTACTTCGAGCCGATGAACGAGCCGCACGGCTACAGCTCGACGGACTGGCGCAACGTGGCGGCCAACTGGCTCGCCTACCACACGTCGGCGGTACCGAGTCGGGTGCTCATCGGTGGCACCGGCTACAGCCAGGACCTGCGCGACATCTGCAACGACAGCCGCTTCAACTCCACGCTGCTGTCGTTCCACCACTACGCCTTCTTCTACAGCCCGATGACCTACGACGCCTTCCGCGGCCACATCCAGACGCGCCTGGGCAACTGCGCCTCCCGCGCGGTCGCGACCGAGTTCGGCGCGCCGATGTCCACCGGCCTCGACTACAGCGACGCGAACAGCGCCGACAACTTCGTGCGCCACATCCGCGCCATGGCGCAGGTCATGCGGGACAACAACATGGGCGGCACCTACTGGCCCGCCCTCGGCGGCAAGCCCGGCACCATCGGCTACGACTGGTACTCGATGTACGCGCTGAGCGGCAGCGGCACCGACCTCGACCTGACCATCCGCAACACCTCAGGTGCCGAACGGGTCCGGTACGCCTGGGGTGACGGCACCACGACTCCCACGACGTACTACCGGGTTGACGTGCGGCACAGCGGCAAGGCCATGGACGTCCAACAGCCGAACACCGACAACGGCGCACGCGTCGGCCAGCACGCCTACGACGGCAACGCGTGGCAGCAGTGGCGGTTCCAGGACGCCGGCAGCGGCTACTGGCGCCTCGTCAGCCGTCACAGCGGCAAGTGCCTCGACGTGGTGGGCGCCTCCACCGCCGACGGCGCCGAGCTCGTCCAGTACACCTGCGGCACAGGCACCAACCAGCAGTTCCAGATGGTGCCCAACGGCAGCTACTTCCAGCTCCGGGCACGCCACAGCGGCAAGTGCGTGGACGTACCGGCCGCCTCGACCGCCAACGGCGCGATCCTCAAGCAGTACACGTGCAACACCGGCACCAACCAACAGTGGTCCCGGACGGCCGTCTGACCACGACACCGGTGATGACCGCGGTATGAACGTCGAACGTCCCGCAACTCCACGGCGGGACGTTCGACGTCCTCCGCTCGACCTCACTGCCGTCGCGGAGCTCACCCGGTCCGCGATCCTCGCCCTGCCCAACGTCCTGGTCGCCCCGCACCTGGCCGGCGCCCGGGGACGCGAGCTGCGTCGCCTCGGCGAGTTCGCCGTGGCCGAGGTGGGCCGGTTCACCAGGGGTGCGCCGCTGCTCGGCCAGGTGGAGCCCCGGCAGCTCCCGTACAGCGCCTGGGCTCGGATGAGCGGAGGTGGGGCGCCCATGACGGCGGGTTGGTGGTCGCCTGCCTGGTCGGTTGTGCCGAGGTTTGCGCACCAGGTCCCGATGCGCCGGTGCTGTGGGACGCGGTGCACCCGTGGCGGGCGGGTGAGCCGCCTGCCCGGACCAGGTGGGTGCTGGGGAACACTTCGGTTACTTCCAGGTTGAGGACGTGGCCGGGGGAGAGCCGACCCCGGTGCCGCCGGGTGAGGGTGCCGTGCCGCTGGAGGAGTGCGGGCGGTTGCTGCGGTCGTGGTCGGGCTGGGTCTCCCTGGACTGGGACCGCGCGTGGTACCCCGGTACGGTCCCGGTGCCGTTGCGCGCCACCGGGTCCTGGTTCGAGCGGTGGTGCCCACCCGCGTGACCGGTCGGGTGGGCGCCACCGCTGCGCCTCGGACGACGGTCGGCCGGCCTGCTGCGTCGTAGGTCAGGCGGGTGATGCCCAGCAGGGCGGCCCCGTTGTCGGCGTAGTAGTGGTAGAACAGGACGTCGCCGTCGGTGTCGGCGAGCACGGCCTGGTGACCCGGGCCGTGGACGCCGCCGTGGCCGGCGAGGATCTGCGTGCCGCCGCCGGAGGTCATGGGCACGCCGTCGCGGTCGACGTAGGGGCCGGTGACCCTGGTGGAGCGGCCGACCATGTCCGGTAGGTGCTCGACGCGCCGCGGCAGCACATGTCCCAGGAGACGTACTGGTAGTAGTTGCCGCGCTTGACGATGAACGGCGCCTCGATCGCGGTCTCGCTGCCGCCCCGGTTGGCGATGCTCGTCATGGCGGTGCCGCCGAGGCGCAGGCCGGCGGCGGGGACGAGCTGGACGAGCTCGACCAGAAGGAGTCGAAGTTCAGCCACCAGCGGCCCTGGTCGTCCACGACCAGGTCGGGGTCGATGGCGTTGAAGTTGTCGGTCGTGCGGGCGGTAGGTGGGGTCCGGCGCCCACAGGTGCCGACCGCCTCCTGTGCAGGGGTACGCCCACGGCGTGCCGTTGGGAACGCGGCGCCGGCGTTGCGGAACGCGACCCGGTCGGCCGAGGTCTTCAACGAGGTGCCGTTGCCGGTGTGCGCCGGCAGGTAGCCGGCTGGCACCTATGCCCGCCGGTCGATCGTCACCGACCAGGAGGTGGACAGCAGGGCCACGGTGGCGAGCAGCACGCCGAACCTCGTCAGTGTCCGGGACACGGGTGATCCTCCTCGATCACGGGCGGGGAACGATCGGAGTCGAGACGTGGTCGGACGGCGATCCCATGCCGGCAGGAGCGGTCCACCGCGGGTGTTGACCGCGGCGGACCGCTCCTGGGGGTCGACCGACCACGCCGAACGCGTCTACCTGGGCTGGTAGGTGATGTCCGGGCGGGGCGGGGTGGCCATGCCGTAGCCGAGGAAGTAGTCGACGTGGTGGGACTGGATGTAGCCCTTGAGGGTCATGGCGTTGCGGTAGGCGGGGTTGTGGGCGAGCGTGTACAACCTGGTGCTGCTGGGTCGGTCGGTGGTGAAGATGATCAGCTCGTTGAAGGCGGCGTTGGTGTAGAGGACCTCTTCGCGCCAGTCGCCGAGGATGTCGCCCTGCAGGACGGGGGAGTTGCCCTGGGCGGCGTCGACGGCGCCGTGGTTGGCGGTGGTGAGCAGGCGCGGCGTCCGGTTGGTGGGGGTGGGGTTGTTCGGGTCCCACTTCTCGAACTTGCCGTCGTTGAGCAGTTCCATTCCGGTGTCGCCGTCCCAGTACAGGCCCAGTTGCGGCCAGGGCTGCAGCGAGGTGTCGGAGTGGGTCAGCCGGTTGGTGGCGGCGTTGTGGACGCCGGAGAAGGCCCAGACCTCCATGCCGGGGTGGCGGGGGTCGATGTCGCCGGCCATGCCGCGGCCCACGTCGGCGGTGCCGGAGGCGGTGTGCCGCCAGATGATGTTGCCGGTGGCGGCGTCGTAGTAGTAGTCGCGCAGGCCGCTGGGGTTGTTCTGCTGCACGCCGTAGCCCTCCAGCCCGGGCCGGCTCGGGTCGATGTCGGTGATGTGGAAGCGGTCGCCGTGCACGACGCCCTGGCTGCCCAGTGAGTAGCGCAGGGTGCCGTTGCCGTTGAGCACGAACCCGATCTCGGCGATCTCGTCGCGGCCGTCGCCGTCCACGTCGATGATGCGGGTGTTGTGCCCGTCGGGAAGGTTCTGGTTGCCGCGCAGGAACTTCCACTGCATGGTCAGCGCGCTGCCGGTGAACCGCCAGGCGGTGAACACGAGGTTGAAGTCGCCGCTGCCGATCCGGTTCTTCATGAACGCGACCAGGCTGGGGTTGACGCCGTCGAGGTAACCGACGCCGAAGCGCGCGTACATGGGGCCGTCGGCCAGGTAGTCGGTCGGCACCGGAGCGGTGGCCCTCGGCGCGCCGGTCATGCCGTCGAGGATCGCGATGTGCTGGCGGTTGTCGTTGCTGTCGGTGAAGCGGACGCCGTTGCCGAAGGTGACGCCGTTGGCGATGCGGACGGCGACCTCGGCACGACCGTCGCCGTCGAGGTCCTGCACGGTGACGCCGTCGTTGTGGCCGACGTTGATCGTGGAGGAGCCGCCCTCGATGTTGTTCTGGTTGGTGCTGTTGGGGCCCATGTCGACCTGCCAGAGGAACCGGCCGTCGCGGCGGTAGGCCTCGATCTTCTGCGGGGAGGTCTGCCGGTCGAGCACGTAGTCGTACTCGCCGTCGCCGTCGAGGTCGCCGACCCAGAGGAACTTCACCGCGCCGCCGGCGCGCAGCGGGACGCGGACCACGGGCTCGGTCGCGGCGTTGGCGCGCAGGCTGAAGGCCCCGCTGGGCGCCTGCTCCACGCCGCCCGCCACCGGGCGGACCCGGTAGCTGTTGGACTGCGACAGGTCGGCCGTGGAGTCGGTGTAGTTGGTGCCGCCGGTCAGCACGGACCCGTTGAGCTTGGCCTCCGCGCCGCCGCCGGTGGAGCGGTAGACGTTGAACCCGATCCCGGCCGGGTCCAAGCCCAGCAACCGCCAGGAGACCATCACCTGGTTGCTGCCGGAACGCACGGCCACCACACCGCGGTCCAGGCTCTCCATCCTGCGGCCCTCACCGGGCGGGGTGGTTCCGCCGCCGACCTGGACCATCCGCCACTGCTGGTTGATCCCACCGTTGTCGGTGTACTGCGAGACGCGGCCGCCGTCGGCGGTCGACCGCTCCCACACGTCCATCGCCTTGCCGCTGTGCCGGTTGACCAGCTTGACGTGCCCGCTGTCGGTGTCGAGCACCCGCCACTGCTGGTTGGCCGCGCCGGTGTCGGGCCACTGGATCAGCTCGGCGCCATCGGCGGTGGACCAGTCCAGCACGTCGACGACCTTGCCGGAGTGGCGGGCCTTGAGCCGGTAGTAGCCGTCACCGGAGGGCAGGAACTGGAACTGCTGGTTGGCCTGGTCCAGCGGTGCCCACTGCTGGACGCACGCGCGGTCGGCGGTGGACTGCTCGCACACGTCGACCGCCTTGCCGCTGTGCCGCGAGACGAGCTGGTACCACGCGTTGGTGTCGATGGTGGCCGCGGCGGCAGGTGTCGAGGCGACTGCCGCCGCGACGCCCGCCACGACGACCATCACCGTCGCCAGTACGGTGGCGCGCCATTTCCGGCGTGCCGGGTTCACGTGCAACACGGTGCTTCCCTTCAGTGGTCGAGGACATGTCGCGTCGGCATCCGGGTGTCAACAGCCGGTCGGCATCCGTGCGCTCGGACCGTCCGGTAGTGGACCTGGTTGCTCGCGGCGGCGGCTGCGGTCGATCCGCTGCGAGTGGCGCGAATGAGATGCGCGCCTGGGGTGCGCGGGTCGTGGTATCGGGCGATGTGCCACTCGCGGTCCCGCGCACGGCGCGATGGCTGGTCGGACCGGAGCCGGGTGACTACGGGCGTACGACCGCCAGCGGAAACGTTAGCGTTAACAAATAACTGCGAGCAAGATCGACTCCCATCGTGAACCGGTCCTGAGGGGACAGGTTTCGGTGAAAGATCTCGGCTTGTGGCTACTTGGCACGGAGGGCTGCGCGAGCAGCCTTCACGTCATGCGCGCATGGCTCCAACGGCAGGATTCTGCAGCTCAGCGCATGTCGCCTCCTTGCGACCAGGACCCCGAGCGTCCATCGCCGCGTGTCGACCTGCATGGAATGGGAGCGCTCCCAGGCGACCGTAGCGCAAGCTTTTCGAAGTCGACAAGACCGATGAGATGGATGGCCGGATCTGTTAGCGTTCACAACCAGCACTGGAGATCGTGCACTGTTCGGTCGGGCCGTGCCTCGTGTCGGCGTGTTCGGCCGTCCTCTGTCCGCCACGTCGGCCTCCGTCGTCATCGGCGGTCGCCCGGTCAAGGCGAGGCCGGCAAAACATAAAGCGTTTACCTGGAGCCGTCAACCCTTTGACCGCCCTGGATCGTTACCCCTACCGTAGACGGCCAGTAAACGTTTACACGACAAGTCGCTGGCCCACGTGCCATCGGGTCGGTCGTCCAGGGGCGGCACGGTCCGGTGCGTGGATCCGCCGGGAGGCGGGGAGCGCGATGAGGCCCTGCTCGCGAGGAGGCGCGGTTGGCTGTGCGTGGAGAACGGGCTCCAGGGGAGTCCGCTTAGTCGGCTTTCGACCCGTTTCGTGATCAGGAGTCACCCATGATGCTTGTCCGTCGGCACAGCGTGGTCCGGCGAGCCCTGACGCTGGCTGTGGCGTTCGTTGTCGCCGTGTCCGTGATCGTGGCGGGCCAGGACCGCGCGGATGCCGCGCCCGGCCCGTCGTTCACCAATCCGGTCGTGCCCGCGCCCAACAGCGCCGACCCGACGTTGGTGCAGTACAACGGCCAGTACTACTACGTGGCGACCACGTGGACCTCCGACATCCTGATGCGGCGGTCGTCCACGATCGCCGGTCTGCGCGGTGCGCCGGAGCAGAGGGTCTTCCGCGCCTCGCAGAACGAGGGCTGCTGCACGATGTGGGCGCCGCACCTGGAACAGGTCGGCAACCGCTGGTACATCTACTATTCGGTCGAACCCAGGTCGGGCTACGGGCAGCGGCGTACGCACGTGCTGGAGAGCGCGGGCAACGACCCGGCGGGCCCGTACACCTACCGGGGTGTGCTCGACCTGATGCCGGACAACGGGTGGGCGATCGACGGCGCGGTGCTCAAGCTCAACGGCGCGCTGTACTTCCACTACTCGGCGTTCCACGCCGACGGGCTGCAGTCGCTCTACATCGCGCCCATGAGCTCCCCGACCTCGGTGTCGGCGCACGGCACCCGGATCTCGGCGCCGACGCTGGCGTGGGAACGGCAGGGGCAGCCGGTCAACGAGGGTCCTTCGCCCTGCAGCGCAACGGCCGCACGTTCCTGACCTACTCGGCCAGCTACTGCGGCACGGCCGACTACAAGCTGGGCATGCTGGAGTACCGCGGCGGTGACCCACTGGCGCAGAGCTCGTGGACGAAGCACGCCACCCCGATCTTCCAGCGCGACAACGCCGCCGGCGTCTACGGACCCGGCCACCACTCGTTCTTCACCTCGCCGGACGGCACCGAGACGTGGATCGCCTACCACGCCAACTCCTCCGCCTCCCACGGCTGCGGCACCACCCGCACCACCCGCGTGCAGAAGATCTCGTGGAACGCCGACGGCACCCCCGACCTCGGCGTGCCGGTCTCCACCTCCGCGGTCCTCGCGGGCCCTTCGGGTGAGACCGGTGGGTCCGGCGCCCGCGTCCGCATCCGCAACCGGCACAGCAACCTCTGCCTGGACGACTACGACTTCGTCACCACGCCGGGCGCGGAGGTGCGGCAGTGGACGTGCAACGGTGAGCCGGTGCAGGACTGGACCCTCACACCCACCGAGGGCGGCTACTACCAGGTCACCAACGTCCACAGCGGCCTGTGCCTGGACAACAAGGACTGGGCCACCGCCGCCGGCTCGGTCGTGCAGCAGTGGACCTGCAACGGCATGGCCGTGCAGCAGTGGCGGATGACCACCACCAACGGCACCACGACCCTGGTCAACCGGCACAGCAACCTCTGCCTCGACGACTACAACCGGAACACCGAGCCCGGTGCCGAGGTCCGGCAGTGGACCTGCAACGGCCAGACCAACCAGCAGTGGGTGGTCGGCTGACCGACGGGTGGCGGCGCCGGGTCGCTTGAACGGTCGGATGGTCCACGTCGACCGTGCGGTGTTGCTGCGCGGTCGGCCAGAGCGCCCCGGTGATCGGTCCCACGGGCCGGTGCGTCGACTTCGCCCGCTCCGCGAGGCATCCGCGGTTCCCGTGACCACGGCGGATCCGGTACGACCGGTTCGGGACCCGGCTGTCAGCCAAACCGCGCACGTTCACAAGATCCGCCCCCGGTTGCCTTCGGAAGATCTTCGTCATCGGTTTCACCCGGGGCGACTGCACTGAGCATGTTGTGCACGTTCACAGCCGCCGCGCTTCTGCCCGCACTCGATCAAAGGAGATCGAATGACCGCGTACGGCACCGTTCACACGGCAGCGCCGGCCACCCTCGTCTGAACCGCCATCGCATCGGGCGGCCGGGCGCGCCTCGCCTCTCCGCGTGCACGTGCGATGACCGCCGGGCGGTTCACACCGGCTACACCGCCGCCTCGACTGCGGTGAAGCGGCGAGCGCTGCCACGCGACCTCCCTTCGGAACCTCCTGCGTTCCCGGCCGGGCTCCCACCTCGCGACACCACCGAACACGGCGTCGACCGCCTCGTGCACGCCGCCCCGGAAGAGCGTCGACCATGAACAACAGGACGGCAACCTCCGCCGGCACGTCGCGGCGCGGCGTGCTGCCCGGCGCGGCAGCTGCGGGGGCGCTCCGGTGCCGGCGGCGGACGCCGCGACGTCAGTCAAGGGCGCGGGCACCAGTCCGACCGCCGCCATGGACGGCTCCCTGAACATGTGACCCGATCACCGGATCACCGATCATCCCGAGGAGATCCCATGCACCTCACATCGCGGTGGCGTGCGCTCTACGTCGTCACCGCCTCCACAGCCCTCGCCGTGAGCACCGTGATCGCGCCTGGCACGGCCGCGGCCGCCGGCAACACCTACTACGTCGCACCGGCCGGCGACGACAGCGCCGCGGGCACCCAGTCCGCGCCCTTCGCGTCCATCGCCCGCGCGCAGGCCGTGGCCACGCCGGGTGACACGGTCTACTTCCGGGGCGGCACCTACGCCTACACCCGCGCGAACTCGGCGTGTGCCAGTCGGACGGCCCGGGTCGACGCGATCACCTTGAACAAGAGCGGCACGTCGGGCAACCCGATCCGCTACTGGGCCTACCCGGGGGAGAAGCCGGTCTTCGACTTCTCCCGCATGAGGGACGATTGCCGGATCAAGGGCTTCAGCGTCACCGGCAGCCGGCTGCACCTCAAAGGGCTGGAAGTCACCGGCGTGCGGCAGAACAACAACCTGAACGCGGAGTCGTGGGGCATCTGGATCTCGGGCAGCTACAACACCTTCGAGCAGATCGACACCCACCACCACATGGGGGCCGGTCTGTTCGTCCAGAACGGCCGCGACAACCTCGTGCTCAACTCCGACTCGCACGACAACTACGACGCGAACAGCTCGGACGGACCCGGCGAGAACGCCGACGGCTTCGGTGCGCACATCAAGGCGGACAACCCCGGCACGGTGTTCCGGGGCAACCGGGCGTGGTGGAACGCCGATGACGGGTTCGACCTGATCAGCGCCTACTCGTCGGTCACCATCGAGAACTCGTGGACCTGGCGCAACGGATACGTGCCGGGCACCACCACGAGCGCGGGCAACGGCGCCGGCTTCAAGTCCGGCGGCTACGGCGGCGACTACGACCCCGGCGCGGTCAAGCACACCGTCCGCAACTCGGTGGCCTTCCTGAACAAGGCGGCGGGTTTCCACAACAACCACCACCCGGTGGTCAACGACTACGTCAACAACACCGGCTTCGGCAACCGCCCCAACTTCGACATGCGGGGAGTCGACTCCAGCGGCGCCACCGCGGGTCGGGGCAACCTGCGCAACAACATCGCCTACAACGGCACCGCCACGGCGAACATGACCGGCACGAGCGCCTCGCACAACTCCTGGAACCTGGGCCTGCCCCTGTCGGACGCGCAGTTCCAGAGCGTGTCGACGTCCGGTTGGGACGCTCCGCGGCAGGCCGACGGCAGCCTGCCGGTGCTGCCCCACCTGCGCCTGGCCGTGAACAGCACCCTGATCGACAAGGGCGTGGACGTCGGCCTGCCCTACCGGGGGTCGGCGCCGGACCTGGGGGCGTTCGAGCAGTCCGGTGGCACGCCACCGCCGGTGCGCTACGAGGCGGAAACCGCGCCGGCGGTGTGCCGGGGAACGATCGACTCGAACCAGGCCGGCTTCACCGGCACCGGGTTCTGCAACGGCACCGCCGCCGCGGGCGCGTACGCCCAGTTCACCGTCACGACGTCGACAGCCGGTACGACGACCCTGGCGATCCGGTTCGCCAACGGTCACAGCAGCGGGACCCCGCGACCGGCGAACCTCGTGGTCAACGGGTCCGTGGCCGGCACGGTCTCGTTCGAGCACACCGGCACCTGGACGGCCTGGACCACCAAGACCCTCGCCGCCTCCCTGAGCGCGGGGAGCAACATCGTCCGGCTGGAACCGACCACCTCGGACGGCCTGCCCAACATCGATCACCTCACCCTGTGAAAGGCGCCAAGATGACCAGATCACAACGCACGCCGGTGAAACGGCGCGTGCTGACCGCAGCCGCACTGCTGTTCGCAACGGTGCTGACACCGCAGTCGGCGACGGCCGCGGCGCAGCCCGTCGCCCACGGTGCCGCGGCCGCCGAAGCCGCTCCGGCCGCCGAGGAAACCCAGGTCGCCGAGGACGTCGCGGCCGATCCGCACGGTCTCAAGAAGACGGTCGCCGACTACCGGACACGGGTCCCGGCCAAGTACACCACCGAGTCCTGGAGGTCCTTCGCCAAGGCGCTGACCACGGCGGACGACGTCGCGAAGAACACTTCGGCGAGCGCGACGGAGGCTGCCGCGGCGAAGACGGCGCTGGTCGACGCCGCCGGCGACCTGGAGGCCGCGGACGAGGGCACGTTCCAGACCATCACCAACAACACGTTCTGGAACGACACCAGCGGCAACCCCATCTACTCGCAGGGCGGCGGGGTCTTCAAGTTCGGCGACACGTACTACTGGTACGGCGTGCACTACCGCGGCGCGGAGAGCTACCGGGCGAACCCGACGCGCAAGTACGACGGCGAAGTCTCGTTCGTGTCGATCCCGGTGTACTCGTCCAGGGACCTGGTGAACTGGAAGTTCGAGAACCGGGTCGCGACGCGCTCGACCGCGATCCACAACGGCAACACCATGGCTTCGACCGGGTGGGTCGGGCGGCTCGGGGTCGCGTACAACGAGAACACCGGCAAGTACGTGCTCGCCACCCAGGCCTACGTCGGCGGCGCGCACGGAGTGCTGCTCCTCCAGGGCAACACCCCCACCGGCAACTTCACCTACGGCTACTTCCAGGGCCAGATCGTGAACTCGCCGACGACCGGCACCGGCGACCAGACGGTCTTCACCGACGACGACGGGAAGGACTACCTGATCTTCTCCAACCGCGAAGGACGTTCCCGCGGCTTCGTGGCCAAGTTCCGGGAGTCCGACTCGCTGCGGATCGAGCCCGGGGTGGAGATCCGCCGCGGCGACGGCCGCGAGGGCAACGCCATGTTCAAGCTCGACGGCAAGTACTACCACGCCGCCTCGGCCCTGCACGGCTGGAACACCTCGGTCAACTACGTCAACGAGTCGACCAGCGGCACTGTCCAGGGTTCCTACTCGAGTGAGTTCGTCCTTCCCGGTACCGAGATGGACTACAGCCACGTGACCCAGACCGGGTTCTTCGTCACCGTCAAGGGGACCAAGCAGAACACGGTGATCTACGCGGGCGACCGCTGGGCCGACTTCGCCTGGAACGGCATCGGCTACAACCAGTGGGTGCCGATCACCAAGACCGGCGCACGACCCCAGTTCCACTCGGTCAGCCAGTGGCAGTTCAACGCCACGACCGGTGAGTGGCGGGTCGGTCCGGACAACAACTACGTCCTCAACCCGGATTTCCAGGCCGACCGGATCACCGTCTCCACGCTGACCGGCTGGACCAACTTCCGCGAGTCGGGGCCGACCTCGTTCGTGACCAACGTCGCCGGCGCGAACGGGTCCCGCTTCGCGTTGCAGGTCGGTGCCGGGCAGGCCTTCGCCGGTGGCGTGCGGCAGCGGATCACCGTGCCGGCCGGGAACTACAAGATGTCCCTGCACGCCAGGACCTCCGGCTCGCTCAGCGCCGCGCAGATGACGGTCACCGACGCCGCCGGCGCCTCGCGCACGCTCGACATCCCGGCGTCGAGCGGGTGGACCCGTCGCGAGTCGGCGAACATCCCGCTGTCCGCCGGCACCGCCACCGTCACCATCCGGGCGGCCGGCGGCAACGGCTACCTCACCGTCGACCAGCTCGGCCTCGTCAGGACCGACGGGGGGACACCGGCGGGGCGGCGCTACGAAGCGGAGACCGCGCCGGCGGTGTGCCAGGGCACGATCGATTCGAACCAGGTCGGCTTCACCGGCACCGGGTTCTGCAACGGCGACGCCGCCGTGGGCGCGTATACCCGGTTCACCGTCGACGCGGCGCAGGCCGGTACGGCGACGCTGGGAGTGCGGTTCGCCAACGGCCACAGCAGCGGGACCGCGCGACCGGCCAACCTCGTGGTCAACGGGTCCGCGGTGGGCGCGGTCTCGTTCGAGCCGACCGGCGCCTGGACGACCTGGTCGACCAAGAACCTCACCGCCTACCTGAACGCCGGGAGCAACACCGTCCGCCTCGAACCCACCACCGCGGACGGCCTGCCCAACGTCGACCACCTCGACGTCGCGGTGTCAACCGGCTGAGCTCCCCCGTCCCACCGGGTCGGGACGGGGTGGCCGCCCGACCGGCGCGCTGTCGCCGCAGCAGGTCCCACCCCGTCCCGATCCCCATGACCACCCCCTGCATTCGAGGAGTCGTCCATGACCGTGCAACGACGGACGTTCCTCAGCGCGAGCGCGGTCGGCGCGACAGGCGTCGGACTGTTCCTGCTCGGCGTGGGACAGGCGCTCGCCACACCGCTCGGATCGCGGGCCACGACGCCGACCACGCCGTTCGCGGTCGGCGTGCGCCGCTACCACTGGACCCGCGGCAGCCGCCCGTGCACCACCTACGTCTACTACCCCTCCACCGGCACCGCCGGCGGCAACCCCGTGACGGGCGCCCCCGTCGCCGACGGCGTCTTCCCCGTCTACAACATGACTTTCGGCTACGGCAGCAGCCCGCAGGACTCGACTCCCCGCCCACGAACGTGGGCGCCCGTTGCTGCCCGCGCCACGGCACATCCGAGAACGAAATCCAGGGCTCCGAGCAGTCAGTAGCGGACGGTACGCCCTATGGTCCGGGCAACGCGCTCCACGAGTGGATCGAGGGAAGGCGATGGCGATGGCGGACGACGGTGCCCTCGACAGTCCGTGGCGGGTGGTTCCACACCGGTTGGGTGCTTCTTGGTCGAAGGCGTTCCGCCGGGCTCGGGAGCAGCCCTCGATCCGAGTTGACGTCGCTTGTCCCGACTGCGGGGTTACGGCGCTGCGCCAGTTCTACGTCCGCCACCGCAAAGCTGATCCAGCGGAGCTCGCGACGGCCCCCCAGTGGCTGCAGGACAGGGCGCGGCGCAACGCCAACGCGGCGGACGGAGTGGAGTGGTGCGCGCACTGCCGCCTGTTCGATCACGTCAAGGACAAATCCGCACCGCCTTGGTGGCCTGAGTCGACAGCGGGCGTCGAGCCGGGGACGGGTGACGTTCATCGAATCATCGGCGTCGTCACCGCGTACCTCTCCGCGCACGGCGATCCGCAGTGACCCTGCGGGGGTAACGGGCGGCTCTGTCCGCCAAGCGGACGCCAGGCACGCCGGATCGGGCAGCAGCGGGTCGAGCTCACCCGCTGGGCGTCGGTGACGTCGGCGGGATACCGGGCGTCGGACACGACAACAACGGAACTCCTGGCCGAACGGCGCTTCGACAACGTCCGTTCTGCCAGGAGATCCCTCGTCCGCGTACCAAAGGCCGTCACCTGCCCAAGCTCGGAACGGGCACTGGGCGACCGAGGCGGGCTGTGGAGTGCGCTCGGGACGGCCGTCAGCCCACGACGAACGTCCGGATGCCCTGAGCCGGCAACTGGGCGCCGAAGGAGCCGTTCGACATCGTGATGGTCGTGTCCTGGGAGAGGGTCCGCGTCGCGGTGGTCACCCAGGTCGGGATCGTCGCGGACGCGATGTCCCGGATGGTGAACGGCAGGTACACCGCCGACGAGTTCTTGTTGATGGCGACGATGACGACCCTGGACCCGCTCTTGAACGCCGTGATGTAGACGTTCGACTGCGGGTTCGCGGTCGCGGTGATCCGCGAGTAGCCGGGGCGGACCCACTTCGAGAAGTGGGCCATGTTGGCCCCGCGCTTGCTGATCTGCCCGTCCTCGCGCATCGGGCCGTACGAGCGGCGGATGTACCACCACACGTAGGTCTGGAACCGACCGTGGACGAGTGCGCGGTGGATGTGCTCGCCCACGTCGAGTGCATGCGGCCAGCGATCGGCCGAGTCGGTGCTGTTCGGGTGGTAGACCTCGGTCATCCACAGCTCCTTGCCGCCGCCCTTCTCGCGGAAGAGCGGGTAGGGGAGGTCCTCGGACCTGGTGCCGTAGAGGTGGGCGCCGATGATGTCCACGTTCGCCAGCGCGGCGGCGTCGTTGAGGATGGGGTCGGAGGTCCGCTTGAGGTACTGGAACGACTCGGGCGCGATGACCCTGGTGTTGATCGAGCCGGCGTTCTCGCGCAGGAACCTCACCATCTCGCCGGGGGTCCACGCCGTCCACTCGTGCGCGTAGTCCGGCTCGTTCTGCACTGAGATCCCGTACAGGTTCACCCCGTTGTTCCGCATGAACGTGGAGAAGTCGTTCAAGTGCTGCGCATAGGCGCCGTAGGAGTTGTAGCGCAGTCGCTTGCCTCCGGAGAAGGTCTCGGTCATCGACGCCGGCGGGTTCCAGGGTGACGCGAAGACCTTGGCCCCGAGTTCACTGGCGCGCTTGGCCGTGGCGACCTCGCCGCTCCAGCCGGCGCGGTCCTCGGGGACGGGGATGCGCAGCACGGTGAAGCCCAGCTGTCCCGCGCCGTTGCCGAAAGCCGTCTCGCGCTGGGCGGCGGTGAGATCGCCGATCCAGCCGGAGTGGTTCATGCCGCCGAAGCCGAGGATCGTCTGCTGCACGACCGACGGTTCGACGAGCACACCGGTCTGCGCCGAGGCGGGTTTCGCCACCGCCAGTACCGGCAGCGCGGTGCCTGCCGCCAGCAATGACCGTCGCCGCAGGCCCCGACCCGAGTCCTCGGATTGGTTTCGACGTGACTCCATGGTTCCTCCACGAGGTTGATCTTGTCCGGGTTCGGTGTCGGTGGATGCCGAGGCAGGGGTCGCGCATCGGGCGCCGCGCCGCCGGAGATCTGTGGCGTAACGGACCTGGGTGGGCCAAGGCGGCGCGTGGATCGCACCCGTGACACGGAGTCGCGGCGCTTCACGACTCCGGAGAAGCCCTGTCCTCGTCAATGAAATCATTTTTCGTCACTTCGGCGACCGTCGTGCGCACTTCCGGTGATCTTCGGCCTGATAGCGTCCGGAAATTGGTCGTCGCACCGCCCGATTTCGCCGCTCGGCGTGTCGAGTGATGACCGCGGGCTTGAGACCGCCGTGAAACTTGCCGAGCTGCGCCGGAGGTGGGGGCACAGGTCCATGGCGGCTGTCGGTCTTGTGGCCCGGTGCGGCCGCGCTGCGGGGGGCCGCGCGGCCCGCGCGAGCGGAGGCGGAGAGGGTAGTTCGCCGCTGGACCATGACAGCTCCGAATAGAGGGCGATCGAATTCATTCGATCCCTGTTGACCTTAAGCGGGATAAGTCTGCTAAAGCAATGTTTTAGCTCTGTCGAATAAGTTCGACAACTCTGCCGGGGCCGCCACCACGGGTGCGCCGAGCTACGTCACCACCGCGCACGGCGATCAGTCGACGCGCTCCGCGCCCATCGCGCGGAACTGCTCGCTGTCGTCAGTGGCGTGACTGCCGGTACGACACCGGCGCTGGAGCGCGCGGTCGTTGTACTTGCCGGAGATGTCATCCGTACAGGTCAGGTGGTTGCCACCCGGTGCGCGGTCGAGCGCGTTCAGTCCCAGGTGAGCACGAGGTTGCCGCGCACGTCGCCGTCCGCGAGTCTTTTGATCGCCGCGTGTGCGTCCTGTGCGGGCATGACGTCGTCGATGAGCGGTTTGATGCCCGTTGTCCGCATCAACCCCAGCAGCCTGCGGTACTCCTCGCGCGTTCCGCTGAAGGAGCCGACGATGTTGATCTGGTGGAAGTAGACCCGGTGCAGGCGGGCGGGGGAGATGTCGCCGCTGGTGGCACCCGCGACCACGACGGTGCCGCCGTTGCGGACGCTGCGCAGCGAGTGCGTCCAGGTGGCGCGGCCGACGCTGTCCACCACGGCGTCGACCTGCTCCGGCAGCACCGTGCGGTGCTCGAACGCCTCGTCGGCGCCGAGCCGCACCGCGAGCGCCCGCTTGTCCTCGGTCCTGCCGGTGGCCCACACCCGCAGCCCCGCCGCGGCGCCGAGCGTGATCAGCGCCTTGGACAGCCCGCCCGCCGCGCCCTGCACCAGCACCGAGTCACCGGGCAGCAGTCGCGCCTTGGTGAAGAGCATCCGGTAGACGGGCAGCCAGGTGCAGATCAGGCACGCCGCCTCCTCCCAGGTGAGGTGGTCGGGCACGGGCAGCAGGCACTGCGCGGGTGCGGCGAAGTACTCGGCGAGCGTCGCGATCCTGGAGCCGGAGATCTGCGCGGCGGGCAGGACCAGCGTCTCGTCCGCGGTGCCCGGCGGGACGTCGAGCACCGGGTACAGCGCGACCCGGTTGCCGTCGGGGTCCTCGCCGGCGGCCTCGCAGCCGAGGATGCGCGGGTACTGGTCGTGGTTCACGCCGACGCCGCGCAGCGTCCAGAGGTCCTTGTGGTTGAGCGACACGGCCCGCACCCGCACCCGCACCCAGCTGTCCGGCACCTCGGGCTCCGGCAGGTCGCCGACGGTGATCGCGGACAGGGGTCGTCTGGCGCCGGGCCCTGCGCGTAAACGGCCCTCATGAGCCCACGCCGGTGCGCCGTGCGACTTCGTCGCGCCCCATTGGAATCTCCTCTTTTGTCGTCGTTCGTCGCGCGCGATGATTACCGCCTCGTGGCGAAACGCGGGTGCGCTGAATTTCCGGCGAGGTAGTGCCCGCTGAACTCCGGTGAATGCCTTTCGGCAGGCTAGTGCGCGGCGCACCGGCACTGCATTCCCCAGCCTGGTAGCAGAGGAAGATTGCGCAGGCCGGACTGGTACGGTTGACCGGGTCATCCCTTCGTGAAAGGCGGCCATGTCGGCCTTCCCCGCATCACCAGTCGAATCCGACGTCGTGGCCGCACTCCGCGCGGCGGGCTGTGTGTTCGCCGAGGACGAGGCCCGGTTGCTGCTCGACGCCGCGACCTCGCCCGGCGAGCTGGCCGAGATGGTGCGGCGCCGGGTCCAGGGCGAGCCGCTCGAAGTCGTCGTGGGGTACGCCGAGTTCCTCGGCCACCGGATCTCCGTCGACGCCGGGGTGTTCGTGCCGCGGCAGCGGTCGCGGTTCGTGGTCGAGCAGGCGGTCGAGCGGGCACGTCCCGGTGCCGTGGTCGTCGACCTGTGTTGTGGCGCCGGCGCGCTGGGTATCGCGGTCGCGGCCGCCGTCGGCGGGGTGGAGCTGCACGCGACGGACATCGAACCCGCGGCGGTCGCCTGCGCTCGCCGCAACCTCGCGGAGCGGGGTCGGGTCTACCAGGGCGACCTGTACGAGCCGTTGCCGGACACGTTGCGCGGCAAGGTGGACCTCCTCGTCGTCAACGCGCCTTACGTGCCCACGGACGAGATCGCGATGATGCCGCCCGAGGCGCGCGACCACGAGCCTCTGGTGGCGCTCGACGGAGGTGCCGACGGCGTGGACGTGCATCGGCGCGTCGCGGCCGGTGCGGGGGAGTGGCTCGCGCCCGGTGGTCATCTGCTGGTCGAGACGAGCGAGCACCAGGCGCCGCTCACCGCCGCCGCGATGACGGCCCACGGTCTGCCGGCGCGGGTGGAGATGTCGGAGGACTACTACTGCACGGTGGTCATCGGCACCAAGAGCTCGCAGTAGGAGCGGACGTGGCGATCGCCCGGTGGCAGGGGATCACCGGCGCACCGCGCTGCCCGTGCCGGTCGAGGCGCCGGGAGGAAGGGCGGAAGCGGCGCGGTGGCGCCTCTCCCGGGTGCCGGCCGACGTCGAGGGCGACGAGGTGTGCGTGTCACCCGGCGGACCGCTAATGACAGGTCACTGACAGTGACCTGAACTGTCGCCTGTTCGTGCGTCCGTGTCATCCGATCCAGACGGTGCAGCCGGGTGAACCCGGTCCTACGCTGGCGAACGGACCGACGACCTGGTTGGCAGCGCAGGGGAGAAGGCATGCATCGATTCGCCGTTCTGTCGTCACTGTCCGCCATCATCGTCTCGTTCTCGCCGCAGGCGCCGGTGGCCCATGCCGCTCTGCCCACCCTCATGTTCTGCGGTCCCGGCAGCGGTTCGTCCGAATTCACCCCCGGGTTGACCACGACCCCCAGGCCGACCCGGATCACCGGCAGCGGTGACCTGGGCCCCTGCGTCGGCGACGACCGGGTCACCGGCGCCACGTTCACCTTCCACGCGACCAGTCCCGCGTTCAGCTGCACCGCGGGCGATGCCGAGGGCACCATCGAGATCACCTGGGCGCCCGTCGGGGAAACGAGCACCGTCGACTACGTCGTCAACCGCTCGGTGCGCCCGGACGACCAGATGGTCTCGATCACCAAGGGGACGATCTCGCAGGGCCGGTACGCGGGCGCCGCCTTCACGGGCGAGTCGGTCATCGTCCCGCCGCCCCCGGGGGCGTGCCTGGCCGAGCCCGGGGTGCCGAACGCCGTCGGCACCGGCGCCGCGGTCGTCATCCTGTAGGCGCCGTGCCGGAACCGGCGGGGCTGATCCACTCGTTGCTGTCCCCGCGCTCCTGTCCCGATCCCTACGACGTCTACCGCGCGCTCCGCCGCGACGGTCGGGTGCACCACTTCACGCCGTTGAACATGTTCCTGGTCAACGGCTACGCCGACTGCGCGGCACTGCACCGCGACCGCGGGCTGCTGGTCATGGACAGCGCCCTGCACGAGGAGCGCCGCCTGGGGCGGTGGCCGCAACAGGTCCTGCACTCGATCGACCAGTGGCCGGTGTACCGGAACCCGCCCGCGCACGCGGCCTCGCGACAGGTGCTGAAGCGGCACTTCGCCCCCGCGGTGGTCGACGGCCTCCGCCCGGTGGTCGAGCGGCAGTACGAGCGGGAACTGGCCGAGGTGGTCCGCCGGGGCGCGAACGGCGCGGTCGTTGACCTGCAGCCGCACCTGGAGCGACTGCCCATGATGGTGATGTCGACGGTGCTCGGCCTGCCACCGGCCGACCTGCCGCGCCTGGTCGAGGTGGTGGCGGAGTTCTCGCTCTTCTTCGAGGTCGTGCTCACCGGTGGGCAGAAGCGGCGCATGGTCGACGGCCACGACCGGCTCATCGCCTACTTCCTGGACGTGATCGCCGAGCGCAGGCGCCGGCCCGACGGTGCCGTGGTGTCCCACCTCGTCGCGGAGCTGACCGGTCCGGGCGGGACGCTGTCGGACCGCCGGTTGGCCGGCATGCTGGCCGGGCTGCTGCTCGCCGGGTTCGAAACGACGGTCGGTCTGCTCGGCAACGGAGCGCACGCGCTCGCGACCCATCCCGAGCAGGCCCGGCTGCTGGCTGCCGAGCCGGAACGCGCCGATGCGGCCGTCGAGGAGGTGCTGCGCTGGGACAGCCCGGTGCAGGTGAACTCCCGCGTGGCCGGCCGGCGGCTGGACGTCGCGGGCGTGCCGATTCCGATCGGAGCGGTGGTCGCCCTGGTCTACGGCTCGGCGCACCGCGACCCTGACCGCTACCCCGATCCCGACCGCTTCGACATCACCCGGCCGGGGGCGCGGTCGTTGAGCTTCGGCACGGGCATCCACCACTGCCTGGGCTCGCGACTGGCGCGGATGGAGGCCGCGGTGGCCTTCGCCTGCCTGGCCCGCTTCCCCGCGCTGCGGCTCGCCGGGAAGCCGAAGCGGCGCAGTCCGGGCTTCACCATCAGGGCCTTCGAAACCCTTCCCGTCAAGGTGTCGTGACCAACCGGCTCACCGCGGCCCAGCGGGCGATCTGGTCCATGCAGGAGGACGACCCCACCTCTCCACTGTGGACCCTGGGCGGCTACCTGGAGATCGCGGGCCCGCTGGACCTCGACCGGTTCGCCCGCGCGGTCCACCGCGCCGCGATCGAAGCCGAGTCGCTGGCGGTGCGGTTCGAGGCGGGCGACGACGGCCCGCGCCAGGTCGTGACCCGCCCGCGAACCTGGCCGATGCCGCTCGTCGACGTCACCGCCGAACCCGATCCGCACGCGGTGGCCGAGGCCACGATGCTGGCCGAGCTGGATGGGCCGATGCCGCTGTTCGACGGCCCGCTGTGCCAGGAGACCCTGTTCCGGGTGGCGCCGGACCGGCACCTCTGGTTCCGCAAGGTGCACCACCTCGTGCTGGACGCCTACGGCTCCGTTCTCATCGGACGGCGGATCGCCGAGCTGTACGCCGCGCCGGACTCCGCACCGCCGTCGGCCTTCCCCTCCCTGGTCGCGGTACTGGCCGACGAGAGGGGCTACGAGACATCCAACCGAGCGGCCATCGATCGGGAGTACTGGCTGCGGCGGTTCAGCGAGCCCTACCGAGCGGTGAATCTCGCCGGTCGTGTCCCGACACCGCCTTACCGCAGAGCGCTGCGCCGCAGCTGCTACCTGCCACCCCACGTGCAGACGTTGACCAAGGCCCTCGGCGCGAGCCTGCCCGCGATCATGACGGCTCTGCTCGCGCACCACCTGTCCCGGCGGACAGGGGCGCCCGAGGTGATCATCCAGCTCCCCGTCACCGGACGGCTCGGCCCGCTCGCCCGGCAGGCCACCGCCGTGCTCGCCAACCGGGTACCGGTGCGCCTGTCCGTGCCGCCCACCGCCGAACCCCTCGACCTGGTTCCGCAGGTCGTCCGGGAACTCCGCGCCTGCCTGCGGCACCAGCGGTGCCGGGTGGAGGACCTGCTGCGCGACGCCTCGGGAGCCGTGCCGTTCCTGGGGCCGAAGGTCAACGTGTGGGCCAGGGGGTACGACATGGCCTTGGCGGGAAGCCCTGTTCTGGAGCGGAACCTGAACAACGGCCCGGTCACCGACCTGTCCGTGATCGTCTACCCCGAACCGGACCAGCTCGGCGTGCGCGTCCACCTGGACGCCAACCCCGACCTCTACCGACCCGAGGACCTGGAGACCCACCTGCGGCACCTCGTGCGGCCGCTCGTCGACCGCTCCTGACCGACCGCGCCCGGTCGGTGGAGGCCGCACCCGCGATGGCGAAAGCCGGGAGCACCCTCCGCGAGCGGTACTGCCTGCCGGACGCGTCACCTGCCCGGGCGGTACCACCGCGTTCGCGCGGCGTCAGGCCGAGGTGGGTGGTTGCGCCGGTGTCGCACCCATCCGGTCGAGCAGGCCCAGGATGACGTCGACCACGGCCAGGAGGTGCTTCGGGTCGATCCGCTGGGACGCCGTGGTGTAGGCGAAACCCGATTCGAAGGTCAGCAGGATGGGCATCGGGCTCTGGAACGGGTTCGGGCCGGCCTCGTCGACCAGCCACTCGGCTACCTCGCGCGTGAAGGAGCGGGCCATGGCGGTGGGGTCGGTGGAGAACGCGGTGAATTCCCGGTTCGCCGGTTCCGGCAGCCTGATCGGCAGCCAGTCCAGTCGTTCGCGGACCGCGGTTGCCGGCGGGTTACCGGCCGGTCCGACGGCCTGGGCCTGGGTGAGCGGTCGCCCCATGAAGCCCTCGTGGAGCCGTCGGCACATCTTCATCGCCGGCAGGGGTGAGGTCGCCACCTCGATCCGGTGCTCGTAGATGGTGGTGGTGCTCGCGGTGACCACGTGCTTCTTGATCGATGCCTCGCTGACGCGGACCGGCCACCTGCCCCGCCGGAAGTCGAGCGCGGTCTCGAAGCGGACGCGCCGCGCCGTGCCGTGCCGAGCCGGTTGGCGAAGCCTTCGGTCTCGTTCCGCAGCGGTGGCAGGAGCCCGGCCGACCATGCGCGGGCCTCGCCGCGATCGACCACCTTCCCGCCGAGCGTGCCCGCCAGGGTGGCCAGCGCGTCGGCGTGTTCCCGCTCCTCCTTCCGCTCGCCGTGCCACTTCCACCAGAACAGGAGGCCGACCAAGGCCAGCAGGATCGTGACGAGCAGTGCGAGGTCGAAGGCGTAGCCCATCAGATGTCCAACTGCCCCTCGGTCCGCTGCTTCGACTGGTCCTCGCCGGTGTCGGTGTAGTCGGCGGCCTTCTGGCCTGCGATCGTGGTGACCGGGTCGATGCCCGCGGACGCGAGGCCCGGGCCCGGGACCAGGTCGTCCGACGCGGGTGTCTCCACCAGGTGCGCGCCCAGCACCGGCTCGGACTCCGGCGGCCTCGGCGCGTCCCGTTCCGTCCCGTCACCGACCTCCCTGCCGGGCCGAGCCCGGTCGTCGTCCGGGGTCCCGCCCGCCCGGTTCCCCGTGCCCGCCGTGCCACGAGCGCCACAGCCGTCCGTAGGGACCGCCCGCGCTGACGAGTTCGTCGTGCGTGCCCAGCTCGACCAGCTCGCCCGCCTCCAGCACCGCGACGCGGTCGGCGTCGTGCGCGGTCTGCAACCGGTGCGCGATCGCGATGACCGTGCGCCCGCGCAGGACCGCCCCCAAGGACCGCTCCGTCTCCCGCGCCGTCGTCGGGTCGAGCAGCGCCGTGGCCTCGTCCAGGATCAGCGTGTGCGGGTCGGCCAGCACGACCCGCGCCAGCGACAGCTGCTGGGCGCGTGCGCCGTCGAGGCTGATGTCCGCGCCGACCTCGGTGTCCAGGCCCTGCGGCAGGTCGCCGACCCAGCGCGCGCCCACCGCCGCCAGCACGGCGCGCAGCTCCTCGTCGGTGGCGCCCGGCTTCACCACTCGCAGGTTGTCGCGCACCGTGTCGTGGAAGACGTGGTGGTCCTGGGTCACCAGCACCACCTGCTCTCGCAGCCGGTCCGGCGGCAGGTCCGCCACCGGCGTCCCGCCAACGGTCACCGACCCCGTGCGCGGCCGGTCGAGGCCCGCCAGCAGGCGGGCCAGCGTGGACTTCCCGGCGCCGGACGTGCCGACGAGGGCCAGCCGCTCGCCGGGCCGCACCACCAGGTCCACCCCGCGCAGCACGTCCCGGCCGCCGGCGTAGGCGTAGCGGACGCCGCTCACCTCGATCCGGTCGTTCCCGGGAGCCGCCGCCGGGCCCGGCTCGTCGCGCGGAACCTCCGCCAGCCCTTCGACCCGCGCGTAGGACGCCGTCGCGCCCTGCAACTGCTCCACCCACACCACCAGCGTGTCCAGCGGACCCACCAGCTGCCGCAGGTAGACCGTGGCCGCGACCACCACGCCGACGCTGACCAGGCCATTCGCGTGCAGCGCCCCACCCACCAGCAGCACCCCGACGACCGGCAGCACGCACGAGACGTCGAACGACGGGAACAACACTGTGCGCAGCCACAGCGTCCGCAGGCGGGCGGCCCGCGCGTCGGCGACGGCGGTGTCCGCGGCCTCCGCGCGGCGGCCTTCCAGCGCGAGCGCCTCGATCGTGCGGGCGCCCTTCGCGGTGCTGGTGACGACGTCGGCCAGCCGCGCCCCGGTCGCCGCCTCGGTCAGGTAGGCCGGTCGGGCGCGGCGCAGGTACCAGCGCAGCGCCGCGCCCACGCCGAGCAGGCACACCAGTCCGCACAGGCCGAGCAGCGGGTCCAGCACGAGCACCGCGACGATGAGGAACAACGCCTGGACGAGGGCCACCAGGACCTCGGGCACGGCCCGCCGCAGCGTCGTCGCCACCACCGAGGCGTCCGTGCTGCCGCGGGCGATCAGCTCGCCGGCCGGCACGTGCTCCGCGACGGACGGCGGCAACGCGAGCGTGCGCGCCAGGAACCGCTCGCGGACCCGGCCCGCCGTGCGCTCGCCGAACCGGTAGCCCACCGCGAGCGCCCATCGCGCCAGCAGCGTCTGCACGACGGTGAACACCAGCACGCCGAGCGCCAGGCGGTCCACGGTGCCCAGCACGTCGCCGGAGCCCGCCCGGACCGCGTCGACGATCCGGCCGAGCAGCCACGGCCCCACCAGGCCCGCCGCGGAGGCCAGGCCGTTGAGCAGCAGCAGGCCGGCCACGGCCGCCCGGTCCGCGCGCAGGTCGCCCCACGCCGCGGCCCGGACCCGGGCCGAGCCCGCCACGGGCAGCGTCGCGCTCACCTGCCCACCTCCCCGTCCTGCACGCGGGACACCAGGTCCCGGTAGGCGGCGTTGTCGCGCAGCAGCTCCTGGTGCGCGCCGGACGCGGCGGCGCGGCCGTCGGCCAGGAAGACCACCTCGTCGGCCCGGTCGAGCACCAGCGGCGAGGTCGTCGTGACCACGGTGGTGAGCCCGCGCCTGACCTCGCGCAGCCGGTCGACCACGGTGGCCTCGGTGTGCGCGTCGACCGCCGAGGTCGGCTCCACGGCCAGCAGCACGTCCGGCGCGGCGTAGAGGGCGCGCGCCAGGCGCAGACGCTGCCGCTGCCCGCCCGAGAGGGTGCTGCCGCCGGACGCGACGGGCGCGTCCAGGCCGCCGGGCAGTGCTTCCACGACGTCCTCCGCCACGGCGGTGCGCACAGCCGCGCGCACCCGCTCGTCGTCGGGCTCGTGCCGACCGGCGACGGTGTCGCGCACCGTGCCCGCGAACAGCTCGGCGTCGTTGTCGGCGACGATCAACCGTTCCCGCAACCGGTCGACCGACACCGCGTCGACCCGCACGCCGGACCACGTCGCGTCGGTGTCGGTGAGCCGGCCCAACCTCTCCACCACCGCGATCGCCTCCTCGGGGCGCGCGCTCACCAGCGCGGTGAGCAGACCCGGGCGGACCAGGACGCCGGACGCGGGGTCGGCCAGCGGTCCGCCGCCGGCCGGGACGTCCACCGCGGCCCGGTCGCCGCCCTCGTGCTCGGGCCGCAGGTTGAGCAGGTCGGTGATGCGGCGGGCGGCCACCAGGGCGCGGGCGATGTCGCCGCCGCCCTCGATGAAGAACGACACCGGCACGACGAGCACGGCGACGTAGCCGTACACCGCCACGAGGTCGCCGATGGTGATCTCGCCGCGCGCGGTCATCCGCGCCGCCAACCACACCACCACGGCCAGGAACAGCGCGGGCAGCCCGCTCGCCGACGCGGTCACCCAGCTCGCCGGGCCGCCGACGCGGTAGCCGCGCTCCACCAGCTCCCGCGACTGCCGTCCGTAGCGCTCGGCCGCGAACTCCTTGCCGCCCAGGCCGTTGAGCACGCGCAGCCCGCCCAGGACGTCCACCAGCCGCGTCGTCAACCGGCCCTGGTGCACGCGGTAGTCGCCGCCGGTGCGCTCGACGCGCCGCAGCAGCGGCCCGACGCCGGCGGCCAGCAGCGGCACGCCGGCGAGCACGACCAGGGCCAGCAGCGGCGAGATGGTGAACAGCACCACGGCGACCGCCGCGTAGGCCACGACCGCGCCGAAGCCCGGGCCCGTCACCGTCATCGACTGCGCGACGGTCTGCACGTCGGCGATGCCGATGGTGACGACCTCGCCCGTGCCGACCCGGCGGGACAGCGAGGAGCCCAACCGGGCCGTGTGCCGCACGACCGCGCGCACGGTGCGGAACGACGCGTCCATGCGGATCTTCGTCATGGTGCGGTGCCGGGAGATCGCCAGCACGGCGTTGAGCACGCCCACCGGGAAGAGCACCACCGACCACGTCACCAGGGCCGCGGTGTTGCCCGCGACGAGGCCGTCGTCCACCGCGCGGGACAGCACCCACGGCGGCACGGCCAGGCCGACCATCCAGGAGCTGCCCAGTGCCGCGCCCGCCGCGACGCGTCCCGCCTGCGAGCGGGCGAGCCAGATGAGGAAGCGGAGGGGACTGCTCGTGTCGCGGGGTGCGGGAGGGGTCCAGCCCCCGGCTACCCGGTCCGCGGACGCGTGGTCATCCGGCATCAGACCACCGTAATCCTGTCGCGTGTGGATCGGCACCGCCCCCGGCGGGACGCTTGCCGCCACGTCCACCGCACCCCCGGCTGCTTCGACCGGGTGCTGAGCAACCGGACCGTGGTGTCCGGCCCCACCGCCGCCGGGTGGCACGACGTCGAGGCGCGCTTCCACCCGGTCGCGCACCATCTCGCGCACGCCGCGTCCGCCTGCCACGTCAGCGGGTTCGGCGACGCGTTGTCCATCGTGTCCCACGGGGCGCAACGCGGTGCCAGGGCCTTCGCCGACGCCTGCCACCTCGCCGGGGTGACCCGGTCCGCGGGCGCGGTGGGCAGCTCCGCGGACAACGCCACCGCCGAAAGCCTCGACGCCTCCTTCACACGCGAGACCCGCCAAGGCGCCCAGAGCCGGGGCAGCGCGAGGGGAGTGAGGCCGGTGGTGTTCGGCTGGGCGCACCGGTACAACACCCGCTCGACCGCTGCCGAGCAGCCCGTGGCGCCGCTTCCGTCCCGCGGCCCGCGTGACCGACGCCGTCGCTGTGTATCGTCCCGGCGTGCTCAGGACGCGACTCGACCTCGACCGGATCCACGCGGCCCGCCGGGTGATCGACCCCGTCTTCCTGGACACCCCCCTGTACCCGTGCGAGGCACTGGGACGCAGCCTCGGCTGCGCGGTGAGCGTCAAGGTGGAGACGGCGAACCCCGTCCGCAGCTTCAAGGGGCGGGGGACCGAGTTGGTGGCGGGCCTGCTGGGCGAGCAGGGGCGGACCGCCGTGGTGTGCGCCAGCGCCGGGAACCTCGGTCAGGCGCTCGCCTGGTCGGGCCGACGACGTGGTCTCGACGTGACGGTCGTGGCATCGCGGCGGGCGTCCCCCGCCAAGCTGGACCGGGTGCGCGCGCTGGGAGCGGAGCTGGAACTGGTGGACGGCGACATCGAAACAGCCCGCGAGCGGGCGGCGGGCATCGCGCGGGAGCGCGGCGTCCGCTTGCTGGAGGACAGCCTGGACGTCGAGACCTGCGAGGGCGCTGCGACGATCGGACTGGAACTGGCGCGCGCACGGCTCGATTTCGACACCGTCCTGATCGCCCTGGGCGGCGGTGCGATGGCCACCGGGATCGGCTACGCGCTCAAGAGCCTGGCCCCCGGGGTCGAGGTGATCTGCGTGCAGCCCGCCGGCGCGCCGGCGATGACCAGATCCTGGCACGAGCGCCGCGTCGTCACCACCGAGTCGGCCGACACCATCGCCGACGGTGTCGCCGGGCGGCACCCCATCCCCGAGGTCCTGGACGACCTCCTCGCCGTGGCCGACGACGCGGTCCTCGTCCGGGAGTCGTCGATCATCGCGGGCATCCGTCTGCTGCTGGAGCACACCGGCCTGGTCGTCGAGCCCTCGGCCGCGCTCGGCGTCGCCGCCGTGCTGGAGGACCGCGACCGCTTCCGCGACCGCCACGTCGTCACCGTCGTCTGCGGCGGCAACGTCGACCCGCACGCCCACGAGCGCTGGGTCCGCCGATGACCCGTACCGGAATCCGGCCGGACGGGTCCCGGGCCCGTGCCGGGTTCGACCGGTGGCGTCGGCGGGCCACTCCCGGTCGAGGCGTGCGCCGACCGGGTCCCTGACGGGCACAGCCTTCGGGCACCACCGGGCGAGGGTGGGGAACTTCCAGTCCTCGCCCGGTGGTGCCCGGGCGTGTTTCACCCGGTGGGCTTCCTGGCGCAGAGGATCAGGTAGCTCATGTTCTCCGGTCCCGGGTCCAATCCCTTCATCGCTTCCCGAAGACCCAGGAAGGCCTCCTCGCCGAACCGCGCGACGAACTCCTCGCGCAGGGACTCGGCGTGCTTCGGAAAACGCCTGCCGCTCTGACCGAACACGCGGCGGCCGCAGTGGACCCACTCCTCCAGCACGAAACCCGCTGCCACGAACGCGTCGAGCAGGTCCTCCGCCTTGGCGGGCTCGCGGATGTACATCGACGGCATCGTCACCTCCGGTGACAACCTCGTCGGTTCGGAGATGGCGATCCGGCCGCCGGGCCGGAGCACGCGGTAGAACTCCCGCAACGCCTTGTCCAGGTCCACGGCGTGTATGAGCGACTCGATCGCGACCACGGCGTCGAAGTGGTTCTCGGGGTGGGTCAGCGCGTGGTAGTCGCCGACCTCGATCCGCACCCGGTCGGACAGGCCGCTCGCGTCCGCCCGTGCCTGGGCCAGCTGTGCCCCGACGGAGCTGATCGTGACGCCGGTGACCCGGACCCCGTACTCGTCCGCGATCAGCACTGCGGGCGCGCCCGCGCCACACCCGGCGTCCAGCAGGTGCTCGCCGGGGCGCAGGCCGAGTGTGTCGACTATCTTGCGGGTGAGACGCGCGGAGCCCTCCTCGATGGGTGCCTCGTCCTCGTCGTCGTACCAGTAGCCGTGGTGTTCGTTGCCGGCGAGGAACACGTCGGACGCCGGGGTCAGGGCGTTGTAGTACTCGCCGACGTCGTCCGGCGTCCAGTTCGGGTGACTCATGGGTTTCCCTTCTCTGGCGACTCGATCTCACCGCTCCGGCGACCAGGCTGGACAGCCGGCGCACGCCCTCGCGGGCCAACCGCGGTTCCAGGTGACTGCACGACGACGGCGCGGTGACCGCCGTCCCGGTGGAAGAAGCTCATCGGGGTCCACGGCACGCCGTAGCGCTCCGGCAGCCTCTCGTCCGCCTCGACCAGCACGCAGCCGATGACGGTTTGCGCGATCGGAGAGGTGTCCACCGGCAGCGTGCTCATGACCGTCGACACCTCCTCGGGTGCGGGTGCGCTTACCCGTCTCGTCGACGACGCCCTGGTCCGCCACGTGGGAACAGGTCGTGGCACCGGGTAAGCGGGACTTCGGGAACGAACGAGGTGGATCATCGACCTGCGGGTGTCCGGCGACTTCAGCGCGGACGTGGCTCGTCGAGCAGCCCGCGACGGGCGGGCGCCGCCATCCAGGTACCGGACGGCTCGGCGACGTTCGGCACGACGTGGAGGGCGCGGGGGCGCTTGCCCTCGGCGCATCCCCGTCGGGCCACCCCGGAGACGGTCTTCGGGGCCGCCGCACAGCGTGCGCACCGCGATGCCGTGGTCGACGTCGACGAGCACCCGCGAGATCAGCACCGGGACCGACACCCCCGGTAATCGGTGGTCCGGGTCGGCCGACGAGGCGCGCAGCGCGCCGAGCCGTGCGTGGAAGGCGGCCACCGGCCCGCCGGGGTCCTGGTACCGCGGCACGTCCTGTCCGTCCGGCGTGCGGGCCACGGCGTGCGGCAGCGGACTGGTCCCCCGGGTACGCGACGACTCCGCGCCGAGCTCGGAATCGCAGGGGGTGCCGGCGATGACGGCCGCCGCCGGAGTCACGCCGTTCGCCATCACGTCTCCATCCCGGCGGTTCCCCCCTCGCAACGATGCTCCCACCCTACGGCGGCGGTCACCGTCTCATGGCGTGCCATGTCCGGCTGCGCACGACGCACCACCGCGGCCAACCCCGTCCGGGTGGCGCCGATCGGGCCTGTGCGCACGGCGGCGACGCGGCCCGGTCCAGCGCCCTGATGCTCCTGCCACCGAACGACCGGACGCCGGGGTCCATTCGACCCGACCGGCTTCGGCGACACCGGCAATGGGGTGGGCGCTCGTGGCCGGAGGTGCCTCCCGGAACATCTTCTTGCGGGTCTGCGCTCCGCTGACCCGGGAACCGGCGGTAGGACAACGGGCAAGCGCACCCGGCTGTTCACCGCGGGATGCGCCGAACGGGTGGCGTGGATGTCCGTTGCGGTGCAGGGGAGTTGTCGGAAAGGAAGGCGATGCCGGCTCGCCTTCCGGCTGCTGGACGATCTGCGTAACCTTGAGCGGCCTGTCGCGGAGTCCAGGTGTTGCGCCGGAGCGCTGCCGGCGTTCCCGGAATTCGGACCGGTCGAGGACGGGGACCGGTTGGTCGACTCAGCGGAGATCCACACGGTGTGTGCGGGGATGTCGAGTTCATGGGGCAGTCGTGCGACGAGGGCCGTGAGATCCGCAGGCGGCGGCTGGTGGCGGTCTCGGAACCGTGAGCTGGTTGATGGGCGCGGTGTGCCCATGATCAACCGTGGGTGAATCCGGAGTGTCGCACGAGACCTCCGTCCGGGTGCTGTTCTCGCGCTTCTACCTGGTCAGCCACCCGCAGTGCCTCGAAGACGACCCGCGGCTGAAGTGGGGGCCCGACGAGGAGTTGGCGGTGTCGGCCGGCGACGGCATCGGCCTCAACAGCGTCACCAGCGAGCACACCGCGCACGTGACGCTGGTCGTCTTCGGCTCCGCCACCGACGTGCCGGCCGACGTGCGTTCCGGGGAACCCCGGTACTGGTTCACCAGCACGACCCGGCGGATCGCCCTGACCGACGCCGAAGGAAGCACGGCCCTGGTCGTGCCCGCACCGGCCTCGGGCCGGATCGCCTGCGCCGTCGAGTGCCGGGGCCGGGACGAGACCGTCGCCGCTCGCCACCACGACCACCGGGATGACATCCACGGCCTGGAACGCTGGCGCATCACCGTGTGGCCTGACACCGCCCCGTCGTCCGGTTCCGTACGGCGTTGACCCGGTCGTGGAACACCTGCGGGTGAACGGGTCGCGCAACCGGTGGCCGACGAGCACCACCTCTCACCGCGGGACGGCGATCGATATGACGGTCGTGCGTACGAGGTCAGCGGTCACGAATGCTTGTGCGGCAAGGTGTTCTCCCTGGTCGAACCCCTCTTGGCGCTGTGAGGGCCGGACGTTTTCGCTCTGGCGCAACACTCTTGTGGTGTTCACCTGTCGGGAGGAAAGTCGCTCCTGCCTGGGGGAACTTCGATGAAGGGGGAGGACATGAGAGGAATGTTGAAGCTGGCGGCGGCCGTCGCGGGGGTGGCGCTGCCGGCGGTGCTGATCGCGGCCCCAGCCCACGCGGGGATGCCCAAGGGGGACGGCGTGACGGTGCAGCACTACGCCTGCAACAGCTCGGTGGTGCCGCCGAACTCCGACCCGATCTCGGGGATCACGGGCGGCACCTCCGGCGCGCGCATCCGCACCGGCTCGTCCACGTCCTGCACGTCGGTCGGCACGATCGAGCCCTCGCACCGGCTGGACTACTACTGCTACACGAGCGCGAACGACGGCTACACGTGGACCTACCTGCGGAACGTCACCACCGGCAAGCGGGGCTGGGTCCGTGACGACCTGCTGCCGAACTACGGCAGCAGCTACCACTGCCCCAACTGACGCGCTCGGGAACGACCGGACGCCGCGGCTCGACGGCCGCGGCGTCCGACCGTGCTCGGCCACGCGACGAGCGGTGGGGGCGCCTCACCGACGGGTGTGCTCACCGCTGCGGGTCCGGCGCCGTTGTGGCTCATCCGCGGCGCGACCGCCTGAGAACGGTGTGGGTGAGTGCCGTGACGGCGCTCGCCGCGAGGGCCGACCCGGCCAACGCGAGCGTCGCTCCGATGGGCCAGAGCCCGGAGTCGTCGCTCGCGGCGGCCAGCCACGCCCACACCGCGGTGAACGAGAGCGCCACCGCCGGTGCCACGAGGAGCGGGCGGGCGACGAAGGTGCCTCCGACGGTGAGGGCGATCAGCACGACGCCGCAGGCGACCGCCCTCGACGTCGCGATGTGCGGGCCGATCGACGGATCGGGCGTCGGGTTGCCGAGGGGGAGCAGGAAGAAGTAGGTCGTGAAGCCGCTCAGGACGAACAGGCCCGCGATGATCGGGAGTTCTCGTCCCGCGCGCCGGTTCCGGTCGTCACCCGTGGCGTTCATGGGGCCATCATGCCGGAAGGCGCCACGATCCCGGTGACGGCTCCGGGCGGGGGCAGCGGGTGGTTCGCGTGGCCCCCCGGACCAGGTAGGTGACCGCGTCGGGGCGGAAGACCAGGACGGTGTGCGGAAGCGCCCTGGTCCCGACGGTCCTGGCCCGGCGGGGCGCGCAGGAAGCGCGTGGCCGCCGGCGGGGGTGTTCCTGTCTCGGGCACGTCGGTGGCGGACTGATCGCGTAACAGGGCTCGGAGCACGTGCAGGTCGGTGCGGCGTTGGGGACGACCTGGCCGCCGTAGGAGTGGCCGACCGGGACGACCGGGTCGTCGGCCCGCTCGACGACGCTCGTCCGCGCGGTCGCCGTCGTGGGCGAGACCTGTTCAGCGCGTTGCCCACGATGAGGGCATCGATACCGTTGCCGAAACTTTTTTCGGCTGCCACAGTGCTGAGTAGCGCACTCGCCACCGGTCGCCGACCGGCAGGGGAGTCGATGCGTCCTTTTCGGACGATGCGCCCTCCGCCGCCTCCCGACAGGTCGACCGGCCCTCGAACGAGGATGTGAGGAATCGATGACGCGTTCCGCCGGAGTGGTCGTGCCGGGACCGGCACCCCTGCCCGCCGGTCCCGTGATGTGGCCTGGCGCGGTGTTCGACATGCGGCAGGAGCCGATGGGACAGCTCGGTCTCGGCGCGGGTGTCGACGGCCCGGTGAACCGGTGGTGCGGCGGCTTCCCGCACTGAGCACCGGGTGGTGTGCCGCGGTCCTCCGAGCCGCGGCCCTTCGAGCTGCGGTCTTTCGAGACGTGGCGCACCACCCGAGCCGGTTCCGCCCGCCGGACCGAGCCCTCGCTTTCCGGCCGGTCACCGCGCGCTCCTCGTGACCGCGCGTCCGTCGCCGTCCCGCTCGCCCAACCCGCAACCCCGTCCGACCCCAGGAGGTTCGAGTGCCTCTCCGGAATCCCCTCGCGGTGATCGCCTCCGGCGTGCTCATCGCGTCCGTCCTGGCCTTGCCCGGCGCGGCCACCGCGAGCACCCCGGTTCCCGCCACCGCCGTCGTCGCCGACCCCGGCCACGCCCCCGACGGCCACACCGGCGACCACACCGCCGGCGTGGCCACCCACGCGCACGGGCAGCCGCGGTCGACGTCGACCGCGGAGCGTTGTCGACGTGCGGACGAGTTCGCGCCCGTGGCCGGACTGGGCGATCGCGCGTGCGCGATGGGCGACGGCCTCTTCAAGCTCCGCACGGCGTACGGCGACCAGGTGACCCACTTCGACGCCCCGCTCCCCGGGCACAAGGGCGTTCGGGACGTGGTGACCTCGTCGCCGACCCCGTCCCCGGCCGCGCGTTCGCATCACTGCGCCTCGGACTCGTACCGCATCCAGCTCGTCTACATGATCCCCGCCGGCGCGCCCGACGCGGCGGCGACGATGGTCCCGCTGATCAGGCAGCACTTCCTCCAGTCGAACGACATGGTGTCGAACCGCGCCGCGCAGTACGGCGGGGACCTGTCGCTGCGCGTCGCGTGCGACTCCGGGGGGCAGCCCGCCGTCCGGGTCCTGCGCAGCGGTCACGACAACGGCGACCTCGGCGCCATCGACCAGGAGGTCGCGCGCCAGGGGCAGCGGGTCACCGGGCAGGACAACGTCGTGTACTGGGGGGACGGTGGCTGCGGCGGCGGTGTCGCCTACGGCAGCGGTGACACGCGGCCCGGCGTGGAGAACGGCGTGAACAACGCGCCCGGCATCGCGGTGGTCTACGGTCGGTGCCCCTTCACCTACATGCTGCACGAGCAGGGGCACTCGATGGGCGCCGTGCTGCCGAACTCGCCCAACGGCTCGGGCGCCGGTCACTGCAACGACGACGCGGACGTCATGTGCTACAAGGACGGTGGTCCCCGCTCGGGCAACTACCGCACGAACGTGTGCCCGTCCCCGAACGGGAACCTGGACTACTACTGGGACTGCAACGTCAACGACTACTTCCACCCGAACCCGCCGGCCGGCTCGTTCCTCGCGACGAACTGGAACCTCGCGAGCTGCTTCAACCGGATGGTGCACCGCCCCAACTGCGGCGCGGCACCGTCGGCGGCGGAGGTCGGCCGGGCCGGCGCGACCCCCGGGTCGTGAGCTGGAGGCGCCCGCACACCGAACGGGACGAAGCCCTTCCGCCGCGCGGAAGGGCTTCGTCGTGCGTGAGGTGACGGCCGGCATTACCTCAGGTGCCGGGTGAAGAACCGGTTCCCGTCGTCCCCCTCGAACCTCGGGACGCCGGTGTGCCCACCCGTGTTGGCGTGCAGCGTCTTCTCCGCGGAACCGAAGGCGTCGAACAGGTCCAGTGCCATCTGCCGGTCATTTCCCTCGTCGTCCCACTGCAACAGGACCTGGAGCGGGATGGTGACCCGCCGGGCCTCCTCGAACGTGGCGCGGGGCACGAAGCTCCCGGCGAACAGGAGGGCGGCCGAGATGCGCGGCTCGACCACCGCCAGCCGGACGCCGATGGCGATCACCCCTCCCGAGTAGCCGACCGGGCCGCCGAGCCCGGGCAGCGGGAGGAGGGCGTCCAGGGTGTCCCGCAATTCCGGGACCGCCTCGTCGACCAGCGGGAGGACGAGCCGGTCGACGATCCCGTCGTCGACCGGCCCACCGGCCTCCAGCGCCCGGAGCAGGTCGGCGCGGGCATCCTCGACGGCGGTGAAACGCGGTCGGTCACCACCTCCGGGGAGCTCGATGGTGGCGGCGGCGAAGCCCTCCGCCGCGGCGTGCCGGGCACGGGTCGCCAAGCGGGGGTACATCCTGTGCAGTCCGCCGGGGTGGCCGAGCAGGATCAGCGGGGCCGGTGCGGACGCGGCCGCGGGCGTCCACAGGATGCCGGGGATGTCGCCGAGCGTGAACCCGCGTTCGAGGACGCCGTCGTCGAGGCGTTGTTCAGAGGTGAATCGCATGGCAGTGCCTTCCGGGAGTGCTCGTGAACGGCGCTCCCGGACGACCTATCGCCCGACCGTGATCCCGGAGGAGAGCACCCATGTCGATACGTTCACGGGTATCACCTCCTCGTTCTCCAGCACGGCCGCCGGAAAGGTAGCAGTGGCCGCAGCGGGCCGCCACCAGGTTTCGCGGAGGCGCGAGGGCGGTCGCGCTCGGTCGGCGCCGGCTCGTCCGACCGCCCCGGGGGGAGGCGGTCGCCGTCCGGCGCGTCGTTCAGAGGTGTGCGGCTAACGCGCCGCGGGGAGGAACCGCCACCGGCGGGTGCGGCTCCGGACTCGGCGTGGTGGTGACGGCCGTCGACCGGTGCTCGTCCTCGTGGAGCGGCACGGGTGCCAGTTCACTCCTGAAGTGCCTCAGCAGAGGGGCCTGCGCGGTGATCCGGTAGCCGGGCAGTCGGTCGGCGTGCCGGGCGATCCGTGCCAGGGTCCGGCCGACGTGCTCCAGGTGGCTCTGGCTGTAGACCCGGCGCGGGATGGCCAGCCGGACCAGTTCCCACGGGGCGCTGACCACGGGGTTGCCGTGCGCGTCCTCCTTGCCCAGGTAGAGGGAGCCGCATTCCACGCCGCGGACACCTCCCTCCAGGTACAGCGCGCAGGTCAGCGCGTGCCCGGGGAAGCGGTGCGGGGGGATGTGCGGCAGGAGTCGGCCGGCGTCGAGGTAGACCGCGTGCACGCCTGGCGGCTCCACCACCGCGACCCCGGCCGCCCGTGCCAGTTGGGCCAGGTAGGCCGTGGCACCGGCCCTGGCCCGCAGGTAGTCGGGGTCGGTGACCTCCAGCAGTCCCTGCGCGAGCATGTCCAGGTCGCGGCCCGCCAGGCCGCCGTACGTGGGGAAGCCCTCGGTGGCGACGAGCAGCAGTTCGCACCGCTGGGCCAGGTCGGGGTCGCGCAGGCCCAGGAAGCCGCCGGTGTTGACCAGGCCGTCTTTCTTCATGCTGGCCGTGCAGCCGTCGGCGAGCCGGAACGCCTCCTCGGCCACCTCGCGCGGGCTGCGGTTCCGGTAGCCGGGCTCGTTCCTGGTCACCAGCCAGGCGTTCTCCGCGAAGCGCGCCGCGTCCAGGAACAGCGGCACCCCGTGCGCGCGGCACAGCCGGGCGGTTTCGGTGAGGTTGGCCATCGACACGGGCTGTCCGCCCATGCCGTTGCTGGTGAGCGTCATGACGACCGCGGCCACCCGCGGTGCGTCCGGGCCGGTGAGGGCCCGGTGCAGCGCTTCCAGGTCGATGTCGCCCTTGAACGGGTGAGGGCTGTCGAGGTCCGCCGCCTCCGGGCACGGCAGGTCGAGGGCCCGTCCGCCGACGAGTTCGACGTTGGCGCGGGTGGTGTCGAAGTGCGTGTTCCCCAGGGTGATCAACCCCGGTCGCAGCAGGGCGGAGAACAGGATGCGCTCGGCGGCCCGCCCCTGGTGCACCGGCAGGACGTGCGGGTAGGAGGTCAGGTTCCCGACGACGTCCCGGAACCGGTGGAACGAGCGGGCTCCGGCGTAGCTCTCGTCACCCAGCATCGCCGCGGCCATCTGCGCGGCGGACAGCGCCCCCGTGCCCGAGTCGGTCAGCAGGTCGATGGTCACCTCGTCGGCCCGCAGGTTGAACAGGTTGTGGTGCGCCCGCCGCAAGGCCTGCTCGCGCTGGGCGCGCGTGGTGAAGGGGATCGGTTCCACGACCTTGGCGCGGAACGGTTCCATCATCGGCGCTTCGTCCACGCCGCTCACCGGCCCGGTGCCGTGTCGGACACGAGGGTTCGGGGCGGTCGCACCGAGTTGGCCTCCGCGGACAGGTACGCGGTCAGCCGCTCGGCGCGGGGCGTGAACACCTGCGACAGGTAGGAGATCAGCCCCACCCCCGCGTCCAACCGGCGTCCCGTCACCGCGGCCAGCGCCCGGTCCAGCACCGCCGGGTCGTGCCCCTGGCGGCGCATCACCGCGACCGCGCGGGCGCGCGCCTCCCCGTCGTGCTCGACGTAGTCCCGGACCGGGACGTGCACGGTGTAGCCGCCGGGCCGGTCCCGGTCGACGTCGACCAGCGAGTAGCACGAGACCAGGGGCCGCGCCGTGAGGGGCCCCGCCCCGGCGACGGCGCGGCAGAACTCCTCGACCGCCGCTGCGGAGGTCCCGGGGACCGCTCCCGCCGCCCGCGCCGCGTCCTCGGGCCCGCCGCCGTCGTGGGCGAAGTAGACCTTCACCCGCGGCCGGGGCCACCGCCCGAGGTCCAGCGCGAAGTACATCGGCCGACCACCGGCGAGCACCGCGTCGCCGACCAGTCGGCGGGCGCGGTGGAAGCCCAACCGGGTCAACCCCTCCTCGACGAGCTCCGCGGCGCGCCCGCACCCCTGCGCGCCCGGGTCCAAGTAGACCTTGAACGACGGCTCGTGGTGCGCGGTCAGCACGACCGCGCACCACAACCCGAACGCGCCCTGCGGCCGGTCGGGCAGGAACAGGTCCTCGACCAGGGCGAACCGCCGCAGGTCGAAGCCGTGGCGCTCCGCCAGCCCGCGCAGCACCCGTCGGCCGACCGCCGCGTTGTCGCGCACTCCCGGCGTCGACCCGTTCGGCTCGGCCAGCAGCCGCAGCTGCGGCGCTCGGCCCACCTCGAACGAGATCGAGTACTCGACGGGGGAGTGGTCGTCGGACACGTCCGAGCACCACCCTCCGGCCCCGCCGGCCGGAAGTGCGGCGGAAGGCCCGAGCAGCGCGTCCCCGAGGTGCGCCGACTCCGCCCGCCGACCCGTCAGCCCCACCGCCTCGAACAGGGCGACGAACTGCCGGCGGACGAGGTGCCCCAGCGGGCCGGGGCGAGGGTTCGGGACGGAGGAACGGCAGAACCCGGTGGCGTCGAACACGGCGAAATCACCTGATCCCCAGAGTCGTATCGCGACTCCAGTAGCCCGCACCTCCCGTGATCAGGGAAGCGATTGAGCCCGTACGGGGGACGCACATCCCCTGGTGGGGTTGTCGGACGCCACGAGTGCGGGTGTCGTGGCTGCTGCTCCGTGAGGGTGGTGTCGGCTGTCCGGACGGGGGCGCGCGTCCTCCGGGACGGCAGGATGACCTGGTGTGGAACGAGGCCGGCGGCCCGGTGGCGGGGCACGTCCTGCAGGCGGGGTCGATCGGGCACGTCTCACTGGCCGGGCGTGGTCCGGCGGAGCGGCACCCGGTGCCCCGGCAGTTGCCCCTGGTGGTGCGGGACTTCACCGGCAGGGTCGGGCACCTGGCCGCGCTCGACGCCCTGGTGCCGGGCGCGGAGGCGGGTGCGGGCTCGAACTCGGTGGTGCTCGCGGTGGTCGACGGCCCGGCCGGGGTGGGGAAGACCGCGTTGGCGGTGCGGTGGGCGCACCGGGTCCAGCACCTCTTCACCGGCGGCACGCTGTACGCGGACCTGCGCGCCCACCACCCGGGTGGTCCGGGAGGCCCGGCCGCCCCGGGCGACGTGCTCGGCGGGTTCCTGGGTGCGCTGGGAGTGCCGCCGGAGTGGGTGCCCGCCGAGCCGGAGGCGCGCGCGGGGTTGTACCGGTCGGTGCTGGCCGGGCGACGGGTGCTGATCGTGCTGGACGACGCCGACGGCGTCGAGCAGGTGCGTCCTCTGCTGCCCGGCGCGGCCGGGTGCGCGGTGGTGGTGACCAGCCGGGGCGGCCTGGCGGGGCTGGTGGTCGGCGAGGGCGCGACTCGCGTGCCGCTGGACCTGTGCACCGAGCGCGAGTCGCTGGAGCTGGTGCGCGCGATCCTCGGGGCACGCCGGGTGGACGCCGAGCCGGAGGCGGTGACCGGGCTGATCCGGGCCTGCGCGCGGCTGCCGCTGGCGCTGCGGGTCGCCGCGGGCCGCGCGGTGATCCACCCCTACCTCACGGTCGCGGAACTGGTGGCCGAGCTGGGACGGGACCGGTGGGAGGTGCTGAGCGTCCCGGCCGACGCGCGCGGCGCGGTGCTCGCCGTGTTCGACTGCTCCTATCGGCGGCTCACCGGTGAGCAGGCCCTGGTGCTGCGGCGGCTGGGGCTGCACCCGGGGCCCGAGTTCGGCGCGCACGCCGCCGCGGCGGCATCAGGCCTGCCACTGGCGGACGCCCGCCGGGTGCTCGACACCCTGGCCGACAGCCACCTGGTCGAGCGGGTCGCGCGCGACCGCTACCGCTTCCACGACCTGCTGCACGCCTACGCCGCCGACCGCGCGGAGCGCGACGACGGCCCGCACGAGCGCGAGCGCGCCCGCCGGAACCTGCTGGAGTGGTACGCGCACCACGCCCGCGCCGCCTACCGGGCCGTCCTCCCCCACTCGGTCGACCGGCACATCGGCGCCGACGTGGACCTGAACGCCGAGCCGGGGATCGACTTCGCCGACGCCGCCGGGGCGTGGGCGTGGGCGGAGTCGGAGTGGACCAACGTCACCGACGCCACCCGCGCCACCGCACGTCACGGCCTGCCCCGGCTGACCGTCCTGCTGGCGACGATCGCCGCGAGCGCCCTCTACCTGCGGGGGCACTGGGACGACGCCTTCGAGGTCTGCGACCTCGGCCTGGCCGCCGCCCGCGCCACCGGTGACCGGGCGGTCGAGTGCGGCCTGTTGCAGCGGTTGGCGCACGCCCACCAGGGCAACGGGCGCCTGCGGGAGGCGGAGGAGATCTGCCGGGCGGCGCTGCTGCCGGCCACCGAACTCGACGACCCGCACCTGAGGGCGGAGGTGCTGGCCAACCTCGGCTGGGTGTGCGTCGAGCGGGGCGGGTTCGCCGAGGCGCGGGAGCACCTGCTGGCGGCGCTGCCGCTGAGCGCCGGCGCCCACGGTGGGCGCCTGGAGGGGTTCATCGAGTACAACCTCAGCGGCGCGGCCCTCGGTCTGGGCGAGCACGACCGGGCGCTGCGCCACGCCGAGCGCGGTCTCGCGCTGGTCCAGGACGCCGGTGACGACGATGTCGCGTCCTACGCGGTGCACCGCCTTGCCCAGGTGCGGCAGAGCACCGGCGCGCACGCGGAGGCGGTCGCGCTGTGCGAACGGGCCCTGGCCGGGGAATCGCTGCGCGGCGACCCGCGTCACCGCGCCGCAGTCCTCGACACCCTGGCCACGTCGCTGGGCCACCTCGGCGACGCGCCGCGGGCGGTCGGGTGCCGACAGGAGGCCCTGGCGGTCTTCGAGCGGTTCGGCGACGTCCGTGCGCGCGCCCTGGGCGCCCTGCTCGACGGCCCGCCGGACGGCGGGTAGGGCCTCGCGTCGAGGACCTGGCCTCACGCGTCGTACACGAGCAGGCCGTCGTCGCGCAGGCGCACGCCCGGCGTCGGGGTGTGCGCCGTGAGGCGTCCGTCGTGCATCAGGTGGAGGACGGGCACGCCGCGCGCCAGGACGGCGAAGTCGGCGATCAGGCGTCGGTGGCACCGCCACCACACCGCTTCGCTGCACATCACCGCGGTGCGCTCCTCGCCCGCCTGGTCCAGGAGGACGTCCATCGCGGTGACGAACCCCGGGTCGCGGGTGTGCGCGGCGTAGCCGCGGAACGACGCGTTGCGCCAGACCGTGTCGGGCGAGTCCGGCGGCGCCTTGCGGAAGCCGCCCAGGCGCTGTTCCCAGCGGTAGGCGATGCCCTCGTCGGGCAGCCACCCGGCCAACCGCTGTCGTGCCAGGTCGGGGTCGCGGCGGCTGCCCGGAGCCGTCCTGACGTCCACGACGGCGGTGACGCCGGCACCCCGGAGGAGTTCCGCCAGCGCATCCCGGTCCGCGGTGCTGTGACCGAAGGCGACCAGGCCGGGCGGGGGTGTCGGCGGCCCGGCTGCGGGGGCGGTCAGGTCGTGGTCCACGGCGTTGATCGAAGCAGCTCCCGATCGGCACGGCAGCGTTCGGCCCCACCCGCCGGGGCGGAGGCGGCCGGCACGTCCGGGAAGCGCGAACTCCGGGTGTCCGGTGCGTGCGCCCGGTGCGGGTGCCGTCGCCGCGGCCTACCGCGTGACGACGTCCGGCTCCGTGCTCGCCGGAGTGCCGGGTTCGACGAGCTCGCCGTTGCGCACGAGGTGCTGGGCGACGTCGGTGAGCTTGGTGTTGGTGTGCTGGCTGGCCCGCACCAGCAGGTTGAACGCCCGGTCGCCGGTGAGCTTGTGGCGTTCCATGAGGATGCCCTTGGCCTGGCCGATCAGGTCGCGGTTGTCCACGGTGTGGGCCAGGTGGGCGATCTTCTGCGCGTCGGCCATCGCCACCGCGGCGTGCGTGGCGAACAGCAGCCCCACCTGTTCGGACTGCTCGGTGAAGGCGTCGACGTGGCGCGAGTACAGGTTGAGGGCGCCCAGGTCGTCGTTGATGACGTAGAGCTGGAACGACAGCATGCTGCGCACGCCGAGTTCGGCGGCGCGGGCGGTGAAGCGCGGCCACCGGCGCTCCCGGCTCGTGTCGCGCAGCCACACGGTGCGCTTCTCGTACAGCACGTCCACGCACGGCCCCTGCCCGAACGCGACCTGCGCCTGGTCGACCAGGTCGACCAGGCGGTCGGAGGCGACGGGGGTGCTCATCGTGGTGCGCTTGCGCACGACCGACAGCCCCGCGTACTGGGCCCCGGGCACGGTCTGCACCGCGGCGTCGACGATGCCCTGGAGCGTGGCCTCGACGCTGTCCTGGTCCTGCAGGTAGAGCGCCAGGTCGCCCAGCCGCAGGGCCAGTTCGCCGGGCCGGTCGGGTCCGGCGGGGGCGGGCTCGATCCCGTGGTGCTTCCGGCTGACCGCCACGTCCCACCGTCTTCCTGAGAGCAGTCCCTGATCGACTTCACCCGTCCGGGGCGGAGCGAGGCGCCCCAGGGGATCACAGTCGGTGAGAACCACTGTGAGTGGTCCTCAGCCTACGTGCAGCCGGCGTCCTCCGGCGATGGCCGCGCCTCGGATCGGGCGTGGTGCGGACGACGTGCCGCCGGAGCCGGGCGGAGGTCGCCCGGTCGATCGCCCGGTCGATCGGTGGTCGGACACCCGGGGACGTTCCCTACCCCGTGCCGGGACGCGCCGGTCCCGCGTCGGCCGATCCGCGGTCGCCGCCCGGACGCGGGAGGAGCGGCATCGTGGACGAGCCGGTCGGTGGCGACCTCGCCGCGTCCGGGCGTGCTGCGGTTCCCGGTCGTGGCGCTGGTGGCCTCCGCCGGAGGCCTGGACGCCCTGACCCGGGTCCTGGCCCGGCTGCCCGCGGACCTGCCCGCGGCGGTGGTCGTCGCCCAGCACGTGAGTCCCGATCGCGTCAGCCTCCTGGCGGAGATCCTGGCGCAGCGCACCGCGTTGCGGGTGCGCGCGGCCGTCGACGGCGACGAGCTCGTGGTGGGCACGGCGCTGGTCGTGCCCACGGCCCGGCACCTGATCGTCACCTCCCAGGCCCGCATCGGGCTGCTCGACACCGGGGCGCTGCCCCCGTCCCGCCCCTCGGCCGACCTGCTGCTGGCCACCCTCGCCGTCATGTGCGGTCCCCGCGTCCTCGCGGTCGTGCTCACCGGCAAGGGCTCGGACGCCCAGGCGGGCGTCCGAGCCGTCGTCCACTGCGGCGGCACCGTCTTCGCCCAGGACGAGATCACCTCCGCCTACTTCGGGATGCCCGGCTCCGCGATCGACACCGGCCTGGTGCACGACGTGCTGGCCCTGCCCGACATCGCCGCCGCGATCCGCGCCCACGCCCACCGCTGACGGCGGCGCGGGGCGCCGTCCCGCCGGCGTCGGCCCACCGCCGGCGCGACCTCGCCATCACCCGTCCGCGGCCACGGCCCGACGCGGTCACCGCACGAGCACCGCGGCCGATCGGGCGACGGACGGCGGTATCGCCACGGCGGACTACGCTGTGTACGCGTCGGGCGGTCCACGGGTCGACGACGGCACCCTCGGTCGGGTGACCGGGGAGTTGTCGCAAAGGGGTCCGTCGTGACGTCGGTGAACGGTGTGGTCTTTCCCGGCGGTCTGCGGGAGGACGGTTTGCCCGCCGGGCTGTCGGACCCGGCGCGGCTGGCGGCGGTGCGGGCCACGGGACTGCTCGACACCGGGCCGGAGGAGGCGTTCGACGACCTGGCCCGGCTCGCTGCGGCGGCCACCGGGTGCACCCGGGCGTTCATCACGCTGGTCGACGACCAGCGCTCGTTCTGGAAGTCCCGCGTCGGTCCCGACGACCCGGCCACGAGGCAGGCCCCGGTGCGTCGGAGCTTCTGCTACTTCCTGGTCGGTCTGGAGGGCGAGCCGTTCGTGGTCGACGACGCCGCCACCGATCCCCGCACCCGCGACCACCCCTCCGTGGCGCCGGTGGACGTCGGCGCGTGGGCCGGCTACCCCGTCCTCGGTCCGGGCGGCGAGGTCCTGGGCAGCATGTGCGTGGTCGACGACGCCCCGCACCGGTGGCTGCCGGACGAGCTCAGGGCCCTCGCCACCCTCGCCCGCGCGGTGTCCAACGAGCTGAACCTGCGCCACTCGCTGACCACCTCGCGCGCGGCGCTGGCCACCGCCCGCACCGCCCTGAGCACCTCCACCGAGCTGGCCCGCAGCCTCCAGGACAGCCTGCTGCCCCCGACCCTGACCCCGGTGCCCGGGCTGGAGACCGCGGCCTCCTACCTCCCCGCGGAAGGCGACCGGGTCGTCGGGGACTTCTACGACCTGTTCCAGGCCACCGCCCAGTGGTGGTGCACGGTGCTGGGCGACGTGTGCGGGCACGGCACCGAGGCCGCCAAGGTCACCGCCCTGGCCCGCTACACCCTGCGCGCCGAGGCCACCCGCACCCTGTCCCCGGCGACCGTCCTCACCCGCCTGAACACCGCCATGCTCGACCAGCACAGCCCCCGGTTCCTCACCGCCGTCCACGCGACCTTCCGCACCACCCGCGGCGGCGTCGCCGGTCGCCTCTGCCTGGCCGGGCACCCGCCCGCGCTGATCCGCCGCGCCGACGGCCGCGTCATCCCCGTCGGCCGCGCCGGCACCCTGCTGGGCATCGTCCGCGACGTCACCCTCACCGACGTCCGCTTCCGCCTCGCCCCCGGCGACTCCCTGCTGCTCTACACCGACGGCGCCACCGAAGCCCGCCCACCCGCGAGCACCCCCGACGCCGAACGTCCCCAGTTGACCGAGGAGGGCCTGGCCCTGGTCCTGGCCGACTGCCACGACATGACCGCCCGGCAGGTCGTCACCCACATCGGTCGGGTCATCGCCGAGCACAACCACGACCACCCCGACGACGACACAGCCCTGCTCGCCCTGCGCGTCCCACCTCGGCCCGAGCGCCACGTCCCCTGAGCCGGCCCGCGGCGCGGAGGCACGGCTCTCAGCCGTCGGCCGCCGGGTCGTCGGGCGGGTCCGCCGGCACGTGCTCGTCCCGCCCTCGCGGGCCGGGGGTCGGCGGGCGCCTTCGGCCGAGGGTGTCGTCGATCAGGGCCTGGGCGACGTCGTAGAGCTTGGTGTTGGTGTCCTGGGACAGCCGGACCAGGATGGTGAACGCCTGGTCCGGGGTGCAGAGGCGGGTGCCCATGAGGATGCCCTTGGCCTGTTCGATGACGCCGCGGCGGTGGAGGGCCTGGTGGAGCTGGCGGTTCTCGCCGACCACGGCGTGGTGGTCCCGTCGCAGCCGGGACAGGGTCGCGGTCAGCTCGCCCAGTCGCCGCGGGTCCTGCCACCGCCGGAGGTCGGGGGTGTCCGGTTCCAGGGCCGTGCAGAGGTCGGTGATGTCCTCGACGTGGTGGATGATGCCGATCACGCGGCGGTCGTCGAGGATCGGCGTGTTCAGCGGGCTCCACGCCCTCTTGACGAAGCGGGTGCGGTCCTCGGGGTGGGGCACGTCGTAGCGCTGGATGCCCATGTGGTGCGGTTGCGCGCGGCTGAGGACCCGCTGGAGGGACGCGCCCAGGTTGACCTGGCCGTCGGCGTGCGGGTTGCCCGGGTCGTCGGGGAAGGCGTCGAAGAGGTGGGCGCCCCGCAGGTCGTCCTCGGTGGTGAGGGTGGCCTTCTGGTAGGCGGGGTTGGCGGCGCGGATGCGCAGGTCGGGGTCGAGGATCAGGTACGGCGCCGCCGTGGCGCGGAAGACGGGATCGGCGCTGATGTCGTCGAGCGTGTGACCAGCGGTCATGCCGTCTCCTCCCGACCGCGCCGAACCTGGACGTGCGGTGGGGGACCTCGGCGGGTGACGACGCCCAGCCGCGATGCCACTGGGCACGACCAGGGGCGAGCGGACTGTCTTCCGCTCGCTGCACCCTCCACAGTGGCACACGCCGTCGTCGTCGTCCACCAAGGGACACCTCCGCGGCGGTGCCGGCCGTGTCTCGGGCGGGCCGGTGGCGTAGGTGTTCCCGCTTCGGGTAGCTGACAGCACGTCCACGAACAGCGCCGAGCAGCGCAACGCGGAACGGTCGAGGACGCCGCTGTGGCTGTGGCCCGGTGTCGGTGGCGTCGTGGGCCTCGTCGGCGCGCTGGTGTCGGTGCCCGTGCGCCTGGACCGGCCACACCCGCTCGCCTGGCTCGGGTGGCCCGGCGGCCTGGACTCCGCGACAGCCTTCCTGCAAGCCCTGGCCACCTCGGTGATCACGGTCACCGGCCTGACGTTCACGCTGATCATCGTCGCCCTGCAGTTGGCCTCCCAGCAGTTCTCGCCCCGCCTGCTGCGCGAGTTCACGCACGACCGCGTGTTCAAGGCGGTGCTCGCCGTCCTGGTGGCCGCCTTCGTGTTCGCCGTCACGGCACTGCGCCACGTCGGGCACGACGGCTCGGTCCCGGACTTGACGCTGTTGATCGCGTTCGGCGCGAGCCTGGCGGTCCTGGCCGCCATCCTGGGCTTCATCGCCCACATCGCACGCGTGCTGCGCGTCGACACGATGATGCGGGCCGTCCACGACGAGACCGACCGGGCGATCGAGGAGTTCTGCCCCCGGTACGGCGACTCTCGTCCCCGCTCGCCCGAGGAGTTGGACGTCGACGGCGAGGGCGGGTCGGTGTGCGCCGTTTCCAGTGGCTTCGTGAGGTTCGTGGACGTGGACCGCCTGCTCCGCACCGCCGCGGCGTCGGACGTCCTGATCCGACTCGACGTGCGTCCCGGCGACCACGTCGTGCGCGGCACACCGCTCGCGTCCGCCTGGAGCCGCGAGGGGGGTCCCGTCGAGCTCGCGGACGTGGAGGCCGGCGTGCGGGAGGGCGTCGTGCTCGACTACGAGCGCACGATGGAGCAGGACGCGGCGTTCGGGTTCCGGCAGCTCGTCGACATCGCGGTCAAGGCGCTGTCGCCGGGCATCAACGACCCGGTCACCGCCATCCACGCCGTCGGGCACCTCTCCGACCTGGCGGTGAAGGTCGCCGGCAGGCGGCTCGGCGGCACCCTCCACGAGGACCACCGGGGCGTGGGGCGGCTCGTGGTCCCCGACCGGGACATCACCTACTACCTGGACCTCGTGTGCGGTCAGGTCCGCCGGTACGGCCGACACGAGCCCACCGTGCTGAACGCCCTGCTCCGGATGCTGCGCGACGTCGCCACCGCCACCCGCGACGACGAGCAGCGCGCCGCCGTCGACGTCCAGGTGGACCTCATCACCGCCGAGGTGTCCTCATCGTTGAGCCGGTACGACGTCGACGCCGTGGAGGACATGGCCCGCCGGGGCCGACAGGCCCTGACCGGCGACGTCCGGGCCGCCTACCACGACCGCAGCGGGGAGACGCGCTCCAGCTGAACACCGGTCTCCTCCCGGGGCGGCCGGTCGCGTCGCGGGCGACCGGAGCGGGTGGTCGACCTGCTCGGCACCCGAGGGGCGCACGGCCGCGCTCACTCGGCGGGCGCGCCCATCGGCGGGGTGCCCGGCGTGCCCATCACGTCTTCTGCGCGTCGTCGGTGCGTGGTCGCCGCGGGGGCGTCGGGTGCGCCGCGCCGGGCGCCCGACCGGACGGGCTCACCTGTTCGTCCGGGTGGTTCACGGGCGATGCCGAGGCCCCAGCCGCACCGGGGGTCCGCCACCGACCGGTCGTGTGGGCGCGGGCGCCGCGGGTACCACCCGGTGGTGACCGAGACGACGGTGGTGATCGCCACGCGTGATCGCGTGGAGGAGTTGGTGCGCACGTTGGGGCACTTGCGCCGGTTGTCGGCGCCGGTGATCGTGGTCGACAACGGTTCGTCCGACGACACGGTGGCGCGGGTGCGCCGGGACTTCCCCCAGGTCCGGGTGCTGGCGTTGGGGCACAACGTCGGCGCGTCGGCGCGCAACCGCGGCGTGCGGGCGGCGGACACCCCGTACGTGGCGTTCTGCGACGACGACTCCTGGTGGGCGCCGGGCGCGCTGGACAGGGCCGAGGAGCTGTTCCGCGGGCACCCCGGACTGGGGCTGGTCGCCGCGCGGGTCGTGGTCGAACCCGAGGGCCGGGAGGACCCCGTGTGCGCGGAGATGGCCTCCTCCCCGCTGGGCCGCGGCGACGACCTGCCCGGCCCGCGCGTGCTGGGGTTCATCTGCTGCGCCTCGATCGTGCGCAGGGAGGCGTTCCTCCGGGTGGGGGGCTTCAACCCGGTGCTGTTCTTCCCCGGCGAGGAGCGGCTGTTCTCGTGGGACATGGCCGCGGCGGGGTGGGCGTGCTGCTACGTCGACGAGTTGGTGGCCCACCACCGACCGTCCACGAGCCGGGGGCCCTCGGCGGCGCGGCGGCGGGCGGAGATGCGCAACGACCTGCTCACCACCTGGCTGCGCCGACCGGTCGGGGTGGGGCTGGCCGAGGCGGTGGCGTTGGCCAGGCGCGGAGCGGGGGACGGGGTCGCGTGGGCGGCGCTGGGGGCGGCGGCGTTGAAGCTGCCCGCTGTGCTCGGGCAACGGCGCCTGCTGCCCGCCGACGTCGAGCGACAGGTCCGCCTGCTCACCCGACCCGCTTGACCCCCGCCACCCGTCGTCCGATCCGGCTGTGCGACGAGGTCGAACCCCGCGACGTGGTTCACCCGGACAACTCCACGTAGTCGGCCGCGTCGTTGTGGTGGAGGCTCGGCTTCCACTCGTTGGGCCAGATGTACTCCCCGGACGAGGGGTACTGCGAATCGCGCAGCACCAGGCTCCTGCCCGGGTAGCCGGACCAACTCCTGAACGAGGAAGCCTTGTCCTTCATGTAGTCGGGGAAGTACACGGTTCCCCAGTGCAGTGGCCACTCGAAGCAGTCGCCCTGATAGGAGATGTCGGTGAACACCTGCCCGTAGCCGGGGGTCCCGTAGTTGTAGCAGTTCCCGCCCGCGCCGGCGTCGGGAGTGGACACGAGGAGGCTGACCAGGACCACCCCCGTGGTCACCAGGGCTCTGTCGCGCATTCTCCTGATCACGGGTGGGACCTCCTCGCCGGTTCGGAAGTGCGGCCACGAACACCGAACGCGTCACCGGTCGCGGAGTCCCGCCCGCGTGCGCGCGAATCGCCGATCGGGAATGTCGGCACCGACCGACCGGGGTGCTCCGACAACGCTATACCCGGTCAGGTGGCCCGGGAGAGCCGGATGGGTCCTCCGCGCCCGCGCGACGGCGATCAGTCGGGGAACGGCGCCGCGAGCACCACGTCCTCGACCGTCGGCACCGCGAAGCCCGGGATGTGGCGGCGACCCACCTCCGCGAACGGGTGCGTGAAGTACGCCGTGGGCTTGCGGCGGCACTGGTCGACCATCGTGTCGACGGTGTCGCGCTTGAACCCCGTCCGCGGGTGGGCGGCGACCACCGCGGCCACGTCGTCGGGGTCCAGCGCCTCCAGTCCGCGTCCACCGACGTCGACCCCGGCGCCGGCGGCCACCGCGGCGATCTCCGGGCGCTTGCGGGCCGCGATGGTGGCGTTGGTGTGCAGCGCGATCGCGTCCCACACCACGTCGACGCGATCGGCCGCCATGCCGCGTTCCCGCAGGAAGCGGCGGGCGGCGTCGGCGCCGTCCAGTTCGAAGCGCTCCGTCGGGGTGCTGAAGCGCTCGACGAGGCCGAGGTCGTGCAGCACGCTGCCGATGAACAGCAGTTCGCGGTCGTAGCGGGCGCCGGCGCGTTCCAGCAGCAGGACGCCGAAGTGGTAGGACCGCATGACGTGGTTGAACAGGACCGCCGAGGATTCGTCCCGGGCGAACCGCATCGCCTGGCGGGCCAGGGCCGTGTCCGGGAGCCGGAGCCCGGTGGCGGGGTGGCGGGCCTTGGGGGCCGAGGCCGCGGCGGTACCGCCCCGCGTCGCCGCGGCCGTGCCGAGCACGCCCGCTCCGACCGCGAGGCGTGCGCCCGACTCCAGCAGCGCCCGCCGTCCGATGTGCCCGCCGGTGTCCGGCCGGATTCCCACGCCGTCTTCGGCGGAAGTGTCGTCCATGCCCCGATGCTATGGACGGTGGCAGCGGCCAGGGGAGTGGCTGGATCGCCACGTGGCGACGGATTCGCGCCACGGCGACGGGGACGCTCAGGACCGGGACGAGCAGGGTTCGAGGAGCAGGTCGGTGACGTCGCGGCGCGGGGTGGCCGGGACGTGGGTCCCGTAGCCGATGCGGAGGACGGTCTGGGGTGTGAGGTGTCCGCCGAGTGCGCGGCGGAGTCGGTGGCGCAGGTGGGGGACTTCGGTGGGTTGGGAGAGGAAGGAGGCGGACAGGCCGAGGGTGGTGGCGGTGAGCAGGACTCGTTGGAGCGCCTGGCCGGCGTGCAGGTCGTGCAGCGGCCCGTCGTGGAAGGAGCACAGGACGGTGAGGAGGGGGTCGGGCTCGTAGTCCTTGCCGGGGGTGCGCGGGGTGGCGTGGAAGTCGCGCAGCGCCCATTCGTCCTGTGGTTCGGGGCGGATGCCGGCGGAGGCCGGGGGGATGCCGTCGGTGGTGCGGGGGCCGGTGCGGGCGGTGAGTTCGGCGCGGATGGCGGGGTCGCGGGCCTGGAGCCGGTGGGCTTCGGCGACGAGGCCCTGGAGGTGGGCGCGTTCGGCGCGGTCGGTGACGACGTGCAGCCAGGAGCGTTCGCGTTCGGCGGCGCGGACGAGGGCGTGGCGGTGCGCGACGGGGACCGGTGCGTGGTGGAAGGGCTTGCGGTTGGAGCGGCGCCGGGGCACGGCGCGGATGAGTGCGCGCGTCTCGTCGTCGACGTCGCGGTGTCCGCCCCAGCGGACGACGGCCAGCGCGCCGGGGGCGTCGGCTCCCGGGAGCAGGGTGACGAGGGGGCGGATGCCGCGGGCGCGCAGGCCCAGGCGGAGGTTGAACAGGGCGGCGCCGCAGGCCAGGCGCAGTTCGCGCTGGTCGGGGTCGGTCGCGGGCAGCGCGCGTTCGAGGTCCGGGTGCAGTTCGATGCGGTCGTGGTGCAGGCGGAACCGCCAGGGTTGGGTGTTGTGCACGGACGGCGCCGCCGCCGCCGTGCGCAGCACGCCTTCGACCTCGTCCGGTGTCAGTCCGAAGACCTCGTCCATCACGTTCACCCCAACCACATCACCCGATCGAACCAACACCTCCACTGTCCGGACCGTGAACCGGACGGCACACGGACGAAAGGCCTCAATCGGCAGGGACGTCGGGGCGGGCTGTCGCGGCACGAGGTGATGACCCCGACACGGTCGTGACCCCCTTGGCCACCGTGCCCGTGTCGTGGAATCTTGTGGCCATGGTCGATTCGAACCACGAACTGCCGCACCGCCTGCTCGGCGGCCTGCGCTTGGACGAGCTGCTCGACGAGATGCGCGAGCGGTTGACGGAGATCGGGTCGACCCGGGACAAGATGCAGGGCCTGCTGGACGCGGTGCTGGCGGTCGGTGCCGGGGTGGAGCTGGACTCGACGTTGCAGCGGATCGTGCAGGCGGCGGTCGGGCTGGTGGGTGCCCGCTACGGCGCGCTGGGGGTGCTGGGCACCCGCGAGAACCTGTCGGAGTTCGTCTACGTCGGCATCGACCCGGAGGCCCGGTCGCGGATGGGGCACCTGCCGGAGGGCAAGGGCCTGCTCGGACTGCTGATCAAGGACCCGCGGGCGATCCGGCTGCACGACCTCTCCGAGCACCCGGCGTCGGTGGGCTTCCCCGCCAACCACCCGCCGATGCACAGCTTCCTGGGCGTGCCGGTGCGGGTCCGCGACGAGGTGTTCGGCAACCTCTACATGACCGAGAAGATCGACGGTGGGGATTTCACCGCCGACGACGAGGTGGTGCTGACCGCGCTGGCCGCGGCGGCGGGCGTGGCGGTGGAGAACGCCCGCCTGTTCGAGCGGACGCGGTTGCGCGAGCGGTGGCTGGAGGCCACCGCCGAGGTCAACTCCGAGCTGCTCGGCGGCGCGTCGAGGGACGACGCGCTGCGCCTGATCGCCCAGCGCATCCGCGAGCTGTCACAGGCGACGACGTCGCTGATCGTGCTGGTCGAGGACGGGCCGCAGCAGCGGCTGAAGGTCGCGGCCGGGGTGGGTGACCAGGTCGCGGGACTGGTCGGCGGGCCGTTCCCGGGGACGGGGACGTTCCTGGAGCAGGTGCTGAGCACGGCCGCGCCGATGCTCATCGACGACCTGGAAGGCACGCTGGGGGAGGTGACCGCCGACGTCGGCCCCGGCGTGGCGGTGCCGCTGCGGACGGGGGCGGCCGTGACCGGTGTGCTGCTGGTCGCGCGGGACAAGGGCGGCGCGCGGTTCGGCGCGGACCAGGTGCCGCTCCTGGCGTCCTTCGCGGACCAGGCGGCGGTGGCGCTGGAGTTCGCCGAGAACCAGCGGGCACGACGCCTGGTCGACCTGCTGGAGGACCGCGACCGCATCGCCCGCGACCTGCACGACCACGTCATCCAACGCCTCTTCGCCACCGGCATGAGCCTGCAGGGCGCCGTGGGCTCGATCCGCGAACCGCGGGCGCGCGAACGCGTGCAGAAGGCCGTGGTCCAGCTGGACGAGACGGTGCTGGAGATCCGCACCTCGATCTTCGACCTCCAGGCCGCGGAGGACGTCCCCGGTGTGCGCCGGCGCCTGTTGGACCTGGTCGCGGAGTTGACCGAGGACGTCGCGGTCACCCCGACGGTGCGGATGAGCGGGACGGTGGACAACTCGGTGCCCGACCACGTCGCCGAGCACGCCGAGGCGGTCGTGCGCGAGGCGGTGAGCAACGTGGTGCGCCACGCCCGCGCGGCGGGGTTCGTCCTCACCGTCGAGGCGGGTGACCACCTCACCATCAGCGTCGTCGACGACGGGGTCGGGATGCCCGAGCAGGTGGCGCGCAGCGGTCTGCGCAACCTCGAACAGCGCGCCGTGGACCTGGGCGGCACGTGCACGGCCGTCGCCGAACCCGGCGGCGGCACCCGTCTGACCTGGCGGGTGCCGCTGTAGTCGTCGGCGGGTCACTCCTCGTTCGAGGGGGCGGGTTTGCGCAGCCTGGTGGCGAGCACGGCGGCCTGGGTGCGGCGTTCGAGGCCGAGTTTGGCGAGGAGGTGGGAGACGTAGTTCTTGACGGTCTTCTCGGCGAGGAACATCTTCTCGGCGATCTGCTTGTTGGTGAGGCCTTCGCCGATGTGGTCGAACACGGTGCGTTCCTGCTCGGTGAGCGAGCGGGTGGGGTCGCCCTGGTCGCGTTCGCGGCGGATGCGGTCCAGCAGGGCGGCGGTGGAGCGGGCGTCGAGCAGTGACCCGCCGGCGGCGACGGTGCGCACGGCGTTCTGCAGGTCGTGGCCCACGATGCGCTTGAGGACGAACCCGGAGGCGCCGGCCATGATGGCGTCGAAGAGGGCTTCGTCGTCGGTGAACGAGGTCAGCATCAGGCACTTGAGCTCCGGCAGCCGGGAGCGCAGTTCGCGGCACAGCTCGATGCCGTTGCCGTCGGGCAGTCGCACGTCGAGCACGGCGACGTCCGCGCCGCTGCCCGGCACCCGCGCCAACGCCTCGGCCACCGACCCGGCCTCGCCGACCACCTCCAGGTCGTCGTCGCTGTTGAGCAGCTCACGGACACCGACCCGGACGACCTCGTGGTCGTCCACCAAGAACACGCGCGCCACCACTTCGATCCTTTCCTCCGCCTGCTTCCAGGGTCCCCGGACGAGAGCACCCGACACAGGGTCCAAAGACCCTGCCGCGACGCGCTCAAGGTCCCGCGCCGCCGGTCCGCTCGCGCAGCCCGCCACTCCCGGGGTCCCTGGTCGATGGGGACCAACGACCGCGTCGCGAAACCGGGCGGCTGCCTAGCGTCGGTGGTGGAGGAGGTGCGCCATGAGGGCTCACGACATCATGACCAGCCCCGTCATCACCGTGACGGCGGACGTGCCGATCCGCGAGGCGGCGGCACTGGCGGTTTGTCACGGCTTCACCGCGCTGCCCGTCGTCGACGGCGGTCGGCTGGTCGCCATCGTCACCGAAGCCGACCTGCTGCGCGGCCGGTTCGCCGCCGACGGGTCCGCCGACGCGCCCGTGCGGGAGGTGATGAGCACCCCGGTCTACGGGATGGACCCCGACGCGCCCGCCGCGCTCCTGGCGCGTGCGATGGTCGAGCACGGGGTCCGCTGCGTCCCGATCGTGGAGGACGCGCGCCTGGTCGGCGTGGTGACCCGCCGCGACCTGGTGCGCGCCCTGGCCCGCACCGACGACGCGATCGCCGCCGACGTGCGCGAGCGCCTGGACGCCTACGGCGGGCCCGGCAGCTGGTCGGTGTCCGTGCACGACGGCCGGGTCGTCCTGCGCTCGCCGTTCGTCGACGAGCGGTCCTCGCGGGTCGTCGCGGCGCTGGCGGAAGCCGTGCCCGGCGTGATGACCGCCCTGGTGACATCGGAGCCGGAGGTGAGCCTGTGACGAGTGCCCCGGTCGTGGTCGGCGCGGCCTGCTCGCCGGTCGGCGAGCAGGCCGTCACCTCGCGGAGGCGTCCCCGCGCGGCGCCCCGCCGCCCGCGGTGATCGCGTGGACGAGCGGCGGCGGGTCCTCGCCGACCGCGTTCACCCGCGGCGGGCCGTCCTGCGGACCAAGCCGAGCCGGAGCCGCTTCCGGGCCATGTGGAGCAGGCCCTGCACCAGGGCCAGCACGCACCCGACCGCCGCCCACAGGAACGTCACCTCCGCCACCCCCGTGGCGACCGCGCGCCGCCGCGCCTTCACCGACGTGCCCATGCCGACCTCCTTCGAACGTCCCCGCCGTGCCTGACCGTGCTCGGGCGTGCGAGCCGCCGACCCGCACCGGCGGGGTTCGCGGCCGGCCACCCGCGGAGCGGGCGGCACGACCACGACCGGGCAAGGCGCGTGCCGCAGGCAGCGCGCCGCGACACCGCCCGGCAGCGCCTCGGCCGGGTGGTGCCGCCGGCTGCCGATGACGAGCAGGTCCGCCTGCCGGGCGGCTCGCAGGAGCACCGCGTCGGTGTCGCCGACCACCGTCGCCTCGCTGACCGGTGGCGCGCCGGGCACCGAGGCGCGGACGTCTTCCACGACCGCGTGCAGTTCACGTGCCGGGTGTCGGCGACGGTGGTCGCCGGCGTGCGGGTGCACGCCCGTCGCGGTGGCGGCCGCGGACTCCGGCTCGTGCAGCCACGCCATCGTCGCCTCGACGGCCTCGCCCGTGCGCGCCGCCCGCGTCAACGTCCAGCGCAGCGCCTCGCGGCTCGGGGCCGACCCGTCCACACCCACCACGATCACGGCGTCCTCCGATCCTCGCCCCCAGCGTGCGGCGGCACCGGGGCGAAGGGCAGGGGCCAACGTCACCGGCGCGGCAGGACCATCAGCACTGACCGGGGTGGTGCGAGGAGCGGACCGTGCGAGGCATGAACACCGCAGATGTGATGACGCGCCCCGTCCACACGGTCGAACCCACCGCCACCGTGCGCGCCGCCTGCGCGCTGCTGGTCGACCACGGCTTCTCCGCCCTGCCCGTCGTCGGGCCCGGCGGCGTGCTGGTCGGCATCGTCTCCGGCTCGGACCTCCTGGTGGCGAACCTGGAGCGAGGGGCCGCCACGGTCGCCCAGGTCATGACCGACTCCGTGATCAGCGCGCCGCTCACCGCCACCCTCAGCGAGCTGGCGAGCGCGATGCTGGGCCACCGGCTCCACTGCCTGCCGGTGGTCGACGCGAGGGGGCGCGTGGTGGGCGTGGTCGGCCGGGGCGACCTGCTGCGCGTGCTGACCCCCGACGACGACGTCCTGGCCGGCCGCGTCAACCGGCTGTTGACCGCCTACAGCCGCACTTCCCGGTGGAGCGCCGAGGTGGCGGGCGGGAACGTGGTGGTCGCCGGGCCGTTCGCCGACGAGGCCGAGCGCCGGGTCGTGACCGCCCTCGTGCGCACGATCCCCGGGGTGACCGGTGTGGAGCTGCGACCGGTCGTCACGACCGATCGCACCGACTGACCGCCCGGCCGGTCCCGGCGGTTCAGGGCCCAAAGTCCCGACCGGCGGGTGACCGCCGCACCTGACCCCGGTCGTCGCCGCTCGGAAAGCTTGAGGTGAGCACCCGAGGAGGAGTGATGGACGACAGGATCGTGGTGGGCGTGGACGGATCGCCTTCCAGCCTGACCGCGCTGCGGTGGGCTGTCGACGAGGCGAAGTTGCGCGGTGCGGTGGTCGAGGCCGTCCTGGCCTGGCACGTGGAGTACAGCATGGTCATCGGGCCGATGTCCGCCGCCGTGGCCGCCGGGATGGACCGGGACACGCTGCGCGAGGACAGCCGGGCCCTGCTGGAGGAGCTCGTCGGCGGGACCGGTGGCGACGTCCGCGCGGTCCTGGCCGAGGGCGACGCCCGTGACGTGCTGGTCCGGGCGTCGCGGGACGCGGCGCTCCTCGTGGTCGGCAGCCGGGGCGCGGGTCCGATCCGCGGGGTCCTGCTGGGCTCGGTCAGCTCCTACTGCGCGCACCACGCGCACTGCCCGGTGGTCGTCATCCGCGAGCCGGGGCGCACGGCGCCGTCCGAGCCGGTGGAGCACAAACCGGTCATCACCCCCGGGCCGCTGCTGTGACCGCGCCCCCGGTCGACCGCGCGCTGCTGGCGGACGGGTCGGTGGTGGCGCTGCGCGAGCTGGGCCCGGCGGACGCCGACGCCCTGCTCGCACTGCACCGCGGCCTGTCCCCGGACGACCGCTACCTGCGGTTCTTCGGCGCTTCGCCCCGACTCCTGGAGGACTTCGTCGCCCGCCTCACCTCGCCCGACCAACCCGGGCACGTCGTGCTCGGCGCGTTCGTCGCCGAGGTGCTGGTCGGCGCGGCGAGCTACGCCCTGCTCGACGGCGACACCGCGGAGGTGGCGCTGGTCGTCGCCCACGACCGGCAGTCGCACGGCGTGGGCACGCTGATGCTGGAGCACCTGGTGTCGCTGGCCAGGGCGCGCGGTGTGCGGCGCTTCCGCGCCGACGTGCTGACCGCCAACGCGAAGATGCTGCGCGTGTTCGCCGACCTCGGCCTGACGTGGACGTCCACGGCGGAGTACGGCGAGGTGCGCGTCGACCTCGGCCTCGACCCCGGTGAGCGCTACCTGGAAGCGGTCGCCGACCGCGAGCTGGCCGCCGACGTGGCGAGCCTGCGCGCCGTGCTCGCGCCGTCCTCGGTCGTGGTGGTGGGCGCGGGCCGCAAGCGCTCCTCGGTCGGCAACGCCGTGCTGTACAACCTCGTCTTCGGCGGCTACCCGGGGACGCTGTACGCCGTCAACCCGCACACCGACCAGGTGCTGGGTGTCGCCTCCCACCGCTCGGTGGCCGACCTGCCGCAGGCGCCGGACCTGGCGGTCGTGTGCGTGCCCGCCGCCGCCGTGCCGCAGGTCGCCGAGGACTGCGGTCGACGCGGGGTGAGGGCACTGGTCGTGATCACCTCGGGAGTGGACCGGGACCTGCTGCTCGACGTGGTGCGGCGACACGGCATGCGCCTGGTCGGCCCCAACTGCGTCGGCGTGTCCGGCACCGATCCCGACGTCCGGATGAACGCCACCTTCATGGCCGGCCGCCTCACCGCGGGCGACATCGGCGTGGTCACCCAGTCCGGTGGCGTCGCGATCGCCGTGGTCGAACGGCTGCGCGCGCTCGGCCTGGGCACCACCGAACTGGTGTCGACCGGCGACAAGTACGACGTGAGCGGCAACGACCTGCTGCTGTGGTGGGAGCGCGACGAGCGCACCCGCGCCGTGGTGCTGTACCTGGAATCGTTCGGCAACCCGCGCAAGTTCTCCCGGCTGGCCCGTCGGGTCGCCGCGCGCAAGCCGGTGCTGGCCGTGCGCGCCGCGAGCAGCGAGGCCGGGCAGCGCGCCGCCGCCTCCCACACCGCCTCCACCGCCACCCCGGCCGTCACCCGCGACGCGCTGTTCCGGCAGGCCGGCGTGACCGCCGTGGACGGTGTCGCGGAACTGGTCGAGGTGCTGGCCGCGCTGCACGCCACGCCGCTGCCGGCCGGCCGCCGGGTCGCCGTGCTGTCCAACGCGGGCGGGCTGGGTGTGCTCGCCGCCGACGCCTGCGCCCGCCACGGCCTGACCATCGCCGACCTGGGGGTCGACACCGTGGACGCGGTGCGGGCACTGCTGCCCGGTACCGCCAGTGCGCACAACCCGGTCGACACCACGGCCGCCGTGGACGAGCGCACGTTCGGCCACTGCCTGGACCTGGTGGCGGCCGACCCCGCCGTGGACGCGGTCATCGCGGTCACCGTGCCCACCGCCGTGGCCGACCCCGCCGGCGGTGTGCACCGCACCGCCAAGACCGTGCTGGCGGTGAGCGGCGACCAGGACGCCTCGGTCTCGCTCACCGCGGACGGCATCGCCGTCTACGCCGACCCCGCGCGGGCCGCCACCGCGCTGGCCGCGCTGGCCGAGCGCGGCGAGTGGCTGCGCCGACCCGCGCCGGAGCTCCCGGAGCCGTCCGGCGCGGACCTGGCCGAGGCCCGCGCGGTCATCGCCGGCCAGGAGGGGTGGCTGTCGCCCGACCGGGTGGTCCGGCTGCTCACGGCGTTCGGGCTGCCGGTGCTCGGCGGCGCGCTCGTCCGGGACGCCGGGTCGGCGGTCGCCGCCCAGCGGTCCTTCGACGCGCCCGTGGCGCTCAAGGCCGTGGCCGACGACCTGCTGCACAAGAGCGAGGGCGGCGGGGTCCTGCTCGACCTCGCCGGGGAGGACGCGGTGACCCGCGGTTTCGAGGCGCTGCGCGACCGGTTCGGCGACCGCCTGACCGGCGTGTTCGTCCAGCCGATGGCCCGGCGAGGGCGCGAGCTGCTCGTCGGCGTGGTCACCGATCCGCAGTTCGGGCCGCTGGTGGTGACCGGTCTCGGCGGCGTCGACACCGACCTGCTCGACGACCGCGCCGCCGCGCTGGCCCCGCTGTCGGAAGCCGACCTGGACGACCTGCTGCACGGCTTCCGCGCCGCGCCCAAGGTGTTCCGCGACCACGACGAGGCGGTCGTGCGCGACGTGCTGCGCCGCGTGTTGCGCCTGGCCGAGCTGCTGCCCGAGGTCGCCGAACTCGACCTCAACCCCCTGGTCCTCACCGAGGACGACGTGATCGCCGTGGACGCGCGCGTGCACGTGGCGCCCGCCGAACCGGTGGACCCGTTCCTGCGCAGGCTGCGCGACCCGAGGAGGACGCCATGAGCAACGCCACGAAGACCGCGCAGGTCTCGGTCGCCTTCGCGGGCGGCGAGGAGTACGTCGTCGCGATGCGCGGCCACCTGGTGCCCACCGACCAGCCGCCGGCCGACGGGGGCGCCGACGCCGGGCCCAGCCCGGTCGAGCTGCTGGTCGGGTCGATGGCGACGTGCACCGCCTTCTACGCGGGCCGGTTCCTCGACCGCCACGGGCTGCCCCGCGCAGGCCTGCGCGTGACCGCCGACTACCGGATGGGCGCCGACCCCCAGCGACGCGTCACCGACGTGCGGTTGGACGTCACCGTGCCCGCCGGACTGCCCGAGAGCCGCAAGACCGCCCTGCTGGCCGTCCTCCAGCACTGCACCGTGCACAACACCCTCCGGCACCCGCCGGAGATCATCATCGAACTCGACGAGGTGGAGTCATGAACACCGGTCCGATCGTCGTCGGCATCGACGGCACCCCCGCGGGCGAACGCGCGCTGCGGTGGGCGATGGACGAGGCGGTGCGGCGGCAGGTCCCGCTGCACGTGGTCAACGCCTACCAGTACGAGCCCCTGGCCGACTGGACGATGTCCACCGAGCAGGACGCCCGCGCCCGCTCGGAGGCGCTGATCGAGGACGCGGTGCGCGCGGCCTCGGTGGGGCGGCTGGAACTGCCGGAGGTCGTGCGGCTGCCGGTGCGCGGTCCGGCCGCCGAGGCGCTGGAGGAACTGGCGCGGGGCGCGGTGATGCTGGTCGTCGCCTCGCACAGCGGGAGCAGGCTCCGGCAGGTGGTGCTGGGCAGCACCAGCGTGCACTGCGTGCGGCACGCCACCGTGCCGGTCGTCGTGCTCCCCGCGGGGGGAGCCGGTCGCGTCGACGAGGCGCTCGTCACCGAGGAGGCCGTGCGATGAGGGTTCGCGACGTGATGACCCGTGACGTGGTCACCGTGACGCCGGAGACGCCCGTGCGCGACGCGTGCGCCCTGCTGGCCGAACGCGGGTTCACCATGCTGCCCGTGGTCGACCGGAGCGGCACGCTGCTCGGGGTCGTCACGGAGGCCGACGCCCTGCGCGACCGGCTGCCGATCGATCCCCGCACGCTCGTGCACGGCGAGCCCCGCCGCGGCCGGTCCCTGCCGCGGCGGACGGTCGCCGAGGTGATGGGCGAACCCCCGGTGGGCACCGCGCCCGGCACGGACGTGGCCGACGTGGCCCGGCGGATGCTGGAGCACGGCGTGCGCAGCGCCCCGGTCGTGGACGGCAAGCGCCTCGTCGGCGTCATCACCCGCCGCGACATGCTGCGCGCGGTCAGCCGTGACGACCGCACGCTCGAAGCGGAGGTCCGGCACCGGCTCGGCCTGTACGCCGACCCCCACCGCTGGACGGTCCGCGTGGTCGACGGCCGGGTGTCGATCCAGGACGAGCTGGACGACGAACGCGACCGGCACGTCGCCGCGGTGCTCGCGGGCGCCGTGGCCGGCGTGGTGGACGTGACCTTCCCGGAGGCCGAGCGCGCCGCCGGCCGTCGCTGAGCGCGAGGCCGTGCCGCACGACACGCCGGTGGACGAGGTCGTGCTCCTCGCGGGGACCGATCCCGACACCGGCTCGTCGGGTGTGGTGGGGGGACTGATCCGGGAATCACGGGGCGGACCCGCCGAGCCCACCGCTCCTGGTGGGCGTCCGCGGTGGCCTCGGCGTTGACGGGCGTGCCGTCGACGTCCAGCGAGGCGTGCGCGACGACCGATCGCGGTCCGTCCGTGGTCAACCGGACCCGGGCGAAGAGGACGTCGGCGGGGGCGTACTCGGCGGTGTCGGCGACCTGATCGGGTGACAGTGACCGAAGGTCACGCTCGATGGAACCTCCGGTCCCTCATCATCGCGGAGCGTCCGGCGCAGAATCGGTGCCATGACGAAGTGGAGTGGACTGCCCCGCGGCCGACGACGTGCCATCGCGGCCCTGGCGGCCGTGCAGGTCGGCTTGGCCGCGGCGGCGTGGACGGACCTGGCCCGTCGACCCGCCTCGGCCGTCAACGGCCCGAAAGGACGGTGGGCGCTGATCATCGGCATCAACTTCATCGGCCCGGCGGCCTGGTTCCGCTGGGGGAGGAGGTGACCACCGGGCCGGTTCGGCGTTCGGCGGGTCCCTCGACGGTGGCCGGGCGCGGCGAAGTCCGCGCCCGGCCACCGTCCGCGCGGTGCCGGTCCCGACGGCGCGCCGCACGTGCTCGGCCCGGCGCGCCACCGGGGTGCCTCACGCGTTCTCCAGCTCCTCGACGACGTTCCCGAGCGGGCGTCGCGGGGTGGGCGGGAGCGGCTCGGCGCCGAACGCGGCCCAGCCGACGCGCAGCACGATCCGGGGCGACAGCAGGCCGTCGAGCACCTCGTCGCGCACCCGGTCCCGCGTGGTGGCGACTTCGAGCGGCTGGCTCAGCGGGCACGTCGCCAGGCCGGCGCAGGTGGCCTCCAGCAGCACGGCGCTCATCGCCTCGCCGGCGCGCAGCGTCGAGAGGCGGTCCTCCGAGGCGGCGGCCAGCACCAGCAGGAGCGCGCCGTCCTCCTCCCACTCGCCGGACGGCTCGTCGAACAGCTCACCGCCGGGGAACTCGCGCAGCTGGACGTCCCCGTGCCGCGGGAGCCCGGCGGGTGCGCTGACGGCCGGCACGCCCTCGGCGTCCGCGTGCCGGCCGCTCCACGTGCTCAGCTCCCACCGGTACCCGGGGTCCGCGGCCTGCCACGCGGCGGCCTGCCCGGTGGCGACGGCCAGCGCGGAGCGGGGGTGTGAGCCGGTGACCCGGCACAGGACCGCGTCCTCCGCGGCGGCCCGCTCCTCCAGCAGCGCCGTCACCGTGTCGGGCACCCGCCACGAGGAGTAGTGGCGGCGGTCGGTGCGGCGGCGCGGGATCGCCGCGGCCAGGGCGATCTCGGCCTCGGTCGGTTCGTGCCGGGCGAATTCCACGGCGGCCAGGTGGTCCGGCTCGGCGGGGTTGGGCAACCGGTGCACGATGGCCCGCCAGCCCAGGCCGGCCAGGGCGATGCGCAGGTGGTGCAGCGCCGCGCCGCAGCTGAGCAGCAGGTCCGTGCCCGTGGGGTCGGTGGCGGGAAGCCGACGTGACGCGTCGGCGTACAGGTGCGCGCTCCGGTCGCCGACGCGCCACCGCCAGGGCTGCGTGTTGTGCACCGACGGTGCGCGGCACGCCAGTGCCACCGCCGCGTCGATGGTCTTCCGGTCCGGTTGGCGGGGCTCCACCCGACTCACCTCCACCGCTCTCGATCCGTTCACGCCACCGACGGTGCACCGCCTCCGCGGCGGATCGCAGGGTCGGAGGTCCCGACCCGCCGGGGACCGTCGCAGCGACCAACGACTCTGTGTCGCAGACCCGGCCGCGACGAGGCTGGAAGCACCGGACCAGCCGAGGAGGTCGGACAGTGGACACCAAGCCCGCAGCGCGTCCTGCCCACGGCGACTTCCCCGGGCACGACCCGCTCGCACGCTTCGGCGACCGCGTCGAGGACGTCGTCGCCGTGGCGTCCCTGGCGGTGACGCTGCTCGGCCTGCCGGTCGCGGCCGTCATCGGCTCGGAGGCGCACGTGCGGGCCGCGCTGTCCGAGCAGCGGGTGCGTCCGCGACAGCGGACCGCGACCGCGCCGTCGGAGGACCCGCTCGTGCCCGCACCGCTCACCGCGGAAGGCGTGGTCGTCGGCGTGGTGGCCGTGGTGACCGGCGCTGGGCTCGCCCTGGGCGGCGCCGCGGCCCTGTGCTGCGTCCTGGTCCGGTCGGCCCGGCACCGACTCCGGCCCCACCGCCGGCACGTCGAGCGGGAAGCCGTCGAACCGCAGTGGAGGAGGTCGGCATGACCACGTACCCGGTGCGCGTGAACGCGCACGTCGATCCGGTGCTCAACCGGTGGTTGTGGCTGGTCAAGTGGTTGTTGGTGATCCCGCACTACGTCGTGCTCGCCTTCCTCTGGCCGGCGTTCGCGGTGGTCGGCCTGGTGGCGTTCGTCGCGATCCTGGTGACCGGCCGCTACCCGCGCCCGCTGTTCGACTTCGCCCTCGGCGTCCTGCGCTGGACGTGGCGGGTCGCCTACTACTCGTTCGGCGCGCTGGCGACCGACCGGTACCCGCCGTTCAGCCTCGGCGAGGAACCCGACTACCCGGCGACGCTCGACATCGCCTATCCGGAGCGGCTCTCGCGCGGGCTGGTGCTGGTCAAGTGGCTGCTGGCCCTGCCGCACCTGGTCATCGTGGGGATCTTCCTCGGCGGTGGCGGCTACCTGGTGTCCAAGGCCGACGAGTGGGCGTTGAGCCCGGCCGGCGGGCTGGTGGGCCTGTTCACCCTCATCGCCGGTGTGGTGCTGCTGTTCACCGGCCGCTACCCGCGCGGCGTGTTCGACTTCGTGCTGGGCATGGACCGCTGGGCGCTGCGCGTGGCGGCCTACGTCGGCCTGATGACCGACGCCTACCCGCCCTTCCGCCTCGACACCGGCGGCGACGAACCCGGCACCACGGTCCTGGACGCCCCCGCGCCCCCGACCGACCCCGACCGCGGCACCGCCGCGCGCGTGGTCCCCGCCGTGCTCGGGGTGCTCCTGCTGCTGGCCGGCGTCGGCACCTCGGCGGCGGGCGCGCTCGGGCTGTGGGTCGACACCACGCAGCGCGACGCGACCGGCGCCATCACCACGCCCGTCGAGCACCTGCACGCCGACGGCTACGCGCTGGAGCTCGGCACGGCCGAGATGAACTGGACCGACGCCGGCCGGCTGGTCGGCGAGGACTGGCTCGGCCGGCTCGGCATCCGGGTCGACCACGACGCGTTCGTGGGCATCGGCCCGACCCCGGCCGTCGAGCGCTACCTCGCCGGGGTGGAGCGCGACCGCGTCAAGGGCTTCGGCGACCAGGCCCTCTACCAGCACAGCACCGGCACCGCCCCCGCCACCGCGCCGCACCACCAGGACTTCTGGGTCGCCTCCGGCTACGGCGGGCTGACCTGGGTCGCGCAGCCGGGCGACTGGACCGCCGTGGTGATGAACCCCGACGGCTCGCGAGTCGTGGACACCGACGTGGCGGCCACCGCGACCCTGCCCGCGCTGACCCCGGTCGCCTGGTCGCTGCTGGGTGCCGGTGTGGCTCTGTTGTTCCTCGGCGGCGGGCTGGTCCTGTTCGCCGCCACCCGACCCACCCGAACCCGTGGAGAGAGCCATGCGTGAACTCACCGTCGCCTCGCTGATGACCCGCGAGGTGGTCACCGCCGAACCCACCACCCCGTTCAAGGACCTCGTCGCCCGGCTCACCGAGGGCGCGTTCAGCGCCCTGCCGGTGGTGGACGCCGACGGCCGCCCGGTCGGCGTGGTGTCCGAGGCCGACCTGATCCCCAAGGAGGAGTACCGGGGCGGCACCGAGGACGCGCCCTCGCTGTTCGCCGGCCGCGACACCCGGCACCGGTGGCAGCAGGCGCACGGCACCACCGCGGCCGACGTGATGTCCTCGCCCGTGATCACCGCCGGCCCCGACGAGGCCGCGAGCGCCGCCGCGCACCGGCTCGCGGTGGAGGGCGTGCGGCGGTTGTTCGTCGTGGACGCGGACGGCCGCCTGGCGGGCGTCCTGTCGCGCCGCGACCTGCTGCGCGTGTTCCTGCGCACCGACGCCCAGATCGAGCGGCAGGTCGCCACGCAGGTGTTGCAGCGCACGCTGTGGCTGGAGCCGACCGCCGTGGACGTCGCGGTCGCCGACGGCGTGGTGACCCTGACCGGTCGCCTCGAGCGGCGCAGCGAGGCGGAGATCGCCGTCCGGCTCACCAGGTCCCTGCCCGGCGTCGTCGCCGTCGTCGACGAACTGACCCACAGCTGGGACGACACGGACGCCGGGTACCGGGTCGGTGGCTGACGTGGCCACGTCCACGGGTCTCGCGGCGGGCGGCCTCACGTCGACCGAGGCCGCCCGCCGCCTCCGCCGCGACGGGCCGAACGCGCTGCCGGCAGGACGCGGGCCGCATCCCGGCACGCTGCTGCTCAAGCAGTTCGTCCACGTCTTCGCCCTGCTGCTGTGGGTGGCGGCGGCCCTGGCGTGGGTGGCGGGGATGCCCGAGCTGTCGATCGCCATCGCGCTGGTCGTCGTGCTCAACGGCGGGTTCGCGTTCGCCCAGGAGTACCGGGCCGACCGCGCCGCGCAGCGGCTGCGCGACCTGATGCCCGCCCGCGCCACCGTCCGCCGCGACGGCAAGCCCGTCGTCGTCGACGCCGCCGAGCTGGTGGTCGGCGACGAGGTCCTGCTCACCGGCGGTGACCGGGTCTCCGCCGACGCGCGGGTCATCACCGTCGCCGCGCTCGCCGTGGACGAGTCGATGCTCACCGGTGAGAGCGTGCCCGTCCGGCCGGCGGACGGCGATGCCGTGCGCGCCGGCACGTACGTGTCCGAGGGTGAGGCGACCGTCGTGGTCACCGCCACCGGTGGGCGCACCCAGCTCGCCGGCATCGCCACCCTCACCCGCGAGGCGCACCCGCCCACGAGCCCGCTCGCGCTGCGGCTGCACCGGGTGGTCACCGTGGTCGGCGCGATCGCCGTCGTGGTCGGCGTCGCGTTCTACGGGGTCGCCCTGCTGATCGGCCTGGACGCCACCGAGGGCTTCCTGTTCGCGGTCGGCGTCACCGTCGCGCTCGTGCCCGAGGGCCTGCTGCCGACCGTGACCCTGTCGCTGGCCCGCGCCGCGCAGGCGATGGCACGCCGCAACGCCCTGGTGCGGCGGCTGGACGCGGTCGAGACGCTGGGCGCGACGACGTTCATCTGCACCGACAAGACCGGCACCCTGACCCGCAACGAGATGTCCGCGGTCGCCGTGTGGACGCCGGCCGGCGAGGCCGCGGTCACCGGCCGGGGGTACGAGCCCGCCGGTGAGGTCACCGGTGCGCCCGACGCACTCACCGCCGTGCGCACCCTCGCCGTCAGCGCGCTGCGCTGCACGCCCACCGCCCACGTCGACCACCGCGACGGCCGTTGGCTGCCGGTCGGTGACCCGATGGAGGTCGCGCTGCACGTGCTGGCGGCGCGCGCCGGGGTCGAGTCGGCGGTCGGCGGCGGGCTGCGGCACCCGTTCGACCCGCGCCGCCGCCGTTCGTCCGTGGTGGACGGCGACGGCGTGCACGTGATGGGCGCACCGGACTCGGTCCTGCCGCTGTGCGCGCCGGAACCCGGCGCCGTCGACGCCGTCGCGGAGCTGGGGGAGCGGGGTCTGCGGGTGATCGCGATCGCCTGGCGACCCGGCGCCGGCGACACCCCGGAGGTCGCCGAGCGCGACCTCCGGCTGCGGGGCCTGGTGGCGTTGCAGGACCCGCCGCGCGACGACGTGGCCGATGCCGTCCGCCGCTGCCGCACCGCGGGCATCAAGCTCGCGATGATCACCGGTGACCACCCCGCCACCGCTCGCGCCATCGCCGCCCAGGTGGGTCTGCTCGGACCGGACCGGCTCGTGGTCGAGGGCGCGGACCTGCCCGCCGACGACGCGGCCCTCGGCGGGTTGCTGGACCGCGACGGCGTCGTGGTCGCCCGCGTCACCCCCGAGGACAAGCTGCGCATCGCCCGGGCCCTGCAACACCGCGGGCACGTCGTGGCGATGACAGGCGACGGCGTCAACGACGGACCCGCCCTGCGCGCCGCCGACATCGGTGTGGCGATGGGCGCCTCGGGCACCGACGTGGCCCGTGAGGCCGCGGACCTGGTGCTGCTCGACGACCACTTCGGCACCATCGTGGCCGCCGTGGAGCTGGGGCGGGCGACGTTCGCCAACATCCGCCGGTTCCTGACCTACCACCTGACCGACAACGTCGCGGAGCTGACGCCGTTCGCGCTGTGGGCGCTCTCGGGCGGCTCGTTCCCGCTGGCGCTGAGCGTGTTGCAGGTGCTGGCGCTGGACATCGGCACGGACCTGCTGCCCGCGCTCGCGCTGGGCGCCGAACCGCCCAGCCGCCGCACCATGGACGGCCCGGCCCGCACCGGCGGGCTCATCGACCGCTCGGTGCTGCGTCGCGCGTTCGGCGTCCTGGGGCCCGCCGAGGCGCTGGTGTCGATGGCGGCGTTCGCGATCGTGCTGCACGTCGGCGGCTGGGACCTCGACGACCCGGTGCTGCTCGCCACCGCGTCGGGCACCGCGTTCACCGCGATCGTGCTGGGCCAACTGGCCAACGCCTTCGCCTGCCGCAGCGCCACCCACCCGGTCACCACGTGGCGCGGCAACCGACTGCTGCTCGGCGCGATCGCCTTCGAGGTCGTCGTGCTGTTCCTGTTCCTGTACCTGCCGCCGCTGCCGCACCTGCTGGGCGGGAACCCGCCCAGCGCGTTGGGGTGGGCCCTGGCCGCGGCGACCATCCCCGTCGTCCTGCTGGTGGACGCGGGCGCGAAGTCGATGAGGAGGCGTTCGAAGTGACCGGACTCGTGGTGGTCGGGATCGACGGTTCCGCAGCCGCGCTCGACGCGGTGCGGTGGGCCGCGGCGGAGGCGCGCGGGCGCGCGGTGCCGCTGCGCGTCGTGCACGCCGAACTGCGGCTGCCCGCGGACGCGCCCGACCTGGAGGGACGCGCCCGCAAGGCGCTGCACGCCCAAGCGTGGCAGTGGCTCCACCAGGCCGCGGACGTGGCGCGCGCGGTCGACCCGGACCTGCCGGTCAACCTCCACGTCGAGGTCGCCGACCCGGTGCCGCTGCTGCTCGCCGAATCCGTGGACGCGGCTCTCGTCGTCGTCGGCTCGCGGGGGCTCGGCGGGTTCACCGCCCTGCTGCTGGGCTCCACGGCCATCGCCCTCACCTCCCGGGGCGGCTGCCCGGTCGTCGTCGTGCGCGGCGAGCAGCGCGACGGACCCGTCGTGGTCGGCGTGCACGACGACGACCCGGCCGTGCTGTCCCACGCCTTCGAACAGGCCGCCGCGCGCGGGGTGCCGCTGATCGCGGTGCGGGCCTCGCACACGCCGTCCGGGGCGTTCACCGACGCCCTGGCCGAGACGCTGGGCATCCACGTGGAGGACCACGACGCCGCGCGCGGCGGCAGGCTCGCGGCCCTCCTCGCCCCGTGGCGGACGAAGTACCCGGACGTCCACCTGGACCTGGCCATCGCGCACGGCAGCCCCGCCCGCGTCCTCCTGGAGCACGCCGAGGGCGCCTCGCTGCTGGTGGTCGGCTGCCACGGTCGCAGCCCGCTGACCGGCTACGTCCTGGGCTCCACCGGCCACGCCCTGATCCACCACGCGCCCTGCCCGGTCCTGGTGGTGCGCGAAGGCGGTGAGGACCGGTGACCCGGACGTCGGGGAACGGCACGGGAACTCCCGGCGAACCCGGCGCGAAGGCCCGCAAGCGGTTGCGGCGCACGGCCTACGAGGCCGAGCTGCGCCGCTTGCAGGCCGAGCTGGTGAAGGTGCAGGAATGGGTGCGCGTCGAGGCATCCGGCTGGTGGTCGTGTTCGAGGGACGGGACGCGGCGGGCAAGGGCAGCACGATCAAGCGGATCACCGAGCACCTCAACCCGCGCGTCGCCCGCATCGCCGCGCTGCCCGCCCCGACCGGACGCGAGCGCACGCAGTGGTACTTCCAGCGCTACGCCGCCCACCTGCCCGCCGCCGGCGAGGTCGTCCTGTTCGACCGCAGCTGGTACAACCGCGCCGGCGTCGAGCACGTCATGGGCTTCTGCACGCCGGAGGAGCACCACAGGTTCCTGCGGCAGTGCCCGCAGTTCGAGCGGATGCTCGTCGACGACGGCGTGCTGCTGCGCAAGTACTGGTTCTCGGTCGGCGACGCCGAGCAGGAAAGGCGCTTCCGACGCCGCCTCGACGACCCGATGCGGCGTTGGAAGCTCTCCCCGGTCGACATCGACTCGATCACCCGCTGGGAGGACTACTCCCGCGCCAAGGACGAGATGTTCGTCCACACCGACATCCCCGAGTGCCCCTGGTACGTCGTCGACAGCGACGACAAGCGCCGGGCCCGCCTCAACACGATCGCCCACCTGCTCTCCACGCTGCCCTACTACGAGGTGGAACCACCGGACTTCCACCTGCCGGCCCGCCCCACGCCCACCGGCTACCGCCGCACCGACCGCGCCCTTCAGACCTACGTCCCCGACCACGCCGCGTCACTGGGCTGAGCCCACGCTCCCGGTAGGAGGCCCGTGCTCCGACCGGCAGCGTCGAGTTCTTCCCCTCCTGCACGTCGTCATGCAGGCGATGACCGACGACGCCGTGCTGCCGGTTCGCCGCCCGCACGGCCTGCGGCCTGGTCGCGCTCGTCGAGCTGTTCCCGAAGGGCGACGACCCGTTGTCCGGAGTCGGTGCCCCAGCGTTGGAGTTGTCGATGTCAGTCGGGGCACCGAGCCCGGTTGCCCTCCGGACCCGCTCGCCCGGGGCTTTGGGGAGGCCGCGCTCCGGTTGCGCGACGCGCGCGGCCTGCCGGGGTCGGGGGCGTCGCGCACATCAGGCGGTCAGCGCCCGGCGCAGCCGCCACGCGCCCAGCGCGTACAGCACCACCGCGAACCCGGCCAGCACGCCGACCTCGGGCAGCACGTCCAGGAGGCCGCCGTGCCGGGCCAGTTCGGTGAACCCCTGGTTCGCCCACGCGTGCGGGGTGAACAGCGACGCGGTGCGCATCGCGTCGCCGAACAGCTCCAGCGGGACCATGCAACCGCCCAGGGCCGCCGTGAGCATGCCGAGCGCCAGCCCGAGGCCACCGGCCTGCTGCTCGGTGCGGGTCACCGAGCCCAGCAGCATCCCGGCGCCGCCCGCGACGAACGCGAACGCCAGCAGCAGCGCCCCCGCCCCCAGCGGGTCGCCCCACCGCACGCCGAACAGCAACGACGACCCGGTGACCACCACCGCGCCCTGGAGCAGGGCCACGGCGACCCGGCCCAGACCCTCGCCGACCACGATCGCGCCGGTGCCGGCGGGGGTGGACAGCATGCGTCGCGACACCCCGAGGCGCCGGGTCTCCACCAGCGCGACGGAACTGGTCAGCGTGGTGAGGAACACGAACAGCAGCAGTTGCGCCGAGGCGGTCAGGTCGAACGGGCCCACGTCGGCGGGGAAGGCGGCCTCACCGGAGGTGGTCACCCGCACCTCGACGACGGGCACCCGCGAGGAGTCCACCAGTGCCAGGGCCGCGTCCTCGTCCACACCGGTCTGCCGGGCCGTGAACCGCGCCGCCGCCAACCGCGCCGATTCCCGCGCCAGCACGTCGGACGCGGCCAGCCGCACCTGCTGCCCGGTGTTGTCCTGGCGCGCCACGACCCGCAGCTCACCGGGGGAGGCGACCAGCCCGGCACCCAGCTCCCCGCGCTCGACCGCGGCCCGGAGCGCGGTCTCGTCCTCGTACTCGGTGACCGCGAGGTCCGCGGCGCGCAGCTCCGACAGCAGGTGCTCGCCACCCGCGACCACGCCGAGCTTCGGTGCGCTCGTGCCGCCGAACGCCAGGCCCAGCACGAACACCATGAGCAGCGGCAGCACGAACAGGAAGAACAGGCCGGTGCGGTCCCGCAGCACCCGCTTGAGGTTCCCGCCGGCGATCACCAGTGCCGTCACCACCGCACGGCCCTCCTCGTCAGGGCGCCGGCCACGCCGAAGCCGGCCAGCGCGAACACCAGCAACGCCGTCACCGACGGCCACACCCCCGCCACGCCGTCCGCCGCGAGGTCGGCCAGCCCGGCGAGGAACCACCGGTGCGGCGAGGCGAGGCTCACCGCGGCCAGCGGCCCCCCGACCTGGGCGATCGGGATGAACGTCCCGCCCAGCGCGCCCAGCGCCACCGCGAGGACGGCCTGCCACCCGCTCGCCTGCTCGGCGGTGCGGGCGACGGAAGCGACCACCGCGACCAGACCCGTCGCGGCCAGCACCCCCGAGACCACGAGCAGGGCCACACCCACCGGCGGGCCCCAGTGCGCGCCGATGGCGAGGCTGGTCGCGACGACCAGCACGCCCATGCTGACCAGGCCGATGGCGCAGCTGGTCAGCAGTTTGCCGACCAGGATCGACGACGGCCGCAGCGGTGCGGCCAGCAACCGCGCGAGCGTGCCGTCCCGGCGTTCGTCGAGCAGGCTGGTGACCCCGAACTGGACGCTGAAGAACAGGAAGAACACGGCCATGCCGGCCGCGTAGTAGGTCGTGGGGTCCAACTCGCGCCGCGGCGCGGGGTCCTCCACCACGGGCAGGGGGTCCGGCTCCGCCGCGACCAGGCGGGCCAGTTCGGCGGGGTCGACCGACGAGCCACCCCGTCGTGCGGCTTCGACGGCCACCCGGACCGAGGTGAGCCGGTCGGTGAACGACCGCGCGATCGACGCCGCGACCCGCGTGCCGAGCGGGGCGTCCACGTCGCCGACCACCTCGACGGCCGCCGCACGACCGGCGGCCAGGTCCGGGGACAACCCCGCGGGCAGCAGGAACGCCGCCGCCACGTCGCCGGCGTCCACCAGCCGTCGCGCCTCGTCCGCCGAGCCCGCCGGCCGCACCTCGACCGCGCCGCCGTCCTGCGCGCCGCGCAGCGCGTCCGCGAACGCCGCCGCGACCGGACCGCGGTCGTCGTCGACCACCGCGTAGCGGAACGGCCGGGGGTCGGTGACGCCGCCGAGGACCAGGTTCAGCAGCAGGGTCAAGCCCAGCGGCAGCAGCAGCGCGTACAGCAGCACGGAGCGGTCGCGTGACCGTTCCCGCAGGTCCTTGGCCGCGATGAGCAGGGCGTGCCGCATCGCGCTCACCCCCTCAGCGCCTTGCCGGTGAGGTGCAGGAAGACCGTCTCCAGGTCGGGCTCGGAGACCTCCACCGAGCGCACCACCACGCCGTCGGCGCGCACCGCGGCCAGCACGTCCGGCAGGCACGCGCTCGCGTCGTCCACCACCACGTCGAGTTCCCGGTCGTGCGCGGCGGTCGCCAACACCCGCGGGAGGCCACCGACCGCCCGCACCGCCGCGTCCGCGTCACCCTGCACGACCAGCGAGATCCGGTCGTGCTCGCCGAGGCGGTCGACCAGCTCCCGACGCGTGCCCTCGGCGACCAGCCGTCCGGAGTCGATGATGCCGACCCGGTCGCACAGCCGCTCGGCCTCCTCCATGTAGTGCGTGGTGTAGAGGATCGCCAGGCCCGAGGCGGCCAGCTCGCGGACGTTCTCCATGATCGCGTTGCGGCTCTGCGGGTCCACCCCGGCCGTGGGCTCGTCCAGCACCAGCAGTTCCGGTTCGTGCAGCAGGCCGATGCCGACGTTGAGCCGCCGCTTCATGCCGCCGGAGTAGGTCTTGGCAAGGTCCTTCGCCCGGTCGGTGAGCCCGACGACGTCGAGCACGTGGTCGACCCGTCGTGCCGCGGCCCGTCCCGACAGGCCGTAGAGGCGGGCGAAGAACCGCAGGTTCTCCCGGCCGGTCAGGTCGGGGTAGAGGGCGAGTTCCTGGGGCACGTAGCCGATGCGGCGCTTGGCCGTCGCGTCGCGCGTGGTCAGTCGGTGACCGGCGACGACGACCTCGCCGGCGTCGGGCTCCAGGATGCCGACCACCATCGAGATCGTCGTCGTCTTGCCCGCGCCGTTCGGGCCGAGCAGGCCGTAGGTCTCACCGGCCGCCAGTTCGAACGACACGTCGTCCACGGCGACCAGGTCACCGAAACTCCTTCGCAACCGCGCGCAGGCGAGCACCGGTGCCATCGTCGCCTCCTCCGGCCGGGACCACGACGACCGGGCACGGCGCGTGCCGCACGCAGTACGTGATGACCGAACCCACCACCGCCACGTCCCCGCGCTGGTACTCGTGGCCGCCGAGCACCACGGTGTCGGCGCCTTCCGCCAGGCCCACGAGCGCGGGACCGGCCTCGCCGTCCACGACGATCTCCTCGATCCGCGCGTCCCGCACCGGCCCCAGCTTCGCCACGGCCTCGTGCAGCACCCGCCGGTGCGCGGTGTGGAAGGCGTTCCCGCCCCCGCAGACCTCCGGGTGCATCCGGCACACCGCCACCGCCAGCACGGTGTCGCCGCTTCCGGCGTGCCGCACCGCCCACTCCAGGGCCGCCGCGCTCGCCGGCGAGGCGTCCACGCCGACGACGATCTTCCTCGTTCCGCTCATGATCACGTCCTCCGGTTCTCGGATCGGTTCGAACGCCTCGGAGCGGGCGGGCTGTGCCCGCCCGCTCCCGGGTGCGTCACCGCAGCCAGGTGTGGTCGCGGACCACCGGCAGGGTCGCCCACCAGCGGGCCAGGCCCCGGGTGGCGCCGGCGGTGGTGAGGGCGACGGCGATCAGGGCGAGGGCGTAGACGACGTGGTAGTCGATGACGGGGTTGGTCGACATGCTGGGCTCGCCGGCGGAGGTGAACCGGGCCAGGGGCCATTCGGCGGCCCACATGAGCAGCATCATCAGGGTGCCGGCGGCGGCGGCGGGGCGCAGGGCGATGCCGGCGGTGACGGCGAGGCCGATGGCGAGCAGGCCGAGCATGAACAGCCAGTCCGCCCACCAGGCGCCGGCGATGGCGTGGAAGGTGGACTCGAACGGGCCGACGGCGACGCGGCCGAGGAAGCCCTTGGTGGGCGAGCCGCCGTTGATCCACGCGCTCGCCGACTTGGTGGCGTAGCCGAGGCCGAACAGCTTGTCGAGGAAGGCCCACAGGAACACGGCCCCGGTGGCGATGCGCAGGACCGCGAGCGCCCCGGCCCCGGTCCCGGCGCGGACCGCCGTCGTGGCGGCGACCGCTCCGCCGGTGGTGGCGGTGGTGGTGGTGCGGGCGGCCTTGCGGGGGTGGGCGATCGAGGTCATGGCTCTCGTCTCCTTCTGCTCTGGTCCGTGCTGTGCTCTCGTCCTCGGTTCAAGCTTCGTGCCGGCGGCGGTCGGGCGACGCGGGCGAAAGTCCCCGATCACCCGGGACGTCCGGCGCGTCCCGGCGGTCGGCCGCATCCCGGACCCGTGGCACGGAACCCGGTTCAGGGTCGAAGGTCCCGGTCGGGTCGGGGACGCCGGTCTCTGGGACGGGATCGATTCCGACGGCAGTGTTGGCGTCAGCACCCCGACACCCACAGGAGAAGCGAGATGTCGCAGACGGAAACCACCGCCCCGGACCTGGACCTGGCTCTGGTCGACGCCTACTGGCGCGCCGCGAACTACCTCTCGGCGGGCCAGATCTACCTGCTGGACAACCCGCTGCTGTCCACGCCGCTGACCCCCGAGCACATCAAGCCGCGCCTGCTGGGGCACTGGGGCACCACGCCGGGCCTGAACTTCCTCTACGCCCACCTCAACCGGGTGATCAACGCCCGGTCGCAGGAGGTCCTGTTCGTGACCGGTCCGGGTCACGGCGGTCCGGCGCTGCTGGCCAACACGTGGCTGGAGGGCTCCTACACCGAGACGCACCCGAGCGTGTCCCGCGACGGCGAGGGCATGCGGGCGCTGTTCCGCCAGTTCTCCTTCCCCGGCGGTGTGCCCAGCCACGTGGCGCCGGAGGTCCCCGGGTCGATCCACGAGGGCGGCGAGCTGGGCTACTCGCTGGCGCACGCGTTCGGCGCGGCGTTCGACAACCCGGACCTGGTCGTGGCGTGCGTGGTCGGCGACGGCGAGGCCGAGACCGGTCCGCTGGCGGCCAGCTGGCACGGCACGAAGTTCCTCAACCCGGCGCGGGACGGGGCGGTGCTGCCGATCCTGCACCTCAACGGCTACAAGATCGCCAACCCGACCCTGCTGGCGCGCATCCCGCACGAGGAGCTGGACTCCCTGCTGCGCGGCTACGGCTACGCCCCCCACTACGTGGAGGGCACCGACCCGGCGGTGCTGCACCCGCGCATGGCGCAGGTCTTCGACGAGGTGTTCGACGAGATCCGGGCCATCCAGGACGCCGCGCGGTCCGGTGGGACCGAACGCCCGCGGTGGCCGATGATCGTGCTGCGCACCCCCAAGGGGTGGACCGGTCCCGCCGAGGTGGACGGGGTGCCGGTGGAGGGCACGTGGCGCTCCCACCAGGTGCCGCTGGCCGGGGTGCGGGACAACCCCGCCCACCTGGCCCAGTTGGAGGCGTGGCTGCGCTCCTACCGGCCCGAGGAGCTGTTCGACGAGCAGGGACGACCGACGGCCGAGCTGTTGGGGTTGGCGCCGCGCGGTGAGCTGCGGATGGGGGCGACCCCGCACGCCAACGGCGGTCTGCTGCTGCGCGACCTGCGCATGCCGGGCACGACGCCCTACGCGGTGGAGGTCGTGAAGCACGGCACCACGGCCTCGGAGCCGATGCGGGTGCTGGGGCGGATGTTGCGCGACGTGATGGTCCTCAACGCGCGGGAGAAGAACTTCCGGGTGTTCGGCCCGGACGAGACCGCGTCCAACCGGCTGGACGCGGTGTTCGAGGTGACCGCGAAGCAGTGGCTGGCCGAGAAGCTGCCCACCGACGAGCACCTGGAGGCGGACGGCCGCGTGGTGGAGGTGCTCTCCGAGCACCTGTGCCAGGGCTTCCTGGAGGGCTACCTGCTCACCGGGCGGCACGGGGTGTTCAACTGCTACGAGGCGTTCATCCACATCGTGGACTCGATGTTCAACCAGCACGCCAAGTGGCTCAAGACCCACCGCGAGATCGACTGGCGCCGCCCCGTGGCCTCGCTGAACTACCTGCTCTCGTCGCACGTGTGGCGGCAGGACCACAACGGCTTCTCGCACCAGGACCCCGGGTTCATCGACCACGTGATGAACAAGAAGGCCGAGGTCGTGCGCGTCTACCTGCCCGCCGACACCAACACCCTGCTCTCGGTCGCCGACCACTGCCTGCGCAGCCGCGACTACGTCAACGTCGTGGTGGCGGGCAAGAACTTCACCCCGGACTGGCTCGGCCCGGAGGAGGCCGCGCTGCACTGCGCCTGCGGCGCGGGCATCTGGGAGTGGGCGGGCACCGACGACGGCCTGACCGAGCCGGACGTGGTGCTGGCCTGCGCCGGCGACGCCCCGACGCTGGAGGTCATGGCCGCCGCCGCGCTGCTGCGCGAGCACCTGCCCGAGCTCAAGGTCCGCGTGGTCAACGTCGTGGACCTGATGCGCCTGCAACCCGACACCGAACACCCCCACGGCATGCCCGACCGCGAGTTCGACGCCCTGTTCACCCCCGACAAGCCGGTGATCTTCGCCTACCACGGCTACCCCTGGCTCATCCACCGCCTGACCTACCGGCGCACCAACCACCACAACATCCACGTCCGCGGCTACAAGGAGGAGGGCACGACCACCACGCCGTTCGACATGCTCGTGCTCAACGACCTCGACCGCTACCGCCTGGTCACCGACGTCATCGACCGCGTCCCCGGTCTCGGCGTCAAGGCAGCCGGCCTGCGCCAGCGCATGACCGACCAGCGCGCCCGCCACCACACCCACATCCGCGAGCACGGCGAGGACCTGCCGGAGATCCGCGACTGGACCTGGCCGTACTGATGGACGTGCTGGTGGTCAACGCGGGCTCCTCCAGCCTGAAGCTGACCGTGCTCGGCCAGGACGACACCGTCCTGGCCGAGCACCACGTCGAGCGGTGGGACGGGAACGCCCTCGACCTGGACCTCGACCTGCCGCCCGTGGACGCCGTCGGTCACCGCGTCGTCCACGGCGGCGCCCGCTTCACCGGACCGGTCGTGATCGACGCGGACGTGCGCGAGGGGATCGCCGCCCTGACCGACCTCGCGCCGCTGCACCAACCACGCGCCCTTGCGGGCATCGACGCGGCCCGCGCCCTGTTCCCGGACGTGCCGCACGTCGCGTGCTTCGACACCGCCTTCCACGCCACCCTGTCCCCGGTGGCCTCGACCTACCCGCTGCCGGAGGAGTGGCGCGCCCGCTGGGACCTGCGCCGCTACGGCTTCCACGGCCTGTCCCACGCCTACGCGTCCCGTCGCGCGGTCGAGCTGACCGGCTTGCCCGGCGCCCGCGTCGTGACCTGCCACCTCGGCGCCGGCTGCTCCCTGGCCGCCGTCCGCCACGGCCGCTCGATCGACACCACCATGGGGTTCACCCCGCTCGGCGGCCTGCCCATGGCCACCCGCAGCGGCGACCTCGACCCCGGGCTGCTGCTGCGCCTGCTCCACCACCTCACCGCCGACGACCTCGCCGACGGCCTCGCGCACCGCTCCGGCCTGCTCGGACTCTCCGGCCACGCCGACCTGCGCGACGTCCACGAGGCCATCGCCGCCGGCTCCCACGACGCACACCTCGCGCTCGACGTCTTCACCCACCGCCTGTGCCAGGGCATCGCCGCCATGGCCGCGTCCCTGGGAGGCCTGGACGTGCTGGTCTTCACCGGCGGCATCGGCGAGCACGACCCCGTCGTGCGGGCCCGCGCCGTCGAGGGGCTCGCGTTCCTCGGCCTGCGCCTCGGCCCGACCCGCAACGCCGCCGCCGCGCACGGCGACACCCGGATCACCTCGGACACGTCCACCGCCTCCGCCTGGGTCGTGCGGGCCCGCGAGGACGTCCAGGTCGCCGCCGGTGTCCGGCAAGCCCTGCGGGCACTCCCGGAGTCCTCTCCGGACACGGCTCCCGATCCCGCGCACCGGGGACCTTCGTCCCAGGGCGCGGTCCCACGAGTGGGTGCACCCTGACACCCGTGCCCACGACGGCAGGTCACCGAGGTGCGGGCGCGGGCGGTCCGAGGTGTGATGAAGACCGATGACGGCACGCCAGGCAGAGGAGTGACTCTCGTGGGAACCCGCACGTCGCCGCCCGTCGCGGGGCGGTCCGCCGGCACGGCCGGTCGTCGCACGTTGATGCTGACCCTGGCCACTCTCGGGTTCGTGGTGAACTTCTGGGCCTGGGCGCTGCTCAGCCCGCTCGGGCCGCTGTTCAAGGACTCGCTCGGGCTCAGCGCGTTCCAGCAGGCACTGCTCGTGGCGGTACCGGTCGTGGTCGGCTCGATCGGGCGCATCCCGGTCGGCGCGCTGACCGACCGCTTCGGCGGACGGGTGATGTTCCCGCTGGTGTCGGCGGCGACCATCGTCCCGGTGCTGTTCCTCGGCGTGTGGGGCCACTCCTCACTGCCCGCGCTGTTGATCGGCGGCTTCTTCCTCGGCATCGGCGGCACGACCTTCGCCGTCGGCGTCCCGTTCGTCAACTCCTGGTTCCCGCCACGACGACGCGGACTGGCCATCGGCGTGTTCGGCGCCGGCATGGGCGGCACCGCGATCAGCGCGCTCACCACCGTCGCGCTGGTGGACGCCGCCGGCATCACGACACCGTTCACCGTCACCGCCGCCGTACTCGCCCTCTACGCGGTGGCCGCCGCCCTGCTGCTGCGCGACGCCCCCGACCGGACCGTCCCCGCCGGATCACCCGCACGCCGACTCGCCGAAGCCGCCCGCCTGCCCGTGACCTGGCACGCCTCCGCCCTCTACGCGGTGGCCTTCGGCGGCTACGTCGCCTTCTCCGTCTACCTGCCCGCCTACCTCAGGACCGCCTACGGCCTGACCCAGTCCGACGCGGCCAACCGCATGGCCGGGTTCGTGCTCCTCGCCGTCGTCATGCGCCCCCTGGGCGGCTGGCTGTCCGACCGGCTCGGACCCGTACGCGTGCTGACCGCCTCACTCGGCGTCGTCACCGCCGGCGCCGCACTCCAGTCGTTCACCCCCGCCCTGATGCCCCTGGGCACCATCGCCTTCCTCGCCATGGCCGCCGCGCTGGGCGCCGGCAGCGGAGCCGTGTTCGCCCTCGTGGCACTGCTCGTCCCACCCAACCGGGTCGGCTCCGTCACCGGCGTGGTCGGCGCCGCCGGCGGCCTGGGCGGCTTCGTGCCCCCGCTGGTCATGGGCGCCCTCTACGGCGCCGTGTCCTCCTACGCACTCGGACTGGCCGCCCTCGCCGCCGTCGCCGCCACCGCACTGCTGTTCACCACCACCACCGTCCACCGCGCCACGAAAGAACGGTGAACCGCGTGCGGGTGCCGGAACCCGGCACCCGCACGGCGGGTCCGCTCAGCGGAGTGCGACGGTGAGCAGGACGACGCTGTCGGCGAGGGCGGTCAGACCGTGGCGGGCCCGCGGGATGGGGGCGAGGTCGCCGGCGTCGAGCGCCTGCCGGTGGTCGTGGGTGTGCAGTTCCACCCGTCCGCTCAGGACCTGGAGGGTGGCGGCCGGGGGCGCGTCGTGCTCGGCCAGTTCGGCTCCGTCGATCAGCGCGATGAGGGTGGCGCGCAGCGAGGTGCCGGTCACCAGCGTCCTGGCGGCGCGGTGGGAGTGGTGCCCGCGGGCTTCGTCGAGCAGTTCGGCGGCCAGGGTGTGGACGTGTGCGACGTCGGGGTGGTCGGTCATCGCGTGCGCTCCCAACCGCGCCGGGGTGCACGACTGCCCAGTCGTTCGTCCCGGCTGCGGTAGACGATGTAGGGACGGGTGAGGTAGCCCAGGGGCATGGAGAACACGTGCACCAGTCGGCTGAAGGGCCAGAACGCGAACAGCACCCACGCGGACAGGGCGTGCAGCTGGAACCCGATCGGCGCGGCGGCCATCAGGCCGGGCTGGGGATCGAAGTAGAAGATGGAGCGGAACCAGGGGGAGACCGTCTCGCGGTAGTCGTGGGGGTGCTCGGTGAGGTTGCCCAGCACGGTGGTGCCCAGGCCGAGCAGGATGGTGCCCACCAGCAGCACGTACATGACCTTGTCGTTGCGGGTGGTGGCGGAGAACACCGGGCCGACGGTGCGGCGGCGGTAGACCAGGATGGCCGCGCCGGCCAGCGTGCAGACCCCGGCGAGCACGCCGAGCACCACGGCGACCACGTGGTAGGCGTCATCGCTGATCCCGACGGCCTCGGTCCACGACTTGAGCACGAGCAGGCCGCCGACGTGGCCGATCAGGACGACCAGGATGCCGAAGTGGAACAGCGGGCTGCCCAGCCGCAGCAGCCGGTTCTCGTAGAGCTGGGACGACCGGGTGGTCCAGCCGAACTTGTCGTAGCGGTAGCGCCAGACGTGGCCGAGGACGAACACGGCGATGGACACGTAGGGCACCACCACCCACAGCATGACGTCCAGCGTGCTCGACGACGCCGTCGCGACGTCCTGGGCGACGGACGACGGGGTCATCGGGGGCCTCCTTGGGGCATGTACTCGGGAGGGGCGAAGGGGGCGAGGCCGACTTCCTCCTCGGGAGGTCCTTCGGCGGCCAGTCGGGCGATCGCCTCGTGCTCGTGCCTGCCCAGGGACGGCAGGGTGGCCGACACCGACTCCAGGACGTGCGCCCACGGTGAGCCGGCCTCGTGCAGGCCCAGGCGGATCAGCTCCAGCCCGGCCCGGTGCTCGGTCATCAGCCGGAGGCCGACCACCGGGTCGCCGGTGGCGGCGAACTCCAGCACCACCGCCAGGTGGTCGGGCAGTTCGCCGTCGTCGAGCTCCAGCCCGGCGGCGCGGTAGGCGTGCTTGAAGCGCAGCAGGGCCATGCCGCGCTTGCGCGTGTCGCCGTAGGCGAAGTAGGTCAGGTACGGGCTGAACCGCTTGCGGTGGTCGAAGGTCGCCACGTAGTCCGCGGCCAGGTCGATCTGCGGTGTGGCCTCGGCGTGCTCCAGGAACGCGGTCAGCGGTGCGGCGAGGGCCGCTGGCAACGTCCCGGTCGCCGCGCGCAGCAGCGGCAGCCGCGCCACCGCCTCCTCGTCGGGGTAGCCCATCAGCAGCGACTGGACCTGCCAGGCGGTGGCGCGGTGGGCGTCGGTGGTCGTCATGGCTTCGGGTCCACCTCGCCGGTCGGGTCGCCGCCGCCCGGGCGTTCCGTCGGCGGGAACAGGCCTTCCGGGCGGCCCTTGCCGTCCCAGTTGAGCAGGTTGACGCGGTTGCCCTTGTCGACCGGGGCGGCGAGGGTGTCGCTGGTCTGCCGGTCGCGCAGCATGCGGAAGTTCTCCACGGCGATCGGGGAGGCCCCGCCGGAGTTCTCGCCGAACGGGCCGGAGCCGCCCATGCCGGGGCCGCCCTCGTAGTCCAGGCTGCACTCGGTGGCCAGCTCCTCCAGGCCGTGGGCCTGCTCGGCGTGGGCGGGCGGGATGACGTAGCGCTCGTCGTACTTGGCCAGCGCGAGCAGCCGGTACATGTCGTAGACCTGCTCGCCGGTCATGCCCACCTCGGTCGCGACGGTCTCGCGGGGTTCGCGCCCGAGGTTGATGTCGCGCATGTAGCTGCGCATCGCGGCCAGGCGGCGCAGCACCGCGTTGACCGGTTCGACGTCACCCGCGGTGAACAGTTGCGCGAGGTACTCCACCGGGATGCGCAGGGCTTCGATGGCGGCGAAGAGGTTGCCGTGGTCCTCGGCGTCGTGGCCGGTGTCGCGGACGACGTCGACCACCGGCGACAGCGGCGGGATGTACCAGACCATGGGCATGGTGCGGTACTCCGGGTGCAGCGGCAGGGCCACCTTGTACTCGTTGATCAGCGAGTGGATCGGGGAGCGCTGGGCGGCCTCGACCCAGTCCCGGGGGATGCCCGCCTTCTCGGCATCGCGGACCACGGCCGGGTCGTGCGGGTCGAGGAAGACCTGCCGCTGCGCCTCGTAGAGGTCCTGGTCGTCCGGGGTCGACGCGGCTTCCAGGACCTTGTCGGCGTCGTAGAGGACCAGACCGATGTAGCGCAGCCGTCCCACGCACGTCTCCGCGCACACTGTCGGGATGCCGACCTCGATGCGGGGGAAGCAGAAGGTGCACTTCTCGGCCTTGCCGGTGCGGTGGTTGAAGTAGACCTTCTTGTAGGGGCAGCCGGTGACGCACATGCGCCAGCCGCGGCAGCGGTCCTGGTCGACCAGCACGATGCCGTCCTCGCTGCGCTTGTAGATCGCCCCGGAGGGGCAGGAGGCCGCGCAGGAGGGGTTGAGGCAGTGCTCGCAGATGCGGGGCAGGTAGAACATGAAGGTCTGCTCGAACTCGAACTTCACCTTGTCGGCGATGCCCTTGAGCAGGGGGTCCTTGTCGCCGTGGTCGGGTGAGCCGCCGAGGTTGTCGTCCCAGTTGGCCGACCAGGTGATCTTCGTGGGTTCACCGCTGATCAGCGACCGGGGGCGGGCCACCGGGGTGTGCTCCTGCAACGGCGCGCTGGTGAGGTTGTCGTAGTCGTAGGTCCAGGGCTCGTAGTAGTCGTCCAGGGCGGGCAGCTTCGGGTTGCTGAAGATCGTGAGCAGCTTGCGCAGCCGCCCGCCACCCTTGAGCTTGAGCCTGCCGCGCTTGTTGAGCGCCCAGCCACCGCGCCAGCGCTCCTGGTCCTCGTAGGTGCGCGGGTAGCCCTGTCCGGGGCGGGTCTCGACGTTGTTGAACCAGACGTACTCCACCCCGGTGCGGTTCGTCCACGCCTGCTTGCAGGTGACCGAGCAGGTGTGGCACCCGATGCACTTGTCGAGGTTCATCACCATCGCCATCTGCGCCATGACCTTCATCAGTACTGCACCTCCTGGCCGCGGCGGCGGATGACGGTGACCTCGTCGCGCTGGTTGCCGGTCGGTCCGAGGTAGTTGAAGGCGAACGACAGCTGCGCGTAGCCGCCGATCAGGTGCGACGGTTTGACCAGCAACCGGGTCAGCGAGTTGTGGATGCCGCCCCGTTTGCCGGAGGTCTCGGAGCGGGGGACGTCGATGAGCCGGTCCTGGGCGTGATGCATGTAGACGGTGCCCTCGGGCATCCGGTGGGACACGATGGCGCGGGCGACGACGACGCCGTTGCGGTTGACCGCCTCGATCCAGTCGTTGTCGGCCACCCCGACCTTGGCCGCGTCCTCCTTGGACATCCAGATCGTCTGTCCGCCCCGGGACAGGCTGAGCATGAACAGGTTGTCCTGGTACTCCGAGTGGATCGACCACTTGCTGTGCGGGGTCAGGTACCGGACGGTGATGCCCAGCTCGCCCTGCTCGCCGACGCGGGGCTCGTCGAACAGCGCGTGCATGTCCAGCGGCGGCCGGAACACCGGAAGCTGCTCGCCCAGCTCGGCCATCCAGTCGTGGTCGAGGAAGAAGTGCTGGCGGCCGGTGAGGGTGTGCCAGGGCTTGAGGCGCTCGACGTTGATGGTGAACGGCGAGTAGCGGCGCCCACCGGTCTCCGAGCCCGACCACTCCGGCGAGGTGATCACCGGGACGGGGGCGGACTGGGTGTCGGCGAAGGTGATCCGCTTGCCCTCGTGCTCGGCGGCCAGGTCGGCCAGCGGTGTGCCGGTGCGCTGTTCGACGGTGCGGAACCCCTGGGTGGCCAGGTGGCCGTTGGTGGTCCCGGAGAGCGCGAGGATCGCCTCGCAGGCGTGCACGTCGCGCACCAGCGACGGGCGGCCGTCGGCGGGGCCGCCGCGGACGGCGCCGTTCTTGTGCCGCAGGTACTCCACCTCCTGCTCGACCCGGAAGGTGACGCCCTTGGTGGTCGCGCCGAGCGAGTCGACCAGCGGGCCCAGCGCCCCCATCTTCGCCGCGATCGCGGTGTAGTCGCGCTCCACCACCGTGATCCTGGGCATGGTGACACCGGGCACCGGCTCGCACTCGCCGGCCTTCCAGTCGCGCACCACGCCGTGCGGGGTGGCCAGCTCGTCGGGGGTGTCGTGCAGCAGCGGGGTGGCCACGACGTCCTTGCGGGTGCCGAGGTGGTCGGCGGCGAGCCCGCTGAAGGCCTCGGCGATGGCCTGGAACGCCGCCCAGTCGGTGCGGGTCTGCCAGGGCGGCGCGATGGCGGGGTTGAACGAGTGCACGAACGGGTGCATGTCGGTGGTGTTCAGGTCGTGCTTCTCGTACCAGGTGGCGGCGGGCAGCACCACGTCGGAGAAGATCGTGGTGCTGGTCATCCGGAAGTCCAGCGACAGCAGCAGGTCGAGCTTGCCGACCGGCGCCTCGTCGTGCCAGACCACCTCCTTCGGCCGGGCCCCGGGCGGGGTCTCCTCCGCGCGCAGCGAGTTGTCGGTGCCCAGCAGGTGCTTGAGGAAGTACTCGTTGCCCTTGCCCGACGAGCCGAGCAGGTTCGCCCGCCAGATGCTGAGCACGCGCGGGAAGTTCTCCGGCGAGTCGGGGTCCTCGCAGGCGAACCGCAGCCGCCCGGCCTTCAGCTCCGACACCACGTGCTCACCCGCCGGCACGCCGGCGCGCTCGGCGTCGTCGGCCAGGTCCAGCGGGTTGCGGTCGAAGGTCGGGTAGGAGGGCATCCAGCCCATCCGCGCGGACTGGGCGATCACGTCCGCGGTGGTCCTGCCCGCCAGCTGCCCGCCGGCCGTGGCGGCGGCCAGGGTGTCGGCGCCGAACCGGTCGTAGCGGAACTGGTCGGTGTGCAGGTACCAGTAGGCGGTCTGGATCATCTGCCGCGGCGGGCGCGACCAGTCCAGCCCGAACGCCAACTGCGACCAGCCGGTGATGGGGCGGCACTTCTCCTGCCCCACGTAGTGCGCCCAGCCGCCGCCGTTGACGCCCTGGCAGCCGGTGAGCGTGGTCAGCGCCAGGAACGCCCGGTAGATGGTGTCGGAGTGGAACCAGTGGTTGGTCCCCGCCCCCATGATGATCATCGACCGGCCGCGGGACTCCTCGGCGTTGGCCGCGAACTCCCGCCCGATGCGCGCCGCGGCCTGCGCGGGCACCCCGGTGATGACCTCCTGCCAGGCCGGGGTGCACGGCTGCCCGGCGTCGTCGTAACCGGTGGGCCAGGTGCCGGGCAGGCCCTCGCGGTGCACGCCGTACTGCGCCAGCAGCAGGTCGAACACCGTCGTGACCAGGTGCCCGCCGACCCGGCGCACCGGCACCCCGCGCAGCAGCGCGGCCGTCGAGCCGTCGAGCGCGTCGAAGCGCGGCAGCTCCACCACCACCGACTCCCCGTCCCGGACCGACAGCAGCGGGTCGACGTCGCCCAGGTCCAGGTTCCAGCGGCCCGCGCCCTGCTCCCCGTAGCGGAAGCCGAGCGAACCGCCGGGCACCACGGGCTCGCCGGTGGCCGCGTCGAGCAGGACGGTCTTGAACGCCGCGTGCTCCTGGTCGGCGTGGTCGGGCAGGTCGGCGGCGGTGAGGAACTTGCCCGGCCGGTGGACCTCGCCGTGCGCGTCGAGCCGGACCAGGAACGGCAGGTCGGTGTAGCGCTTCACGTAGTCGGTGAAGTACGGCACCTGCCGGTCCACGAAGAACTCGCGCAGCACCACGTGCCCCATCGCCATGGCCAGCGCGCCGTCGGTGCCGGGCCGGGCGGCCAGCCACTCGTCGGCGAACTTGACGTTGTCGGCGTAGTCGGGCGCCACCGCGACCACCTTCTGACCCCGGTAGCGCGCCTCGGCCATCCAGTGCGCGTCCGGCGTGCGGGTCACCGGCAGGTTCGACCCCCACATGATCAGGTACCCGGCGTCCCACCAGTCGCCGGACTCGGGCACGTCGGTCTGGTCGCCGAACACCTGCGGCGAGGCCACCGGCAGGTCGGCGTACCAGTCGTAGAACGACAGCATCGTCCCGCCCAGCAGCGACACGAACCGCGCGCCGGAGGCGTGCGAGACCATCGACATCGCGGGGATCGGCGAGAAGCCCGCGACCCGGTCGGGCCCGTAGGTCTTGATCGTGTGCACGTGCGCCGCGGCGACCATCTCGGTAGCCTCGTCCCAGGTGGCCCGGACCAGGCCGCCCTTGCCGCGGGCCGCCTTGTAGCGGCGTGCCCGCTCGGGGTCCTCCACGACCTCCGCCCAGGCCAGCACGGGGTCACCGGTGCGCCGCTTGGCCTCGCGGTACATCTCCAGCAGGACACCGCGGACGTAGGGGTAGCGCACCCGGGTGGGCGAGTAGGTGTACCAGGAGAACGCCGCTCCGCGTGGGCAGCCGCGCGGCTCGTACTCCGGCCGGTCCGGACCGACCGAGGGGTAGTCGGTCTGCTGCGCCTCCCACGTGATGATCCCGTCCTTGACGTAGACCTTCCACGAGCACGACCCGGTGCAGTTCACCCCGTGGGTGGAACGCACCACCTTGTCGTGGCTCCACCGGTCCCGGTAGAACTCGTCCGCCTGCCGCCCCCCGATCTGGTGCAGCGTCCGCAGGTCCCGCGACACCTCCGCCCTGGTGAAGAACCGGCGGGTGCGCACCAGCGCCTCGGTCAGTCCGGTGTCCAGGCCGACCTCGCGGGCCGGGGGACCGCCTTCGGTGTTCACGGGGTTCACGGGTGGGGCTCCTCTGGCAATCGCGGGTGGTTCTGATCGACAGGGTGGTCCCGACCCTAGCCCCGGTCCGGCGAGCGCGCAGCGGTGAGCGGCCCGGAGCGGCGGTCGACGCCACGCCACCCCGGACCCGGTGTGCCGGCCACCTGCCTGATCAGGCGGGCAGGCCGTGCGCCAGGAACTGGCCGCGGACCCGCTCGACCAGCTCCGCGTCGGGCGTCGGGGTGTCGGCGAGCCGGAAGGGCAGGCCGATGGCCTCGTACTTCGGCGCGCCCATCTTGTGGAACGGCAGCACGTCCACGCGCTGCACCGACTTCAGCGTGGCCACGAACGCCGCGATGCCCTCGACGTTGGCCGCGTCGTCGGTCAGCCCCGGCACCAGCACGAACCTGATCCACATCGGCGTGCCCAGGTCGGACAGCCGCCGGGCGAACTCCAGGGTGGGGCCGACCTCGCCGCCGGTGACGTGCCGGTAGGTGGCGGGGTCCCAGGACTTGATGTCGAGCAGCACCAGGTCGGTGTCGGCCAGCAGCTCGTCCGACGCCCGCGCGCCGAGGAAGCCGGAGGTGTCCAGGGCGGTGTGCAGGCCCATCTCCTTCACGGCGTGCAGCAGCTCCGCGGTGAACGCCGGTTGCAGGAGCGGTTCGCCGCCGCTGATCGTGACGCCACCGCCCGCGACCTCGATGAAGCGGCGGTACTTCGCGATCTCGGCCACGACCTCCTCGACGGTGACGCGCCGCCCGTACCGCTCGAACCTCGTCTCCGGGTTGTGGCAGTACAGGCAGCGCAGCGGGCACCCGGCGGTGAAGACGACGAACCGGGTGCCGGGGCCGTCCACCGCGGTGGCGAGGTCCCAGGAGTGGACGGCCCCGGTGGTCATCACAGCGACCCGTGGAAGGTGCGGTTGACGACGTCGCGCTGCTGCTCCGGCGTCAGGCGCACGAAGTTGACCGCGTAGCCCGACACGCGGATGGTCAGCTGCGGGTACTTCTCCGGGTGGGCCATGGCGTCGAGCAGCACCTCCCTGTTGAGCACGTTGGCGTTGAGGTGGAAGCCGCCGGCGTCGACGTAGGCGTCGAGCACGCCCACCAGGTTGGTCACCCGCTCCTCGGGCGTCCTGCCGAGACCGTTGGGGGTGATGCTCGCGGTGAGCGAGATGCCGTCCCGCGCGGCGTCGTAGGGCAGCTTGGCCACCGACAGCGCCGCCGCGACCAGGCCGTGCCGGTCGCACCCGTTCATCGGGTTGGCGCCGGGCGCGAACGGCTCGCCCGCGCGCCTGCCGTCCGGTGTGTTGCCGGTGTGGCGGCCGTAGACGACGTTCGAGGTGATGGTCAGCACCGACTGCGTGTGCACCGCGTCCCGGTAGGCGGGGTAGCGCCGCACGAGGGCCATGAAGTCCTCCACCAGGCCGACGGCCAGGGCGTCCGCGCGGTCGTCGTTGTTGCCGTAGCGGGGGAAGTCGCCCTCCGTGGCGAAGTCGACGGCCAGCCCGGTCGCGTCGCGGATGACGCGCACCTTGGCGTGCTTGATCGCCGAGAGGCTGTCCGCCACCACCGACAGGCCCGCGATGCCGCACCCGAGCAACCTCTCGACCGGGTGGTCGTGCAGGGCCATCTCGATGCGCTCGTAGGCGTACTTGTCGTGCATGTAGTGGATGATGTTCAGCGCTTCGACGTAGGTGCCGGCCAGCCAGTCCATCGTCTTGTCGAACGCCGCGCGCACGGTCGCGTAGTCCAGGTACTCGCCCGTCACCGGCTCGGTCGCGGGCGCGACCTGCTCGCCGCTCACCTCGTCGCGACCGCCGTTGATCGCGTACAGCAGGGCCTTGGCCAGGTTGACCCGGGCCCCGAAGAGCTGCATCTGCCCGCCGACCCGCATCGCGGACACGCAGCAGGCGATCGCGGTGTCGTCGCCGTACCGGGGCCGGATCAGCTCGTCGCTCTCGTACTGGATGGAGCTGGTGTCGATCGAGACCTGCGCGCAGAACCGCTTGAACCCCTCCGGCAGCGCCGGCGACCACAGCACGGTCAGGTTCGGCTCCGGGGCCGGACCGAGGTTGTAGAGGGTCTGGAGGAACCGGAAGCTGGTCCGCGTGACCAGCGGCCTGCCGTCCTCGCCGATGCCGCCGATGCTCTCGGTCACCCACGTCGGGTCCCCGGAGAACAGCTCGTCGTAGGCGGGGGTGCGCAGGAACCGCACGATCCGCAGCTTGACCACCAGGTCGTCGACCAGCTCCTGCGCCTGCGACTCGGTCAGCAGACCGGCGTCGAGGTCACGCTGGAGGTAGACGTCCAGGAACGTGGAGGTGCGGCCCAGCGACATCGCGGCGCCGTTCTGCTCCTTCACCGCGGCCAGGTAGGCGTAGTACAGCCACTGCACGGCCTCGCGCGCGGTGCGGGCCGGGCGGGAGACGTCGTCGCCGTAGGCGGCGGCCATCTCCTTCAGCTCGCCCAGCGCCCTGATCTGCTCGGCCAGCTCCTCCCGGTCGCGGATCACCGCTTCGGTGGACGGCACGGTGTCGATCGCGGCGCGTTCGGCGCGCTTGGCCTCGATCAGCCGGTCCACGCCGTACAGGGCCACGCGGCGGTAGTCGCCGATGATCCGACCGCGCCCGTAGGCGTCGGGCAGGCCGGTGATGACCCCGGCGCGGCGGGCGCGCTTGATCTGCTCGGTGTAGGCGTCGAACACGCCGTCGTTGTGGGTCTTGCGGTACTTGGTGAAGACCTCCTTCACGAACGGGTCCAGCTCGTAGCCGTACGCCTTCAGGCTCGTCTCGACCATCCGCAGGCCGCCGTTGGGCATGATCGCCCGCTTCAGCGGCGCGTCGGTCTGCAACCCGACGATCAGCTCGTTGTCCCGGTCGAGGTAGCCGGGGCGGTGCGAGGTGATGGTGGACGGCGTGTGCACGTCCACGTCGAGGACGCCGCGCCTGCGCTCCTCGGCGAACATCCCGGCCAGGTCCCGCCACAGGCCCGCCGTCCGCTCCGTCGGCCCTTCGAGGAACCCGGCGTCGCCGGTGTAGGGCGTGTAGTTGTCCTGCACGAACCCGCGCACGTCGGTCGCGTGCCGCCAGTGCTCGCCCAGGAACCCGGCCCACGCCTCCAGCCGCTCGGCCACCGCGGTCATCGCGTCAACACCACCTTCAGCGCGCCGGTCTCCGCCGACCGCGCGAACACGTCGTAGGCCAGGTCCATCTCGTCCAGGGCGAAGTGGTGCGTGGCGAACCGGGCGGCGTCCAACCGCCCCGCGGTCAGCATCCGCAGCAGCGCGGGGGTCGACACCGTGTCCACCAGACCGGTCGTGATCGTCACGTTCCTGATCCACAGGTCTTCGAGGTGCAGCGTGGCGGCCTTGCCGTGCACGCCGACGTTCGCGACCCGCCCGCCGGGGCGGATCAGCCGCGTGCACAGCTCGAAGGTCTCCGGCACGCCGACGGCCTCGATCGCCACGTCCGCGCCACGTCCGCCGGTCAGCTCCGCGATCGCGGCCTCGACGTCGTCCGACGCGAGGACGGTCGCGTCCGCGCCGAACTGCTTGGCCGCGTCCAGCCGCGACTGCGCCAGGTCCACCGCCACCACGAGGCCGGGGCTGAACAGCTTCGCCGTCTCGATCGCGGCCAACCCGATCGGGCCCGCCCCGAGGACGACCACCGACTGGCCGGGGCGGACGCCACCGCTGAGCACACCCACCTCGTACGCGGTGGGCAGGATGTCCGACAGCATCACCGCCGCGCCGTCGTCGACGGCGTCGGGCAGCAGGTGCGTCGAGGTGTCCGCGAACGGCACCCGCACGTACTCGGCGTGCGTGCCGTCCACGGTGTGGCCCAGCACCCAGCCGCCGCCGCCCAGGCACTGGCCGTAGACGCCGGTCCGGCAGTACTCGCACCGCCCGCACGCGCTGATGCACGACACCAGCACCCGGTCGCCCGGCTTGATCGCGGTGACCGCCGCGCCGACCCGCTCGACCACACCCACGGCCTCGTGCCCCAGCACGCGGCCGGGCGTCACCTCGGGCACGTCGCCCTTGAGGATGTGCAGGTCCGTGCCGCAGATCGTGGCCGCGGTGACCCGCACGACCGCGTCGGTCGGGTCGACCGGTTCGGGGTCCGGCACGTCCTCCCAGGCCCGACGGCCGGGTCCGTGGAACACCATCGCCTTCATCGTGTCCTCCTCCTGCTGCACTCCCCTCCGACGATGCCCCGGTGGGCGCGGCCGGGACAGGGCCCCGGGTCCCGGACGTCCGCGCCGAAGGTCCCGGTCCCGCCAGGAGGTTCGCCGCTGTCGGCACCGGCCCGCGCGGAGCACCGTGGGAGGTGACAGGAAGGCGGTCAGCCATGACACGGGCACTCGTGGTCTACGAATCCATGTTCGGCAACACCAGGGCCATCGCCGAGGCGATCGGGGAGGCACTGGCCGCCGAGGTCGTCGAGGTCTCGCAGGCCCCCGACGTGCTGCCCGACGACGTCGGCCTGCTGGTCGTCGGCGCGCCCACGCACGCCTTCGGCCTCAGCCGCCCCGCGACCCGCAAGTCCGCCGCCGACCAGGCCACCGGCGAGCTGGTCTCCCCAGGACGCGGCGTCCGCGAGTGGCTCGACACCCTCGTGCCCCTCGGGCACCACGTCACCGCCCACGCGTTCGACACCAGGATCCAGGCCGGGTGGCTGCCCGGGTCGGCCGCGAAGACCATCGCCAAGCGGCTGCGCGCGCTGCACTTCACGGTGCCGGCCAGGCCGATGTCCTTCCACGTCGGAGGCACCCCCGGTCCGCTGCTGGTCGGCGAACCCGCCCGCGCGGCGGCGTGGGCGCGTTCGACCCTCGTCGGCCACCAGGCCTGACCGCCGCCGTCACCGAGGGCCTGCGCGAGCGGTTCGCCCGCGCGCAGGCCCTCGACGGGCTCGACCCGGCCGTGCGCACCGACGAGGTCCACGGCCTGCTCGACTTCCGCCGCCGCGACACCGGGCGGCCGTCAGCACCGGTGACCGTCAGCGCGGCGCAGCCCGTTCGGCCTGCCGCTTGACCGACCGCAGCGCGGCGCGTTCCAGGAGCGCGGTGAACGGTCCGACCAGCCGCCAGTACCGGCGGAACCTCGACCACGACCGCGAGTCGGTCAGCGTCGCACGCGTCTCGAAGGTCACCACTGCACGGCGCTGGCCGTAGGGCAGGACGGACAGCGAGCAGACGACCTTGGCGTAGCCGGGCTCGGCGAAGTCGACGAAGTCCCGGACCTCGACGCCCCGCCAGTGCACCACCGGCTGCCAGAAGGCGCCGACCGCGCCGAACACGACCTCGGCCCGCGGGCTCTCCCCGAGGGGCACCCACCCGGTCCCGGGCACGACGTCGTGCGGTGTCGTCCTCGTCGGGCGGCGGCCCCGCAGGAACCCCGGCAGCGCGCGCAACCACAGCGCCACGTCCAGCACGAGTCCGTGCACCGCACCGAAGTCGAGGTCGCGCACGGCGCGGTAGGCCGTGTCCGGGTCCGCGTCGACCAGCACGTGCGACGTGCGCCCGAAGTCGGCGCGCGGCGCGAACCGGTCGATGAGCAGTGGTCGGGGGACCGCGGGTGTCACGGCGTTCCACCCCCGGTCGCCCGAGCCGGTTGCGCGCGTTGACGGTCGACGCGGTGGACGGCGTGGTCGTCCAGGCGACCGGTCATGGCAGCTCCCCATCCGCGATCACCATTAGCGATCACCTCCAGTGACCACCTCCAGCATCGACCGACGTGGCGCCGCCGCACAGGGTCGGAGGTCCCGGAACCCGTCACGAGCCCCGTGGAACGGTGCGGACGGCCGGGAAACCGGCGGGGTCGAGCCCGCCCAGCCCCGCGATGCCCGAGCCGCCGAGGTGGCGCAGCCCGGCGGGACCCCGGCCACCGGGGTCCCGCCGCCATCGGCAACGCCGTCCACCACGCCACCGGCAGACGGGTGAGGGCCTGCCCATCACCCGGGACAAGCTGCTCCGGAAGCCGTCACGCCAAGATCGGGACGGCCGCCCGGGCTCACGCCGCGACGCGCTCCTCCGCGCGGCGGGGCGTCCTGGTCCTGGTCCGGTCCGCCTTGTTCGGCAGCGACAACCGGAAGACCTTGCGCCACGCCGAGAAGACCTGCTTCGGCATCGACCCCGTGACGTACTCCAGGCCGTAGCGGTCGAACAGCTCCCGCACTTTCGGCGCGATCTCGCCGTAGCGGTTGCTCGGCAGGTCCGGGAACAGGTGGTGCTCGATCTGGTGCGACAGGTTGCCGGTCATGATGTGCAGCGCCTTGCTGCCGCTGATGTTGGCCGAGCCGAGCATCTGCCGCAGGTACCACTGACCGCGCGTCTCGCCGACGATCGAGCGGCGTTCGAAGGTCTGGACGCCCTCGGGGAAGTGACCGCACATGATCACCGAGTGGCTCCACAGGTTGCGGACCAGGTTCGCGGTGAACGTCGCGGCGAGCGTCGTGAGGAACGACGGGCCGGACAGCAGCGGGTGGATGACGTAGTCCTTCAGGACCTGCTTGCGGATCTTCTTGCCGACCTCGCGGGCCCGCGCCCGGAACTCGGGGTTGTTGCGGCGGCGCTTGTGCAGGTTCTTGCCGAGTTCCAGGTCGTACGCGGCGATGCCGTACTCGAAGAAGCAGGCGTTGATGAAGTTCCACAGCGGCTGGCCCAGGTGGAACGGGTACCACTTCTGGTCCTCGTCGACGCGCATGATGCCGTAGCCGAGATCGTTGTCCTTGCCGATCACGTTGGTGTAGGTGTGGTGCAGCTCGTTGTGCGAGTGCTTCCACTGCGCGGCGGGCGAGACGTGGTCCCACTCCCAGGTCGTGGAGTGGATCTTCGGGTCGCGCATCCAGTCCCACTGACCGTGCAGGATGTTGTGGCCGATCTCCATGTTCTCCAGGATCTTGGCCACGGACAGGCCCGCGGTGCCGATCAGCCAGGCGGGCGGGAAGAGGGAGAACAGCAGCACCCCCCGGCTGCCCAGCTCCAACTTGCGCTGCACCGAGATGACCTTGCGGATGTAGGCCGCATCGCGTTCGCCGCGGCTGGACACCACCTCGTCGCGCAACGCGTCCAGCTCGCGGCCGAGCTGCTCGATCTGCTCGTCGGACAGGTGGGCGGTGGGGTCGATCGCGGTCATGCTGCTCGCTTCCTAGCGTTCGATCTCGCAGGCGCCCGCGGCGGCGGACACGCAGGTCTGGATGAGGACTCCGGGCTCGGCCGTGGTGACCTCGCCCGTGCGCAGGTCGCGGACGGCACCCGCGCGCAGTGGTGTGACGCAGCCGAAGCAGATGCCCATGCGGCAGCCGGACGGCATCAGCACGCCCGCCTGTTCGCCGACGTCGAGCAGTGGTGTGGCCCCGTCGGCCTCGACGGTCCGGTCGGTGGTGGTGAACGTGACCGCGCCGCCCTCGCCCGTCGCCAGCACGGTGGGGCGGAACCGCTCGGTGTGCAGGAGGTCGGCGACGCCGTGCCGAGCCCAGTGCTCTTCGGCGGCGTCGAGCAGGCCCGTCGGACCGCACGCCCAGGTCTCGCGCTCGGCCCAGTCGGGCACGTGCTCGTCGAGGCGGGTGACGTCGAGCACGCCGTCGGTGTCGGTGTGCCGCTCGATCAACCGGATGGTCGTGTCGGCGGCGAGGTCGCGCAGGTCGTCGCGGAAGATGACGTCCGCCTCGGTCGGCGCGGAGTGCAGCACGACCACGTCGGCGAGGTCGGCGTCGCGCAACATGCCCATCGCGGGCGTGATGCCGCTGCCGGCCGTCAGGTAGAGCACCTTCGCGGGCCTGGTCCCGGGCAGCACGAAGTCGCCGGCGGCCTGGTCGAGGTGGATGACCGCGCCGGGTTCGGCCCTGCGGACCAGGTGGTTGCTGACCTTGCCGTCCGGCATGGCCTTCACGGTGATCGTGATGCGGCCGTCGGCCCGGTTCGGGGGCGAGGTGACGGAGTAGGCCCGCCACAGCCGCACGCCGTCGACGTCCACGCCGACCCGGACGTACTGCCCGGCGACGTGGCCCTTCCAGCCGCGGCCGGGCTTGATCACGATGGTGGCCGCGTCGCGGGTCTCGGGGTGGATCGCCTCGATGCGTCCGCGCAGGTCGGCGCCCGCGCGGAGCGGGTCGACCAGGTCCAGGTAGTCCGACGGCAGCAGCGGCGTCGTGACCATCTCCAGCAGCCTCAACGCCCTGGTGCGGAGGGCGACGCTTGTCATGTGTCCAGCATGATGTGTCCCGGGGCGTAAAGTCCTGACCGCACGACGTGAACTCTGCTCTGGAATTTGTACCGGGAGAACAAATGAGCCGCGCTGTCGGAGGTGTCGCCGAACTCGGTCTCGACCACGCCACGATCACGGCGTTGAGGGCGTTGCTGCCGGTCACGGCCAACGAGGTGGTCCAGGCGGTGATCGACGAGGTGCCCAGTTACGAGGGCGCGCTGTCGGGTCGGATGGGCGGCACGATCCGCCGCGCCGTGCGCACCGCGCTGGGCCACTTCCTGGACGTGGCGGACGGCGCGGACACCCAGCAGGTCGCCACCGAGGCCGCCTACGAGCTGGGCCGCGGCGAAGTGCGCGACGGCCGCTCGATGGACGCCCTGCTCAGCGCCTACCGGGTCGGCGCGCGGGTGGCGTGGCGGGGCCTCGCCGCCGGGGCCGTGTCGTCCGGTCTGCCCGCCGAGGGGCTCGCCACGTTCGCCGAGCTGCTCTTCGCCTACATCGACGAGCTGTCCGCGGCGAGCGCCGCGGGGCACGCCGACGAACTGGCCGTCCGGGGTCGGGCGCGGGAGCGCCACCTGGAGCGGCTCTGTCGTGACCTGATCGCGGGCGCGAACGAGGACGTGCTGCTCACGGGCGCGGAACGGGCGGGCTGGACGCCTCCCGGTTCGCTCACGGCCGTGGTGCTGCCGTCCGCGCAGGCCCACGCGGCGCACCGGGTGCTCGACCCCCGCACGCTGCTGCTGGAGGACCTGCAGGACTCGACGGCCGTGCTCCTGGTGCCGGACGCGGACCGCGGGCACGTGCTGCGCCTGCTGGCGGACCGCTCCGCCGTGGTCGGCCCGACCCGGCCGTGGACGCGGGTGGCGTCGTCGTTCACCCGGGCCACGCGTGCCCGTGCGCTGTCCGAGGGCACCCTCGACACCGAGCGGTGCCTGGTCGACCTGGTGCTCGCCGCCGACGCGGAGGCGTACGCCGACCTCCGCGCACGGGTGCTGGCGCCGCTGCGCGACCAGCGGCCGGCGACCGCGCGGCGGTTGGAGGAGACGCTGCGGGCGTGGCTGCTGCACCACGGGCGGCGGGACGAGGTGGCGGCGTCGCTGTTCGTGCACCCGCAGACCGTGCGGTACCGGATGGGGCAGGTGAGGGACCTGTTCGGCGACATCACCTCGCCGGAGCGGGTGCTCGAACTCACGCTGGCGCTGGCCCGGCCCGCGTGACCCGGCCGTGCGCGTTCGTCACACTTCGTCACGCGACTGTCGGCCGTTCGGCGTAACCGCTGGTATACCGTTGTCGCCGGACTGGCCGAGGACGAGGAGTTCCACCAGTGTCACGGTTGCTGCTCGTCGAGGACGACGCGGTCCTGGCGGAGGCGTTGTCCCGCGCCCTGCGCGCGCTCGGCCACGAGGTCGCCGTCGCGGCCACCGGGGAGCGGGCGCTGGAGGCGCTGGCCGACCGGCCGACGTCGGCGGACGTGGTGCTGCTCGACGTGATGCTGCCCGGCGTGGACGGCTTCGAGGTGTGCCGCCGCATCCGCGCGCACGACGCGGTCCCGGTGATCCTGCTGACCGCCCGCGGCGACGCGGTGGACGTCGTGGTCGGCCTGGAGTGCGGCGCCGACGACTACGTGGTGAAACCGGTCGAACCCAGGGTGCTCGACGCACGGGTGAAGGCGATCCTGCGCCGGGCCGCGCCCGCACTGCCGCCGAGGCGGCACGTGCGCGCCGTCGGCGACCTGGAGGTCGACACCGCCGCCATGGTGGTGACCAGGGGCGGGGTCGAGCTCAGCCTGACGTCCACGGAGATCCGCCTGCTGATCGAGTTCGTCGAGCACGCGGGCCAAGTGCTGAGCAGGCAGACCCTGCTCAAGCGGGTGTGGGACTACGGGTTCGCCGGCGACTCGCGCCTGGTCGACGCCGCCGTGGCCCGCCTGCGGGCGAAGATCGAGCCCGAACCGGCCAACCCGGTGCTGCTGCGCACCGTGCGGGGGTTCGGGTACCGCCTGGTCGAGCCGTGAGGTGGCGGTCCGGTCCGCCGATCGGCCTGCGGGCGGCGATCGTGCTGACCGTCGCGGTCATCACCCTCCTCACCACCGCGGCCGTGGCGCTGACGGCCTACCACCTCCAGGCCGGTGCGACCAGGGAGCGGTTCACCGCCTCCGCGCAGGCCGCGTTCGACTCCGACGCCCAGCAGGCCCACCAGTTCCTCGTCCGCAGCGCCGGCTTCACGTCCGTCGTGGACGGTGTCGCCGAGTACATGCGGGCCCGCCTCGGCCTCACCTGGGGCGGTGGTCAACTTCACGCCGTCGTCCGGCGCGCTCTCCACCGCGCGGGACGGGGCGTACCTGCCGGTCGCCGGCACGGCCAGCGCGTTCCCCGGACAGTTGCCCGTGCCGGAGGTGGACCGGGCCAGGGAGCGGCTGTCGTCGGTGCGCTACACCGCCGACACCCCGGAGGGCCCGCAGCTGGTCATCGTCGGCCAGGTCGAGCCCGGCGTGCTGCTCGCCGAGTTCTACGGCACGCGCGGCATCGACGACGAGCTGGCCGTGCTGCGCGACCGGCTCGCCGCGGTGGCGGTGGTGGTGGTCCTGATCGGCGGTGCGCTGGGCGTGCTGGCCGCGCGGGGCGTCCAGCGCCGGGTGCGGACCGCCGCCGACGCCGCCCGCCGGTTCGGCGACGGGGCGCTGGACACCAGGCTGCCGGTGCGGGGGCGGGACGAGCTGGCCGACCTCGCCGGGTCGTTCAACGCGATGGCGCAGCGGCTGGGGGAGTCCATCGAGCGGTTGCGCCGCCAGGACCGGCAGCAGCGGCGGTTCGTCGCCGACGTGGCGCACGACCTGCGCACCCCGCTGGCGTCGGCGGTCGCCGCCGCCGACGGCCTGCACAGCCCGGACGCCGAGGACCGCGCGAGGTCGGCGGAACTGGTCGGCGCCCAGGTGCGGCGGCTGAGCGCGCTGGTCGAGGACCTGCTGGAGATGTCCCGGTTCGACGCGGGGGTCGCGGAACTCCGGCCCGAGCCGGTCGACCTCGAAGCGCTGGCCGCGGACGCCGTCGAGTGGAGCGCGCCGAGCGCGGACGTCACCGTGCGCCGGACCGGGGACGCCACCGCGTTCGGCGATCCCCGGCGCCTGCACACGATCGTGCGCAACCTCGTCGCCAACGCGGTCCGGCACGGCGAACCGCCGGTCGTGGTGACCGTGGACGGCACCGAGCCCGACCGGGTGCGCGTCGCCGTCGCCGACTCGGGTCCCGGCCTGCCCGACGGGTTGGCGCCGGTCGTCTTCGACCGCTTCGTGCGCGGCGACCGGGCCCGCACCCGCACCCCGGGCAGCGGCCTCGGGCTGGCCATCGCGCTGGAGAACGCCCGGCTGCACGGCGGCCGGCTGGACGTCGACCACGACGGGGGCGCGGTGTTCACCCTCACCGTGCCGAGGGGCGAGCCCGCCCGCGACGGCTGAGACCGTCGCACGACGGGGACACGACGCGCACGGGGCGAAGACATCCCGCGGGCAGTGTCGGAGGTGTCCGAACTCCGACACGACCTGTGAGGAAACATGTTCCGACGATCGGCGCACGTGCGCGCGGCGGGTTTGCTGACGGTGGCGGCAGGTGTGGTGGCGCTGTCCGCGTGCGCCTCCCCGGCCGCGCCCGGGAACGGCGGTGGGGCCGACCCGGAGGTGGACGGCAGCATCCCGGCGAACACCAGCATCGCGCTCGACGACTCCCGCCACCCCGCGCTCTCCCGGCTGGACGCCGCCCTGGTGGCGGCCGTGCGCGCGGCGGCGGTGGACGCCCGCGCGGCCGGTATCGAGCTGAGGGTGACCTCGGGCTGGCGCGGCGAGGGCTACCAGCGGCGCCTGTTCGACGAGGCCGTGGCCGTGCACGGGAGCGTCGAGGAGGCGCGCCGGTGGGTCACCACGCCGGAGGAGTCGGCGCACGTGCGGGGTGAGGCCATCGACATCGGGCCGACCGACGCCGCCGACTGGCTCGTCCGCAACGGGGCGGACTACGGCCTGTGCCAGGCGTACGCCAACGAGATGTGGCACTTCGAGCTGCTGACCGCGCCGGGCGGCGAGTGCCCGGCCCCGCGGGCCGACGCCGCCGGTTGACCCGGGGCGCCCGGCCCGCGCCACCTGCTGTCCGCCGACTGGTGGGGCCGTGGCCGTCCAAAGGCTGCGGGCGGTGATGTCGCCGTGGGCAGTGGTCGCGTGGACCTCCAGGTCGGGGGCGCCGCCGGTGTTCCGGAGCGCGTTGTCGATGCGACCGCGGGAGGTGCCCGCGTCCAACGAGGCGGAGACGCCGGCCGCCGCGCCGATCGACACGTCGCCGGCCTGCGTGCGCAGCACGATCGCACCGCGCACGGCCTCGGCGATCCGGATGTCGCCCTTGCCGGTTCTGATCTCCGCCGGGCCGGTGAGGCGGTCGACCGAGACGTCGCCGGCGTGCGTGGTGAGGCGGACGCCCGAGGCCTCGTCGAGCTCGATCGCGCCGTGCGAGCCCTCGAAGGCGACCTAGCCGAGCCGCCCGACGCCCCGGAACCCGATGTCGGCGGCCTTGACCTCGACACGTGAACCGGCGGGCAGGTGGACCGTGACGTCGACGCGGCCGGAGGGGCCGAGGAGCTGGTTCTTCGGCGAGGACGGGACCGAGATCCGCAGGACGCCGTCGCGGTACTCGACCGCGGTCCGCTCTGCGGCCTTCACGTGCACTACAACCACCATCGCCCCCACACCGTCGCCGGGAACCGAGCACCAGCCACGGCTCCACACCGGCGTCACCAACGTCCTGGCTTCATACAGCTAGACGGTTCAGGGATGGCAAGATCTGACCGCATGTCATCCGAGAACCAGCCAGAGTCTCCTGAGAATAAGCAACAAGCCGAAAGATTTCGAGCTAAATTTCCAAAATCACTTTCAGTGATAGCGGGATTGTTTTCGGTTGCAATAGTCGCTTTGGTTATTCTCGCTCAGTCTGCAACGAAGGACGGAAAGTACGATGGACAGTTCTCCGGTAACTGGATCAATGGACTGGCTGCACTTGTTGCCGTCCTGAACGTTGTCCTTACCTTCTATATTTTGAGAACAGCCCTAGGGCAACTTGAGGCGTTTCAACATGACATCAACAGTCAGGAGAAGCGTCATGCGGAACAGTTGAGGCGACAAGAGGATCAGTCGCGTGCAGACATTGAACGCCAAGAACAGTTGCGCGCTAAAGAAACAGAATCAGCCCGTCAAGAACGTGCTAACATGCAACATCTATTGACGATTCAGACTGAAGCGCTCAAGCTTGCACAAGCCGATGCCGAGCGTTCACACAGGGAGACAGCAAAGACCAGGTTGGACCTGATTGGACCGCGCTGCTCTATAATTCTCGAAGGAGTCGAGGTCAACTTCCTGCGCACCATCGATGCAGTCAACGAGCTGGTCAACGAAGCGATTGCGATCAAGGATTCTGTCGACGAGAAATTCTTGCGACTTGTCTACACATTCCGAATCAAAAACTGGGGCGATCAACCGGTGTCGTTCTCGCTCGATCACAAGTGGTCCAATGCTGGAAATCATATGCTCATGCCTGGACAGGACGCCAAATCGACTTGGGAAATAAAGACGTCGCTACGTCACTGGGTGCAGATCGCCAAGAAGGAAGCAAGCCTTTTCAGCGTCGCCAGACCAGATGACCCGACACGGGCCGCACTGATTGAGCTGTACATTATTGTCAATAATACGGGGGGTGACGTAACGGATACGTTCAAGTGGAATCAATTTGTGATGCCGATTGAGATTCAAGAGCTTGGAGTTTTGATACACGACGGCAAGGTCCTCTATCGGAGGTCTCGACCGTTTGCGGTACCTACGCGCGATTATGCACAGTTGAGGGATCGACCGACGGAAGGGTAGGGCGAGATGGATAAGGTCTCTGCATCGGCGCAACTCGGAGGCGGGTGGTCTTGTTCAGCGGGTAGGCGTAGCAGTGCTTCACCGGCACGTTCTTGAGTCGATAGGCGTTCGGGTCGATCGTGCGGCGCACGTACCTGATGCCGGTTCACTGGGCCGCTTGTGCGGCTTGGCCAGGCTCGACACCGACCGGCCGTGGGTCTTCACACCGTTGACCACGTAGTAGCAGTCACTGCTACCGGTCGTGCCGGTGTAGATCCGGCTACCGGCCTGATAGACGCCGCGATGCCCCTGCGCGGTGTCGGCATAAGACACGACCAAGCGCAGACAGGGGCACGCGGCGCGAAGCTGACGCAGCGTCGCGGCGATGCTCCGAGTCACCGGGGTGGCATGGTCGGTGAGCGCGACGCGCACCAGCTCAACGCACTCGGTTTGGCCCAGACCGTAGGGGCTGCCCAGCTTGTGGGTCGCTTCCCGGCCATAGATGACCGCGCCAACGAACACTCCGTCGTACCGGGCTGCCGGGCGAACGCAGGGGGCGACAAGAAGATCAGTCAGGCTCGTCACCCTCGGTTCGACACTTCTGCGGTTGAGTAGTTGAGGTTGAAATCAACAGGCAGTCACCGCGCGCCATCCGGGGAGGGACGTAGCGCGCGGTGACCCGAGGCATACCCCGACCGGCTGGGTACAACGGAGGTGTGCAGAGAGGCAGCCGTGGAGAGACGCACAGTGAGACACCCGGAGCCCTACCCCATCCTCAAGAAGGATCCCGAACTGACGGTCCCCTTCGGGCTGGAGACTAACCCCGACGGCGCAGACCGCGCTGCTGGGGCCGGGGTGCATCATCCGCGACCAGTTCGTCGACCTCGTCAACGAACTGGCCCACCAATGCCAGTGCAGCCACTGCACCGCCCGCCTCGTCCGCGCCGCGAAAACGAGTGAGCACGAACACACCGCCTCCTCGACCTGAGCCGGGCCGCTGAGGTCTGACCCGCCCCAGTTCGACCTCGCCGTGGAGGACCGGGCCAGCCTGCCCAGTTCTCCACGGCATTTGCCGTGAGATGATGGTTAGAACGTCACTCCCGCCCACTTGGCGAAGCCTGCCAATGAGTCGGTGGCTCGCGCGTCGGCGGCAGCGATGGCGTGCAGGGTTTCCCGCACTGACGGGTGATACCTGGTCTGTTGCGGGGACACGGTGCGCGCTTCCTGAAGCGACCGCAACGCCTTCTCGCGGTTGCCGTGCAAGATCCACGCCCTTGCCACATCGATGTGGTGGTGACCTACCCGTGTCGATTCTTCGCGGTCGTCAACGTGCATCGCCTCGGCACGGGCAACCGCGGTCGTGCCGTCCGACATCTCGACCGGCACCGCGACGGAGTGGAACTCCACGTTGGCGAGGTTGGCGCGAACGTCGAAGTACGGGGACACCGGCACGCCCCTCGTCACGATGTTGCGCGCCTCTTCGATGTGAGCGTCCGCATCGCGTCCGCTCCCCACACGTGCTTGGAACACTGCTTGTCGGAGATGGAGCTGGGCGACAACGGCCAGCGCTTCGGGTGTGCCGAACTTCTCGGCCTGCGCGAGGGCGCGATTCACGCTCCGCATCCCGAGGCCATAGTCACCCCGGTGGAGCTGCAAGGACGAGCGGCGGAATGCAGCGACGGGAACACGTAGGGGGTCACCGGACTTCTGCGCCGAAGCGACGAGCCGGTCACTGGCCAGTGCCGAGAGATCGAGATAGCCGAACCGGTACGTGACTGCCTTGACCAAGCTGTACGCGTCATCGAGTAGAGCATGTGCCGTCTCGGCTTCCTCGACACCTGACGCCAGGGCGAGATTGGCGTACAGGTGTTGGAGCAGTAGCGGCAAGCGCATCGCGAGCTGGGCGTAACGACTCTTGCGGCGCAGCACCTCACCGTCGTTCACGGCCGTTCGCAACTTGTCCACGTGCCACAACGGCTCATCGAGCTGGGGGTCATCGTGGGAGTCGAGTGCACGACGCAGTTCTGGGATCGCCGCCCGGTCAGTACCAGGGTCGGTAGCCAGATCTTCGTAGGGCTGACCGGTCAGCACCGTCACCCCGACTCCCAGCCCGGTGGCGCACGCCGTTGTGAACGCCGGTGACGCTGGCGCGTGTCCGGACTCGACCTTCTTCAGCAGGCTAAGGCTGACATGGGCCCTCTCGGCAAGATCACGCTGTCGCATGTCCTGCAACTTGCGTAGGCGTGCCACCCGCTGGCCGATGCTGGCATTGCCAGCGAAGTACTCAAGGTCCACGGCCCTGGCTCCTCACGTCTGCTCGCTGCCTCCACGATGCCACTCAATCCAGCGACTTCCCCACCCCAGATCACCTTTGAACTTGCTTTGTCCCCCCAGCGTCCACCTATCGGCCATGCTCAACACAACGTCACAGGTTAACCACGCAGAGTGGAAGGTGGCGGCGGAACTACCAAGCGACCAGGAAGCGGGCTCCTTGATGACGGTGGTCAAGACGCTGCCGAGCTGCCCAGGCGGCCTCGAAGGCGAAGGGCTGCGGTCGATAGGGCTTGAGCCTGGACTGTGGCAGCAGTTCGGGTCGCAAGTTGTCCCTCCACGGGGGGAGCGGTTGTCGCCCGCTCGTTCAGACAGCGGTCGGACGGGCGGGTTCCGAAGGCCGGATGGCGTCGTTCCCCCGACGCGACGCCGCCCGGTAATCCGCCCCAGGCGGGAGGAGTGGGGTGAACGCCTCGAATGAGGCGTGGCAGTTGAGCAAGCAGCTTCGCACGGAAGCGGACTTCCGGATGCTGCCGTTGCTCACTTCCGACGGTCGCCCACTTGGTCTCCACTTCCACCGATTCGCACAACCGGGCGTGATCGAGGTTGTTCAAGCATGGGACGACCGATGGGCGGTGTACGCCCGATTGAGCGATGCACCGAACAAGCGGGAGCCCTTCACTGGGTCGCCCCTCTTGAATCAGTTCTTAGGTGTCTTCTCCGATGTGGTCAACCGACTCGCGGAGGCAGAGGGCAACTCGCCTCGCTGAGGTGAGCGCAGGCACTACATGTAGGAGGGAGGCAAGGCATGGACCAGTTCGAGGACGTCTTCGTCGGCGAGCAGACCCTCGTGTCGCTTGGCAGCGAGTACACGAAGGTGAGCGGCAGCAGCGACACCCGCAACCAGTACGACGAAATCTGATCCGCAGCGCCCGGGGGTGGGCACCGCTGCCCACCCCCGGCGTTCCGCTTGGAGGCACCACCTTGCTGAAGTTCGCTCTCTTCCACGAAGACGGTCTCCCGCCGTGGCGCCCGGCCGGTGCTCGCTGGGCCTCTGGTTCCAGTTGGGTCGAGCCGTTCCGGCATCCGGCTCTCGAAGACTTCGCCGCGACTGATGGCATATCGAGCTTCGTCGCGGTCAGGGAACGCGCCGCCAGCTCGCCTGCACTCGGCACCACGGACCTGATGGTGCTCACTACGGCCGACTACGCGGCGTTGAAGACGCAACTGCTCGGCTCAGCCACCGAGTTCTTCCTGGTTGAGCGGGACGAATACGGCGACTACCACGTTCACGCAGGCCAGTGGGGTACCGCGCCCGTGTACGTCGTTCAGGGACGAGACCACGTGCGCGGGTCCTGGGCATACGGTGATCTTCGTCAGCACATGCGCTTCGATCAGTTGCACCACTTGACGGTGACTCGCATTTTGGCTGGCCGCCACCGTTACGCAGTGGACACCCTGTTCGAGCCGGTGAAGCAGATCACCGAGCGGATGACTGCGGACTTCGACCAGGTCAAGGGCCTGACCCTGCACTACCCGGAAGCAGCGCTTCACGCGACCCCCAGAGACGTTCGTGACGGCGTGGACATCGTTAAGGTGTACGAGAGGGAACTGGCGAGCGCGGTCCAGTTGTGGTCGATCGAGCCTGAGCGGACAGCCGTGGAACTCTCGGGTGGCATGGACTCCGCCAACGTCGCTATGACACTGGCAGCCCTCTACCCCGGTTCGATCCGGTCCTACGCCTTGACGCTGGGAGGCGAGGTTGGCGAGCAGCAGGCCCGACGTCGGCAAGCCATGATCGATTTTGCGGGATTCCGCGACTTCCAGGTGTCAGCGCTCGACTGGCCACCGCTGCACCCCAACGGGGGCCGGGTCCACGGCGATCCGCTCAACCCGCCGGACGAGCCCTACTACGAAGCGGTCGAGCAGATGTTGGCCACAGCTGCCGATCGCGGCATCACGACGGTCTACACGGGTGATGGCGGGGACGAACTCGTAGCCCTACGTGGCCAGGAGTGGCAGCGGAGCGGGCGCGTGCCGGGCCGGCTCAACCCCTACAGTTCCCCGCCTGATTGGCTGGGACCGCGCGCAGCCGGGCTTCTTGACCAGGTCGACCAGCACCTCGCGCCTACGAGCGTGATCAACGAAGCAACTCACCTGGGTTTCGCCTGCCGCACACCTCAATTCATGACGGCCGGGATCTGGCCGCTGTCGCCGCTTTGCTCCCCTCGGCTGATCAGGTTCGGTGAGCAACTACCGGTTGAGTGGCGACTGGACAAGAGCATCACCCGTGAACGCCTGCGTCACCTGGGGTTCTCTGAGGACGTGGTGCACCCGAGGCTTCGGGAGAACTTCGTTCACGTGATGGAGCGCGGCCTGGTGGACTACGGCGTCCCGCTCGTGGACGAGTACCTTACCGAGTCGCCATTGGTCGACCTCGGCTTCGTGAACCCCGACCGGCTTCGCGACGTCCGGAATGCGGTGGCTGACGGCAAGATCGACACGAGGCTGTTCGGCTACCTGCGGCTTGAACTCGGTCTGCGAGGATTGTTGGGATGACTACCGCAACAGCGACGAGTGCCTACCTGATCCGTCCCGGCCGCGCTTTGGACCGCCCGGAGGTTGCGAAGATGATTCGCGCTCGGGCGACCTGGATGCGCGACAGCGGGTATGGCCGCTGGGTCGGCTGGGAACGGAACGCCGACGAGCTTGCCTCACAGGTGGGTGACGAGGAGTGGCCGACCTGGGTGCTGTGCGACTCTGCGAACGGCATCGTCGGCGTTACTACCGCGTCCCACGAGACCCCGCTGACGGGATGGAGCGAGGACGAGCGGGACCAACGCGCCGTCTTCCTTCAGTCCACTATCACCGACCCGCACTTCACGGGACGGGGTCTGGGCGTGCTCATCGCGTTCTGGGCGCTGGACTACGCCGCCAAGGACGGGCACGACTGGGTGCGTCGGGGCGTGCTCACAGTCGGCAAGGACAACCGCGGGCTCGTGCGCTACTACCGGAGGCAGGGCTGGAGGGTGGTTCGCGCGGTTCCGCACTCACGACGCCGGGACGTCACGGTGTGGTCGTTGCAACGACCAGCGGAACGTCAACCAGGTCTCAGCGAACTCGTGGCGTGGTAGCTCGATGATGGACCCGTTGTAGCGGGGTGGTCGCCGCCACTCGTCAGCGCTTCCCGAGCGCTCGCGCGTCGATCGGCACAGGCACTCGCCGTCAACACCGATCAGTCCCCCACCAGGGTGCTGACCAGCGCAAACGTGCCCGTCACGCCATCCCGGTAAGTGCCAACTTGACGTTCGCGGGCCGGACCTCGACCGCGGTGTCGGTCCGGTCGGCGGCGACGAACCGGACGTGCCCGGCGGGGATGTCGAGGACGGCGGAGACGGGCGCGGGGGTGTCGAACCGCATGGTGCTCCCATGACGGTGCGTCCGGGCCTCCCCGTCGGTGGGGACGTCCGTGGTGGCGGTGGCCGTGGTGGTGGTGGCCGTGGTGGTGGTGGCCGTGGTGGTGGTGGTCGTGATCGGTGACCTGATCACGGGGAGCACCGTCGCCGGCCGCCCCGACACCGGGCCGCCACCGTGCCGACACGGCCCCTGACTGCCGACACGGCCCCTGACGCGGTCAGGGCAGGAGCATGTCCGGCGGGATCTGGAGTGCCACGGTGATCAGCGAGTGCACGCGGGTGGCGATGGCGGCCAGCAGGCCCTGCGCTTCGGGGGAGGCGCTGTCCACGGCGGCCTGGAGGGTCCGGAGGTCTTCGTTGATGCGGTCGAAGATGACGCTCACGTCGACCTGTCTCGTGGCGAGCGCGGTGGCTATCTCCTCCAGGGGAACTCCCTGGACCTCCAGGCGTTGTACGAGGTGGATGCGGTCCACGTCGGAGGGTTGGTAGAGGCGGTAGCCGCCCGCCGTGCGCTGGGCCGGGTCGATGAGGCCGAGGGTGGTGTAGTAGTCGATCGTGCGGATGCTGACGCCCGCGCGGGCGGCCAGCTCGCCGATCCTGAGCAGCACCTCGGTCACGTCGACTCCCCTCTGACGTCCTGATCTCAACCCTACAGTGCCACGTGCTACTGTGAGGTGTATGCCAAGCGCTACAGACGACGACACATGCAGTAGGAGGCCGGGACTTCCCCGGCCTGATCTCCTCCGCGGCGCGGGTGCGCCGTGTTGATATCCCTCGGACTGCTGGTCATCGTGGCCCTCACCGCGGCCACCGGGTACTTCGTCGCCCAGGAGTTCGCCTACATGGCGGTCGACCGGGGCAGGCTCCAGCAGATGGCCGAGGGCGGCGACAAGAACGCCGAGCGCGCCTACCGGGTCACCCGGAAGCTGTCGTTCATGCTCTCCGGCGCCCAGTTCGGCATCACGGTGACGGCCCTGCTCGTCGGCTACGTGGCCGAACCGCTGCTCGGCGAGGGGCTGACCGGGGTGGTCGGCCTCACCGGTCTGCCGGAGGCGGCCTCGGTGTCGATCTCCATGGCGATCGCGCTCGTGTTCGCCACCGTCGTGCAGATGGTGCTGGGGGAGCTGTTCCCCAAGAACCTCGCCATCGCCAAGCCCGAGGTGCTGGCCAAGGCGCTCGCGCCCTCCACCCTGGTGTACCTCAAGATCGCCGGCCCTTTGATCCGGCTGTTCGACGCGGCGGCGAACCGGCTGCTGCGCGCGGTCGGGATCGAGCCGGTGGAGGAACTGCCCCAGGGCGCCACGCCCGAGGACCTCAAGCAGATCATCGACGACGCCGGCGCCGAGGGGCACCTCGACCCCGAGCTGTCCCGACTGCTCGACCGCGGCCTCGGGTTCCGGGAGCTGGTGGCCGAGCAGGCGATGACCCCGCGGGTGCTGGTCAGGACCATCGGCGCCGACGAACCCGTCTCGCGCGTGGTCGAGCTGCTCGACACCGGGCACTCGCGGTTCCCCGTCACCGGCGACGGCCTGGACGACGTGCGGGGCGTCGTGGGGCTGGCCGAGGTGCTGACCGTGGAACCGGGGGAGCGGACGACCACACCGGTCGGGAAGATCGCCTCGCCCGCCCTGGTCGTGCCCGCCACGCTTCCGCTGCCCGCCGTGCTGGAGCGGCTGCGCGCCGAGCACCGGCAGCTGGCGTGCGTGGTGGACGAGTTCGGCGGTTTCGCGGGCGTCGTCTCGCTGGAGGACCTGGCCGAGGAGCTGGTCGGCGAGATCCACGACGAGGACGACGTGGTCCGCCGCGCCATCGAAACGCTCGGCGACGGGGCCTGGCGGGTGCCCGGTCGGATGCGCCTCGACGAGATCGCCGACGCCACCGGCGTCGAGCTGCCCGAGCACGAGACCTACGACACGATCTCCGGCCTGCTGCTGCACCGGCTGGGGCGCACCGCGCAGGTGGACGACCGGATCGAGTTCGACGGCGTGTCGCTGCGCGTCGTCGAGGTCGTCCGCAACGTGCCCGGCACGGTCGTGCTCAGCACCACCAGCAAGGCACGGGAGGAGGCCCGATGAGCATCACCTGGGCGTTGATCGTCTCGCTGCTGCTGCTGGTGGCCAACGCGTTCTTCGTGGCGGCCGAGTTCGCCCTGATCGCGGCCAAGCGGCACCGGTTGGAGCAGGACGCGGAGACCAGCCGCGCGGCCCGGGCCGCCGTGGCCGGGGTGCGGGAGCTGTCGGTGATGCTGGCCGGCGCGCAGCTGGGCATCACGCTGTGCACGCTGGGGCTCGGCGCGCTCGCCAAGCCCGCCGTGGCCGACCTGCTGGAGCCGCTGTTCGGCGCCGTCGGCCTGCCGGACGCCGCCGCCTACGCCATCGCGTTCACGATCTCGCTGGTCGTCGTGGTGTTCCTGCACATGGTGGTCGGCGAGATGGCGCCGAAGTCGTGGGCGATCTCGCACCCGGAGCGCTCGGCGCTGCTGCTGGCCATCCCGTTCCGCGCGTTCGCGCGCAGCGTCCGGTGGCTGCTGACCGGGCTGAACAACCTCACCAACGCCCTGCTGCGGGCGTTGAAGGTGGAACCGCAGGACGAGCTGGCGCAGGCGCACCGGCCCGACGACCTGCGCCTGCTGGTGCGCCAGTCCGGTGAGCACGGGCTGATCCCCGAGGGGCAGCAGCGCCTGCTGACCCGGATGCTCCAGCTCCAGAAGACGACCGTCGCGCAGATCATGATCCCGATCGACGACGCGGTCAGCGTCACCGAGCACACCCGCGCCTCCGCCGTCGAGCGGCGCAGCAGGGAGTCCGGCCGGTCCCGCTTCCCCGTCATGGACATGCACGGCGAGTACGTCGGCCTGGTGCACATCCGCGAGGCCGTCCGGGCCACCGCGGTGGGCGAGGAGAAGAGCGCGCGCGAGCTGATGACCGCGCCGCTGGTGCTGGCGTCGAGCCTGCCGGTGGCCGCCGCGGTGACCGAGATGCGCGCCCAGCGCGCGCAGCTGGCGCTGGTGGCCGGCGCGGACGACCACGTGGTCGGCATCGCCGCCCTGGAAGACCTCCTCGAAGAGCTGATCGGCGACTTCGAGGACGAGACCGACACCCTGCTCGACGCGAACTGAACCCCACCCGTCCCACTCCTGAAAGAGGACCGCATGTTCAAGCGGATGCTCAGCGCCTTCGGCGTCGGCGGCCCGTCCGTCGACACCGTCCTGGACACCCCGCACGTCGTGCCCGGCCAGGTCGTCACCGGCCAGGTGCGCATCCAGGGCGGCAGCAACGAGGCCCGCATCGACCAGGTCGTGCTGTCGCTGGTCACGCGCGTCGAGGTCGAGCACGGCGACCAGGAGTTCGGCGGCACGGCCGAGTTCCTGCGCGTGCAGGTCGCCCAGGGCGTGCACGTGGCGGCGAACCAGCCGGTGTCGGTGCCGTTCCAGGTCCCGGTGCCGTGGGAGGCCCCCATCACCGCCGTGGGCGGTCAGCCGCTGCCCGGCATGACCGTCGGCGTGCGCACCGAGCTGGTGATCTCCGGCGCGCCCGACAAGGGCGACCTGGACCCGCTGTTCATCGGCCCGCTGCCGTCGCAGGACCGCGTGCTGGAGGCGTTCGGGCAGCTGGGCTTCCAGTTCCGGTCGGCCGACGTGGAGGCCGGGCGCATCCACGGCGTGCAGCAGGAGCTCGGGTTCTACCAGGAGATCGAGTTCTTCCCGCCCGCCCGGTACGCGGGTGCGCTCAGCCAGGTCGAGCTGACCTTCGTGACGAACCCGCACGAGCTGGTCGTGGTGCTGGAGGCCGACAAGCGCGGCGGGATGTTCTCGTCGGGCGGCGACTCGTTCGGGCGGTTCCACGTGTCCCACCAGGACGCGGTGCAGACCGACTGGGCGGGCGCGATCGACCAGTGGCTGGCCCAGGTCTCCCAGCGCGGCGGCCACGCGGCCTTCGGCGGCGGTCACCAGGCGTACGGCCAGCCCGGTTACGGCCAGCCGGGCCACGGCTACGACCAGCACGGGCACCACGGCCACCGCCGGGGGCCGGGCATGGGCGGCGTGGTCGCGGGCGCGGCGGCGGGCGTGGTCGGCGGCATGATCATCGGCGAGGCCCTCGACGACGCGTTCGAGGACGACGGCGGCGACGCCTTCGGCGGCGACGAGGAGTAGTCCGACCGGTGCCCGGTGTGGCCTCCTGGACCACACCGGGCACCGCCGCCCACGAGCGGTCAGGGCGTGGTCAGGTCGAACTCGCGCACCGTCACCGCGCCGCCCAGGGACTGCGTGGCGAAGTTGAAGATCCCGAAGCGGTAGCCCATGAAGAACTGCCAGGTGTTGTTCAACGTGAACGCGGGCCCGAGCGGGGTGAAGTTCACGCCGTCGGTGCTGTAGGAGAACCGGGCCACCCGGTTGGCCCCGGGTTGGATGTCGGCGTTGACCCGCAACCAGGTCCGGCTGCCGCCGACCGCGGCGCTCGCGGCCTCGGTGCCGGTACCGGTGGTGCGCCAACTGCTGTCCATGGTCAGGCCATTGGTCATCACGACGCGGGTCTGGCCGTTGTCGCGCTTGACGCCGATCCACGCCGACGACTGGCGCAGCATCGCCAGGCCGGAGCGGTCGCCGTCGCGCATCGCGCTGTGGTCGAGTTCGATCGTGGCGGTGGAGGTCGGTCCCTGGATGCGGTGGGTCAGGGTGTTGCGGGCGGCGTACAGGTCGTTGGTGACCGTCGCCGTCTGGAGCCTCAGCCCGTTGGCCACCGAGTAGCGGGACGTGTCCGGGTCGTGGTTCCACTCCCACTGCGGGCCGAGCGCCGTGCCCGCGAAGGTGTCCGACCCGGTGAGGGGTTTGACCGGCCGGGGCGGCAGCGGCGAGGGGTAGTTCACGCCCCACCGGCCGTTGACCGTCTGGAGGGTCGGCCACCCGTCCGCCGTCCAGGTGATCGGGGCGAGCGCCGGGACGCGGCCGCCGGGGTAGGCGTCCACGAATGACATGTAGTACCAGGAGCCGTTCTGGGTCTGGACCAGGCCGCCCTGGTGGGGCACGCCGCCACCGGGGATCGGGCCGGGCAGGTCGAGCAGCACCTGCCGCACGGTGTACGGGCCGAAGGGGCCGTTGTCCGACTTGAGCACGTACTGGCCGTTGGCGGGTCGGGTCAGCCAGATGTAGTAGCTGCCGTTGCGCTTGTAGAACCGCGCCCCCTCCAGCGTCCCGATGTTCGAGGGGGTCTGGAAGACCTGCTGCGCGCGGACCTGGCTGCGCCCGTCGGCGGACAGCTGGGCGACGCTGATGGTGCCGTTGCCGTACGCGACGTACATCGTATCGTTGTCGTCGATGAGCATCCCCGCGTCGTAATAGCAGTTGTCGATCTGGGCGTGCCGGTTCCACGGCCCCTCGACGCTGCTCGCGGTGTAGATGTAGGTGTCGTTGAAGTCGATGCAGCCGGCCCAGTAGTAGGTCCGGTTGCTCTGCCGGTACTGGAGCGTCGAGGCCCAGATCCCGTTGACGTAGGCCCGCTGCCCGTTGGTCAGGTCGTACTTGGCGCCGAAGTCCAGGGAGGGCACCGAGTGACCGGCGAACTCCCAGTTGACCAGGTCGTAGGAGCGCAGGATCGGCGCGCCGGGGGAGTAGTGCATGGTCGACGCGGTCATGTAGTACGCGTCACCGACCCGGATGACCTCGACGTCGGCGAAGTCCTGCCACACCACCGGGTTGGTGTACTGGCCGCCCGGCTGGGTGGTCGTGGTGGTCGTCGGACCGCCGCCGCCGACGCGGACGAGCTGCCACTGCTGGTTGGCGCCGCCCCAGTCGCTGTACTGCACGACGTTCGCGCCGTCCGCCGTGGAGGCGCCCTGCACCTCGACGGCCTTGTTGCTGTTGCGGTTGATCAGCCGCACGTGGCCGCCGTCGGAGTCGGCGAGGCGGAACTGCTGGTTGGTGCCGTTGCCGTCGGCCCACTGCACGATGCCGCCGCCGTCCGCGGTGGAGAAGTTGTGGACGTCGAGCACCTTGCCGGAGTGGCGCGACTTGAGCCGGTAGTAGCCGCCGCCGGAGTCGACGAACTGCCACTGCTGCTGGTTGCCGTCGTTGCGGGCCCACTGGGTGATCCGCGCGCCGTCGCTCGTGGCCAGGTTGTAGACGTCGAGCGCCTTGCCGCTGTTCCGGTTCACCAGCACGTACCAGGCCGTCGTGTCCACGGTCGCCGCCGACGCCGTCGTGGAGCCGAGCACCACCGTGATGCCGCCCAGGAGGACGGCCACGAGCGCGACGGCTGCTCCGCCCCACCGGCGGCGGCGTCCCGATGCGGAACCGGGCACGGCTGACCGGCGCGTCGGTGACGGGGGTTGGCTTGTCCCGTACATGGTTCGCACCCTTTCGTCGGTGATGGGGAGGGCGGCACCCCGCTCTGCCAGGGGAACGGGGTGCCGCGGGGGAGGAGGGTGGACGTGCGTCAGCCGACGCGGAGGAGCTGCCACTGCTGGTTGGCGCCGCCCCAGTCGCTGTACTGCACGACGTTCGCGCCGTCGGCGGTGGCCGCGCCCTGGACTTCGAGCGCCTTGCCGCTGTTGCGGTTGACCAGGCGGAGGTAGCCGCCGGCGTCGATCGCGCGGAACTGCTGGTTGGTGCCGTTGCCGTCGGCCCACTGCACGATCGACGCGCCGTCGGCGGTGGAGAAGTTGTAGACGTCCAGCACCTTGCCGGAGTGGCGCGACTTCACCCGGTAGTAGCCGCCGCCGGAGTCGACGAACTGCCACTGCTGCTGGTTGCCGTTGTTGCGGGTCCACTGGGTGATCCGCGCGCCGTCGCTCGTGGCCAGGTTGTAGACGTCGAGCGCCTTGCCGCTGTTCCGGTTCACCAGCACGTACCAGGCGGTCGTGTCGATGACCCCCGGCTGGGGCGAACCCCCGTTGAGGGCGTCGAGGACCGCGGTGTAGGCGGCCTTCTTGTTGCCGGAGTTGTCGAACAGCAGGGGGTTCTGGCCGGTGCGCCAGGAGTCGCTGTCGCGGATGCCCCAGACGGTGATGCCGGTGCAGCGGGCGACGGCGAGGCAGGCGCGGGTGACGGCGCCGAACGCGTTGGCCTGGTTGGCGCCGGAGATGTCCAGCTCGGTGATCTGCACGTCCACGCCGAGGTCGGCGAAGCGCTGCAGGTTGGCCTGGTAGTCGGACGGCGCCGAGTTGGTCAGGTGCGACTGGAAGCCCACGCAGTCGATCGGCACGCCCCGGGCCTTGAAGTCGCGCACCATGTTGTAGATGCCGGTGGACTTCGCGTTGACGCCGTCGGTGTTGTAGTCGTTGTAGCAGAGCTTGGCGCCGGGGTCGGCCGCCCGCGCGGTGCGGAACGCGACCTCGATCCAGTCGTTGCCGGTGCGCTGGAGGTTGGAGTCGCGCCGCCCGCCGGAACCGCCGTCGGCGAACGCCTCGTTCACCACGTCCCAGGAGTGGATCTTCCCGCGGTAGTACGACGCGACCCGGGTGATGTGGTTGACCAGCGCGGAGCGCAGGGCCGAGCCCTCCATGCGCTGCATCCAGCCGGGCTGCTGCGCGTGCCAGGCCAGGGTGTGGCCGCGCACCTTCATGCCTCGGCTGATGGCGTGGTTGACGATCCGGTCGCCGTTGGTGAACGTGAACTGGCCCTGGTTCGGCTCGGTCGCGTCCATCTTCATCTCGTTCTCGGCGGTGACGCTGTTGAACTCGCGGTTCAGGATCGTCGTGTACGTGCCGTCGCCGAGCCTCCCCGCCGCGACGGCGGCGCCGAAGTACCGGCCCTTCTCCGCCGCCGCCGTGCCCAGCGTCGTACCCGCGTGGGCGACTCCGCCGAACGCCACCGTCATCGTGGTGGCGACGAGTCCTGCGACGAGCAGCAACGCCGTTGTTCTCGGCCGACGCGCGGGCGTCGGCCGAATGACCGCTCGTGTCGAATGGTTCATCACGTGTCCTCACGAATCAGAACACCGCGTGTCGTGGTGCCGCGGTGACAGGGGCACTGGCCGGCACCCGCTCGGCTGGTCGCGACAGGAGGTCCGACAGAGTTGTTAGCGTTAACAATTCTGCCGTCGGCCTTCTCGGTGGAAATGGGGGTGTTGTCGAGTTGACGCGGTTGTCGCTACCGGCGGGCGTCGTGCCTATCCGACTGTGGACGACGAGGGACCGCCGGTCAAGATGTTACGAAACTGTTTCGCGCAGGTGAGTGGCGCTATCTCGTCGAATGTCATTCGACAGTGGATTCGATTGACGGCGCTAAAGTTAGCGCAAACATTTTAGCTTCGCCATCCGCTGTCGACCCGTCATCGGGCGGTGTGCCGGGGCGGTGTGCGGGGACGGTCGCGCCGAAGGTCGCGCGGACCGCGGTCGCTCCCGGGCGCCGGGCCGCGGCACCTCGGCTTCACGGACCGGTCGCCCGGTGTTCCGGTCCCGGACCCTTGCGTGCCCACGGGGTCGGACGTACATTTCCGACCGATCGATCTTGGAGCAAGGGGGCTCTCGGAAAGCGCACGACCTGGTCGGAACCGCCGGAAGGGCACGACTGGTTCGTGACTCCCTCCTGGAAGGAAAACACATGGTCCCCACCGGGTCGACGGCGTCCGGATTGCGCGCCCGCCCCGCGGCGAGAGCCGTGGAACTGCCCTCGTTGACCGGTTTGCGGTTCATCGCGGCGATGCTGGTGTTCCTCTTCCACATCACGGTGATGATGCCCTCGCCGATCCCGCCGCACGCGCTGATGACCCCGTTCGGCGATCCCGGCACCGCGCAGGACCTGTTCTGGTTCTTCGGCAAAGCCGGGTACGTCGGCGTCTCGTTCTTCTTCATCCTCAGCGGTTTCGTGCTGACCTGGTCGGCCCGCGACGGCGAGGCGGCCCGGCCGTTCTGGCGCCGCCGGGTGCTCAAGATCTTCCCCAACCACGTGGTCACGTGGGCCGTCACGCTGCTGGTGTTCGCCTCGGCGATCACGCCGTGGGTCGCCTACCTGCCCAACCTGCTGCTGGTGCACGCGTTCTTCCCGCAGACCGAGATCCACCGCAGCATCAACGTGCCGGCCTGGACGCTGTGCTGCGAACTGCTGTTCTACCTGCTGTTCCCGGTGCTGCTGCGCGGCGTCAAGCGCATCGCGGACAGTCGCCTGTGGACCTGGGCCGGCCTGATGGTCGCCGGGATGGTCGTCCACCAGCTCGTGACCCAGTACCTCGTCCCGGGTGGCCGGACCGCCGACGCGCCGCTGTCGGACCTGCAGTTCTGGTTCGGCTACGTCTTCCCGCCGATGCGGCTGTTCGAGTTCGTGCTGGGCATGGTCCTGGCCCGCGTCGTGATGGCCGGCCGGTGGCCCTCGATCGGCATCCTGCCCGCCGCGCTGCTGACCGCCGTCGGGTACGCCGCCGCGCTGTACGCCCCGATGGTGTGGGGCTTCACCGTGGCGACCGCCATCCCGTTGGGCGCGCTGATCTGCGCCGCCGCGACGGCGGACGTCGACGGTCGCCGCAGTGCCCTGCGCGGCCGGACGATGCGGTGGCTCGGCGACGTCTCCTTCGGCTTCTACCTGTGCCAGGGCGTCGTGGTCATCTACGGCGGCTGGCTGCTGCGCGGCACGCACGACACCCCCACCGCCATCCTGGTCGCGCTCGTGCTGTTCGTCGCGACGCTGGCCGTGGGCGCGCTGCTGTTCCACCTCGTGGAGCGGCCGATCATGCGGAAGTTCAGCTACGCCAAGCGGGACCGGCAGCCCGTCGGCTGACGCGGCGGGCGGCCGGCGGCCCTCCGAGCCACCGGCCGCTCACTTGTCGCGCGGGTAGGTCCTCTGCACCTCGCCCTTCAGGTTCGCCTGGAGGTACGCGGCGCCGTAGTCGTCGATCAGGTACACCTTCACCGACGCGATCTTGTCGATGAGGCCGGTGTCCACGATCACGTAGCGCATGGTCGGCGCCGGGACGCCCAGCTCCTTGTCCGCCTGCTCGAACAGGGCGGGCAGGGCGTCCCAGTTCACCTCGTTCAGGTCGAGCACCGCCTCATCGGCGTCCACCCCGTCCGGCCCCTTCCTGGTGGCCTTGCCGCCCCTGTACTCGAAGTTGTCGAAGCCGTGCGCGACCGCCGTGGTCGGGGCGACGGCCGTGGCGCGGTCCGGCCACAGCGTCAGCTCGGACACCGCGGTGCCGCCCATCGCCTCGCTGAACGCGCCGACCGCTTTGCGCGCGCCGGCGGGCGTGAGCAGGTCGTCCTCCACCACATCGGCCTGCGCGGTGGTCGGGACGGCGGGCGGACCGGTGCCCGCCCCGGTGGCCGTCGGCGTGGTCGACGTGCTCCCGCCGGCGTTCGCCGAGCCGTCCGTGACCCACGTGCGGACGACGAGCGTGGTCGCGACGATCAACGCCACCCCGACCAGCGAGAGGACCACGGCGACCGTCCGCTTGCCCGCCCCCGTGACCGGGGGCGGGACCGGTGCCGGGTGGGAGTGCGGGTGTGGCTGCGGGTAGCCGTGGGGGCGCGGCCCGCCGACCGGGATCGCGGTCGGCCCGGACGGCCGGTGGGGGTACTGCGGTCGAGGACCGCTCGGCGGCCCCGGGACGGCGAACCCGCCCGGGGTGGGAGGTCCCGGGAACGGGGCCGGGTCGCGCTCGGCGGCGGCGAACATCCGGTCCAGCACCTCGCCGGTCGGCCGGTCGGCGGGGTCGTTCCGCAGGGCCGCGTCGAGGGCGGGCGCCAGGGCGCCCGCGCGCCTCGGCGGCGGCACCGGCTCGGTCATGACCGCGGCGAGGGTCGCCATCGTGGACGCGCGGCGCATCGGGTGGTGACCCTCGACGGCCACGTACAGCAGCATGGCGAGCGACCAGAAGTCCGACGCGGCGTGCGTCTCGTCGCCGCGCAGCCGCTCCGGGGCGATGTACTCCGGGGACCCGATGACGTCGCCGGTCGCGGTGAGCTGGGTCGAGCCCTGCAGGGCGGCGATGCCGAAGTCGGTGAGCACGGCGCTGCCGTCCGTCCGCAGCAACACGTTGCCGGGCTTGACGTCGCGGTGCAGCACGCCCGCGGAGTGGGCCGAGCGCAGCGCCGCGAGCACGTCCCGCCCGACCCGCGCCGCCTCGGCCGGGGTGAGCACGCCGGCGTCCAGCCGCGCGTCCAGCGACGTGCCGCGGACCAGTTCCATGACGATCCACGGATACGGCGAGTCGGGCGACTCGACGATCTGGTAGATCGACACGACGTTGGGGTGCTGCAACCGGGCCAGCGCGCGGGACTCGCGCAGCACGCGCTCCCGCAGCTGAGCGGCCATCGCCGGGTTGCTCTCGACCTGGTCGGCGTCGGCCGGGCGGACCTCCTTGATGGCCACCTCGCGGTGCAGCCCCAGGTCGAGGGCGCGCCAGACCGTGCCCATCCCGCCGCTGCCCAGCCTGGCCAGCAGTTCGAAGCGGCCGTCGATGATCCGCCCGGTGTGCTCTCGCTCAGACACCGCGTCACGCTAGCAACCGACCACCGGGGGATCGGGCACCGGTGGGGACGACCTCCGGTCGGGAGGTGCGTGGAGCCGCGGGACGACGGAGGTGGAGCGAGGGTCTCGCTACTGTGGCTCCATGGGGAACTCCGGGACGGGACGGCGGGCGCGCGGCGAGGTCGAGAGGCTGCCGAGCGGGTCGTTGCGGGTGCGGGTGTACGCCGGTGTCGAGCCCGATTCCCGGAAGCGGCGCTACCTCACCGAGACGGTCCCGGCCGGTCCGGAGGCCGACCGCCTGGCGGAGGCGGTCCGCGCCCGGCTGCTCGACGAGGCCCGGGGGTTGCGCGAGGCGCAGGCCCGCCCGGCGGACGACCCGGAGCAGTGGCCGGTCGCCGGTGACGCGCGCCCGGCGCCGGCCACCGGCCTCGCGGGCCTGCGCCAGCGGGGTCCCCGGCGGGGCGAGCTGACGGTCGCCGCGGTCGCGCGGCTGGCCGGGGTGTCGGCGCCCACCGTGTCGAAGGTGCTCAACGGGCGTGCGGGTGTGGCGTCGGAGACCCGGCGCCGGGTGGAGGACGCGCTGCGCGAGCACGGTTACCGCCGGCCCGAGGCGGCGGTGCGGGCGCCGAACGTGGAGGTCGTCTTCTACGGGATGCAGAGCTTCCTCGCGGTCGAGATCATGCGCGGGGTCGGGCGGGTGGTCGGCGGGCACGAGCTGGCGGTCGGGTTCACCGACGCCGTGCAGCAGACGTCGAGCGGCCTGTCCTGGGCGCACGACCTGCTGGCGCGACGGCCGGTCGGCGTCATCGCCGTGCACCTGGGCCTTACCTCCGAGCAGCACGCCCTGCTCACGGCCAGCGGCATCCCGATGGTCGTCCTGGACCCCACGGGCGAGCCGGACCACCCGGTGCCCTCGGTCGGGGCGACGAACTGGAGCGGCGGAATCGCCGCCACCCGGCACCTGCTCGACCTCGGGCACCGGCGCGTCGCCGTCATCACGGGTCCGGTCGAACGGCTCTGCGCGCGGGCCCGGTTGGAGGGCGCCCGGGCGGCGATGGACGCGCACGGGGCCGGGTTGGACGAGCGGCTGGTGCGCGTCGGGCGATTCGCCTTCGAGGACGGGCTCGACCACGCCCGGGAGCTGTTGCGGCTGCCCGACCGCCCCACCGCCGTGCTGTGCGGCAACGACCTCCAGGCGCTGGGCGTCTACGAAGCGGCCCGGCGGGCCGGCCTGCGCGTCCCGCAGGACCTCAGCGTGGTCGGCTTCGACGACATCCCCGCCGGCCGCTGGTGCGGGCCGCCGCTGACCACCGTGCGGCAGCCCGTGGCCGAGATGGGGGCCACCGCCGCGGAACTGCTCCTGTCGCTCGTCGCCGGGCGGCCGACCTCCCGGGAGCGCGTCGAGTTGGCGACCACGCTCGTCGTCCGCGACAGCACCGCCCCGCCGTGCCAAGACGCGTGACGCGGTCGGCGCTGTGCTGATCGAGTGAGCCGGGAATCGTTTCCAGAGCAGCCGGAAACATGTCAAACCGGGGAAACGGGTCGGTGATCCCGCCTGGCGCGCGGCCCGGTCGGCCCGTTCGGCCGCTGAGCGGGGGCGCGATCACGGAAGCTGGCATCCGCGAGTGAACACCACCTTCTCGGTCTCCCACGACGAGCAGCGCCTGAGACGTGTGCTCAAGTTCCTCATCCGCCGCCGGCTGAAGTGGGCGCGGTTCGTGGGCGTGGCACTGGTGGTCCTCGGTGCCGCAGCGCTCGCCGTGGAGTCCCTGCCCGTCCCGACGAGCGGCTTCTTCATCGTGACGGGCGTGCTCTTCGCCCTGCTGCTGGAGCCCTGCTCGGTCGCGCAGTCGATGAGGGCGCAGAACCTCGCCACGCGCGAGGGTTACGTGATGACGCTGGAGGAGACCCACGTCGCCGTGAACGCCCACTCGTACAGCCGGCGGTTCTCCTGGTCGATCCTCGACCAGGTCGTGGACACCCCGGACGCGTGGTACCCGATGTTCGGCAAGATGCAGGCCCAGGCGGTCTACAAGGACCTGCTGACCGAGGAGCAGAGGGCGGAGTTCGCCGCCTTCCTCGCGCGCCGCCGGTCCGCGCAGCCGATCGCCTGACCGCGAGGTCCGGGGCGGGGGAGGCGCTTCCCGTCAACGGCCGGTCACGTGACGGGCGAGTGGGAGTCGACGACCAGGCGCGCGGTGTCGCGGGCGTGCGCCACGGGGTCCGCCGGGGCTCCGCGCAGGAGGCTGCCGAGGACCCCGTTGTAGAGCAGGAGCAGCCTCGACGCCACGGTGCCCGGGGCGGCGCACGCGGCGTCCTCGGCCAGGCGGACGAGCCGTTCGGCGACCAGGCGCGTGTCCTGCTCGACCAGGTCGAACACGGGGTCCGCCCGCCCGTCCGCCGGCGCGGGGCGTTCGGAGGCGGTGGCGAGGAAGCAGCACCACTGCGTCGGGCCCGCGGCGGCGCGGAAGGTCTCGATCGCCTCGAAGACCGCCAGCAGGCGCTCACGAGGTGAGCCGGCCCGGTCGACGGCCGCGTCCCAGTGCCGGGTCCACGCCTCCAACCGCCGTGCCAGCACTTCGCGCAGGAGGTTGTCCTTGCCGCCGAAGTGCTTGTAGAGCGTCACGATCGCGACGCCCGCGGAGGCCGCCACCTGGTCGACGCCGGTGACCGCGATGCCGTTGCGGAAGAAGAGCGCCTCGGCGGCGTCGAGGATGCGCTCCCTGGTGTGCGGACGACCGGACATGCCCCTAGCATAACGACCGTTGCACCATAACGATCGTTATGCCGAAACGGGGTGTCGGGATGCCGAGGACCACCGCGGACCACCGTGCCGGGTCCGGCCTGGGCACGGCGGTGGCGGGGATGGCCCTGATCGCCGCCACCTACGGCATGGCCAGGTTCGGGGTCGGCCTGTTCGCCCCGGAGCTGGGCGTGCGGCGCCCGGAGCTGGCCGGCGTCCTCGGCTGGGCCGCGGCGGCGCAGTTCACCTCGTACGCCCTGGCCGCCGCGGTGGCCGCGCGGTCGGCCGACCGCCACCCCCGCGCCGGGGTGCTCCTCGCCGGCGTCACGGCGACGGCCGGCTGCCTGGGCGTGGCGGTGGCCGCGGACCCGGTGGTGTTCGTGATCGCGGTCTTCGTCGGCGGGATGGGGGGCGGGTTCGCGTCGCCCGCGCTGGTCCCGATCGTCGACGCGGTCGTCTCCCGCCGCGCCGCCGCCACGGGGCAGTCCCTGGTGAACTCGGGAACGGCCGTGGGCGTCATCGGCGCCGGCGTGCTGGCCCCGCTCGTCCCCTCCGTCGGCCTGGCCTGGGTGGTGATGGCGCTGGTGTGCGCGGTGGCCGCGCCGGCGACCTGGTACCCGGTGCGGGCGCGCGCCGACCTGGCCGCTCCCCGGCGGGCGCCCGACGCCCCGAGGTCCTGGCGGCCCCTGGTCGTGCCGGGCGCGGCCGCGGTGGTCGCCGGCGCGGGGTCGGCACTGATCTGGACGTTCGGACCGCTGGCGGTCACCGGAGCCGGCGTCGTGGACGCCGGCGGGGTGGGCGGGCTGTGGATCGCCCTGGGCCTGGGAGGCGTGCTCGGCACGCTGACCGGGGTGGTGGTCGAGCGGTGGGGGAGGCGGCGGGCGTGGTGCCTCTGCGCGGGCGCGTCGGCGTTGGCCGGCGCGGGACTGGCGCTGTCGGTGGGCACGGGCGCGGCCTGGGTGGCGTACGCCTGCATGGCGGTCTTCGGCGCGGGCTACCTGGGGCTGTCCGGTGTGCTGGTCCTCTGGAGCCGGCAGGTCTGGCCGGACGCCGCCGGAGCGGGCACCTCGGTGCTGTTCATCGCCCTGGCCGTCGGGCAGGCGGCGGGCTCCGCCGGCTTCGGGGTCCTCGGGGAGTCCGTGGGCTTCGGGACCCTGGGGCTGGTCGCGGCGGGCCTCTCGGTGCTGGGCGGGCTGATCCCGTCGACCGGTGGGTCCCCCGCGCTGGACTCCCCGAAGTCCGCCGCAACTCGTTCGTAACACCCTCCCGTCGGTGGTAGATACGAACCCACGGGGGTGCCGCGCGGTTCGTCCGCGCGGCGTCGGGTGCTCGGAGCGGCTGGGGGCCGGTGGTGACTGGGGTGGTTGCGCGGCGTGCGCGGGTGACGGTGCCGGTGGTCCTGGACTACCTGCTGTCGCACCTGGGATTCTTCGCCGTCCTGCCGGTGCTGCCCGTTCTGCTGGAGCGGTTCGAGCCGGCCGGCGGGGCGGTCTTCGTCGGGGTCGCGCTGTTCGCGTTCAACTTCGCCGTCCGGGGCGCCTCGCTGTTCGTCAGCTCGCTGCTGCACCGGGCGGACGTGCGGGTGGCGATGGCGTTCGGGCTGCTGATGGCCGCCGCCGGGTTCGCCGTGCTGCCGGTGGCCCCCGGTGCGGTGGGGATCGTCGCCGCGCTGCTGCTGGCGGGCACGGGGATCAGCACCAACGGGCTGATGGCGCGCGTGTACGTCGCCCTGTCGCTGGAGACCGTCGCCCGCAACACCGTCTTCTCCACCGTGCAGATCGCGGTCAACGTGTCCGCCGCGCTGGGGCCCGTCGTCGCGAACCTCATGCTGGACAACGCGCTCGACACCCTCCTGCTCCTCGCGGTCGCCGGGATGTACGTGCTGGCCGCCGCGGCCGTGCTCGTCCTGGTGCCGAGGGGCGTGCGGCCCGACGACGGCGACGTGCGGCCCCCGCTGCGGTGGGGGCTGCTGCGGGACGTGGTGGCGGACCCGCACGTGCGGCGGGTCTCCCTGATCACCGCGGCCGGCGGGTTCCTGTACGCCCAGTTCTTCTCCGCCGTGGCGCTCCAGGTCGCCCAGGTCACCGACGACCCGGCCTGGCGGGCGGGGATCTTCACCGCCAACGCCGTGCTGGTGGTGGCACTCCAGGTCCCGGTCACCGCCCACTGCGCGCGCAGGTTGGGCGCGGGCACCCCGCCGACGGTGTTCCTGCTGGTCGGCGTGGGGATCTTCGCCGCCGCGTTCGCGCTGATGGGCGTCACCGGTGCGGTCGTCGCCGGGGTGCTCGGCGCGGTGGCGGTGTTCTCCCTCGCCGAGACGTTCTTCACGCCCATGGTCAACACCGCGTTCAGCGTGATCCCCGGCGACCGGCCGGTGGTCGAGCTGTTCAACCTGCGCCAGGTCGCGGCCACCGCCGGCGAGTCGGTGGGCGCGTTCACCGGCGGCGCCCTGTTCCTGACCGCCGCCGCGCACGGCGCACGGCCCCTGTACTGGGGCGCGCTGGCCGTGTTCGGCGTGCTCGCGGTCCTGTTCCACCTCTTCACCCCGGCCCAGGAGGGTTGACCCGTGCGACTGCTGCTCCTCGGATACAACGACGGCGTCCTCACCGCGCTCGACGGTGGCGACACCGAGGTGGTCGTCCTGGAGGAGCGCGACCTGTGGGAGGCCAAGGGGCTCGCCGCGAAGGCCGAGCGCCACCCCTGCCTCGCCGAGGTCGTGTTCGGCCGCTACCAGCAGGACGACCAGTTCCTGGACGTCGTCGCGGGCCTCACCGGCGTCGACGCGGTGGCGCCGGGACTGGAGTACGCCGTCGTCGCCGCCGCCCGCGCGGCCGGGTCGCTGGGGCTGCCCGGCGCGGGCGTGCGCGCGGCGTCCGTGCTGCGCGACAAGCTGACCCTGCGCGAGGTGACCACCGCGGCGGGCATGCCGGGACCGCGGTTCGCCGAGGTCCGCTCGGCCGACGACATCGCCGCGTTCGCCGGGGGCGGCCCGTGCGTGGTCAAGCCGTCGGGCCGGCAGGCCAGCCTGGGCGTGCTGCTGCTCGACGCGGGCGCGGACGTCGGGGCGGCGTGGGCGGCCACGACGACCGCCGACGAGGGCAACCAGATCGCCAACCGCCCGATGTCCTGGCGGTACCTGGTGGAGGAGCGCCTGCGCGGCCCGGAGTTCAGCACCGAGTGCCTGGTGGTGGGCGGCCGGGTGGTGTTCCTCAACGTCACGGCCAAGCGCACCTCCGTCGGCCCGGCCCCCGTCGAGCTGGGCCACGTGGTGCCCGCCGAGCCCCCCGCCGAGTGGCGCGGACCGGTGGACGACCTGGTGCGCGCGGTCGGGTTCGACACCGGCATCCTGCACGCCGAGTGGGTGCGCACCGCCGACGGGCCGCGCCTGGTCGAGTGCGCCGGCAGGCCGCCCGGCGACAGGATCGTGGACCTGGTGGACCTCGCCTACCGGACGAACCTGACCCGGCACTGGGTGGACGCCCTGGCCGGCCGGCCCGTCGACCCGCCCGCGACGGCCTCGCGCGCCGCCGCCATCGCGTTCGTCACCGCCGACCCGGGCACGGTCCTGGCCGTCGACGGGGTGGAGGACGCCTCCGCCCTGCCGGGCGTGGAGCGGGTGGACGTCCTGCGCAAGGCCGGGGACACCCTGGCCGACCTGCGCTCGTCCTGGGACCGGGTGGGCTCGGCGATCGCCGTCGGCGACACCCCGGCCGAGGCGGACGCCAGGGCCCGTGCGGCCGTCGCCGCCGTGCGGGTGGACGTGAAGACCGAGCACTGACCACCGAGCACCGACCACCGAGCACTGGAATCGACCACCGACCACCGGCCCGGGCCACCGGGCGCGGAAGCACCCCGGTGCCCACCGTCGCGCACCGGGTGATCCGGGCTGTAACAACCGATCTCATGGTGACAGGGGAATCACGTGGGCATCCTGCGGGCAGAGGGCTTCATCGATTTAGCGACCGCCGTCGCGAAGGTGGCGGCTACCAGGGGGAACACCGGTGACGCGGCGCTCACCGCGGCCACGCTCGACGGCAGGCTGCCTGCCGGGATCGGCCTGGCCGCGCTGACCAGACCGGAGGAACGACTGCTCGCGGCGGGCCGCGACGCGCCCCTGGCCGCCGAGGGACCCGGCTACCGGCTGGCGCTGACGAGGACGGGGCGGCTCGTCATCGGCGCCGGCGTGCCGGACGACGCGCTGCCGGTCGGCGTCGCGGACATCGCGGTCGACCCGGCGGAGCTCCGGGCGCTCCAGGACGTCGAGGACGCCGAGTTCGCCGACGTGGCGGCCTGGCTGGCGGGCCTGCCGCACGAGCGGGTCGTCGCGATGGTCGAGCGCATCCGGCAGTCGCTGCTGCACATGGCGCCCGTGCTGCTCTACACCGGCGATCGCTGCTACACCAACCTGGGCAGGGGGAACCTGGTCGGCAAGTCCACCCGGGTCGACTCGCCCAACTGCGTGCTCGGGCGGCTGCTCGGCGTGCCGGTCGCCGAGTGGGACCACCGGGACGCGACCTTCGTGGCCTGCCTGCACGCCCTGCTGGTGTCCGGGCCGCCGGTGCGCGCCGAGGAGTTCAGCGGCACCCAGCTGCGGCCGGACCGGCTGGAGGCGTTCCTGCGACAGCGGATCGCGTCCTACGGCGCCGCCGGGCCGGACACCGCAGGCCTGCCCGCGGGGGAGCGGCTGCACGTGCTCGCGGAGGCGTGCGCGGCGGGCCGGGCGGCGGCGGTCGCGGCCGGGGTGCGGCCCTACCGGCTCATCCAGGGCCTGAACCTGAACAAGCAGGAGCACCTCACCGCCACCCCGGTGACCGTCGCCGACGCGCCCGCGCAGGTGCTGGAGACGTTCGCGCTGCTCGTCGAGTGCCCGGTCCCCGGCGACTTCGAGGACGTCGCCCGCGCGTGCGCGACCGCCGCGCCCGGCCTGCGCGAGGCCGGCGAGGACGGGTTCACCAGCCGGTTCGAGCAGGTGCTGCACGAACTGGTGCAGGCGGCCACCGCGGCGACCGGCTCGGACGTGGGCATGTCGCGCGGTCCGCGCAGGCCGCACGAACTCGCCCGGCTCGTCGCGGCGGGGGAGGCGGCCACGGCCGTCGGGTGGACCACCAACGCGTTCTACTGCTGCGTGACCCCGTCGACCGGCTTCGTGGACCGGTTCGCGCGGGTGCCCGAGCAGCTGCCGCAGGTGTTGCGGGCCATCAGCGCCCGGATGCGCTACAACGGCTGGCACTACCTGCCGCACACGATCGGCGTGCACGAGGGGTCCGGCGACCGGGACTGGTTCTACGCACCCACCATGTCCGACGTCACCGACTGGTCCGACCAGCACCACACCGGGCACGTCGCCAACGGCGTCCGCTACGCGATCCGGGTGCCCTTCGGCATCGACCTCGCGGGCGCGCACCGGCCCGGCCTGCACGACTTCCGGCTCATGCGCACCGACGGCGCGCCGTACACCGAGGCCGACCTGCGCGCGTCCGTCGCGGTCGGCGAACTGCTGCGCGCGCTCTACCAGGCCAGTGCCGCGCACCCGGTCGAGCTGGCCGTCACCGACTTCGACAACCCGTGGTACCAGGCCCGATATGATTCCGCCGCGCTGATCGACTCTAAGGAAGATGTCCATGTCTGACCCCGTCGTGCTGTTCCTCAACCTGCGCCGCACCCACCTGGAGCACGGCGCCGCGGTGGAGGCCGCCCACCGGCTCGGCTTCGGCGTCGCGCTGATCGCCGACACCGTGCCCGCCGGGCTGCCGGAGCGGGTCGTGCGGGTCGTGCACAAGGTGGACACCTACGACCTCGCCGCCGTCGACCGCGCCGTGGACGCGGTGGCCGCCGAGCACGACGTCCGCGGCGTCGTCACCTGGTCGGACCGGGACGTGGAGACGGTGAGCCGGATCGCCGAGCGGCTCGGCCTGCCCGCCCCGTCGGTCGGCGCCGCCCGGATCGCGCGCAACAAGTACCTGATGCGGGAGGCGCTGGCCGGGCACCCGCACACCATCCCGCGGTTCGCCCGGATCACCACCTGGGACGAGCTGGCCAAGGCCGCCTCGGACATCGGCTACCCGTCCGTCCTCAAGCCCACGTCGGCGTCGGGCAGCAAGGGGATCTTCGTGGTGCGCTCGGAGGACGAGCTGCGCCCGGCGTTCGACGAGCTGATGCGCTACACCCGCCCCGAGGTCGACAAGGTGTTCGGGGACAACCCGAACGAGCTGATCTTCGAGGAGTTCCTGGTCGGCACCGAGCACAGCGTCGAGGGCTTCGTGGTCGGCGGCGAGGTCGTGGTCGCCGGCATCACCGACAAGGAGACCACCGAGCCGTTCCGGCTGGAGCTGGCGCACACGTTCCCGAGCAGCCTGCCGCCCGCGGTCCAGGACGCGGCCCGCGGGCTGGCGGCGACCGTGGTGTCGGCGATCGGGCTGGACGACTGCACCTTCCACCTGGAGTGCATGGCCGCGCCCGACGGCACGGTGAAGCTGGTGGAGGTCGCGGCCCGGGTGGGCGGGGACTTCATCACCTCGCACCTGGTCGGCCTGGCCACGGGCGTGCCGTTCGCGGAGAACGTCATCCGCGTCGCGACCGGCTCCGCGCCCGTGCTCGGGACCGCGGGCCCCCTGTTCTCCGGGGTGCGCAAGATCATGGCGGACAAGGCGGGCGTGGTGTCCTCGGTGGACGGCGTGGTCGACGCGCTCGCGGTGCCGGGGGTGCGGCACGTCGCCGTCGAGCGCTCGGCCGGCGCGTCCGTCGCCCTCCCGCCGCAGGACTACATGTCCGGCACGCTGGGCGCGGTCATCGCCGTGGGCGACTCGGCCGACGCCGTGCGCGCGACCCTGGCCCGCGCCGTCGACGCCGTCACCCCGCGGATCTCGTAGTGCGCGCGGTCCTGCTGCTGGGCCACGCGTCCGGCACGCCGCACGGTCGCGACCAGTTGCGCCGCGTCAGCGCCCAGGTGCGCCGCCGCGGCCTGCGGCTGGTGGGCGCCGACGCGGTGGCGGCGACGTCCGACCTGGTGGACGAGACCGCCGTGTTCGACGTGCACGACCCCGCCGCCGCCCGGGTCTGGGCGGCGGCGCGGTCCGTGCGCTTCGACGCGGTGATGACGTTCCGCGAGATGTGCGTGGAGTCGGTCGCCGCGATCGCCGACGAGCTGGGCCTGCCCGGCAACCCGCCGCGGGCGGTGCGCACCGTCCGCACCAAGGACCTGTGCCGCGAGGTGCTCCGCGAGGCGGGGCTGCCCCAGCCGGCGTGCGCGGTGGTGTCGGACGTGGACGGTGCGCGGGCCGCGTTGACCGGTCCGGGGCCGTGGATCGTCAAGCCGCGTGACGCCATGGGCAGCGTCGGCGTCTCGCTGGTGTCCGGTGTGGACGACCTGCCGGCCGCGGTGGCCGCGCTGCCCGACGCGAGCGGGCCGTTCCTGGTCGAGGAGTTCGTCACCGGCCCCGAGTACTCCGCCGAGGGCGTCTTCGTCGGCGGCGAGCCGGTGGTGATCGGCCTGACCGCCAAGTCCACCGGGCCCGGTTTCGTGGAGACCGGGCACCGGATGCCGGCGGTCCTGGACCCGGCCACCGACGCCGCCGCCCGCGCGGAGGTCGCGCGCGCCCTCCGCGCGGCCGGCCTGACCCACGGGATCTTCCACGTCGAGTTCTGGCTCACCCCCGCGCCGGTGCTCGGCGAACTGCACGCCCGTCCGGGCGGGGACTTCATCCACGCCATGCTGGAGCACGTCCACCCGGGGCTGGAGCTGTACGGAACCCTGGTGGACGACCTGCTGGGCGTGCCCCCGGCTCCCGTGCCACCCGCCGCCGGGGCGGCCGCCGTGCACTTCCCGCCGGTTCCGCCGGGCACCGTGACCGCGGTGGAGGGCTGGCCGGGCCCGACCACACCCGGCCTCCTCGCCGCCCACCTGTCGGCCGCGCCCGGCGCCACCGTCCGACCGGTCGCCCACTCGGCCGACCGGCCCGCCGTGCTCGTGGTCGGCGCCCCCGGCGCGGCCGAGGTCGACGACCTGCTGGAGGGGTTGGCGGGCGGGGTCCGGATCGAGGTGCGGCCCGAGGAGCGGTGATCCCCGTGCCCGGCGGGAACCCGTCCGGCCGGGCGCGGAACGCCCCCCGCCGGCTCAGGTCACCAGGCCCCGGCGGTAGGCGTAGACCACCGCCTGCACGCGGTCGCGCAGGTCGAGCTTGGTGAGGATGCGCGACACGTACGTCTTCACGGTCTCCTGGCTGATCACCAGCGCCGCGGCGATCTCGCCGTTCGACAGGCCGTTGGCGATCAGGCGCAGCACCTCCAGCTCGCGCGGCGCCAGCGGCACGTCGGTCGGGGCTCCCGCCGGCGGCCGGATGCGGGTGGCGTACCTGCCCACCAACTGGCGCGTCACCTCGGGGTCCAGCAGCGCCGCGCCGGCGGCGACGGTGCGGATGCCGTGCAGCAGCCGGTCGGGCGGGGCGTCCTTCAGCAGGAAACCGCCCGCCCCCGCGCGCAGCGCCTCGTACACGTACTCGTCCAGGTTGAACGTCGTCACCACGAGCACCTTGACCGGGTCCGGCACGCCGGTGCCCGCCAGCAGCCGGGTGGCCTCGATGCCGTCGAGGACCGGCATCCGCACGTCCATCACCACCACGTCCGGGCGCAACCGGCCGGCCAGTTCGACCGCGGTCCGCCCGTCACCGCACTCGCCCACCACCTCCAGGTCCGGCTGGGCGCCGATGATCGTCGCGAACCCGGTGCGGATGAGCGCCTGGTCGTCGCAGACCAGGACCCGGATCGGCGCGGTCACGACGTCCCCCCGGCGGGAATCCGGGCCCGGACGACGAAACCGCCGCCCGGTCGCCCGCCCGCGTCGAACTCGCCGCCCAGCACGTCGACCCGTTCGCGGAGCCCGGTGAGGCCTCGCCCGTCGCCACCGGGCGAGGCGTGACTCGCCCCCGCGCCCTCCGTGGTCACCTCCACGGCGATCTCCCCGGTGGTGTGGTGGACGCGGACCGCGGTGCGGCTGCCGTGGGCGTGCTTGAGCGCGTTCGTCAGCGCCTCCTGCACGACCCGGTAGGCCGCGGCCTCGGCGCTGCCCGCGGTCTCCCGGGGCCGGCCTTCCTGGTGGAACTCGACCGGCTGGCCCGCCTGCCGCGTCCGCTCGACCAGGGCGGCCAGCCCGCCGGGGGAGCGCGTCCCCGGCGGGGCGCCGTGGTCCGGGTTGAGCAGGTCGAGCAGGTGCCGCAGGTCGGAGATGGCCCGGCGGCCGGTGTCGGTGACGGCGGTGAGGGTCCGGTCGAGGCGTTCCGGTGCGGCGGTCAGGTAGCGCGCCGCCTCGGCCTGGACGACCATGGCCGTCACGTGGTGCGTCACGACGTCGTGCAGCTCGCGCGCGATCCGCGTGCGCTCGGCGGCCCGGGCGGTCTCGGCGACGTGCCGCCGGCGCTCCGCCTCGGTCTCCCGCGACAACCGCAACCACGCCCCGGCGCCCCACGCGATGGCCAGTGCCAGGTAGAACGTCACGTACCCGGCCACGCCCTCGTCCACCCCGCGCCGTTCGAGCGCGACCGCCAGCGGCACGTACGCGGCGGACACCAGGACGGCGGCGGTCCGGCGGTGCCGCTCCAGGTGGGCGCCCGCGCTCAGCAGCGCCACGGGCAGCGCGATGGTGGCGAAGGTGTGGAACCCGTGGAGCTGGTCGACGGCGAAGCCCGGCGCCACCAGGGCCAGGCAGGCGGCGGGCCACCGCCTGCGCACGGCCAGCGGGAGGCATTCGAGCGCGACCACCGCGACGGTCAGCGCGTCGAACGGGCGGTGCGGCAGGGCGCCGAGCTGCGTCCCGTAGTCGCCCGTGCCCGGCAGCAGCGACACGGCGGCGAGCAGCAGGGCGGGCGGGAGGTCCCGGACCGCGACGTCGCACCGACGCCACAGGTCCCGGAGCCGCCGGACGTCGATCACGGGGCGAGCGTAGCGGCGGCGCGGTCCGCGCGGCGGCGCGGGACGACGTGGCCCCGGCGGTGCGCGAGCCGCAGGAACGCGGCCGTCAGCACCACACCGGCCGCCACCGCGTAGAGGCTCCCCTCGGGGCCGAACGCGCCGCCGGTGATCGGGGTGGGACCGGAGAGGGTCGCGTCCAGCAGGCCCTTCGCCGTGTCGCCGCCCGAGACCTCGGCGCCGAAGACGCCGCCCAGGGCGAAGTTCCAGCCGAAGTGCAGCCCGATCGGCACCCACAGGGTGCGGGTGGCGGCGTACGCGGCGGCGAGCATGAAGCCCGCCTCGATCGAGATGGCGACCGCGCCCCACGGGCTCGCGTCCGGGTTGAACAGGTGCGACGCGCCGAACACCGCGCCGGTGAACAGCAGCGCGACCCACGTGCCGGTGCGCTCCTCGACGATGCGGAACAGGACGCCGCGGTAGAGCAGCTCCTCCGTCACGGCGGCGGCGGCCATGAAGCCGAGCAGCCCCACCGCACCCGTCGGGGAACCCCAGCCGTCGACCTCGTAGTGGCCGAGCAGGGCGATGTTGAGGACGACGGCCCCGCACATCGCCACGCCGATGAGCAGCCCGCGGCCGATCGCGGTGGCGGCCCCGTCCCGCCCCACCTCGACGGGCGCCCGGCGTTCGGTCCGCCGCACCACCCACGCGTAGGCGAGCACCGCGAGCACCGCCGTCGCGGTCCCGAGCGCGAGCGTGAGCCAGGGGTTCCCCCGCGCGGCGGCGACCCCCTGGTTGCCGACGAGCGCGACCGCGAGGACGGTCACGAGCTGCTTCACGAATCGCACGACTGCTCCTTCACCCGGCCGCGACGGGGGTGCCGCGGCCAGGGGGAACGCTAGTGAGCGCACGACCTCCGCATCATCACCGCGAGGTGGACACCCGCGGGTAGCTCGCGCGGGGGACAAGCGGCCCGTCACACCGCCGGTGCCGCTGTCCTCGCAGTGGTTCTCGTCGCACGCCCCCCACGTCCCCTCCTGCCGCGACGAGGTGATCGCGGCGGCCCGGCGGGCTCGTGCCCGGTCCTCCGAGCACGGTCGAACCCCGTCGCGGCGCCGCTCCGACCGGGTGGTGCGCCGGCGGGGTCAGCGCCAGCCGAGGGCCGGGGCGACGTGGGTGAGGATGCTGTCGAGGACGTGGGTGTTGTAGTCGACGCCGAGCTGGTTGGGCACGGTCAGCAGCAGCGTGTCGGCCTCGGCGATCGCCTCGTCGGCGGCCAGCTGTCCGATCAGGACGTCGGGTTCGGCGGCGTAGGTGCGGCCGAAGACGGCCCTGGTGTCGGCGTCGAGGTAGCCGACCTTGTCGGTGCTGTCGCCGTCGTCGCCGAAATAGGCGTGGTCGAGGTCGGAGGTGAGGGCGAAGATGCTGCGCGAGACCGAGACGCGGGGCTCGCGCTCCCACCCGGCTTCCGCCCACGCCTTGCGGAACGCCCGGATCTGCTCGGCCTGCTGGACGTGGAACGGCGCCCCGCCCTCGTCGTTCTTCAGCGTCGAGCTCATCAGGTGCATGCCCTGCCGCGCCGCCCAGACGGCGGTGGCGTTGGAACCGGCGCCCCACCAGATCCGGTCGCGCAGGCCCGGCGAGTGCGGTTCGACGCGCAGCAGCCCCGGCGGGTTGGGGAACATCGGGCGCGGGTTGGGCCGGGCGAACCCCTTGCCGTGCAGCACCTCCAGCAGCACCTCGGTGTGCTTGCGGGCCATGTCGGCGTCGGTCTCGCCCTCGCTCGGCTGGTGGCCGAAGTGGCGCCAGCCGTCGACCACCTGCTCAGGCGACCCCCGGGAGAGGCCGAGCTGGAGCCTGCCGCCGGAGATCAGGTCGGCGGCTCCGGCGTCCTCGGCCGTGTACATCGGGTTCTCATAGCGCATGTCGATCACGCCGGTGCCGATCTCGATGCGCTCGGTCCGGGCGCCGATCGCGGCCAGCAGCGGGAACGGCGACGCCAGCTGCCTGGCGAAGTGGTGCACCCGGAAGTAGGCGCCGTCCGCGCCCAGCTCCTCGGCGGCCACGGCCAGGTCGACGGCCTGCACCAGGGCGTCCGCCGCTGTCCTGGTCTGCGAGTGCGGGCTGTCGGACCAGTGCCCGAAGGACAGGAAACCGATGTTCTTCACGTCCGGGGCAACGCCCCGACGCGCTGGTTGATTCCTCAACCACTTTGCCCGGTCAGGTGGCGGGCACGCCCTCCACGATCGACAGGCGGGTGTCGGTCGGGAGCACCCTGGTCAGGCGGAAGCCGGCCCGGGCGAACAGGGCGTCGAAGTCGGCGCGGGTGCGTTCCCGGCCGGTGAACGAGCTCATCATGAGCAGGTCGATGACCTTGCCGGGATCGGGGTCGTTCCCGGGCGGCACGACGGCGTCGACGACCAGGACGCGGCCGCGGTCGGAGACGGCCCGGCGGCACTGGCGCAGGATGCGCAGGGCGTGCTCGTCGTCCCAGTCGTGCAGGATGCGCTTGAGCAGGTAGGCGTCGCCGGGCGGGGCCTCGGTGAAGAAGTCGCCCTCGGCGAGGTCCCAGCGGTCGTCGGCGCCGAGTTCGCCGAGCCGGTGGCCCGCGAGCACGTGCGGCTGGTCGAAGAGGACCCCGCGCGCGTCCGGGTGCTCCCGCAGCACGGACAGCAGCAGGCCGCCGTGACCGCCGCCGACGTCGACGACCGTGGCGTCGGGCGGCAGGTCGAAAGCCCGCGCGACGACGGGGTTCTCCGGGTCGGACATCGACGCCATGCCGACGTGGAAGACCGCCGCCGTCTCGGGGTCGCGGGCGAAGTGCTCGAAGAACGGCATCCCGAACAGCCGGTCGAACGGGGTCCTCCCGGTCCGCACGGTCTCCTCCAGCTCGCCGGCGGGCCGCCAGAACGTCGTGTCGGTGATCATGAGGACCGCCGGGGCGAACGACGACGGCACGTCGGTGCGCAGCAGTTCCGCCGAGGGGGTCAGGGCGAACCGGCCGGCGTCGTCCTCGGTGAAGATGCCCCGGGTGGCGAGCAGGCGCAGCACCCGGTGCAGGTTGAGCGGGTCGGCGCCGACCGCCCCGGCCAGTTCGGCGACCGGGCGCGGCCCGTCGGCCAGGTGGTCGGCCACGCCCAGGGCCGCGGCGGCGCGCAGCGCGGCCGGGAACAGGTAGCTCAGCGCGAGGTCCATGAGGGCGAAGCGGAGGTCGTCCTCCGCCGGCCGTGCGATCGGGTCGGGGGAGGACGCGGCAGCAGTCACCCCAAGTACTGTATCGACTACGCATGGTGATCACCAGTGTCGGTTCCCGTCCACCTGGCGATCGTGCACCTGCCCTGCGGCAGCCTCTCCGGGCTCGACGGCGAGGAGTCGCCGGCCTGGAAGCGGGGTGCCGTCGTCCCCGCTGCGCCGGTGACCGACGCGCCCGTGGCGGGGCGTCACCCGTCCGGCGTCCCCCGGCACGCGGCGCGCCGGGGCGCCCTGGGACAATCGGGCCGTTGAAATGCCTGAAAGGATGTGCTCGCCGTGGATCGCTCGACCGAAGCGGATTGGATTTCGAGGCTTGCGGACGAGGTGCTGGCCGAAGCCGATCGACTCGCTCCGGGCAAACCCGTCGTGTGCGCCTCGGGGCTGAGCCCGTCCGGGCCGATCCACCTGGGCAACCTGCGCGAGGTCATGACACCCCACTTCGTCGCCGACGAGATCCGGCGGCGCGGTCGGGAGTGCGAACACCTGATCTCGTGGGACGACTACGACCGGTTCCGCCGGGTGCCCGCCGGCGTCGACCCGTCGTGGGAGGAGCACATCGGCAAGCCGCTCACCGCGGTGCCCGCCCCGCCCGGCAGCCCGCACCCGAGCTGGGCGGAGCACTTCAAGGCGGCGATGATCGAGTCGCTCGCCGAGCTGGGCGTCACCTACCGCGGCATCAGCCAGACCGAGCAGTACACGTCGGGCCGCTACCGCGACCAGGTCCTGCTCGCCATGCGGGAGCGCGACCGCATCGACGCGATCCTGGGCCGCTTCCGCACCAGGAAGAAGACCGAGCCGGCCGACGACCCGGACGGCTCGGGCGACGCGGCGCCCCAGGGGCGGTACTACCCCTTCAAGCCGTACTGCTCGGCGTGCGGCAAGGACCTCACCACGATCACGGCCTACGACGACGACACCACCGAGATGACCTACACGTGCGCCTGCGGCCACGGTGAGACGGTCCTGCTCTCCGAGTTCACCGGGGGCAAGCTCGTGTGGAAGGTCGACTGGCCGATGCGCTGGGCCTACGAGGGCGTGGCGTTCGAGCCGTCGGGCGTCGACCACTCGTCCCCGGGCTCCTCGTTCGAGGTCGGTGGGCACATCGTGCGCGAGGTCTTCGGCGGTCGGCAGCCGATCGGCCCGATGTACGCGTTCGTCGGGATCACCGGCATGGCCAAGATGAGCAGCTCCGCGGGCGCGGTCCCGACGCCGGGCGACGCGCTGCGCATCATGGAGCCGGCCGTGCTGCGCTGGCTCTACAGCCGCCGCAAGCCCAACCAGTCGTTCAAGATCGCTTTCGACCAGGAGATCTACCGCCTGTACGACGAGTGGGACGCCCTGGAGCAGCGGGTGCGCCAGGGCACCGCGAACCACGCCGACGCCACCGCCCACGAGCGCGCGGTCAGCACCGCCGAGGTGCGCCTGCCCGCCACGCCGCGCCCGGTCTCCTACCGGATGCTGGCGTCGATGGCCGACATCACCACCGGCGACGAGGAGCAGATGCTGCGCATCCTCGGCGGCGTGGACGGCGAGGACCCGATCACCGACCTGGACCAGGTCCGGCCTCGGCTCGACTGCGCGCGGCGGTGGGTGGAGCGCTACCTGCCCGCAGACCAGCACACGCGGGTCCTGGACGAGCCGGACGCCGAGCTGGCGGCCTCGCTGGACGAGGAGCAGCGGCAGATGGTGGGCAAGCTGCTCGAACGCCTGGACGAGCACTGGACGCTCGACGGCCTCACCCGGCTGGTGTACGGCGTGCCCAAGCTCCAGGCCGGTCTGGACATGGACGCGGCCCCTACGCCGGAGCTGAAGGTGCTCCAGCGGTCGTTCTTCGTGCTGCTGTACCGGGCGCTGATCGGCCGGGACACCGGGCCCCGCCTGCCCACGCTGCTGCTGGCGACCGGACCGGACCGGGTGCGCAAGCTCCTGGGCGACTGACCGCGCGGGTCGGCGGCCGGTGGAGGACCGGCCGCCGACCCGCGCGGTGACGTGCGGTCGGTCCCGTCCCGCCGGCGCCGGCCGCACCCGGGCCGGGGTTCAGCCGGCCGCGCCGAACACCTCGGTCAGCAGCGCGGCCGCGTCCTCCGGGGCGCGGACGTCGAACTGGAGGTCGCCGGCCGACAGGTGCAGGCTGAACTCGAAGAACGCGCAGCACCGCTGCTCGGCGGCGGCCAGTCCGGCGACCCGCCCGGCCAGGTTCGCGGGCAGGGTGATCCGCAGCCCCCGGTCGATCGCCCGCCTGCCGGTGGCCCGCTCCAGCAGGCGCCGCCAGGCGCGGACGCGTTCCGCCCGGTCGTCGTCGACGAGGGCGCACGCGATCGGCGGTGCGCCCCGTTCGCCGGGGCGGGGGCCGCGCGGCTCGACGGTCACCGGCACGGGCCCCGGCCCGCCGTGCGGGAGGCCGCAGCCGGGTGCGCAGCGGCCGGGCGGTGGCGGGCCGTCCAGCTCGTCCAGCGCGCCGCGCAGCCGGTCGGTGAAGGCGCGCAGCTCGGCGGCGGTCCGCTCGGTCCGGGCGATGCGCTCCCGGAGCATCGGCCGGAGCCGGCGGCGCACGTCGGTGCACACCCCGTCCTCCCAGACGTCGAGCAGCTCCCTGATCTCCTCCAACGGCAGGCCGAGGCGCTTGCCCGCGGTGATGAAGCCCAGGCGCTCGACCGCGTCGTCGCCGTAGAGCTGGTAGCCGGACCCCGACCGCTGCGCCGGCAGCAGGCCGGCCTGCTCGTAGAAGCGCAGGGTGGTGGGGCGCAACCCGACCCGCTCGGCCAGCTGCGAGATGCGGTACGCGGTCACCCGGCGACGGTAGACCTTCGAGCCGACTGGAAGGTCAAGCCGGAACCGGGCGCCCGGTCACCGGCGGTACCCGCCCGTCGGCTACCACCGCGCGTCCGCGGCCGGCGGACAGCCCCGCACGGTCACCGGCACGGCCTGCCTGCGCGAGGCCCGCACCAGGACGGCCCGACCAGACCAGGCCGATCGCCGAGGTCACCGCGAGCCCGATCCAGGTGAACGCGGTGAACAGCCGCCCCCCCGGGTCGCCGTGGCTCGGGCAGGTAGCCCGACGGGCCGGTGGTGGACGGGCCGCGCCCTGGTGGAGCCGTTCGGCGAGCCGACGCCCGTCGTCGTGCTGGGGGACTACCCGGCGTACTTCCAGGTCGAGGACGTCGTGGCCGGTGACCCGACCCGTGCCGCCCGGTGAGGGCGCGGTCCCGCTGCGCGCCGCCGCCGACTGGTGCGCCCGGTGGCGACCGGAGGGGACGCGTCGCGTGACCGGGTCGCGGGTGCCGATGGGGGAGAGGCCATCGGCACCCGCGGTGGGAACGGCGTTGTTCCCGGTCGGTGTGTCAGTTGGCGGGTTCGCCGGAGGGTGCGGGCAGTTGCGTGCCGAGGCGGACGGGCGTGCCGAAGTTGGGCGTGCCGTCTGCGTTCCAGGTGAACTTCTGGGCGCGGGTGGAGCGGTTCATGTCGCAGCCGCCGCCGGCGGAGTCGTTGGCGTGGTAGACGATCCAGTCCTCGGTGCCGTCTGGGGACTTGAAGAACCCGTTGTGGCCGGGGGCGTAGACGCCGTTGCCGTCGTTGCGCTGGAAGACGGGGTTGGGCGACTTCGTCCAGTGGGCCCGGTTGAGCGGGTCGCTGCCGGTCAACGTCAGCAGACCCAGCTTGTAGTCCGGGCCCCAGCACGCGCTGGCGGAGTAGACGACCATGGTGCGGCCGTTGTGGTACAGCGGTTCCGCGCCTTCGTTGACCGGGTGCGTCTGCCGTTCCCAGGACAGGGTGGGTTGGGAGATGGTGCGTCGCGCCCCGCTGACGGTGTAGGGGTTGGACAGCGGGGTGATGGTGAGCGACTGGGTGCCGTCGGTCGCGCTGCCCAGCAGGTACAGCCTGCCGCCGTGTTGCAGGATGCTGGGGTCCAGCTCCCAGGTGTTGCCCAGGTCGGCCTTGAAGCTGTACGGGCCCATCGGGTCGGAGCCCGCGCTTTCGAGGACGTGCAGGCGTTGGGTGGGGTTGAAGTCGGGCACGTTCTGCCCGGCGACGTAGTAGAGGTACCAGCGCCCGTTGAGCAGGTGGAACTCCGGGGCCCACATGTTGCAGCAGCCGTTCGGGCGACCCGCGAGGTTGAACACCACCTGGTCGGCCGCCGTGGCCAGGCCCGCGAGGGTGCGGGAGCGGCGCATGGTGATCGTGGAGTTCCACGTCGTGGTGGCCAGGTGGTAGTAGCCGTTGTGGTACTGGAGCCACGGGTCCGGGCCGTTGCGCTTGATCGGGTTGGCGAACGTGCCCGGCGTGCTCGACCCCAGTTTGACCAGCTGCCACTGCTGGTTCGCGCCGCCGGTGTCGGGCCACTGGATGACCTGGGCGCCGTCGGCGGTGGAGAAGTCGAGCACGTCGACCGCCTTGCCGGCGGCGCGGTTGAGCAGGCGCACGTGGCCGCCGTCGGAGTCGGCGAGGCGGAACTGCTGGCTCGTGCGGTTGGCGTCGGTGTTCTGCACCAGGCCGGTGCGGTCGGCGGTGGACGGGAAGTCCAGCACCTTGCCGCTGTGGCGCGACTTCAGCCGGTAGTAGCCGCCGCCCGAGTCGACGAACTGCCACTGCTGCCACGCACCGTCGTTGCGGGTGTACTGCGAGATCCGCGCCCCGTCGTTCGTGGCGAGGTCGTACACGTCGAGCGCTTTGCCGCTGTTGCGGTTGACCAGCACGTAGGAGGCGCTGGTGTCCACTGTGGCCGCGAGCGCGGCCGGTGGCAGCGCGGAGGTGAGGCCGCCGAGCACGGCGGTGGTGGTGGCCAGGACGAGAGTGGTCCGCCGTCGTCGGCGCGAACCGGTGGTGATCGTTGCCAAGGTCTTCTCCCTGCGACGCTGCACGGTATTCGCGTGCGGTCAGTGGACGTAGGGCCAGCCGGCCGAGTCGAGCCCGAGCAGGTTGATGCCGAGCAGCGACGCGCCGTTGTCGGCGTAGTAGTGGTAGAGGAGGACGTCGCCGTCGCTGTCCGCCAGCACGTCCTGGTGGCCGGGTCCGTGGACGCTGCCCTGACCGGCCAGGATCTCGGTGCCGCCGCCCGAGGTGAGCGCGGTGCCGTTGCGGTCGACGTAGGGGCCGGTGACGCTGGTCGAGCGGCCGACCATCACCCGGTAGGTGCTCGCCGCCCCCTGGCAGCACCGGTCGAACGACACGAACAGGTAGTAGTAGCTGCCGCGCTTGACGATGTTCGGAGCCTCGATCGCCCCGCCGTTGCGCCCGGCGATGGAGCGCACGGTGCTGTCCGAGCGCAGCCCGGTGGACGGGTTCAGCGCGATCATCTTGATGCCCGACCAGAACGAGCCGAAGCTCAACCACCAGCGGCCCGAGTCGTCGACGACCAGGTCGGGGTCGATGGCGTTGAAGTTGTCGCTGGTGCGCGACTCGACCACCAGGCCGCGGTTGGTCCACGTGCCCGAATTGCCGCTGGGGCTGGTGGCCAGGAAGATCGCCGACCGGTTCGAGCCGAACGTGGAGGCCGAGTAGTACATCCAGTACTGGCCGTTGCGGTAGGACAGGTCCGGCGCCCACAGGTTGCGCGAGTTGTTGGTGTAGGTGTTCGCCCACGGCGTGCCGCCGGGGAAGGCCGCGCCGGCGTTGCGGAACGCGGTGCGGTCGGTGGAGGTCTTGAGCGCGATCCCGTTGCCGGTGTGCGCGATCAGGTAGCTGCCGTCCGAGCGCTTGACGGCGCTCGGGTCGTGCACGCCGATGTCACCGATCACCCGGCCGGGTGCGGGGTAGGCCGATGCGTGCGGTGCCACCGCGACTGTCACGGCGAGCGTGCTCAACAGCGTCAACGCCAGTTTTCTCAATGAGACCACGTTGTCCCCTAATGCGTCGGATCGGTGGCGGCGGCTGTGCTGCGTGGGTCGCAGCGGTGAGCGCGCTTCCGGGGAGCGCTCCTCGACCATAGGAGGTGAGCGGCGAGCGGACAAGACCTTCTGTTATCGCTAACAAGGCTTGTTGTGGTCGAATGGATTCGATTCTGTATCGTTCACATCGCTCTGACCTGCGTGTTGTGTCGGGCGCCTCTTGCTGTCCCATTCACGAGACCGCAGGATTTTTGTGATCGCTAACAGCGAGAAGTGGGTACGCGCGTGCGCCCGGCTCGTCGGCTCGGGCGCACGCGCGTGGTTCGTGGGGTGGTCAGCCCGCGTAGTGGATGTCCGGTCGGGGCGGGGTGGTCATGCCGTTGCCGATGTGGAAGCTGGGGTGCGGGGGCTGGTTGTAGGCGGTGTTCTGCCAGGCGATGGCGACGCGGTACTGGGTGTCGTGCATGAGGGTGGGGATGCGCCGGTCGGTCTGGGTGGGCGTCGAGTAGATGCGCAGGGCGGTGTTGTCACCGGTGCGCCAGACGACCTCCTCGCGCCAGTCGCCGAGGATGTCGCCGGAGAGCGCGGGGGTGGCCTTGGTGCCGTTGTTGGCGGCCACGCCGGCGCCCGTGAGCAGGCGGGTGTCCCCGCCGGTGCCGTACTTGTCGATGCGGGTCTGGTCGAGCAGTTCGCGGCTGGGGTCGCCGTCCCACCAGATGAGGAAGTTCGCCGAGGAGGGCTTGCGGCCGACGTTGGCACCGCTCGGGCTGCGCAGGCTGCCGTCCGCCGACGACCAGGATTCGGCGCCGGGGCTGCCGGGGTGGATGTCCCCGGAGACGCCTCGGCCGTTGTCGCTGCCCGAGGCGGTGGTCCACAGGCGCTGACCGGTGCGGGCGTCGGCGAACCAGGAGCCGGGCTTGGACGTGTCCTCGGAGACCTTGAAGTACTCCAGGCCCGGCCGGGAGGGGTCGAGGTCGCCGACGTGGCCGGCGTCGCCGTGCCCGAGGCCCGTGGTCCACAGGCCGCGGCCGTTGTCGTCGATCGTGGCGGCGCCGTAGACGATCTCGTCACGGCCGTCCTGGTCGACGTCGGCGATGCTGAGCGAGTGGTTGCCCTGCCCGGCGTAGCCGGAGTTGCCCGACGCGTTGGAGTCGAACGTCCAGCGCTTGGTCAGCGCGCCGTTGCGGAAGTCCCAGGCGGCGATCACGGCGCGGGTGTAGTAGCCGCGCGCCATGACCAGGCTGGGTCGGGCGCCGTCGAGGTAGGCGGTGCCGGCCAGGAAGCGGTCCACCCGGTTGCCGTAGCTGTCGCCCCAGGAGGAGACGGTGCCACGCGGCGGGTCGTAGTTGACCGTGGACACCGCCGCGCCGGTCCGGCCGTCGAACATGGTCAGGAACTCCGGGCCGGCGAGGACGTAGCCGGAGGAGTTGCGGTGGTCGGCGGAGGCGTTGCCGATCACCGCGCCCCGGCCGTCCCGGGTGCCGTCGGCGGTCTTCATCGCCACCTCGGCCCGACCGTCACCGTCGTAGTCGTAGACCTGGAACTGCGTGTAGTGCGCCCCCGCCCGGATGTTGCGCCCCAGGTCGATGCGCCACAACCGGGTGCCCTGGAGGGTGTAGGCGTCGATGAAGACGTTGCCGGTCACGCCGGACTGGGAGTTGTCCTTGGCGTTGTCCGGGTCCCACTTGAGCACGAACTCGTAGTCCCCGTCACCGTCCAGGTCGCCGACACTCGCATCGTTGGCGACGTAGCCGCTGCCCGGCGACTGGATCGGCACGTCGCGGTAACCGGAAGCGAACGCCAGCGACGCGGGGGAGGCGGCCTGCTCGGTGCCGTTGACCACGGCGCGCACCGTGTACGACGCATCCGCCGTCGCCCCACCGTCGAGGTAGTTCGTCGAGGCGGTGATCGGCGAGGAGTTCAGCTTCGTGCCGCCCCGGTAGACGTTGAACCCGACGTCCTGCGGATCACCTCCCGACCACCGCCAGCTCACCAGGTTTCCGCTGCCCGACCGCACGCTGACCACACCCCGGTCCAACCGCTCCACCTGCTTGCGGCCGGTCGGGTCGCTGGGTGCGGGGTTGGAGGTCGTGGTGGTGGTGGTCACGCCGGTCGTGGTCGTGGTGGTGGTCGTCGTGGTGGTGGTCGTGGGGGCGACGCCGCCGGTGCACGTGGTGCCGTTGAGCGCGAACGAGGACGGCGTGCCGACGTCACTGCCGCTCGTGGTCCCGTTGAACCCGAACGTCACCGTGCCGCCGGTCGGGACCTGTCGGTTGAAGTCCACGTTGGACGCCGTCACGCTCGCGCCCGAGGCGGCGAACTCGGCGTTCCAGCCCTGGCCGTACCGCTCGGCGCCGGGGAACGTCCAGGCCAGCCGCCACCCGTCCAGCGGATCGCCCAGGTTCGTGACGGTCACGGCGGCGGTGAACCCGCCGGGCCACTTGTTCTGCACCGTGTAGTCGACCTTGCAGCCGGGTGCGGCCGAGGCCACTCCCGCTATCAGGAGGCCGCCGGTCAGTGCGCTGATCGCCGCAGCGGCAGCGACCACTCGCACCCGCGAGGTTGTGAGCACCGTTGCTCCATTCGCTCTGCCATTTCCGGGAGCGCTCCCAGGAATGGTCTGGTGTGTCCCTGCGTTCGTGGCGGTCGCAGGATGGGTTGCCCGTGTCAGTGAAACGATTCAATCGGACTCGCGTGGAACTCTGGAAAGCGCTATCCAGTGGTGTGGAGTAGTTGGTCCGTTTGCCTGGTGAGGTGTCGAGAACTCCGGATCACGTTGCTGCTCAGGCTGTTCGATCGCCGACGGCGGGTGAGCTAGACCGTACGAACGTCGCCGTCCCGGTGTCAACAGCTCTGCCGAAAAGTTTCGCCCCCCGTCCGTCGCCTCGGTGTCGCGTCTCGCTTGGCGGTGGACGAGTGGGTGCTTCGTCGCCCGAATGGTGCAGTGCGAACACCGAATTCATCTGGGAGCGTTACCAGTAGGTCCGGCCTCCTGGCGGACCTGGGCGGTGTGTCTCGTGGCGGCGGGGCACACCGCCGTTCGCTTCTGCGACCGGCCGGTGGGAGGTCCCGTCCAGTGGACCTCCCCACCGGCCGGACGATCAGGGGACCTCGGGGTGGATCTGCGTCTCCCGGCCGGTGACGACGTCGATCGCGAACACCCGCTCGACCCTGGGGTTGGCCTGGAGCGTCGGGAAGTCCGCCAGCTCGACCGGGTCGTCCTCGGCGCGGTTGGGGCCGACCAGGACGTAGACGTCGCCGTTGGCGCTGCGGGCAGGGCTGGCGGAGACGGTGTCCGACACCTCGCGGCCCGACTGCCCGGCCGCTTCGGGACCTGACTGGTCGCGACCGTCCAGGTTGGTCATGAACTCCACCAGGTCCATGAAGGAGTGCCGCTGCCCCTGGGCGTCGATGGTGTCGCCGGCCCAGAAGAAGGAGCCTTCGCCCTTGGTGGCGAGGATGTCGCGGATGTTCTCCTGCCAGCGCTCGCCCTCCTCGGCGGGGAGGTCGCGCAGGTCGAGGCACGGCTTGCCGTCCACCGAGGTGACGGGGAAACCGTGCTGGTCGCGCTCCGACCGCTCGCCCTGCTCACCGCCGCCACCCGCACCGCCGCCGCCTTCGCCGCCACGACCCTCGTGATCGCGCTCCTCGCGGTCGCGACCGCGGTCGTCGCGGTCGCGGCCTTCGCCGTCGCGGCCGTGACGATCGTGCTCCTCGTGGTCGCCGCCCTGCTGGTCACGACCGTCGCCGTGTCGGCCGGGACGTTCCTCACCCGAGGCGTCACGGTCGCCGCGACCGCCCTGTTCCTTTGGCGGCTGCTCGCCGCGACCAGGGGTGTCGGGAAGCGTGCCGCCTGGAGTGCCCGAACCGCTGCCCGTGCCGAGGTCGGGGATGCCGGGCTGCTTGAACAGGTCTTTCGGGACCTCGGGAATCGGGGGCGTCGCCGGTGGGGTCATGCCTCCGGACGGCGTCGTCCCACTGGAGCCCGAAGGCGCACCAGCGCTGCCGCCCGTACCCAGGTCGGGGATGCCGGGCTGCTTGAACAGGTCCTTCGGGACCTCGGGAATGGGTGGCATCGGTGGTGGGGTCGGCGTTGCCGCGTTCGATCCCGAGGGTGCGCTGGAGCCGCCCGAAGTTCCCGAGCCGCTGCCGGGCAGGCTGCCGGAGCCGCCGGTCGAGGTGCTGCCCGTGCCGAGGTCGGGGATGCCGGGCTGCTTGAACAGGTCCTTCGGCACTTCCGGGATCGGAGGCGTGGGCGGCGGCGTGGTGCCCGCTGAGGGCGTGGTGCCGCTGGTCGGGGTCTTCGCGCCTGCCGGCGACTCGGCACCGGTGCGGTCGGTCGTGGGGCTGTTCCTGAGGGCGTCCGCGAGGCCGCCACCACCGCCACCGCCACCGCTCCCGGTGCCGCTGGGGACGGCAGGCGGGTCGGGGATCTCGGGGAAGGCGGGCACGGGTGCCGGGGTCTGGGGCGTCGCGGACTGGGTGGGCGCGGCGGGCATCCGGGCGGCTGCGGCCCTGGTGTCCTCCGCCGAACCGCCGCCAGCCGGGGTGGAGGACGTGCCCGCCGGGCTGTTCGGGATCGTCGGCGTCGGGGGCATCTGACCGGTGGGGACTCCACCCGCCTGGGCGGTCGGCGCACCCCCGCCCTGACCTGTGGGCACGGCCTGGCCGGTGGGGGTCTCGGGGCCGGTGGACTTCGAGGCGTGCGTGGTGCCGTCCGCGCCGGGGACGTCCGCCGTCGGCGTGACCGGCGGGCCGTCGGTCCGGGACGGGGCGCCGCCACCATCCGGAGCGCCGGGAACCTGCTCGGTCGGGGGGACCGGCGGCCCCTGGGGCGCACCGGGACCGCCGGCGCCGCCCGCGGGTGCGCCCTGGGGCCTCTCGGCGATCTCGGCGGGTTCGATCCTGGCGAACTGCTCGCCGCCGGCGCGGTCGGCCTCCAGGTGGGTCTGCGCGGTGGCCTTCAAGCCCTCGCCCACCAGGCCGAGCGCCGAGGCGGCCTTGCCCGCAAGTTCGACCGACCTGCCGTTGGAGGCGTTGAACGCCTCGGCGGCGAACGTCCCGACGGTGCCGAACGCGTTGCCCGCCAGGGTCTGGCCGGACAGCGTCGACGAGACCTCCTGGTAACCGGCGCTCAGTTCGTCGGCCTGCTGCCGGAGCGCGTCCATCGCGGACTGCTCCATCGTGAAGCCGGATCCGCCGCCGGGAGGGGGCGTGCTGATCGTGGTGGGGGTCGGGTTGGTGACCATGGCGTTGCCTCCGCGGAACGCAGGGAGTGGACGGGCGGGGAGGTGCTGGGCGCGAGCGGCCGCGAGCCGCCGCGCCTACTCGGTCTCCTCGACCCTGCGGACCGCCGCCTGGTGGGTGGCCGTCACCCCGCGAGCCTCCACCGGCTCGGCGGTGCGGTAGTGGGTGACGGCCTCTGCGGCACGCGCCATCGGCTGGAGCTGCTCGTGCTGGACGGGCGCCTCCATGCGGACGGCTTGCATGGGTTCGGCTTGGACCGCGTAGCGCGCTTGCGCTTGCATGGGTTCGGCTTGGACCGCGTAGCGTGCCTGTGCCTGCATCGGCTCGGCGTCGGCCTGGCGCACGGCGTGACGTACCTGCATCGACTCCTCCGCCGGGAGCAGGCGTGCGCTTTCCATGGGGCGCAGCGCCACCGACTCCTCGGCCGAGAGCAACCGCGCGCTCTGCATGGGCCGCAGCGCCTCCGACCGCTCTGCGGCCACCAGGTGCCCGCTCTCCATGGGCCGCAGCGACTCCATGGGCCGAATCGCTTCCGCGGAGCGCAGCGATTCCATGGGTCGGAGCGCTTGCACTGCCGGCTCACCCTGGACGGCCTCGCCCCGGAGCAGCATCCGACTGGCGGCGGTGCGGGCCGTCGCCGTCCCGCCACCCGCCGCGGCCTCGAAACGCTCCCAGCGCTGCCCGACCTCGTCGGAGATGGTGTCGAGCTGCTTGACCCGGTCGACCTGGCGGGTCAGCGCCGCGTTCAGGTCGTCCATCTTGGCCGCGATGCTCGTGCCGAGCTGGGTCGCGCTGCTCACCACCCCGCCCAGGAACACCGCGATGGACGCGCCGAAGGTCGCCGGGGCGAGGACGTAGGCGCTGATCGCGCCCGGCACCAGCGAGTCGGAGTACTGGCCGACCGTGTAGAGCAGGGCCTCGCGCAGCGCCTGCACCATTCCGCCGGTGTGCTCGACGACCACGCCCTTCTTGGCCACGGCGGCGGCCAGCGATCCCAGCTCCTCGCCGAGCGCCTCCATGCTGTCCTGGTAGGCCTCCTGGGCCTTGCCGGTCCAGCCCTGGGGCTTGGCGAGCGTCTCGCGCTGCCGCTCGGCCAGCTCGCGCATCCTCTCGGCGCTGGAGCGGATCATCTCCGCGGTCGCCCGCACGCTCTGCGGGTCGCCCTGCAACTGGTCGATCGGCTCCCGCAGGAAGGCCACGTAGTCGACCGCCCAGCCCGCGACGCCCTGGAGGGTCGCGAACGGGTCGGCGGGGATCTGACCGCCGGTGGGCATGCCCACCACGGACTGCGGCTCGGCCTCCGCCTCCCTGCCGATCGCCTCGATCCGCTGGTCGACGTCCCCGCCGGCCGCGCTCCTCCGGAGCGCGGTGTGCACGGGAGCCGCCGTGGCGGTGCCTGTTGCCATGAGCCGGACCTTCCTCAGAGCGCTGGGTTCGAGCCGAGGCGGTCCCGTGGACGCCTGACTCGCAGAGTCAAGTGATCGCCGCCAACGCCGCGCCAACGCCGATCCAACGATCGGTGCCGCTCCGATCGCGTGCCGGAGCGGGGGTGGGACGACCTCGCCGGGGTGCCGGGAGCGACCGGGGGGCGCGTTTGAACCAGATACCCCCTAGGGGTATGGTGTGACTGTTCGTCACACGTGAAGGGTTCACCATGAACGCAACAGCGAAGCTCTCCGCCTACGGCGTGGCGCTCGCCCTGGTCGCCGCGGGCGCCTGGGCGGTCGGGAGCGCTGTCGGTCCCCTGTCCGTCGAGGCCGCGGGCCACGACGAGGTCGGCGCGGAGGGCGCCGGCCACGGGGACGACCACGGCGCCGCCGTCGCGGAAGCGGCGCAGGACCGGCCGGCCGGGCTGGCGTCGTCCCGGGGCGGGTACACCCTCGCGCCCGTCGGCACGACGTTGACCGCCGGGGCCACCGACACCTTCTCCTTCCGGATCACCGGGCCGGACGGCCACGCCGTGACCGCCTTCGACGTCGAGCACGACAAGCGGATGCACCTGATCGCGGTGCGCCGTGACACCTCCGGGTTCCGGCACGTCCACCCCGAGATGGCCGCGGACGGCACCTGGACGACCTCCCTGCCGGTCGCGGGCGCGGGTTCCTACCGGGTGTTCGCCGACTTCACGCCCACCGGCGGCGAGGCGACCACCCTGGGGACCGACGTCACCGCGGCCGGGCAGTTCGAGCCGCAGCGGTACGAGCCGTCCCGGGTGGCCCGCGTCGACGGCTACGAGGTGCGGCTGGACGGCGAGCTCACGCCGGGCGAGGCGTCCCCCGTGCGGCTCACCGTGACCAGGGACGGCGTCCCGGTCACCGACCTCCAGCCCTACCTGGGGGCCTACGGCCACCTGGTGGCGCTGCGGCAGGGAGACCTCGCCTACCTGCACGTCCACCCGGAAGGCGCCCCCGGTGACGGGGCGACGGCCGCCGGACCGGAGGTCGCGTTCGTGGCCGAGGTGCCGTCGGCGGGCGGCTACCGCCTGTTCCTGGACTTCCGGCACGACGGCGTCGTGCGCACCGCCGAGTTCACGGTGACCACCGAGGAGGGGCACGGGCATGGCTGACGCGCGGCTCGAACTGTCGATCACGGGCATGACCTGCGCGTCCTGCGCGAACCGGGTCGAGCGCAAGCTGAACAAGCTCGACGGCGTGACCGCGACGGTCAACTACGCCACCGAGAAGGCCCACGTCACCTTCCCCGACGACGTCGACCCGCGGGTGCTGGTCGAGCAGGTCGAGGCCGCCGGGTACGGGGCCGTCCTGCCCGCCGGACCGGAGCAGCCCGAGGCGGTCGAGGAGGACCCGACCAGGTCCCTGCGGCAGCGGCTGGTCGTCTCGGCCGCGCTCGCGGCGCCGGTGATCGCGATGGCCATGGCGCCGGCCCTCCAGTTCACCCACTGGCAGTGGATCTCGCTCACGCTGGCCGCGCCGGTGCTGGTGTGGGGCGCGTGGCCGTTCCACCGGGCCGCCTGGACCAACCTGCGGCACGGCGCCGCCACCATGGACACGCTGATCTCGATGGGCACGATCGCGGCGTTCGGCTGGTCGCTGTACGCGCTGCTGTTCGGCACCGCGGGCACGCCCGGCATGACCCACCCGTTCGAGCTCACCGTCCAGCGCACCGACGGCGCCGGCTCGATCTACCTCGAAGTCGCCGCCGGCGTGACCACGTTCATCCTCGCCGGCCGGTACTTCGAGGCGCGCTCCAAGCGCCGGGCCGGAGCCGCGCTGCGGGCGCTGCTCGAACTGGGGGCCAAGGACGTGGCCGTGCTGCGCGGCGGTCGCGAGACCCGCGTCCCGATCGCGGAACTCGTCACCGGCGACCGGTTCATCGTCCGGCCGGGCGAGAAGGTCGCCACCGACGGCGTCGTCGACGAGGGCAGCTCCGCGATCGACGCGAGCATGCTCACCGGCGAATCCGTGCCGGTCGAGGTCGGTCCCGGTGACGCCGTGGTCGGCGCGACCGTCAACGCCGGCGGTCGGCTGGTCGTCAGGGCCACCCGGGTCGGCTCGGACACGCAGCTGGCGCAGATGGCCCGGCTGGTCGAGGACGCCCAGAGCGGCAAGGCCGAGGCGCAACGGCTGGCCGACCGCGTCTCCGGCGTGTTCGTCCCGGTCGTCATCGCCCTGGCCGTCGGCACGCTGGCGTTCTGGCTCGGCGCGGGCGGGGGAGCGTCGGCCGCGTTCACCGCGGCGGTGGCGGTGCTGATCATCGCCTGCCCGTGCGCCCTGGGCCTCGCCACGCCGACCGCGCTGCTGGTGGGCACCGGTCGGGGCGCGCAGCTCGGCGTCCTGATCAAGGGGCCCGAGGTGCTGGAGTCCACCCGGCGCGTGGACACCGTCGTGCTGGACAAGACCGGCACCGTGACCACCGGCCGGATGAGCCTGGTCGCCGTGCGCACCGCGCCCGGCGTGGACGAGGACGAGGTGCTGCGCCTGGCGGGCGCGCTGGAGCACGCCTCCGAGCACCCCGTCGCCAGGGCCATCGCCGCCGGCGCCGCCGAACGCGTCGGTGACCTGCCCGAGGTCGACGGGTTCCGGAACCACGAGGGCGTGGGCGTGCAGGGCGTGGTCGACGGGCACGCGGTCGTCGTCGGCCGCGAACGGCTGCTGGCCGAGTGGGCCGTCCACCCCGACGAGGAACTGGCCGAGGCCAAGCGGGCGGCCGAGCGGCGCGGGCACACCGCCGTCCTGGTCGCCTGGGACGGGCGGGCCAAGGCGGTCCTGGCGGTCGCCGACACGGTCAAGCCGACCTCGGTCGAAGCCGTTCGGCGCCTGCGCGACCTGGGGCTGACCCCGATCCTGCTGACCGGCGACAACGAGGCCGCGGCCCGCGCCGTGGCCGCCGAGGTCGGCATCGACGAGGTCGTCGCCGAGGTCCTGCCGGAGGACAAGGTCGACGTGGTGGCGCGGCTCCAGGCCGAGGGCAGGGTCGTGGCGATGGTCGGTGACGGCGTCAACGACGCCGCAGCCCTGGCCAAGGCCGACCTGGGCCTCGCGATGGGCACCGGCGCGGACGCCGCGATCGAGGCGAGCGACCTGACCCTGGTGCGCGGCGACCTGCTCGCCGCCGTGGACGCCATCCGGCTCGCCCGCCGCACCCTGGCGACCATCAGGGGCAACCTGTTCTGGGCGTTCGCCTACAACGTGGCCGCCCTGCCGCTGGCCGCCGCCGGCCTGCTCAACCCGATGATCGCCGGGGCCGCCATGGCGTTCTCCAGCGCGTTCGTGGTCGGCAACAGCCTGCGGCTGCGCGGTTTCCGGGGCACACCGCCGGCCGGGGCCGGAACCGCCGCGCCCCGGACCGCTGCCACCGGAGCCGACGCCGGCAGGCGCGTCGACCGGGTCGGCCGGTGAAGCCGTTCCCGGCCGTGCGATCCCGACCGCCGCCGGGAGGCGACGGGGCTGGACCGGCGGCCGGGCGCGGTGCGGAGGGGGCGTCAGCCCATGATCTGCCGCTCCGGTTCGATGAGCGCCACGACGCGGTCGTCGCCGCGCGGGTAGGGGCCGCCGGTGTACTTGGTGGAGATCCGGTCGACGATCTCCCAGGCGGCGTCGCCCTCGACCCACCGGACGACCCGGCCGCGGACGGCGACCGGCTGCAACGGGTTGTCGACCGGGGTCAGGGAGAGCGCGACCCGCGGGTCGCGGCGCAGGTTGCGCGCCTTGCGGGAGCCCGGGCCGGTGAAGACCACGACGTGCTCGCCGTGCGTGCCGACCCAGACGGGGACGGAGTGCGGCGCGCCGTCGGGGAGGACGGTGGCGAGGTGGGCGATCGAGGTGCCGTCGAGCACGCGGCGCACGTCGGGGTCGAGCATCGTGGTCGTCTCCTGGGGTCGGGTGGGGGACCCCGCGCGTCCCGGCGGTCCTCCCCTGGGCCTTCGAGGGGCGTGACCGTAGCAGTCCGCCCCCGGCGCACCCGGCCGCCGCCGGGACACGGGCAGCGCCTACTTCCGGCCGTGGTCGGCGCACGTGCCGTGCCATAGCGTCGATCGCCTGGTGGGACGATCGAACGGAGTGCGCGATGGGATCCAGGCACAGAGCCACCTCGATGGCGCTACGAGCGGGTGTCGCGACAGGCGTGGTGGGGCTCGCGCTCGTCGGCGTCACGGTGCCCGCGGCCACGGCGGAGGACCGGGTGGTGCGGGCCGACCAGGCCGTGACCAGGGCGTGCCACGCCTCCCTGCTGCCACCCGGCACGGCCGGAGTGGACCGGCGCGAGGTCACCTCGGACGTCGACGGCCTGGTGCAGGCCCGCCTGGCGCCGGGCGACGGCCGTGAGGGCGACTGGGACGTCGCCGTGTTCGACGAGGCGGACGGCGCGGTCGTCGCCGCGTCCGCCGCGCTGCGCAGCCGCGAGCTGGCCGAGAGCTTCGTGACCAAGGGGCAGCGGCTCGTCGTCCAGGCGTGCCGCTACGCGGGCCCCGCCCGCACGGCCACGCTGGGCGTGGACTTCCTCGCCCTGACGCCGCGGGGCACGCCGACCACCGTCGAACGCGCCGAGGTCGTGCGCGTCGAGACGCCGCGGCAGGAGGACAAGGACGCCCTGCTCGGCCTCGACCTGGACCTCACCGAGAAGGGCGACGCCACCGGCGTCGAGGTCGTGCTCGCCGGCGACGCGGACCGCGCGACCCTGCGCGACAGCGGCTTGAAGCACACCACGGTGGACCCGGACCTGTCCCGGACCTCCCGCGACGCCGCCGCGCGGGACCGCGCGTACGCCGCCAGGGGACGTGCGTCGGGGCTGCCCTCCGGCCGCACCTCCTACCGGCACCTCTACGAGTACGAGTACGAGCTGAAGGAGCTGGCGCGCGGCAACCCCCGGCTGGTCCGGGCGTTCACGCTGCCCGAGCCGACCGTCGAGGGCCGCGACGTGGTGGCGGTCGAGATCGCGAAGGACGTCGACAACGCCGCCGACGGCAAGCCCGTCAACCTGCTCATGGGCGTGCACCACGCCCGCGAGTGGCCGGCCGGCGAGCACGCGATCGAGTGGGCCCACGAGCTGGTCAACGGCTACCACCGGGACCGGTCGATCCGGTCGCAGGTCGTGAAGACGCGCAACATCGTCGTGCCGATCGTGAACGCGGACGGCTTCTCCGTCTCCCGCGAGGCCGAGCCGAACGGCGACTTCGCCCGGTTCAACTACGAGATGAAGCGCAAGAACTGCCGCGCGGACGACTCGCCGCCGCAGCTGCGCACCGGGGTCTGCAAGGCCAACCCCGGCGGTCGCGACCGGGGCACCGACCCGAACCGCAACTACGCCGGTTTCTGGGGCGGCGCGGGCGCGGGCCTGACGTGGAGCAGCGAGACGTTCCGCGGCCCGGAGCCGTTCTCCGAGCCGGAGACCCGCAACATCCGCTCGCTGGTCTCCTCGCGGGCGGTCACCAACCTGATCACGCTGCACACCTACGGCAACCTGGTGCTGCGCCCGCCGGGCGTGGCCGCGGTGCGCGCGCCGCTGGAGGAGCCGGTCGTCAAGGCGCTGGCCGACCGGATGGCCTCGCGCAACGGCTACGACAGCATCCCGTCGTGGGGCCTGTACGACACGACCGGCAGCACCGAGGACTGGTCGTACTGGGCCACCGGCGGGTTCGGGTTCACCTTCGAGATCAACCCCGCGGGCTTCCACCCGCCGTACGAGGACGCCGTCGTCGCCGAGTACGTCGGCGCGGCGCCGGCGGCGGGCGCGGGCAAGGGCGGCAACCGGGCCGCGTTCCTGGACATGCTCGCCAACGCCGCCGACCCGGCCGCGCACTCCACGCTGGTCGGCACCGCGCCGCACGGGTACCAGCTCAAGGTGCACAAGACGTTCCGGACGCCGACCTCGCCCGTCCGCCAGGCGGACGGCTCGACCACGCCGCCGATCCAGGTCACCGACACGGTCGAGTCGAGGTACTCGTCCACCGGGGGCCGGTTCACGTGGGCGGTCAACCCCTCGACGCGCCCGTACGTGGCCGGTCGCCACGGCCGCGACCCGCAGGGCCCGCCGCAGGCCGCGATCACCCTGGCGAACCCGCCCGGCGTGCCCGCGGAGAACACCTCGTTCCCCGGCAACCCGGTGGCCGAGCGCATCCCGTTCACCGTGCAGGGCCCGCCCGCGGCGGACAACGGCCGGTTCGACGTGTCGGTCTCCTGGACGTCCACCCGCACCGACTGGGACCTGTTCGTCCTCGACGCCGCGGGGCAGGTGGTCGCGCAGTCGGCGAACGGCGGCACGAACTCCGAGCGGGCCACCCTGCTCGACCCGCCGGTCGGCGAGTACACCGCGGTCCTGGTGAACTACGACCAGGTCGACCCGGCCGACCCGGACGACTGGACCGGCGGCGTGGTCGAGTTCGCCCCGCCGGTGCCGCCGACCTACGGCGTGGCGGAGGCGTACACCCTGACCTGCGCGGACCGCGACGGCCGGCTGGTCGGCCTGACCGACGTCTTCGTCGACCGCGGCGAGACCGTGGACGTGGGCGACGTCTGCACCGACTCCGCCCGCGCCACCAAGCAGAGGCGGCGCTGACCGCCGGGTCCGGCGGCTCCCGCACCCCGGAGCCGCCGGGCCCGGACCGCGCACCGCGGTCCCGTGTTCCGGTCGGCGTCCAGGCCTCGATCGGGTGGTTTGACCCTCCCGCTTTCCGGGGCATTCGATCGTTCCCGAAGGTCCCCCCCGGAGAGCAGGAGCGATCATGACGGCACCGGTGCGCGGCACCGACCGGTATTGGGCGTCGATGGACAAGGTCGCGGCCGACTTCGTGCTGGCGCTCCGTGAAGGTGGCCGGGACGACGAGGAGTGGGTGCGCGTCGTGGGCGACGCGCACGGACCCGACGGCCTGGTCGACCTGGTGGCGCTGCTGCTCCGGCACCTCCACCTGTCCTACCCGGGCCTGGCGCGCACCCCCGGGGGTGGCGTTGACCTGGACGCGCTGGTGGTCACCAAGGAGGACGCGATCTCCGTGCTGCTGGACGCGTCGGAGTGGGCGCGCGCCGACGGCGAGGCCGTGCCCGACGTCGGCCACATCACCCTGGCCGACCGCATGGCCGCCGCCGCCGAACGGGTGTGCCCGGTGGTGCAGGCCGCCCTGGACGCCGCCGCGGCGTCCCCGAACGCCTGGTCGGTCACCCCCGTGCGCAGGGTGCTGGACGACCTCGACCGCGACCCCTACAGCATCACCAGGACCCTCGCCCTCGTGGCCGACGCGATCACGACGGCGGCGCGGCGCACGTCCGGCTGAACCGGGTGTGCCCGCCGGACCGCGTCGTCCGGTGGGCACGGTGCCGGGTCGGGGCTGGAGGCACGAGGGTGCCGGACCCGGCCCGGCCCGGGTCCGTGCCCCGGCCGGGTTCGGTCGCGGCGTGCGGGAGGCCGTGCCGGGGGAGCGGCTGCTCGCGTTCCGGAGCCGGGCGCGACCTGGCCGTCATCGGGTTGCGGGAGAACCCGGTGTGCGAGCACCCACCCCTGTCGCTGACCTGCCTCCACGTGTGGCTGGAGCACTACGGTCGCCGAGAGGGCGAGTCGGTGCTGGACCGCCTCTCGGCGACGTTTCCGGCACACGTGCGCGTGGTCGCCGAACGCGGGCTACCCGCCTGTCGAACCCGCCGACCGGGCCGCGAGGTCGGACGAGGCGTGTGTCGCACATCGAGGTCGGTGTCGCCGAAGAGGACCTTGACCGGCACGCGAAGTAGGTCGGATACTGGCGGGAAAGCGCTTTCCGAGAGGGGTTCGCGTGAACGAGGTCGTCATCGCACCCGCCCGGCCCGCCCGCACGACGGGCTGCCGCCGGCACCTGGGCCGCTCCGCCCCGGGGCTGCCGCTGTGAGCGCGGTGACCGTGCGGCACGACCTCGGGTCCGCGCTGACGGTCTCGGCCGGGGACGTGGACCTGGTGCGCTACACCTACGTGCCCGACACGCCGCGGCGGGAATCGCCCAAGCCGTTCCTGCACCCGGTCCGCACGCGGGCGGGGCGGCTGGTGAGCCTGTTCCGCCCGCACGACCACGTGTGGCACAAGGGCATCGCGTGGTCGCTGCCGAACGTCGGCGACGAGAACTTCTGGGGCGGCCCCACGTACGTCCGCGGGCGGTCCTACGTCCAGCTGGACAACAACGGCGCGCAGCGGCACCGCCGGGTGGTCGACATCGGCGTCGAAGGGGGGACCGCGTGGTTCGCCCACGAGCTGGACTGGGTCGCGCAGGCCGGGCGCACCGTGCTCACCGAGCGCCGGACCCTCACCGCGTCCTTGCTGCCCGGCGCGGCGTGGGCGCTGACCTTCGACACGACGATGACCAACACCTCCGGCGGGGACATCGCCTTCGGCTCGCCGACGACCAAGGGCAGGGAGAACGCGGGGTACGGCGGGTTCTTCTGGCGCGGCCCGCGTTCGTTCACGGGCGGGACCGTCGTCGCACCGGACGGCGTGGGCGGTGACGAGCTGCGCGGTCGCCGGGGCGAGTGGATGGCCTTCGTGGGCCGCCACGACGACGAGACCGGCGAGGGCGCGGAATCCGCGGTGGTCGTGGTGGACCACGTCGACAACCCGAACCACCCGCCGCGCTGGTTCGTCCGCTCCGAGGGGTTCGCCTGCCTGAACCCGGCGCCGTTCTTCAGCGAGGAGTTCGTGCTCGCCGACGGCGACGCGATGCGGTTCCGCTGCGGCGCGGGGATCGCCGACGGCGGCGTGGCCGACGTCGCGGCCCTGGCCGACGCGGTCCGCGACGCGCTGCGCCGGACCGGGGACGCACAGGGGCCGGGATGAGCACCTTCCCCGGTGGGACCTCGCTGTCGTTCCTCGACGTCTACGACGACGCGGCCCCGGACGGCGTGGTCGGTGGCAGCCCGCACCTGCACCTGGCCTCGACCGAGTGCTACGCGGTCGTGGGCGGGGAGGGCGAACTGCACACCGTCACCCCCGACGGCTGCCGCGAGATCCCGCTGCACCCCGGCGCGGTCGTCTGGTTCACCCCCGGCACCGTCCACCGGGCGGTCAACCACGGCGGCCTGCGGGTGGTCGTGCTGATGGGCAACGCCGGGTTGCCGGAGGCCGGTGACGCGGTGATGACCTTCCCGGCCGACGTGGTCGCCGACCCGGACCGCTACCGCGCGGCGGCGACCCTGCCGCCCAGGGCGACGGAGGCGGAACGCGCCGCCGACGCCCGCGCCCGCCGCGACCTGGCGGTCGAGGGCTTCCTCCCCCTCCGGGACGCGGTCCGCGCCGGGGACCCGGAACCGCTGCTGGCCTTCCACACCGCCGCCGCGGCCCTGGTCAGGGCACGCGCCGGCGGCTGGGGGGCGATCGTGCGCGGCGGTCCGCTCGACCAGGCCGGGGCCACCCTCGCACTGGTCGGGGACGTGGCCCGGGGCGTGGCCCCGCACCTGCGGCGGGCGGCCGTGCACGAGGCGCGGAGGCCGGAGCGGGTGTTCGGCATGTGCGGACGCCTGAGCCCGGTCGACGTGTCCGCCGCGCCACCCGCCGCACCCGCGGCCCGACCCGGACCACCGGACGAGGAGCGCCCTTCGTGACCAGCCGCACCTACACCTGCGCGATCGTCGGCACGGGCGCCATCGCCGGCGCCCACGCCGGGGCGATCGCGGCGCTGCCCGGCCGCGCCCGCCTCGTCGGGGCCGTCGACGTCGAGCCGGACCGGGTGGCCGCCTTCGGGGCGGAGTGGGACGTGCCCGCGCACCCGACCCTCGCCGACCTGCTCGCCGACCGGCGACCCGACCTGGTCCACCTGTGCACGCCACCGGGCACCCACCTATCCCTGGCGCTGGAGTGCCTGGCGGCGGGGGTGTCGCCGGTCGTCGAGAAGCCGCCGGTGCTGTCGTTGGCCGACCTCGACCGGCTGCGCGCCGCCGAGGCCGAGGCCGGGGTGCCGGTGGCCACGGTCTTCCAGCACCGCTTCGGCTCCGGCGCCGTGCGGTTGCGCCGCCTGCTGGCCGAGGGTGCGCTGGGCAGGCCGCTGCTGGCGTCGGCGGACACCCTGTGGTTCCGGGACGACGACTACTTCGCGGTCCCCTGGCGGGGGAAGTGGGAGCTGGAGGGCGGCGGGCCGACCATGGGGCACGGCATCCACCAGTTCGACCTGCTGCTGTCCGTCCTGGGACCGTGGAGCGAGATCAGCGCGGTCGCCGCCCGCCAGGCCCGGCCCACCGACACCGAGGACGTGTCCGCCGCGCTCGTGCGGTTCGACTCCGGGGCGGTGGCGACCGTGGTCAACTCGCTGGTCTCGCCCCGCCAGACCAGCCGGCTGCGCTTCGACTTCGAGCACGCCACCGTGGAGCTGGAGCACCTCTACGGCTACTCCGACGAGGACTGGCGGCTGACCCCGGCACCCGGGGCGCCCGACCCCGCCCCGGCGTGGGGGAGCGACCCGGTCGGCGTGCCCAGCGGTCACACCGCGCAGCTCGCCGCCGTGCTCGACGCCCTGGACGAGGGCCGCACCCCACCGGTCTCCACCGCCGACACGCGGATGACACTGGAGTTCGTCGCCGCCGTCTACGCCTCCGCGTTCACCGGCCGCGCGGTCGCTCGCGGCGAGATCACCGAGGGGCACCCGTTCCACGGCGGCATGGCCGGCGGCGGCGCGCCCTGGCCGCCCCGGTAATCCCGTTGGCGCCGCCCACCGCGCGGGCTAACCTGGTCGCCATGTGCACCGGTCACGCCGCCGCCCGTTCGGCGATGCGGCCCCGGTCCGCCGCCTGACGGCGGCGCACCGGGAAACCCTCCCTGCCCGCCGTCCCGGTCATCCGCCGGGCGGCGCCGCTTCGTGCTGCCCGGCTCCACCGAGAGCTGCGGAGCATCCCCTTGTCCACTACTCCACCCCACCTGCGCGCCGAAGGCGTCTCCGTCGTGCTGGGCGGCCGCGCGCTGCTCACCGACGTCTCCGTCACCGTCTCCTCCCGTTCCCGCCTGGCGATCGTCGGCGAGAACGGCCGGGGCAAGACCACCCTGCTGCACGTGCTCGCCGGGTCGCACGTCCCGGACCGGGGCTCGGTGCACCGAGCGGGCACGGTCGGGCTGTCCCGGCAGGCCCTGCCCGCCGGTCCCGGCGAGACGGTCGGCTCGCTGACCGACGAGTCCCTGCACGCCGCCCGCGCCGCCCTGCGCGCCCTCGACGAGGCCACCGACGACCTGACCCGGGGCGTCCCCGACGCCGATGGGCGGTACACCCGCGCGCTGGACGCGGCCACCCGCCTGGACGCCTGGGACGCCGAGCGCCGCCTCGACGTGGCCCTGGCCGGGTTGAACGCCTGCGCGGACCGGGACCGCGAACTGCGCACCCTCTCCGTCGGGCAGCGCTACCGGGTCCGGCTGGCCTGCCTCCTCGGGGCCGGGCACGACCTGCTGCTGCTGGACGAGCCCGGCAACCACCTCGACGCCGACGGCCTGGCCTTCCTCACCGACCGGCTGCGCGCCCACCGGGGCGGGCTGGCCCTGGTCAGCCACGACCGCACGCTGCTGCGCGAGGTGGCACACGAGTTCCTCGACCTGGACCCCACCCGGGACGGCCGGCCGCGCCTGTTCGCCGGGGGCTACCCGGCCTGGCGGGAGGGCCGCCGCCGCGAGCGGGCGCGGTGGGTGCGGGAGCACGAGGAGCAGCAGGCCGAGCAGCGCGGGCTGGCGGTCGCGCTGGACCAGGCCAGGTCGCGCCTCGGCACGGGGTGGCGGCCCGACAAGGGCACCGGCAGGCACCAGCGGCAGTCCCGCGCGCCGGGTGTCGTGCAGGCGCTCAACCGGGCGCGGGAGGCGCTGGTCGCGCACCGCGTCACCGTGCCCGAGCCGCCGTCGGCGCTGCGCTGGCCGGAGTCGGGCACCCGCCTCGGGACCGGGTTGGTGCGGGCGCACGCGGTGACGGTGGCCGGTCGGCTCGACCGGCCGGTCGACCTGACCCTGGACGGCGGCGACCGGTTGCTGGTCACCGGCGGGAACGGCACGGGCAAGTCCACGCTGCTGGGAGTGCTCGCCGGCGTGCTGGACCCGAGCGGTGGCGAGGTGCGGCGCCTGCCGGGCGCGCGGGTGGAGCTGATCGCGCAGGAGGTGCCGGACTGGCCGGGTGGGCTGACCGCGCGGGAGCTGTTCGAGCGGCAGGGCGTGCCCGGTTCCCCGACGGACTCCGGGTTGCTGGACCGGGAGGCCGCGCGCACCCCGGTGTCCCGGCTCTCGTCCGGGCAGCAGCGGCGGCTGGACCTGGCGCTGCGCCTGGCCGCCCGGCCGGACCTGGTGATCTTCGACGAGCCGACCAACCACCTCTCGCCGTCGCTCGTCGACGAACTCGCCGAGGCGATGGCGACCACCGGGGCGGCCGTGGTCGTGGCCACCCACGACCGGGGGCTGCTGGCGGAATTCGCGCACTGGCCCCGACTGGTGCTCGGGTGAGCGCGGGCGTGCTGCGATGTCCCCGTGGACCACCGCAGCCGCCGGGGTCCGGACGCCGGGACGCGGGCCACGGCGTCGGAGCTGGTCGGGGGAGAGAGTGCGCCGCGCTGTGGCGCGGGGTCGGCCGACCGTCCACAGCGGACGCGCCGGGCGGTCAGCGGCGGCGGAGTGCGGGGTCGAGCAGCGACGGCGGGGTGTCGTGCTTCTCGTCCGGGGCCAGGTCGGTGCCGGGGGCGACGATCGCGTCGATCGCGTCGAGGACGTCGGCGGTGAGCGCGGTGTCCGCGGCGGCGAGCTGCGCGTGCAGGTGCTCCGTCGTGCGCGGGCCGACGATCGCGCTGGTCACGCCGGGGTGGGCGGTCACGAACCCGAGCGCGAGCTGGATCATGGTCAGGCCCGCCGCGTCGGCGACCGCGGCCAGCCGCTCCACGGCGTCCAGCCTGGCCCGGTTGGCGGGGGTGGAGGTGTCGAAGCGCCGCGGCATGACCGTCGAGCGGTGGGTGGTGATCTCCCGGCCCGCGCGCACCGCGCCCGACAGCCAGCCGGAGGCCAGCGGGCTCCACACCAGCACGCCCATGCCGTACTCCTCGGTCACCGGCAGCACGTGGGCCTCGACACCGCGCTGGAGGGCGGAGTAGCTGGGCTGCTCGGTGGCGTAGCGGCCGAGGTGGTGCTCGCGGGCGGCCCACTGCGCCTGCACGATGCGGTGCGCGGGGAAGGTGGAGGAGCCGAAGTAGCGGATCTTGCCCGCGCGCCGGAGGTCGGTCAGCGCCGACAGCGTCTCCTCGTCGCTGGTGGTGGGGTCCCAGCGGTGGACCTGGTAGAGGTCGACGTGGTCCACGCCGAGGCGGCGCAGGCTGGCGTCCAGCGCGGTGACCAGCCACCGGCGCGAGCCGCCCCGGTGGTTGCGGTCGTCGCTCATGGGCAGGAAGGCCTTCGTGGCCAGCACGACGTCGTCGCGGCGGCCCGCGATGGCCCGGCCGACGATCTCCTCCGACTCGCCCCGGCCGTACGCGTCGGCGGTGTCGACGAGGTTGACCCCGGCGTCGAGGGCGGTGTGGACGATTGCGGTGGCCTCGTCCGGTGTGGTGCGCCCGATCGCGCCGAAGTTCATCGCGCCCAGCGAGAGGGTGCCGACCTGCACACCGGTGCGGCCCAAGGTGCGGTACTGCATGGGTGGTTCCTCCGTCGGGAGTGGTGGGGTCGCCGGCGGCCGCTGCGGCTATCATGCAAGCGGAACGTCGCTCCGTTAACCATACGGAGCGCTGTTCCGTTTTGCAAGCCGGTGGGTGCGGTGGTGGGAGGAGTGCTGCGGTGGGCGACGGCGACGAGGGCGCGACGCGCGCGACCCGGTCCAAGCGGGCGGACGCCCGGCGCAACGAGAAGACCCTGCTCGACGCCGCCGCCGCGGTCTTCGTCGCGTCGGGCGTGGAGGCGCCGGTGCGCGACATCGCGGCCCGGGCGGGTGTCGGGGTGGGCACGATCTACCGCCACTTCCCGACCAGGGCGGACCTCATCATCGCGGTGTACCGGCACCAGGTCGAGGCGTGCGCCGAGGCGGGGCCCGCGCTGCTGGAGGCCGGTCCCGGTCCGCACGCGGCGCTGGAGCGGTGGATCGACCTGTTCGTGGACTTCCTGGTGACCAAGCACGGGCTGGCCAACGTGCTCCAGTCCGACAACGCGGGCTTCGACGCCCTGCACACCTACTTCCTGGACCGCCTCGTGCCGGTGTGCGCCCGACTCCTCGACGCCGCGGCGGACGCCGGTGAGATCAGGCCGGGCGTGCGGGCGTTCGAGCTGATGCGCGGGGTCGGGAACCTGTGCATCGGCGCGGACGACCCGCGCTATGACGCGCGCCGGCTGGTCGGGTTCCTCGTCGCGGGGCTGCGCCCGCCGGGCCGACCGCCGGCCGGGTGAGGGCGCTCCCCGCTGCGAGAGCGCTCTCACCCGGCCATGCCGGCGGACGTGGACCTGCCGGTGGCAGGTGTCAGGTCGGGCACTTCACGGTGAAACCGGCCCGCAGCAACGCCGAGTCCCGGGACGACGGGCCGACGAGCAGCGTGAACTCGCCCGGCTCGACCACCCGACGGCCCCGCGCGTCCACGATGGTGCAGTCGGCCACCGGCACGTCCAGGTGCACGGTCGCGGTCGCGCCCGGCGCCAGCTCCACCTGCCGGAACGCCTTGAGCTCCTTGTCGGCCCAGCTGGCGGACGTGACGGTGTCGCTGACGTAGACCTGCACCGTCTCGCGCGCCGGGCGCGCGCCGGTGTTGCGCAGGGTCACCGCGGCCCGGACGTGGTCCTCGGGGCCGAGGACGTCGGTCTCCACGCGCAGGTCGTCGTACTCGACCCGGGTGTAGGACAGGCCCTCGCCGAAGGCGAACGCCGGGTCCTGCGTGAGGTCCGCGTACCGGCTGCCGTGCTGGCCGCGCACCTGGTTGTAGTAGGTGGGCTGCTGGCCGACGTGGCGGGCGAAGGAGATCGGCAGGCGACCACTGGGCTCGACCAGGCCGAGCAGCACCTCGGCCACGGCCCGCCCGCCCCGCATGCCGGGGTTGGCCGCCCACAGCAGCGCGGCGTCCCGGGTCGACGGGGGCAGCACCAGCGGCTTGGAGGCGAGCAGCACCACGACCAGCGGGGTGCCGGTCGCGGCGAGGGCGTCCAGCAGCGCGATCTGGCCGCCGACCAGGTCGAGCGTGGCGGTGGAGCGGCCCTCGCCGACCAGTTCGACGCGGTCGCCCACCACGGCCACCACGTAGTCGGCGGTGCGCGCGGCGGCGGTGGCCTCGGCGATCAGGGCCTCGTCCGGCGCGCTCGGCACCACCACCTGCGGGCGCGGCTGGCCGTCCGGGAACGTGTCGCCCTCGGGGTCCGGGGCGAGGACGAGGATGTCGGCGCCCCGGGCGTGCACGACCTCCCAGCCGTCGGGCACGTGCTCGCGCAGGCCGTCCAGCACGGTGGTGATCATCTCGCGCGGCTGGCCGTCGGGCAGCCAGTCCGCCTGCCCCGACGAGCCCGCCCAGTCGCCGAGCTGGGTCTGCGCGTCGTCGGCGAGCGGCCCGACGACGGCGATCCGGCGGGTGCGCCCCGGCGTGCCGACCGCGCGCCCGGTCGCGTCGGCGGTGAGGCCGCCGTCCAGCGGCAGGACGCCGTCGTTGCGCAGCAGCACCAGCGAGCGCCGGGCGACCTCCAGGTTGAGCGCGGCGTGGTCGGGGTGGTTGACCACGACCCGCTGCCGCTCCGCGTCGGGGCGTCGGGGGTCCTCGAACAGGCCCAGCTCGAACTTCAGCGCGAGGACGCGGGCCACGGCGCGGTCCAGGTCGGACTCGGCGAGCAGGCCCGACTCGACGGCCTCCAGCGCGCCTTCGAAGAACCCCGGCGTGGTCATGATCATGTCGTTGCCCGCGCGGACGGCGGCCGCGGCGGCGTGGGCGTAGTCGGGCTGCACGCGCTGCTCCCAGACCATGCGGCCGACGTTGTCCCAGTCGGTGATCAGGGTGCCGGTGTAACCCCACTCGCCGCGCAGCACCTCGTCGAGCAGCCAGTCGTTGACCGTGATCGGCACGCCGTCCGTGGTCTGGTAGCCCAGCATGAAGGTGCGGCAGCCCTCGCGCGCGACGCGCTCGAACGGCGGCAGGAACCACGAGCGCAGCTTGCGGCGCGACAGGTCCGCCTCGCTGGCGTCCCGACCGCCCTGGGTCTCGGAGTACCCGGCGAAGTGCTTGGCGGTGGCCAGGATCGCGGTCGGGTCGCCCAACCCGTCGCCCTGGTAGCCGCGCACCATCGCCGAGGCGAGTTCGCCGATCAGCACCGGGTCCTCGCCGAACGTCTCGTCGATCCGGCCCCACCGCAGGTCGCGCGCGATGCACAGCACGGGGGAGAAGGTCCAGTGCACGCCGGTGGCGGCGACCTCGACGGCCGTGGCGCGCGCGACCCGCTCGACCAGTTCGGCGTCCCAGGAGGCGGCCATGCCCAGCTGGGTCGGGAAGATCGTCGCGCCCTCGTGGAACGAGTGGCCGTGGATGCAGTCCTCGGCGACCAGCAGCGGGACGCGCAGCCGCGTGCGCGCGGTCAGGTCGTGCGCGCGCAGCACCCGCTCGGGCGAGGTGTGCAGGACCGAACCGACGTGCTTGCGCAGCACGTGGTCGTCGAGGTCCTCCCGGGAGTCCAGCTGCATCATCTGCCCGACCTTCTCCGGCAGGGTCATGCGCCCCAGCAGGTCCGCCACCCTCTCCGGGATCGGCCGGGCGGGATCGCGGAAGGGCAGGTCGTGGTCCATGCGTTCTCCAGTGTCCAGGTCACGGCGGAGCGTCGCCGCGGCTCGTGGGGCGGCTCGTCGCGCCCGCGTGGGTACGACCGTATCCGCGGATGTACGGTCGTACACCCGATCGAGGGGGTGATCGCGAAATCCGGTACCGGCCGCAAAAACCGGGACGGCGGCGGGGCGTGGCCCGGCGGGGTCACCCGGGGCGGACGGGGGCGGTGACGCGTTCGACGGCCGCGGCCGCGGTGGCGGCGTCGTGCGGCTCGGTGTCCAGGGCGCGGTGGAGCGTCAGGCCTTCGATCAGGGCGTCGAGCAGGCGCGCGGTCAGCGGGTCGAAGTGGCGCTCCAGCGCGCGGCGGCTGGCCGCCATCCAGGCGTTGGTGATGTCGCGGCACGCCGGGTCGCGCGCGGCCAGCGTGTACAGCTCGTGCGTGAGGACCAGGTCGCGGTGGCCGTTGAGGGTGTCGAGGGTGATGATCTCCACCACGGCGCGCTCGGCGGCCGCGAAGTCCGCGGCCGCCGCCATCCGCTGCTCGAACCGCTCGGTCACCCCCGCCGCGAACCGCCCGAACGCCTCGCGCAGCAGTTCCTGCATCCCGCCGAAGTGGTAGGTCATCGACCCCAGCGGCACGCCGGCCGCCGCGGCGATCGTCCGGTGGGACGCGCCGGCCACCCCGACCTCGGCGATCACGTCGAGGCAGGCGTCGATGATCCGGTCCCGGCGCCCCGGGTCCGGCCGCCGGGGCCGGGCGCGCTTCTCCGCCGCCGGAAGGTCGCTCGTCACGCGTACGACCGTACCACTCTTGTGTACGTTCGTACGCATGAGCGGGATGGCCGGTGGACGGGCATCAGCCCTTCAGTGCGGCCCGCACCTTCTCGATGACCGCCGTCTCCACCTCGGCCACCTGGCCGTCGGCCGCGGCGACCTCGTGGCAGATCGCCTCCACGGCGTCGGGGAAGCCGGCGGCGTCGGCGGGCGACTTCGCGGCGAGGACCTCCGCGGACGTCCGGAGGGCCTCCAGGACCCGCTCCTCCAACTGCTCCTCGGGGATTCCCGAGAGGTCGACGCGGGCCGCGTGCAGGACGACGCGCAGGTCGGGGGAGAGCTTCGTCAGGGCGCGGAGCCCGGCGTGCCGCTCCTGGATCACGGGACCGGGGTCGGCGTGCGACACCAGCACCATCACGCCGAACACGGCCGTGCGCAGGGTCCGGCTCTCGGCGTCCGTGTAGTGAATCATGCGGCCAGCTTAAATCGCCCGTGCGCCGCGTCCGCCGAGGCGGGTGCCCGGGGTGGCGGTCCCGGGACCCCGCCGGTCAGACCTGATCGAGGACACCGGCGCCGTGCGGGCCCACGAGGTGGTCGAGCGGCAGGGCCTCGTCGCGGAGCCGCTGGCCCCCTGGTGGGCACGCTGCCCGAGCGGCAGGCGCGGATCGTGACCGCCGCGCCGGACGGGCCGTGCCGCGTCACCGCCGGCGCGCCGCCCGGCGCCGCCACCCCGGCCGCCGGTCGGCGACCGCGACGAACCACACCACCACCGCGGCGGACGGCGGGACGAGCCACGCGCCGGCCGTCGTCACGTCGTCCGGCCGCAGGGGCGCCACCACCCCGAGCCGGTCGAAGACCAGCGGCACCCGGTCGCCGACCACGCCGAGGTGCCTGCCGCGCGCGGACACCTCCGTCGCGCCGCGCCCCCCGTCGCACTCGACCACGTACCACGCCTCGTCGTCGTCCCACGAACCCCGCTCCGCGCGCCGGTCGACGATCGCGCACTCCGCCCGCTCCCCGAACCACGCCGCCCACAGCGGCGGCCCGGTCAGCGCGGACACCGCCAGCAGCCCGAACCCGAGGAAGCAGGCCGCGCCCACCGCGCCGGGGCCCAGCCCGAGCGCGTGGAAGACGAGGGCGAAGCCGACGGCCCCCAGGACGAACGCGGCGGCGCCGACCCACCACCACTCGTCGCTCCCGACGAGGAACCCCCCGACGACCTGGACGGGCACGCACGCCCACGCCAAGCCGAGCAACGCCCGACGTTCCACCCCGACCTCCCCGACGACCGACGTCCTCGGTGGTCGGACGCGTCGGGGGTGACCGGCGTTCCGGTCACCGGCCACCGGGTCCGGTGCGGGGCGCCACGTCGGGGTGCGCCACGTCGGCGTCCGGTCCGAGGCGCGAGCGGCGCCCGCTCACCCGGTCGACCAGCGTCAGCAGCGGCGCGGTCATCGCGGTGGTCACCAGGGCCATGACGACCATCAGCGAGTACAGGTCCTCCTGGAGCAGGCCCAGTTGCAACCCGATGGTGAGGATGACGAGTTCCGTCAGGCCGCGCGTGTTCAACAGCACGGCGAGGGACGCCGCGTCGCGCGGGGGCACCCGGTGCAGGCGCGCCGCGACGTAGGCGCCGCCCCCCCTTGCCGACCACCGCGACCAGCAGCACCAGGGCCAGGTCGAGGAAGCCCGACACGTCGATCGTCGACAGGTCGACCTTGAGCCCGGCCGTCACGAAGTAGACCGGCAGCAGCACCGAGGTGATCGAGCCGACCCGGCGTGCCACGTCGGCGCGCAGCCGGCTGTCGGTGTCCTTGGGGAAGACGAAGCCGAACAGGAACGCGCCGAACGCGAAGTGCAGCCCGAGCCACTCCGTCGCGCCGCCGCTGGCGAGCACGCCGATGGTGATCACCACGAGCCGCCGCGTGTCCGCGCCCGACGTCGCCCGCCGGGTGCCGAGCCTGCGCAGCAGCGGTCGCACCACGAACAGCAGGACGGCCGCGTAGGGGACGGTGAGGAGCAGCCGCCACTCCGAGCCGGTGCCGCCGACGAGCACGACCACGCCCGTCAGGACCGACCACACCACCACGTCGCCGATCGCCGCGATGCCCAGCGAGAGCGCGCCCAGCGGCGTCTTCCGGAGCCCGCGGTCGGTCAGGATGCGCGCCAGCACGGGGAACGCGGTCGCGCCCATGGCCACGCCGAGGAAGAGCACGAAGCCCAGCGGGTGGGTGGTCTCGTGCCGGTCCAGCAGGTGCCACGCCAGCAGCGCGCCCAGCGCGAAGGGCACCAGCGTGGCGCTCAGCGCGACCCCGGTCATGACGCGGCGCCCGGCGGTCAGGAGCGACCGGTCCAGTTCGAGCCCCACCAGGAACATGAACAGCGCGACGCCGACGTTCGCCAGCGGTGACAGCAGCGGCCGCACGTCGGCGGGGATCACCACCGCGGACAGCCCGCCGGCGAACAGCGTCGGTCCGAGCAGGATGCCGGCGAGGATCTCGCCGATCACCGGCGGCTGCCCGAACCGGCGCGCGAGCGCGCCGAACGCGTGGGCGATCAACAGGATCAGTGCCAGGTCGAGGAGCAGCACTGCCACGTGGTCCGTCACGACCGGTCCCCCTCCGTCAGGTCGATCCTCTGCGGACTGCGCGGGGAGCCGGCCTCCGGCCGCTCCCGGTCAGAAGAACACGTCGCCGAACACACCGGGGGCCGCGGCCAGGCAGCAGTACCTGGTGAACCGGCCGACCAGGCCGATCGCCAGGAACAGCTCGACCCGCATCCGGGTGACGCCCGCCAGGAGCACGGTCGCCCCGAACGGGGGCAACCCGACGACCGAGCTGACGCAGAAGATCCCCGCCATCCACCGCGGGCTCTCCCGGGCGCGCTCGGTGGCCGCTTTCAGCCAGGTCGCGACCCGGCCGGGTGCGCGCCCGGGCCGCGGCGCCCGGCGCAGCAGCGGCGGCAACCGCAGCACGCCGAGGGCGGCGTAGTAGTGCACCAGCTTGCCCAGCACCTGGCCGACCGCGATCACCGCGCCCACGGCCGCGAATGGGATGTCCGGCCGCTGCGCGACCAGGCCGATGACGAACAGCTCGATGCTGCCGAACGGCACGACCGCCGTGGCGAACGCCAGCCCGAAGGCGATCCACGGCCACGTCAACACCGCCGTGCCAGTCGCCCGGACGACGATTCGGGAATCCGTAAGACTCCGAACGGCTCAATCCCGACGCCGGGCAATGCACCCGTCTGACCTATCGTTCCGGTATTTGACATGTGCTTTTCTTTCCTCGGTCGTCATTGCAAAAGAATTTTTGCCCGGGAGTCGGAGGTTTTGTCGGGAATAAGCACACCTTGATGAATAGATCTCACGTTCGACCGGTGGCTGGTTCAGCCACTCTGGGGAGGTTGAACATGCAGTTCCTCGGTCTCGGCACCGATGCCGGAATCGTGTACCAAACGATGATCAAGTACCCGCACGTCGGCATCGCGGAGCTGGGGCTCTGGCTGACGTGGTCGGAAGGCAGGTTGACGCGCTCGCTCGACGAGTTGGTGCAGCTCAACCTGATCAAGGCCGATTGGCAGGCCCAGGACCGGGACGAGGCCGTGCTGATCGACCCGGGCGTGGCGCTGCACGGGCTGCTGGAAGCGCAGGAGGCCGTGCTGGCCTACCACCAGCAGGACGTCGCCCGCAGTCGGTCGCTGGTGTCGAGCATGCTCGCCGAGTACGAGCAGGCGCAGGTGGACCAGGGCGAGTTCCCGGACCAGCGCGTGCTGGGCTCGGAAGCGGTGCAGAGCTTCGCCGACAGCCTGGCGGACAACTGCACGTCCGAGATGATGTCGTTCTCGCCGGGCGGCCCGGCGCCGCAACCGCGGGAGGAGGCGGACCGGGCCGAGGACCTCCGGCTGCTGGGGCGCGGCGTGCGCATCCGGCGGCTCTACCTGGAGAGCATCGCCAACGACACCGCCGCGTTCGGCTACGCGCGCTGGCTGGTCGAGCAGGGCGGCGAGGTGCGCACCGTGCCGAGCCTGCCGGTCCGGATGTCGCTCTACGACCGCAAGGTGGCGATCGTCGCCCTCGACCCGCACAACTCCGACGAGGGCATCGTGGTGCTGCGCGGCACCGGTGTGCTCACGGCGCTGTGCGCGTTCTTCGACCACGCCTGGGAACCGGCCACCGACCTCGGCGTGCCGGTCAACCGGGACGTCGACGGCCTGACGGCGCAGGACCACGAGGTCCTGCGCCTGCTGGCCGACGGCCACACCGACGCCGTGGTCGCCCGCAAGCTGGGGGTGTCGGTGCGCACGACGCGACGGGTGATCGCGGACCTGGCCGAGCGCCTGGGGGCGCGCAGCCGGTTCCAGGTCGGCGTCCGCGCGGTCGAGGTCGGCTGGCTGTCCGGCGGGCGCGGCTGAGCGGAGGAGCGCGGCGCCGCTCACAACGACAGGACCTGGCCGAGGTCGGCCCGTTCAGCGGCCTCGGCCACCCGGTGCGCCACGGCGACGTCCAGGATGGCCATCCCGAACGCGTTGCACACCACGACGTCGGTGTCCGCGCCGCGCCCGGGGTGGTCGCCGGACACCACCTCGCCGAGCGTGGCGTCCACCTTGCGGACCGACGCGCTCGGCAGGCCGCCGCCGTCGCCCTCCACGATGCCGGACGGCGGCAGCAGCTCACCCGCCCGGTACATCCGGCCCAGCAGCCGGCGGTTGTCCCCGCTGACCAGGTCCCAGTCGTCGATCACCAGCAGGTCGCAGTGGCGCACGGCGTCGGGCAGCAGGTCGTCCAGCGACACGTTGGACACCAGCGCGCCCGGCGACAGCCACTCGCGGGGGATGTAGCCCTCGGTCACCGTCGTCACCGGCACCACCAGGTCCGAGCCGACGACGCAGTCCCGCGCGGACGCCGCCACCGACACGGTCAGGCGCGGCCGCCGCGCCGACGCCTCCTCGCGGAACCGCTCCGCCCGCGCCGGGTCGATGTCGAACACCTTCACCTCGGCCAACGCGGGCACGGTGTCCGCCAACAGCTCCAGGTGCGTCATCGCCAGCGTGCCGCAGCCGATCAGGCCCATCGTCGAGGCCCCCGGCCTGCCCAGCGACCGCGCGGCCACGGCGGTCACCGCGGCGGTGCGCAGCGCGCTGATGTGCGCCGCCTCCATCAACGCCCGGGGCCGCGCGGTCTCCGGGTCCAGCAGCAGCGTGAAGCCCTGCGAGCGGGGCAGGCCCCGGTCGACGTTGCCGAGGCTGGCGTTGATGGTCTTCAGGCCCACCGCGAAACCGTCGTCGAACTCGACCGCCCCCGGCATCGCCAGGCACCGGTTGGCCGCGCCGCCGGGCGAGCGCCACGGCAGGTAGGCCTCCTCCGGCAGCATCACCCGGCGCTCGGTGTGCAGGCGCAGCGCCTCGGCCACCACCGCGACGGCGTCGACCTCGGACAGCGCGCGCACGACGTCGTCGCGGGTGAGGTAGCGGAACTCGTTCATCGTTGTCGTCACGACGGGTTCTCCAGGGAAGTGGCGGTCGTCGACCGGGTCATCAGCCGACCTTGCAGAGCTGCTCCTGGTCCAGTGCCAGGGCGTGGACGAGTTCGGGCAGCCGGTAGTGGTCCACCGTGCGCGGGTCGGGGCGCAGCAGGTGCGCGGCCACCAGTTCGTCGAGGACGTCGAACGCGTCCACCGCGGACAGCCGGAGCAGCTCGGCGGCGGTGTGGACGTGGAACGTGCCGGGGCCGAGCGCCGACAGCCGCAGCAGGGCGCCGCGCAGGTCGTCCGACAGCGCGGCGAACGACGGCAGCAGCCGCTCCCGCACGTCCAGGTCGCCCACCCGCAGCTCGTCCAGCACGCGCCCCGGGTCGCGCAGCCGGTCGGCCAGCCGCCGGAGCGACCAGTGCGGCCGGGCGGCCAGCCGGGAGCCGCACACGCGGATCGCGATCGGCAGGTGGCCGCACACCTCCGCGATGTCCAGCGCGGTCCGGTGCTCGGCGGTGGTCCGGTCGACCCCGATGATGCGGCCCAGCAACTGCATCGACTCGGCGGGGGAGAACGGGCCGAGCGTGATCCGCGCGGTGCCCTCCAGGGTGGCGAGCAGCGAGCGGCTGGTGATCAGCACCCCGCAGCCCGGCACGGACGGCAGCAGCGGCCGGACCTGGCGCTCGTCGTGGGCGTCGTCGAGGATCAGCAGTGTCCTGGTGCCCGCCAACGTCCGGCGGTACAGGTCCACCTTCGCCGCGGTCGACTCGGGCACCCGGTCGGTCGGCACGCCGAGCCGCGCGAGCAGCCCGTCCAGCACGGTGCCGGCGCTCGGCGGCGACGCGTGCCTGCCGCCGAGGTCCACCAGCAGCTGCCGGTCCGGGAACCGCTTGGCCAGCAACCTGGCCACGCGCTGGGCGAGGGTGGTCTTGCCGACGCCGTTCATGCCGCTGACGACGCACGCGGTGGGCAGCTCGGCCTGCCCGGGCGAACCGCTGAGCACCGCGCACGCCCGCTCGGTCTCGGCGGCCCGGCCGGTGAAGTCGCTGGGCTCCGGCGGCAGCGCCGGGGCGCCCTCCTGCCGCCGGGGCCACAGCGTGACCGTCGTGCGCGGCGTGCGCGGCACGGAGGTGAGGATCGACTGGTGCAGCTCGCGCAGCTCGGTGGACGGGTCCAGGCCCACCAGCTCGGCGAGCGCGGTGCGGAAGTCCTGGTACACGGCCAGCGCGTCGGCGGTGCGACCGCTGCCGTGCAGCGCGGTCATCAGCTGCATGCGCGGCCGTTCCCGCAGCGGCTCCGCGGCGATCAGCGCGGTCAGGTCGGTGATCAGCCGCTGGTGCTCGCCCAGGGCCAGTTCGGCGTCGATGCAGCTCTCCAGCGCGGTGAGCCTGGCCTCCTCCAGGCTGGGCTGCTCCACCGTGGCGAGGTGGTCGGTGACGCCGCCCAGCGCCGGGCCGTTCCACCGCGACAGCGCGTCGCGCAGCAGCCTGCTGGCCTCGGCGTGCCTGCCCTCGGCGAGGGCCGTGCTGCCCTGCGCCGCCAGCGTCTCGAACTCGACCAGGTCGAGCTGGACCCGGTCCTGCGCGAGGAACTCGAAGCGGTACCCGGGCGGCTGGCGGGTGATCCTGGCCTCCGCGCCGAGCAGGCTGCGCAGCCGCGAGGCGTAGGTCTGGATCTGCGCCTGCGTCGTCGACGGCAGGTCCTCGTCCCACAACATCTGCATCAACCTGGCGTCCGACACGACCCGCCCGCGGGCCAGCAGCAGCGACGCCAGGAAGGTGCGCATCTTCGAACCGCGCACTTCGATCTGCGTGTCCCCGACCCACGCCCCCACCAGACCAAGTACCTGGAACCTCATCGACCACCCCTCACACGCTCGCGCGGCGGCGTTGCCCGCGTGCTGTCGCCTCCAGGAAGTCTGTTCAAGGTTTTCAAACATGTCAGCCGTCACGTTTGGCAGGAACATGCCTTGTCAGGATGTGGCCTGCCGATCACCCCGAGTCACCGTCCGAGGGCGTGCGGGCACACCGCCGCCCGGCACCTGTGGGGGTGCCGGGCGGCGGTGTTTCCGCACGTGACCAGGGGGAGGAGGCAGGTCCGTCCGGCACCGGGGACCCGGTGCCGGACGTTCAGCGGCTCTCGCTGAAGTTCTGCTGGTACTGCGGCGTCGGAATGGTCAGCTCCCGGTACCGGTTGGGCAGGTTGGCCCAGTCGAGGAACTCCCGGCGCCGCATGTCGAGCACCAGGTTGATCGTCACCTCGACGTCCAGCCCGGCCTCCTCGGCGATGCGCCGCACGGACCGCGAGCCGTCGACGAGGCCCAGGATCGCCGCCTCGCGCGGGTCGGCCGGCCCCTTGTCGCCGTCGGCCGTGAGGCTGGTCGGCACCATGTCCGCGAAGTTCGGCGCGGTGAACTCGTACTGGCCGATGAACAGCCGGTCGAGCCGGGAGCCGAACAGGCAGTTGAGCGCGTCGCCGGGGGTCTCCACGATCGGCTTCGTGCGCAGGTTGAACGAGGTGTTGAGGATCATCGGCACCCCGGTCAGCTCGTCGAAGCGCTCGATGAGCCTGCGGAACTTGCCGTCCTGCTCGGCCGCCACGGTCTGGATGCGGCACGTCCCGTCGACGTGGGTGATCTCCTCGATGGACTCCCGCTTCTCCGGGAGCACCGGGCACACGAACAGCATGAACGGGCTGTCCTCGACCGGGATCTCGAAGTAGTCCACGGCCCGCTCGGCCAGCACCGAGGCGGCGAACGGCCGGAACGCCTCGCGGAACTTCACCCGCGCGTTGAGCCGGTCCTTCATGCCGGGCAGGCCGGGGTGGCACAGGATCGACCGCGACCCGAGCGCCCGCGGCCCGTACTCGGCGCGGTCCTGGAACCAGCCGATGATCTCGCCGCGCTGGATGGCCTCGGCCGCCGCCTGCACCATGTCGGCCTCGTCGGCGTGGTACACGGGGTCGCACGACCAGGTCTTGCTCGCCTGCTCGATCTGCTCCTTCGCGACCCGGGGCGGGCCGAGGTACACGTCCGTCATCCGCAACGAACGGGGGTCCGCCGGAGCGACCGTGCCGGGCTCGTTGACGATGTTGTAGTAGGCGTAGAGCGCGGCGCCCGCGGCGTTGCCGTCGTCGGTCGCCGCCGGGAACACGGAGATGCCGTCGATGTCCAGCTCGCGCGCCAGCCGGGCGTTGGTGGTGGAGTTGAGGAAGCAACCGCCGGACAGCACGAGGTTGCGGCTGCCGGACATCGCCAGGCTCTTGTTGGTGAGGAAGAGCATGGCGTCCTCGAACTCGGACTGGATCTGGTAGGCCAGGTCCTTGTGGAGCTGGGTCATGGCCTCGCCGCGCTTGCGCGGCAGCAGCTGGGCGCCCGTTTCCGCGTGCTTCGCGAAGCCCAGGTCCACGAGGGACTGCGTCGCGTTGTCGAACCGCATCTCGTCGCCGCTCACGTCGATGAACAGCGGCTCGGCCGACAGGCGCTTGCCGTAGGGCGCGAGGCCCATGGTCTTGCCCGCGTCGTCGTACGCGGTGCCCGACTCGCGGAAGCCGAGGGCCAGCGTGACGACCCGGTACAGCTCGCCCAGGCCGCCGATGTTCTCCGGCAGGAGGACGGCGCCGTTGTGGACGGTCCCGGCGATCCGCGTGCTGGCCCGCGTCATGCGGAACAGCTCCTTGGGGCGGCTGCCGAACGAGAACTCGAACGCGGTCTCCCGCTCGCGGTGGCCCCGGAAGATCGACCCGTAGGTGTCGACCACGACCGCCGCCGCGTCCGGCAGGCCGGACGTGTAGAACGCCGCGCCGGCGTGCGCCAGGTGGTGCGCCGGGTGGGGGAGGGCGAGCCGCTTGCCCGCGGGCGCGAGCACACCGAGGATGTCGAGCAGCCGCTCCTCCTCGTTCTGGTCGCCCGACTCGGTCGACGTCCCGATCCAGTAGTCGACGTCATCGATCGTGAGGCCCTGGCCGCCCAGCACCTCGACCGCCAACCTCGTCATGGCGAGCGTGTACTCGTGCCACGGCACGGTGCCCCGCTTCTGCTGCGTGATGCGCTCCAGCGCGAGAGCCGCCACGATGCGCCCGTCCTCGACCAGGCTCATGCTGCTGTCGTGGCTGAGATTGACACCTACGATCCGCATATCTGACTTCTTCCGACAGTAGGCAGGCGTCTGCCTGACACGGGGTTACCGGACTCCGGTCGTGCGGTGGTGGACGACGGGCGCGGCCCGACCGGTGAACGCGCTCGGTTTCAGCTGGCCTGGGCCTGCATCCGCCGCCGCAGGCTCAGCGGGCGCATGTCGGTCCACACGTCCTCGATCCGCGCCAGGCACTCGTCCTTCGTGCCCTCGGTGCCTTCCGCGTGCCACCCCGCAGGCGGCTCGCGGTCGGCCCACCACACCGAGTACTGCTCCTCATCGTTGAGCACGACCCGCCACCGGCGGTCGTCGGCGAGGTTCTCCGTCACCGAATCCTCCTGCTGGTCCTCTTCGTGGGGCGGGACGAAGAGTGCTCGCCCCGGCCATATCCCGGCTATACGGGACCGGACCACCACCGGGCCGCCGGGTGGTGCGGAGTCGTCGCGCTCCGGTCGACGCGCGGTGCGCGGGGCCGGCGCGGACTGGCCATATAGCGGCCGTATTGCCACGCCCGCGAGGGTTCCCGGTCAGGCGTGCACCGAGCACCCGCCGGAGGGCGCACGCCACCGGACCATGTCGCAGACAGGAGCCTCGATGGCCAGCAAGCCGGACATGTCCGTGGATGCCCGCCGCGCGCAGCTGCTGTGGCGGCGCCTGCACGGCAGCGACGGCGCGTCCGCGCGCATCGGACGAGCGGACCGCTCCCGACCGCTGCCGCTGTCCCACGGGCAGGAGCAGATGTGGTTCCTCCAGCAGCTCAGGCCGGGCAGCTCGGAGTACCTGGTGCCGGTGGCGCTGCGGCTGACCGGCGACCTCGACGCCGACGCCCTCGGCCGCGCCTGGGACCAGGTGGTGGCGCGGCACGAGATCCTGCGCACCCGCTACGAGATGCACGCGGGCGCGCCGGTCCAGGTCGTGGACGCCGCGGTGACCGGCCTGCTGCGCGTGGAGCGGCCGTCCGGGCGGTCGGTCGCGGAGCTGGACGCGCGCACCGAGGACATCGTCGGCCGCGAGGCGCGCACGCCGTTCGACCTGGCGCTGGAGTGGCCCTGCCGTGCCGTGCTGGTCGCGCGGGCGGCCGACGACCACCTGCTGCTGCTCACGCTGCACCACATCGCGTGCGACGCGTGGTCCACGCAGGCGCTGCTCGCCGAACTCGCCGAGGGGTACCGCGCCATCGTGCGGGGCGAGCCCGCCGCGCTGCCCGCGCTGCCGGTGCAGTACGCGGACTTCGCCGCCTGGCAGCGCGCCCGCATGTCCGACGAGGACCGCGGGCGGCAACTGGGCTACTGGACGGACGTGCTGTCCGGCATCGCGCCCGTCGAACTGCCCACCGACCGGCCCCGGCCGTCCGTGCGCGGCTACGCGGGCGCCCAGTACGACCTGCGCGTCGAGGCGGAGCTGGCCGACCGGGTCGTGAAGCTGGCCCGGGGCGAGGGCGCGACCCCGTTCGTCGCGCTGCTCACCGCGTTCCAGGCGGTGCTGGCCCGCTACACCGGCCGGGCGGACGTGCCGGTGGGCACCATCGCCTCCTCCCGCACGCAGCCCGAGCTCCAGCACCTCGTCGGCTACGCGGTCAACACGCTGGTGATCCGCACCCGCTGGTCCGGCGACGTGTCGTTCCGGGCGCTGCTCAACCACGTCCGGGAGATCGTGCTGGACGCCTTCGACCACGACGCCGTGCCGTTCGCGCAGGTGGTGGACGCGGTGGAACCGCAGCGCGACCTGTCGCGGACGCCGCTGTTCCAGGTCGTGCTCACCATGCACGAGTCCGACGGCGCGGGCATCGCGCTGCCCGGCGTGACCGCCGAGCCCTACGCCGGGGACGGCCAGGTCGCCCGGTGCGACCTCGAACTCCAGGCCGCGCTGCTGCCCGACGGCTCGATCACCGCCCGGCTGCTCTACGCCACCGAGCTGTTCGACCACGCCACCGTCGAGCGCATGGCCCGCCACTTCACCACCCTGCTCGAACGGGCCGTCGCCGCGCCCGACGCGCCGCTGTCCGACGTGGACGTGCTGGACGGCGTCGAGCGGGCCGTGCTGACGCTCCCGCCGCGCCCCGGCCTGGGCGGCGCCCACACGCTGGACCGCTTCCACGCCCGCGTCGCCGTGTCCCCCGGGGCCGAGGCGGTCCGCACCGCCGACGGCGTCACCACGTTCGCCGAGCTGGACGCGCGGGCCGACCTCCTCGCCCGCCTGCTGCGGGCGCGCGGGCACGGCCCGGAACGGGTCGCGGGCGTGCTGCTGGACCGCGGCGTCGACCTCGTCGCCTCCTTCCTGGCCACCTGGAAGACCGGCGGCGCCTA